>NZ_JBSFSB010000015.1:0-111912 GCF_053589535.1 Mycobacterium sp. NPDC003323
CGATCACAAACAAAAGACACCAAAAACTGGCATCAAAAAAACAACCATCCCACGTGGCAGGAAGACGGGGAGTCCCCCACCAAGATGGCCAAAAAACAACAAACAAAAACCACCAAACACACTATTGAGTTCTCAAACAACAGACCAGATTGTGTAGAAGCTACCCGTTTCGGGGCAACCCTGCCAGCTTAAACTATCTCGTCCGGCGAGTCAAGCTTCTCTATCTCGCGTCTCCGCGGCGACTTCAAAAGATTAGAACTACGTGCCGTACGAAGTCAAATCCGCAGGTCAGCGGCTTGAAGTCGCAGCTCGGCCGACTCCGGCTAGCTTACCCGCTCGATGCCGGCACCGAGGCTGGCCAGGTTCTCGACGAACATCGGGTAGCCCCGGTCGATGTGGTAGACGTCGTGCACCTCGGTCTCGCCGTCGGCCACCAGGCCCGCGAGCACCAGGCCGGCGCCGGCCCGGATGTCCGACGCCCAGACCGGTGCACTCGACAGCTGCGGAATTCCGCGGACCACCGCATGGTGACCGTCGGTACGCGCGTCGGCACCCAGGCGGATCATCTCCTCGACGAACCGGAACCGTGCCTCGAAGACGTTCTCGGTGATCATCGACGTGCCGTCCGCGATACAGGCCAACCCGATCGCCATCGGTTGCAGGTCCGTCGGAAATCCGGGGAAGGGCAGCGTCGCGACGTTCACCGCTTTCGGACGTTCGTACTGGACCACCCGGAAACCGTTGTCGCTCTGCGTGACGGTCGCCCCGGCGTCGTGCAGCTTGTGCAAAACCAATTGCAGATGCGCTGGATCCACCCCGGTCACCGAGATGTCCCCGCGTGTCATCGCCGCGGCTATCCCCCAGGTCGCGGCGACGATGCGGTCACCGATCACCCGGTGCTCGGTGGGATACAGCCGATCCACCCCGGTGATCGTCAACGTCGACGAGCCCGCGCCCGAGACCTGGGCGCCCATCTCGTTGAGCATGGTGCAGATATCGGCGATATCGGGTTCGCGCGCCGCGTTGTGGATGGTGGTGACGCCCTCGGCGAGCACCGCGGCCATCAGGATGTTCTCGGTGGCCCCCACCGAGGGGAACTCCAACTGGATCTCGGCCCCGCGCAGATGATCGGCCTCGGCAACCACACATCCGTGCTCGATATTGCAGCGAGCGCCGAGCTGCCGTAGGCCCGCCTGGTGCATGTCCAACGGTCGCGAACCGATGGCGTCACCACCGGGTAGCGCGACCCGGGCACGCTTCCCGCGCCCGACCAGTGGTCCCAGGACGCAGACGGAGGCGCGGAACTGACGGACGGCCGCGAAGTCGGCGTCGTACTTGACCTCATCGGGCGAGGTGATCCGCACGGTGGAACCGTCCAGCTCGACCGTCGCTCCCAGTCCCCGCAGAACTTCCGCCATCAGGGGCACGTCGAGGATGTCGGGGCAGTTGGTGATCGTGCTCGTGCCCTCGGCCAGTAGTGCCGCCGCCATCAACTTGAGGACGCTGTTCTTGGCTCCCCCGACGGCGACTTCGCCCGATAACCGGCTTCCGCCCGTCACCACGAAACGATCGCTCACGCGGTCAGTCTAAGCAGTGACCGTCGCAGTTTCAGAACGGTGCGACCCCCGGGGTGCGCCCGCTGCGGACCCGATGACAGGTAGGTTTGGACCATGGCCGTGCACCTGACCCGCATATATACCCGGACCGGCGACGACGGCACGACCGGTCTGAGTGATTTCAGCCGCGTCTCCAAGAACGATGCCCGACTCGAGGCCTACGCCGACTGCGATGAGGCCAATGCCGCGATCGGTGTGGCGTTGTCGATGGGCGGGCCCGACGAACGCATCCGTCGGGTCTTGCTGCAGGTCCAGAACGATCTGTTCGACGCCGGGGCCGACCTGTCCACTCCGGTGGTGGACAACCCCGAGTATCCGCCCCTGCGGGTCCTGCAGAGCTATATCGACCGGCTCGAGGGTTGGTGCGACGAGTTCAACGAGGGTCTCCCGAAACTCGACTCGTTCATCCTGCCCGGCGGTACCCCGTTGTCGGCGCTGCTGCACGTGGCCCGGACGGTGACGCGGCGCGCCGAGCGCTCGGCCTGGCGTGCGGTCGACCAGCACGGGGAATCGGTCAACGTCCTGCCGGCCAAATACCTGAACCGGCTGTCGGATCTGTTGTTCATCCTGTCGCGGGTGGCCAACCCCGACGGTGATGTGAAGTGGCAACCGGGCGGCGAGCGCAGCTAAACCGAGCGCCGCCGGGCTCGATCCGACGGGCGCGACTCCAGCCACGAGGTGAACGCGGTCAGCGCTCCGCGATCCAGCGCCACCTCGAATCCCCGGTCGGCATCTCGCAGTTCGAGGATGGAGATCTCATCGGTCATGATGTCGAACTCGTCCCCGCGCGGGGAGCGGCGTGACAGCACTTCGAGGCCGCGCCGGCTGATCCGACGGTCTGGCCACCAGCGTGCGCTCGAGAGTCGGTAGAACTCGGCTTCGCTTTCGCCGTAGCGCAGCACGCCGTGGCGCCAGCCCTGACCACCCGCCGCCGGATAGTCACGCAGGATCGCCGCAGTGCCGCCCACCTGGCGCAACTTCCACAGCCGATAGCCCAGGGCGGCGACGGCAAGCAGCAAAACGCCGACGAGCGCGACCATGAACAACATGGACGCGCTCATCGGCGTTGCCTACTAGTCGATCTGCCCGACAGCCCGCAGCCGCGCACGGCCCCAGGCTGCGGTGGCCTCGTCGTCGGACTCGGAGTCCCGCTTGGCGGCGTCGGTGTCGATCTCCGACTCGAACTGAGCGTTCTCCACCAGCAGGCTGACCCCGCCCTCGGTCACCGACAGGAACCCGCCGTCGACCGCGATGCGCAGATCATCCTCACCCTCGCGCTCGACGCGCACCATGGCGTCGTCGACCAACTGGGCCACCAACGGAATGTGTCGCGGCAGGATGCCGATCTCACCCGCAGTGGTGCGGGTGAAGACGAACGTGGCCTTACCGGACCACAGCTTGCGCTCGACGGCGACGATCTCGACGTCCAGTTCAGCCATGCCACACCACCTTTCGCACTCGTACCGGCATCACAGCTTGGCGCCGAGCGATTCTGCCTTCTTCGCCAGGTCGTCCAGGCCACCGATGAGGAAGAACGCCTGCTCGGGCAGGTGGTCGAACTCTCCCTTGGCCAGCTTGTCGAAGGCCTCGATGGTCTCCTTGAGCGGCACGGTCGAACCGGGCTGGCCGGTGAACTGCTCGGCGGCCATCATGTTCTGGCTCAGGAAGCGCTCGATCTTGCGGGCGCGGTACACCAGCACCTTGTCCTCTTCGGACAGCTCGTCGATACCGAGGATGGCGATGATGTCCTGAAGATCCTTGTAGCGCTGCAGGATTCGGATGACTTCCTGGGCGACGCGGTAGTGCTCGTCGCCGACGACGCTGGGGTGCAGGATGGTCGAGGACGATGCCAGCGGATCCACCGCGGGGAAGATGCCCTTGGAGAACACCGCACGCGAGAGCTCGGTGGTGGCGTCCAAGTGGGCGAACGTGGTGGCCGGCGCCGGGTCGGTGTAGTCGTCGGCGGGCACGTACACGGCCTGCATCGAGGTGATCGAGCGACCACGGGTCGAGGTGATGCGCTCCTGCAGCTCACCCATCTCGTCGGCCAGCGTCGGCTGGTAACCCACGGCCGAAGGCATACGACCGAGCAGGGTCGAGACCTCGGAACCGGCCTGGGTGAATCGGAAGATGTTGTCGATGAACAGCAGCACGTCCTGGCCCTGCTCATCGCGGAAGAATTCCGCCATGGTCAGTGCCGACAGGGCGACACGCATACGGGTGCCGGGCGGCTCGTCCATCTGGCCGAACACCAGGGCGGTGTCCTTGAGCACGTTGGCGTCCGCGAGCTCGACCCACAGGTCGTTACCCTCACGGGTGCGCTCCCCCACGCCGGCGAACACCGAGGTGCCACCGAAGTTGCGGGCAATGCGGTTGATCATCTCCTGGATCAGAACGGTCTTGCCGACGCCGGCACCACCGAAAAGGGCGATCTTGCCACCACGCACGTACGGGGTGAGCAGGTCGACGACCTTCAGACCGGTCTCCAGCATCTCGGTGCGGGGCTCCAGGTCGGCGAAGGCCGGCGGCTTGCGGTGGATGGACCAGTGCTCGAAGTCCTTGCCGTAGCCGGGCTCGTCGAGGCAGTCACCGAGGGCGTTGAACACGTGGCCCTTGACGCCGTCACCGACGGGCACCGAGATGGAGGCGCCGGTGTCGGTGACGTCCTGGCCGCGGACCAGGCCGTCGGTGGGCTGCATGGAGATGCAGCGCACCAGGTTGTCGCCGAGGTGCTGGGCGACCTCCAGGGTCAGCGTCTTGGCCAGTGCGCCGAAGGTGATGTCGGCGTGCAGCGCGTTGAGCAGCTCGGGCACGGAGCCACGCGGGAACTCGACGTCGACCACGGGGCCCGTGATACGAACAACGCGACCCGTCGTGGTCTTGGTCTCTACGGTAGTCATATCTCTTCTTCGCTTTCGCTTTTACGTAGGCCTATTTGGCGTCGGCCAGCGCGTTGGCGCCGCCGACGATCTCGCTGATTTCCTGGGTGATCTGCGCCTGACGCTCGCGGTTGGCCGCCAGCGTGAGGGCCTTGATCAGATCGTCGGCGTTGTCGGTGGCCGACTTCATGGCGCGCCGGCGCGAAGCCGACTCCGAGGCGGCCGCCTCCAGCAGTGCGGCGTACACGCGGGTCGCGATGTAGCGCGGCAGCAGTGCGTCGAACAACGTCTCGGCGTTGGGCTCGAAGGAGAACAGCGTGCGCGGTCCGTCCTCGGGCTCGTCGTCACCCACGTATTCGACGACCATCGGGGCGACCCGCAGTGCCACCGCGGTCTGCGACAGCATCGAGCGGAATTCCGTCGACACGATGTGGATCTCGTCGACACCCAGGATGCCGTCGGCTCCGCCGTCGTCGCCGTCGTCGTCGGCTCCGGACATGAAGGACGTCACCAGCGTCTCGGCGATCTCCTTGGCGTTCTCGTACTCCGGCCGTTCGGAGAAGCCGGTCCACGATTCGACGACCTCGCGCCCGCGGAAGCTGTAGTAGCCCAAGGCCTTCCGGCCGACCACGTAGAGCACCGGGTCCTTGCCCTCGTCACGCAGCAGCGAGAACAGCTCCTCGGCGCGGCGCAGCACGTTGGCGTTGTACCCACCGCACAGACCGCGATCCGAGGACACCACCAGCACGGCGGCCCGCTTCGGGTTGTCCCGCGGGACGAGCAGCGGGTGATCCAGCGCGCTGGCGCCCGCCAGCTCGGTGAGCATGTTGGTGATCTCGGTGCTGTACGGCCGGGCCGCGTCGACCCGCGCCTGCGCCTTGGCGATCCGCGACGTGGCGATCAGCTCCTGGGCCTTGGTGATCTTCTTGATCGACCCGGCGGAGCGGATACGTCCGCGTAGCTCGCGCAGTGTGGCTGCCATTGGTTACCTAGGCCTTCTTGGGTGCAGGCTTACGGACCTTGACCGATTCCTTCTCCAGGTCCTCGGGATCCAGAGCTTCGGAGTCGGCCTCGTTGACGACGACGGAGCTGCCGTCGCTCGCCGAGAAGCCCTTCTTGAAGTCGTTGATGACGGTGACCAACTTCTCGGAGGCGTCGTCCGAGAGCTTCTTGCTCTCCCGGATGCCGTCGAGGATGTCGGAGTGGCTGGCCTTGACGTGCTCCAGCAGCTCGTCGACGAAGCGCTGGACGTCTTCGGCCGGAACCGAATCCAGGTGGCCCTGGGTTCCGAGGAAGATCGCCACCACCTGGTCTTCGACGGCCAGCGGGCTGTACTGGGGCTGCTTGAGCAGCTCGACCAGCCGCACACCGCGGTCCAGCTGCGCCTTCGAAGCCGCATCCAGGTCGGAGGCGAAGGCCGCGAAGGCCTCCAGCTCGCGGTACTGCGACAGGTCCAGACGCAGCGAGCCGGCGACCTCTTTCATGGCCTTGATCTGCGCGGCGCCACCGACACGGGACACCGACACACCGACGTTCACGGCCGGGCGCACACCCTGGTTGAACAGGTCGGACTCCAGGAAGCACTGGCCGTCGGTGATCGAGATGACGTTGGTCGGGATGAACGCCGAGATGTCGTTGGCCTTGGTCTCGATGATCGGCAGACCGGTCATCGAACCGCCACCGAGCTCGTCGGACAGCTTCGCGCAACGCTCCAGCAGACGCGAGTGCAGGTAGAAGACGTCACCGGGGAACGCCTCGCGGCCCGGCGGGCGACGCAGCAGCAGCGAGATCGCGCGGTAGGCGTCGGCCTGCTTGGTCAGGTCGTCGAACACGATCAGGACGTGCTTGCCGTCATACATCCAGTGCTGGCCGATGGCCGAACCGGTGTAGGGGGCCAGCCACTTGAAGCCGGCGGGATCCGACGCCGGGGCCGCGACGATGGTGGTGTACTCCATCGCGCCGCCCTCTTCGAGAGCGCGCTTCACGGACGCGATCGTGGTGCCCTTCTGGCCGATCGCGACGTACACGCAGCGCACCTGCTGCTGCGGGTCACCGGTCTCCCAGGCCTGACGCTGGTTCAGAATGGTGTCGACGCAGACCGCGGTCTTGCCGGTCTTGCGGTCGCCGATGATCAGCTGGCGCTGGCCGCGGCCGATCGGGGTCATGGCGTCGATGGCCTTGATACCGGTCTGCAGCGGCTCGCCGACGCCCTGACGCTGCACGACCGAGGGTGCCTGCAGTTCCAGTTCGCGACGGGTGTCCGAGGCGATGTCGCCCTGGCCGTCGATGGGCTGACCCAGCGGGTTGACCACGCGACCGAGGAAGGCATCGCCGACCGGCACCGAGAGGACCTCGCCGGTGCGCTTGACCTGCTGGCCCTCTTCGATCTTGTTGAACTCGCCCAGGATCACGGCGCCGACGCTGTGCTCGTCGAGGTTGAGCGCCACGCCCAGCACGCCGCCCTCGAATTCGAGCAGCTCCTGGGTCATGACCGAGGGCAGGCCCTCGACGTGGGCGATACCGTCACCGGCATCGACGACGGTGCCGATCTCTTCCCGCTCGGTCTCGGCGGAAAACGAGGATACGTAGTCCTCGATGGCACCTTCGATATCAGAAGCGGAGATTGTCAACTCTGCCATGGTTTTTCGTCTTCCTACCTTTGATCTGGGTGATAAGTCTTCTGGGTCAGTCCGGCAGCTGGGTCTGCGCGGCAGCCAAGCGGGACGCGATGGAACCGTCGATCACCTCGTCACCGACGGTGATCGACAGACCACCGAGCAGCGCCGGGTCGACATGCAGTTGCACGGACACCGGGTGCCCGTAGATGCGGGTCAGCACGGCGGTCAGCCGGTCGCGCTGGGCATCGGTCAGCTCGGCCGCGGCGCTGACGTGCGCGACGATCTCGCCGCGACGGGCGACCGCGAGCTCGGCGAGGTCGATGACCGCCACGTCGGCGCGCTCCCCGCGCAGCAGAGTGACCGTCTGGGCCAGCAGCGCGGCCGCGGTGCCGTTGTCCGCATCGCCGACCACCTTCTCCAGCAGGCCGATTCGGCCGGCGGAGTCGGTGGTGTAGTCGCTGAGCAGATTGGTCAGGCGCGGCTCGCTGTCCAGGACGCGGCCGAACCGGAACAGCTGATCCTCGACCTCGTCGACCTCGCCGGCGACATTGGCACGCTGCAGCAGCGCCAGCCGCGCGGCGTGCTCGATACCGTCGACCAGGTTCGCCTCGGTGGACCAGCGCTGCCCGACGGCAGTGCGCACCAGCTTCAGAGCCGGCTCGCCGATCTTGCCGGTCAGCAGCTTGTCGGCGAGCGCCACCTTGGCCGACGAGTTGTCGGTCGGCTCGGCGAGATGCTTGGCCAGTGCGGTCTCGGTGAGCAACAGCTTGGCCACCGCCGTCAGATCATCGGCCAGCTTCGTCAGGCCGTCGGCGTCCAAACCGCCTGCCGCCGAGTCGAACTCGGAGACCAGGGTGGCCAGCGCCTCCCGGCTTGCGGCCCGCAGACCCGCAGTCGCGCCGGTCTCGACGACGACCTCGGAGGGGGCCATCTGATCGAGATCGTCGAGGAAGCGGTCGACGGTCGCCGACCGGGCGGCCGGATCGGCCACGTGGGCGCGCACCAGTTCCTCGGCCTTGGTCACGGCCTCGGCACCGAGCCCGAGCCGCAGCTGGCGAACCAACTGCTGGCGGAGCAGGTGGACCTGCTGGCCGCCCTGGGCCTTGATGCGCTCGGCATCGACTCCGGCCTGCTCGGCCAGCTGCGCCTTGATCCGTTCCGAGTCCTGACGCGCCTCGTCGGTGACGTGGCTGGACTCGGCCTTCGCGTCGGCGAGTGCCTTGGCGTGCATGGCATCGGCATCAGCGAGCTTCTTTGCCGCCTCGGCACTTTCGGCCAGGGCGACGCGGATGGCCTCCTGCTGCTTGACCATCAACCCCTTGATCAGGGGCACCACCCATTTGACGAGGATGAACACGATGACGGCAAAGCCGATCAGCTGTCCGATGAATGTCGACATCTACCTATTTCCGTCCCGAATTCACGTCGACGCCGAGGATGCGGCTCGCCAGGGTGGCCGACAGGCCGTCCACCGACGAGGCCAACTCGGCTTGAGCCGCCGTTCCCTGCTGGGACAGCTTCTCGTTGGCCTGGCGTACCGTCTCGGCGACCTCACCGCTGGCCTCGGCCCGCTTGGCGTCGACGACCTGACGGCCCTCGTTGCGCGCCTCGTCCCGAAGCGCGGACGCCTCGGCACGAGCACCGGCCATGGCCTCGTCGTAGTCGGCCTGTGCGGCGGCCACCTGCTCGGCCGACTTGCGGTTGTCAGCGGCGGTCTTGGCCAGCATGGCCTCGCGCTCGGCAAGCACCTTGCTGACCGGCGGCACCACCCACTTCCAGATCACGCCGAGCGTGATCAGGAAGATGAGCAGCACTGCGAAGAAGGTGCCGTTGGGGATCAGGAAGTTACTGGTCCCCCCGCCCTCTTCGGCCGCGAGAATGGTCGTGGTCACTTCACCCATGTGGCGGGTTCTTAACCCTCGATGAGGCCGGGCGTGGCGAAGACGAACAGCGCCATGAAGGCCAGGTTGATGAAGTATGCGGCCTCGACCAGACCGACGGTGATGAAGAACGGCGTGAACAGCCGGCCCTGGGCCTCGGGCTGACGCGCGATGCCCGAGATCAGGGCGTTACCGGCGATACCGTCACCGATACCGGCGCCGATGGCACCGCCACCCATGATCAGACCGCCACCGATCAGCGCGCCAGCAGTGATGATGGCGTTGGGATCGAGTTCCATTACTTTCTTCCTCCTTGTAACTGGCGGCGGTGCCACCAGGACTGCTTCATACGGGTCGTGCAGGTTCTATGTCGTGCAGGTTCTAGTGCGCGTGCTCTTTGGAATCGTGATCGTCGTGAACTTCCATGGCCTGGCTGAAGTACAGGATGGTCAGCAGGCTGAAGATGAAGGCCTGGATCAGGCCGACGAACAGGTCGAACGTCTTCCAGATGGCGTTGGGCGCCCACTGGATGTACCAGGGGAACATGGCGATCAGGCCGACCAGGATGCCGCCGGCAAAGATGTTGCCGAAAAGTCGGAGTGCCAGCGAGATCGGCTTGGCGATCTCTTCGACGATGTTGATCGGCGCCAGGAAGGCGACGTGGCCCTTGACGACGGCCACCGGGTGACCGACGACGCCGCGGCGCCAGATGCCGGCCGCGTGGTAGCAGATGAAGACGAACAGGGCCAGTGCCAACACGAAGTTGATGTCCGAGGCGGGTGGCTTGTACAGCTCGGCGGCCGCACCGTCGGAACCGCCGTACTGCCACGGGAACACAGCCAGCCAGTTCGAGATCAGGATGAAGGCGAACAGCGCGACGGCCAGCGGCAGCACGAACGGCGCGATCTTCATGCCGATCGAGCCCTCGATCTGCTGGCGCATCTGGATGGTCAGGGCCTCCCAGAACAGCTGCACGCCACCGGGGACACCGGTCGAGGTGACCTTCGACTTCAGGTAGAACGCCAGCCCGATGATGATCAACGCCGTGATGGCGGTGGCCATGATGGTGTCGCCGTTGAAGGTCATGCCGAACAGTTCGAACACCATCACGTGGTGTCCGACGTGGATGGCGGTGCCACCCTCTTCGGCGGCGAGAATGGTCTCAGTCATGCCCGTCAGCTCAGCCCTTCGAATCCGATGCAGAGACGTCTTCGACGTCCAAACCGTTGGCGCGGATCTTCCGCAATACCGGGACGCTGGTGCTCATCACCAGCAACGCCTGGAAGATCGCCAGCCCGAACAGCACGGCGATACCGCCGTGTTCCTTGAAGAAGATTGCGACCGCCAGGGCGACTGCGGTGATGACCAACAGTCTCGTGGCGGAGTTTAGGGCCATCTTCTTCTTGAGTGGGTGGTCCTCCATCGTGATCGACTCGACCGCGCGGCGTACCAGCAGCGCGTTGAGCAAACCGAGGCCGAGGCCCACACCGAAGAAGACACCGAAGAAGATGTTGCCGACGAAACCCGAAGCGGTGATTGCCAGTGCGGTGAGCGCAACGATGACCACCAGGAGACGCACCGGCCGAAAAGCGACTGAGGGGAACACCAAGGGCGCATCGTGCGCTGGTGTCGTCACGTGGTTCACCTCAATCCCGCGGCGTCGAGGGTCGGTATCACTGAAAACTGCAAAGTTCCTGTGCGTGCCCGCCGAGAATATCGGAGGGCAGCGGGCGCGTTGAACTCACCCAAGGGGTAGCTCCCTTTGTCGGTCGTGTATCGGCGCCGATCGGTTGGTGGGACCGATGGGCCGGGCCGGCAACCCGCGAGGTTTTTCGGGTTATGACGCGAACGGTACCACAAGGTAGGAGGCACAAAAACAGGCCTACTACTTTTCGTCGTACAACCCGCTTCACGGACCTTCGACGGGCTCGGAACGCCCGCGCAGCAGCGGGATCAGCGTGACCACTCCGGCCACCACGATTGCGGCCAACATCACTGCGCCGGTGTGCCGCGGATCGAAGAAGATGGTGCTCGCCGCGCCCAGTGCGACGATGCCGACCCACATGTAGATCAACAGGACCACCCGCCGATGTGAATGGCCGATCTGCAGCAGCCGGTGGTGCAGATGCATCTTGTCGGGACTGAACGGACTCTTGCCGGCGCGGGTGCGGCGCACGATCGCGAGCAACATGTCCAGCGCCGGCACGAACATCACCGCGACCACCAACAGGAACGGGGACAGCAACGCGAAGACATCGCGCGCCCCGTAGGCGTTCTGCGAGATCGGGCCGGCCGCCGTCGTCGACGCCGCCGCGAGCATCAGACCGATGAGCATGGACCCGGAGTCGCCCATGAAGATCTTGGCGCGGTGGAAGTTGTGCGGCAGGAAGCCCAGACACGCGCCGGCCAGCACCACCGAGATCATCGCCGGCGGGTAGAACAACACGTCGCCGCCATGGTCGCGCAGCAGCCCCACCGAGAAGATGCAGATGGCCAGCGCGGTGATCAGTCCCAGTCCGGCGGCCAGCCCGTCGAGCCCGTCCACGAAGTTCATCGCGTTGACGATCGAGACGGTCAGCGCCAGCGTCAGCAGGATCGAGGTGACCTGGTCGAGCACGATGGTGCCGACCCCGCCGATCGGGATGTAGAGCACGCTCCAGGCCACCCCCATGGTCACCAGCACGCTGGCGGCGGTGATCTGGCCGGCGAATTTGGTCAGCGCATCCAGGCCCCAGCGGTCGTCGATCAGGCCGACCAGCATGATGAGCCCGCCGGCGACCACGACGGCGGGCATGCCGGTGGAGTAGACGAAACCGCGGTTGAGCGCAGGCAGCTGGGAGGCCAGCAGTACCGCGGCGACCACGCCGATGTACATCGCCAGCCCGCCCATCCGAGGGGTGGGCTGCACGTGCACGTCGCGCTGCCGCGGATAGGCGACCGCACCGACGCGGGTGGCCAGCACGCGGGCCCAGCCGGTTGCGAAGTACGTGATGATCGCGGCGGTCAACCCGACCAGCGCCAGCTCACGCAGCGGCACGCCGGCGCCGCGATCCGACAGGGCGAGCAGCCCGTCAGCCAGCTGAACCATCGGCGTCCTCGGGCGTGAGGTCGGCGGCGTCGACGCCGAGCACCCGGGCGATGTCGGCGATCGCGACCGGTCCCTCACGCAACACCCGGGGCGTGGCCTTGGAGACGTCGACGATGGTCGATGCGGCACCCTGCGGGGACGGCCCGGCGTCCAGATAGACCTCGACCCGGTCGCTGAGTTGGGCCTGCGCATCCGCGGCGGTGGTTGCCGCCGGGAAACCCGAGACGTTGGCGCTGGAAACCGCCATCGGCCCGACCTCGCGGAGCAGGTCGATGGCCACCGGATGCAGCGGCATGCGCAGCATCACCGTGCCGTTGGCGTCACCGAGATCCCATTGCAGCGACGGGGCGTGCCGCACGACCAGGCTGAGCGCACCGGGCCAGAACGCCTGGATCAGCTCGCGGGCCGCGGGCGGCACGGCGTACACCAGACCGTCGATCGTGTGCCAGGAACCGACGAGCACGCCGACGGGCATATCGCGACCGCGGTTCTTGGCCGCCAGCAGCGCGCCGACCGCCGCGTTGTCGAACGCGTCGGCACCGATCCCGTAGACCGTGTCGGTGGGCAGCACCACCAGTCGGCCACCCTTGACCGCACTGACCGCCGACGCCAATCCGGCGGCCCGCTGGTCGGGATCCGAGCAATCGAACAGAGCCATGTGTTCAGCTTCTCACCGCGGTGACGAATCGGGGACGGCCGGTCAGGTCCCGGCGCGCCGCGACGCCGGTGAACGAGCCCTGCCCGGCGAACAGCGCCGCGGTGGCATCCGATGTGGTGTCGTCGTGCTCCACGCCCACCTGCGCACCGGGTCGCAGCCACCGGGCGGCCAGCTCGACGATCGGCCCGATGACGGCCATCCCGTCCGGTCCGCCGAACAACGCCAGGTGCGGATCGTGTTCGGCGACTTCGGGTTCCAGCTCGGCCCCGTCGGGGATGTAGGGCGGATTGGCCACGATCAGGTCGACCGCGCCGTCGAGTTCGGGCAGCAGTGCGGGCGCGGTGACATCAGCATGCACCACCTCGACCGCTCCCCCGACGTTGGCACGCGCGTAGCGCAGCGCATCCTCGGACCGCTCCACGGCGAGGACGCGGGTATCGGGGCGGTGGGTCTTGAGCGCCGCCGCCAAGGCACCCGAGCCGGTACACAGATCGACGATGACGCCGCCGGCGGGGACCGGGACGGACTGGGCCCATTCCAGCAGCGCCTCGGTCTCCGGCCGCGGGATGAACACACCCGGGCCCACGGTCAGGGTGACCGGACCGAAGGCCGCGGTGCCGAGCAGATGCTGCAGCGGGATCCGACGGGCCCGGCGAGCGATCAGATCCCGGTAGCGGCCAGAAAAGTCGGGTCCGGGCTCGGCGAGTGCGAGCCGGACGCGGTCCACCCCCAGCACGTGGGCCGCCAGGTATTCGGCATCGGCGCGCGCGGAGTCGACACCGGCGTCGGCCAGCGCGGCGGCACCGTCGGAGATCGCCTGGCGCAGCGTGGGACTCACCCCTGCTGCTGGAGACGCGCCTGCTTGTCGGCGGCGGCCAGCGCGTCGAGCAACGCATCCATGTCGCCGTCGAGCACCTGGTCGAGGTTGTGCGACTTGAAGTTGATGCGGTGATCGGCGATGCGGTTCTCGGGGAAGTTGTAGGTGCGGATCCGCTCGCTGCGGTCGACGGTGCGGATCTGGCTGGCCCGGTCCGCCGACGCATCGGCGGAGGCCTGCTCCTCGGCCAGCGCCTGCAACCGCGCGGCGAGCACGACCATGGCGCGCGCCTTGTTCTGCAGCTGGCTGCGCTCGTTCTGGCAGGTGACGACGATGCCGGTGGGCAGGTGGGTGATGCGCACCGCCGAGTCGGTGGTGTTGACGCCCTGACCACCCTTGCCGGAGCTGCGGTAGACGTCGATGCGCAGATCGGATTCGTCGATCTGCACTTCTTCGACGTCTTCGGGCTCGGGGTAGACCAGCACTCCCGCGGCCGAGGTGTGCACGCGTCCCTGCGATTCGGTGACCGGCACGCGCTGCACCCGGTGCACGCCGCCCTCGAACTTCATGCGCGACCAGACGCCGTCGGCCGAGTCGCCCTTGCCGGCGATGGTGATGGTGGCGTCCTTGTAGCCGCCCAGGTCCGACCAGGTCTCGTCGAGAACGGTGACCGTCCAGCCGTGCCGTTCGGCGTAGCGGATGTACATGCGGGCCAGGTCGGCGGCGAACAGCGCCGACTCCTCGCCGCCCTCGCCGGATTTCACCTCCAGCACCACGTCATCGGCATCGTGCGGGTCACGCGGGGCCAGCAGATCGGTCAGTTTGGCGTCGAGCTCGGCGACGGTCGCCTCCAGGCCGGGCACCTCGGCGGCGAAGGCTTCGTCCTCGGCAGCCAGCTCACGGGCGGCCTCCAGATCGCCGCGGGCCGCCTCCAGCTTGCGGTAGGTCGTCACGATCGGCGAGACCTGCGCGAAGCGCCGGCCGACCTTGCGGGCGGCGCCGGCATCGGCGTGCAGCGCCGGGTCGGCGAGTTGGCGTTCGAGGTCGGTGTGCTCGGCGAGCAACGCCTCGATCATGGGCGCGGTGTCAGTCACCGGCGAACCTCCCTCCAAACGCAGATCGGCGCCCGGCCTGACACATGGACAGGAACGGGCGCCGATCGGACAACTAGTTGTCGGCAGCAGCCTTCGTGTTGCGCTTGCCGTAGCGCTTCTCGAAGCGGGCGACGCGGCCGCCGCTGTCGAGGATCTTCTGCTTGCCGGTGTAGAACGGGTGGCACTGCGAGCAGACCTCGACCACGATGTGGCCGCTGTCCTTGGTGCTGCGAGTGGTGAAGCTGTTACCGCAGCCGCAGACCACGGTGGTCTCTGCGTAATTGGGGTGGATACCCGATTTCATGGTTTTCCTCTTCAATCGTTGGCCGCCGGGTCGCCCGAGCCCAGACCTGGGAAGTCATCGAGCGTGAACCGGAACCGAGGGTCGACGGTCCATTATGCCAGGTCAACCGCCAAGTGCGAAAACGCGTGATGACGGGTGACTATTCCCCCGTCATCGACCGATGCCGGCCAGCGCCGCGGCGTCCCCGGACAACCCGGCCGCACCGGCCCGCCGACCTGCCAACACCAGCATGATGTCGCTCAGCGGGCCCTCGACAACGCGCCCCTGGCCCACCGCGAACGGCGCGTCGGTGGCGGTGAACGCGATACCGGCGAAGCGTTTGCGGGGATGGAACGGAAAGGTCATCGACCAGAGCCGTTCGGCCGCGACGACGGCGGCCTCGGTCGGCATGGGCCGCACGATGCCGAGCGGTCTGGCGATGTCCTGCCCGTGCACCAGCACGTCCATCAGCGGGTCGGCCACGACCGTGCCCGGCGGGCGTCGGCGCTGACCGACCATGGCCCGCAGCGCGGCGACGATCTCGTCGGCGGGCCGCGTGTCCTCCACGGCGATCCGCACCATCATCGCGTTGAACCGGAAGCCGGATCGCAGCGCCTCCCAGCCCATGCGCGCCCAGTGCGCACCGCCGTGGGTCAGATGCGCGGCGACGTCACGGACCGCCCAGTGTTCGCACAGCGACGGCGTGGCCCACTGCTGCGGGGTCAGCGTGTCCAGGAAGTCGGCCAGGTCGGCGCGCTGCTGGTCGATATGGCGCCAGATGTCCTCGTCCCGCACGACACTCCCCCAGTAATTTAGTCAGCCTTCCTGACGAAATATAGTCAGGACTCCGTACTAAAGTCAATGCCGTGGAGGAACCGAGCACCGCCGCGCTGATGTTCATCGCGCACCGCGCCGCCGAGTCCCGGCTGCACGAGGTGCTACACGCCGCGGGCTATGACGACCTGACCATGGCGCAGATGAAGATCGCGCAGCGGCTGAGCGCCGACGGCATCCGCCTGACCGACCTCGCCGAGCAGGCGCGGGTCACCAAGCAGACCGCCGGTGCGTTGGTCGATCAGCTCGAACGCGCCGGATACGTCGAGCGGATACCGGACCCCGCCGATGCCCGCGCCCGCCTGGTGACGCTCAGCGCGCGCGGCCGCCGTCTGTGCCGACTGGCCGCCACCGAACTGGCCCGGGTGGAATCACAGTGGCGGGAACATCTGGGCGACACGGAGTTCGGGCGACTGCGTCAGCTGCTGCTGCAGCTGCGTAAGATCACCGATCCGTACCGATGACCGCGTAGCACGAGCCGGTGCGTTCCCAGACACACCGACCCCGCGGTTGCGCGCCGAGCGCGATGAGCTCGCGTTTGAGGATCTTGTTGGTCGCCGTGCTGGGCAGATCGTCGGCGATCCACACATAGCGGGGCCGCGCCTTGGGCGACAGGTCGGCTTGGGCGGCCAGGAACTCCTCGAATCCCGCCGGGGTGAGTTCGGCGTCGTCCTGCAGCACCACCGCGGCCATCACCTGATCACCGACGTGCTCGTCGGGCACCGGGTAGACCGCCACCCGATTGATGACCGGAAGCCGCATGAGGATTCGTTCGATGGGCGCGGTGGTCAGGTTCTCGCCGTCGACGCGCATCCAGTCCGCGGTGCGGCCGGCCAGATAGATCCAGCCGTCGGCATCGCGGTAGGCCAGATCGCCGGACCAGTAGATGCCGCCTCGCAGCCGCTCGCCGGTGGCGGCGGGATCGTTGTAGTAGCCGCGGAACAGTCCGCTACCGCCTGCGTTCACCAGCTCACCGGTGGCGGCCTCGGCGTTGACCAGCTTGCCGTCGGCGTCGAACCGCGCGACGTCGCATTCCTGGCCGGTGTCCGGGTTGTAGATCGCCACGCCCGGGAAGCCCTGGCCGATCGAGCCGGGTGGGGTGTCCTCGGGCCGGGTGATGATGACGGCCGTCTCGGTGGAGCCGAAGCCGTCCCATACCGTGCAGCCGAAGCGGCGTCCGAACGCCTCGATATCGCGGTCGGCGGCCTCGTTGCCGAACGCGATGCGCAGCGGGTTGTCGGCGTCGTCGTGCTGCTCGGCGGTGGCCAGGATGTAGGCCAGCGGTTTGCCGACGTAGTTCATGTAGGTGGCGCCGTAGCGGCGGACATCGGGCAAGAACGACGAGGCGGAGAAGGCCGCGGGCGCCATCGCGGCACCGGCGCCCACCGCGACGCTCCACCCGGCATAGACGGCGTTGGAGTGGAACAGCGGCATGGCCAGATAGCAGGTGTCGGACGGCCCGAGTTCGTAGCGCTGCACCAGCGCGCTGCCGGCGAACAGCACCGTCGAGTGCGGCACCTCGACCGCCTTGGGTTCACCGCTGGTGCCCGAGGTGAAGATCATCATGAAGGTGTCATCGGGGGCGACCTCGCGGTGCGGCGTCAGCGCCGGCGCCTCGGCGAGGCGTTGCGCCCAGTGCGCGTCGGTCACATCGAAGACCGTCACGCCCGGCAGGTCGACGCCGTCGAGCAGGCTCCGGTGTTCGGCATCGGTGAGCAGGATCTGCGTGTCGACCTTGGCGATGTCGCGCGCGAGGGCCGGGCCGCGCCGCGTGGTGTTGACCCCGCACAGCACGTAGCCACCGAGCCCGGCGGCGGCCAGGGCGGTGAGCATGCGCGGTGTGTTGCCCAGCAGGACCGCGACGTGCAGCGGCCGGTCCGGGTCGGCGGCGGCGATGACGGCGGCCGCCTGACGCGTCGCGTGGTCGATGTGTTGGCGCCAGGTCGTGGTGGTGTCGCCGTACTTGACGGCGACGGTATCGCCGTCGGCTCTGGTGCGCAGCAGTTGCTGCAGTGTCTCGGCCATCCGCTGGGCACCTCCGTGGGGTGAACAGAATTTCAGAACTGTCTACCATCGTCGGCCTGCCCCGCGATACTGGTGGAGTCCTTGGCAGAATGCTGCACAACGTGTGCTGATCCCGCTGCCGATTTCGAGGAGTCCGCCCTTGCCGACCGCCACGGCCACCGTCCGCGACCGCTTGATCGATGCGGCGGAGGTATGCCTGCGGGCCAAGGGCATCCGGGCCACCACTGTGTCCGAGGTCGCCGAGACCGCCGGGGTGTCACGCGGTTGGCTGTATCGGCACTTCCCGGACAAGGTCACCCTGCTGGGTGCGGCGATCGTCCGCCTCAACGAGGTCTACTGGTCCGAGGCGCACGCGGTGCTCGCCCAGGTGCAGGGCCTGGATCAGCAGATCGTGGCCGGTATCCGGCACGGACGTACCGCCTACGACGATCCCGGCGCGCTGCTGATGAAGCTGCGGGTCGAAGAACCCGAGGAGTTCGCGGCGTGCGCCGGCGCCGGGGTCCAGGGCCTGGTGCCCGATCTGGCGAGTTTCTGGTCGCGGTATCTGGTGGCGGCGCGCGACCGCGGCGAGATCCATGCGGGAGTCTTCATCGACGAGGCGTCGGAATGGGTTGCCCGAGTGGTGATCTCGTTGGCCACCGTGCCCGGTGACACGCTCGACCCGACCGACCCGGCACAGCTGCTCACGCATGTCCGCCGGTACGTGTTGCCGGCCCTGAAGGCCGATCCGGCGGTCTAGCCTCCCGCGAGCAGACGCGAATGGCCCCACTTTCTCGACAAAGTGGGGCCATTCGCGTCTGCTCGCGCAGGGGTCAGTCGTTGTCCATGCCACCCGGGGTGGTCTTGGAGACCTGGACCAAGAACTCGTAATTGGTCTTGGTCTTGCGCAGCTGACTCATCAGCAGGTCGATCGCCTGATGGCTGTCCAGCCCGGACAGCACGCGACGCAGCTTGTGCACGATCGCGAACTCGTCGGCGCCGAGCAGCAGCTCGTCCTTGCGGGTGCCCGACGGGTTGACGTCGACGGCCGGGAACACGCGCCGCTCGGCGATCTTGCGATCGAGCTTCAGCTCGGCGTTACCGGTGCCCTTGAACTCCTCGAAGATGACGGTGTCACCGGTGGAGCCGGTCTCGACCATCGCGGTGGCGATGATGGTCAGCGAACCGCCGTGCTCGATGTTGCGGGCGGCGCCCAGGAACCGCTTCGGCGGGTACAGCGCGGTCGAGTCCACACCACCGGACAGGATGCGGCCCGACGCCGGCGAGGCGTTGTTGTAGGCGCGACCCAGTCGGGTGATCGAGTCGAGCAGGACGACGACGTCCTTGCCCTGCTCCACCAGGCGCTTGGCCCGCTCGATGGCCAGCTCGGCGGCCTGGGTGTGATCTGACGGCGGCCGGTCGAAGGTCGAGGCGATGACCTCACCCTTCACCGAGCGCTGCATGTCGGTGACCTCTTCGGGGCGCTCGTCGACGAGCACCACCATGAGGTGGCATTCCGGGTTGTTGCGGGTGATCGCGTTGGCGATGTCCTGCATGATCGTCGTCTTACCGGCCTTGGGCGGCGACACGATGAGCGCGCGCTGCCCCTTGCCGATCGGCATGATCAAGTCGATCACCCGGGTGGTCAGCCGCTCGGGGGTGGTCTCCAGGCGCAGCCGCTGGTTCGGGTACAGCGGGGTCAGCTTGCCGAAATCCGGCCGGTTCTTGGCCGCCTCGACCGGGCCACCGTTGACGGTGTCCAGGCGCACCAGCGGGTTGAACTTCTGCCGCGGGTTGTTGCCACCACCGCCTTCACCCTCGCGGGCGACGCGCACGGCGCCGGTGACGGCGTCACCGCGGCGCAGGCCGTTCTTGCGGACCATGTTCATCGACACGTAGACGTCGTTCGGCCCGGCCAGATAACCGGAGGTCCGGACGAAGGCGTAGTTGTCCAGCACGTCGAGGATGCCGGCCACCGGCTGCACGACATCGTCTTCGCGCAATTCGGTGTCGCGGTCGCCACCGCCGCCCTGGTTACCGTCACCGCCGCCGGAGCGCTCGCCGCGCCGCCTGCGGTCCCGGAAACGACGTCCGCGCCGGCCGCCGCGGCCCTCGTCATCGTCGTTGTTGGAATTGTTGTTCGCGTTACCACCACCGCCGCCGCTGTTGTTGGCGTTGCGGTTCTGGTTGCCGCCCTGCTGGTCGGCGTTGTCATTGCGGTTGTCGGAGCGGTTGCCGTGGCGGCCGCCGTCCTCGCCACCGGACTGGGTGTTCTCGGACTTGGCATTGTCGGCCTTGTCGGCGCCGGACCTGCCGCTGTCGGCGGCGTCGGCCTTGGCGTCGTCGCTCTTGGCGGTCTTGGCCTTGTCCGCGTCACCGTTGCCGCCCTGCTGGGCGTCGGGCGCACCGGACTGGCGAGCCGCGCCGCGACGCTCCCGACGCGGCGGATTCTGCTGCGGCGCGTCCTCGGCAGCCTGGTTCGACTGCTCGACGGGCGCGTCCAAGGTGGGCTGCTGCACCTTCTCGGTCTTCGCCGCGGGCGCGGACTTGGCCGCTGCGGCGCCGCCTCCCTCACCGCGGTGCTCCTTGATGGCGGCGATCAGATCGCTCTTGCGCATGCCGGAGGTGCCCTTGACACCTACTTCGGCGGCCAGTGCGCGCAGATCCGGAAGCAGCATCGACGTCAGCGAGCCGGAACGGCCACCGCGGGTGACGCCGGCGCTCGGCGCGGCATTGGCTGAATTCACAGCGTCCGTGGGCGCGGCCGTCTGGCCGCTGTCGGTTGCTGTGACGAGGTCCGTATCAGTCACGGATTTCCTTTCTTTCCCTCGCATGTGGCTTTCGCGCGAGGGGGTCCCCGAAGGTCATCTGCGCTCAGCCAAGCGGCCGGGCGCGTGGTTTCCCGCGACGCCACCGTCACCTGCGCAACGGTGATCGCCAGGGTCAGCCGCCGTGCGGCAGACCATCAGTCCACGAGTGAAACACGAGAAGATTGGGTAGTCGTCCTAGCGTCGGCGCAGGTAGACACGCTGCGATTACGGGACGGAAGCGAGAATAACCCGCATCACGCCCGGTTGCAAGAAGCGCCACGATTTGTGTGTTGATCCCGCCTCTTGTCCCGGTGCGTTACCGACCCGGCGACCCGGTGCTCCAGCGGACGCCTTCGCCGGCCCGCATCTCGGTCACGGTGAACCCGTTGGCGGCGCCGTAGGCCAACGCCTCCTCGGGTAGGTCACGACCGTCGGTCAATGCGATCACCGCAGGTCCGGCACCCGAGAGCACCGCTGCTATTCCACAACGCCGCAATACCGCCAGGTATTCCGCCGAACTGGGCATGGCCGGCGCCCGCTGCGCCTGGTGCAGCCGGTCCCCCGTCGCCTCCAGCAGCAGATCCGGCCGCTCGGTGAGCGCCACCACCAGCATCGCGGCGCGCGCCAAATTGAACCGCGCGTCGAGGTGGCTGACCTGCTCGGGCAGCAACCCACGAGTCGCCGCCGTCGAGGAACGCGTCTCGGGAACGGCCGGGAACAACCGGATGTCGCGGTGCAGTTGCAGGTGCGCGGCGTCGTACCGGGCCGGTTCGCTGCCGTCGACGGTCCAGGACACCACCGCGCCCCCGAGCACAGCAGCCGCCGCATTGTCAGGGTGCCCCTCGAACTCTGAGGACAGCTGCACCAGTTCGTCACGGGACAGCTCGGCCGAATCAACCTGGGCGGCAAACCCGTTGGCCACCGCGAGCCCGCCCACGACGGCCGCCGCCGAGGAACCCAGTCCGCGGGAGTGCGGAATAACGTTGCGGCAGTGCACCTTCAGGCCATCCGCGTGCAGACCTGCGGCGGTCAGACCCGTGCGGATCGCCCGCACCACCAGATGATCGGCATCAAGCGGAACCTGCCCTGCACCCTGGCCCTCGACAGTGACGGCCAACCCGGAATCCGCTGTCTCGACCTCGATTTCGTCGTACAGGCTCAACGCGAGGCCCAGACTGTCGAAACCCGGGCCCAGGTTGGCGCTGGACGCCGCGACGACGGCACCGGCCCGGAGTCCGGGCGGCAGGGTGTGGGTCACGTCGGATCGCCGCCCGTCAGCCCAGATCCAGCGCCGCGACCACGGCAGCAGGATCGACCGGGATCGGCGTGACGTCGGGCATGGTCTTCAGCGCGGTGTCGGGATCCTTGAGGCCGTTACCGGTGACGGTGCACACCACCGTCGATCCCGGCTTGACCCAACCGTCTTCTATCGACTTGAGCAGACCGGCGATGCTGGCCGC
Organism: Mycobacterium sp. NPDC003323; assembly: GCF_053589535.1. Classification (NCBI taxonomy): domain Bacteria; kingdom Bacillati; phylum Actinomycetota; class Actinomycetes; order Mycobacteriales; family Mycobacteriaceae; genus Mycobacterium; species Mycobacterium sp. NPDC003323. The sequence continues at coordinate 22,042 of NZ_JBSFSB010000015.1, forward strand.
CGACGCGGGCTCGACGAACACGCCCTCGGCCGCGGCGACCAGGCGGTAGGCGGCCAGGATCTCCTCGTCGGTGGCGGCCAGGAAACGGCCGTCGGACTGCTGCTGCGCCTCGACCGCCGTGTTCCACGACGCCGGCGATCCGATGCGAATGGCGGTCGCGATGGTCTCCGGGTTGCTGACCGGCTGGCCGCTCACCAGCGGGGCCGCGCCGGCGGCCTGGGTGCCGAGCATGCGGGGCAGCCGATCCGAGATCCCGTCGCGGTGGTACTCGCGGTACCCGCGCCAGTAGGCGGTGATGTTGCCGGCATTGCCGACCGGCAGTGAATGCACATCCGGCGCGGTGCCCAACGCGTCGACGATCTCGAACGCCGCGGTCTTCTGGCCTTCGATGCGGACCGGGTTCACGGAGTTGACCAGCCCGATGGTCGGGTAATCGGCGGTCAGCTTGCGAGCCAGCTCGAGGCAGTCATCGAAGTTCCCCTCGACCTGAATGATCTTGGCGCCGTGCATGACTGCCTGGGCCAGCTTGCCCATGGCGATCTTGCCCTGCGGGATCAACACCGCGCACGTCATCCCGGCGACGGCCGCGTAGGCGGCCGCCGATGCCGAGGTGTTACCGGTGGAGGCGCACAGCACCGCCTGCTGACCGCGAGCCAGCGCGTCGGTGACCGCCATCGTCATACCGCGGTCCTTGAACGACCCGGTGGGATTGAGTCCCTCGACCTTGAGATGCACCGTGCAGCCGGTCTGTTCGGACAGCCGCTTGGCGTGGATCAGCGGGGTTCCGCCCTCCAGCAGGGTGATCGGGGTCCAGTGGTCCTCGATCGGGAGTCGATCGCGGTAGGCGGCGATCAGACCCGGCCACGGGGTGTGGACTGGAGCCTTGCTCACGATGTTGCACCTTCCATGCGAAGCACGCTGTTGATGGTCTGTACGGCGTCGAGCCCGGCCAGCGCCTCGACGGTCTCGGACAGCGCGGCGTCGGTGGCCTGGTGGGTGACCACGACGATCCGGGCGCCGCACGGCTCGCCCTCGTGATCAGTCATGCCCTCCTGGCGAACCTCGGCGATGCTGACCTCGTGCCGGCTGAATTCAGCTGCGACAGCGGACAATACGCCCGGCTGGTCCTTGACGTTCATGTTGACGTAGTACCGGGTCGGGATGGCACCGATGGAGGCGATGGGCAGCTTGGCGTACTTGGACTCACGCGGCCCGCGACCGCCCTGCACCCGGTTGCGCGCGGCCATCACGACATCGCCCATCACGGCCGAGGCGGTCGGCGCGCCACCGGCGCCCTGACCGTAGAACATCAACCGGCCGGCGGCCTCGGCCTCGACGACGACGGCGTTGAATGCACCGTTGACCGTGGCCAGCGGGTGGTCCATGGGAACCAGCGCCGGGTAGACCCGGGCCGAGACGCGTTGCTTGCCCTTGCCACTGGTGAGCCGTTCGCAGATGGCCAACAGCTTGATGTTGCAGCCCAGCGCCTTGGCCGACGCGAAATCCTCGGCGCTGACCTTGGTGATGCCCTCGCGGTAGACGTCGTCGGCGGTCACCCGGGTGTGGAAGGCGATGGAGGCCAGGATGGCGGCCTTGGCGGCGGCGTCATAGCCCTCGACGTCGGCGGTCGGGTCGGCCTCGGCGTAGCCCAGGGCGCTGGCATCGGCCAGGGCGCTCTCGTAGGACGCGCCGGTGTCGTTCATGGCCGACAGGATGTAGTTGGTGGTCCCGTTGACGATTCCGGCCACCCGCAGCACCGAGTCGCCGGCCAGCGACTGGGTCAGCGGGCGGATCACCGGGATCGCGCCGGCGACGGCGGCTTCGAAATACAGGTCCACGCGCGCCTTTTCGGCGGCCTGGGCCAGCTCGCCGGTCGACTGCGCCATCAGCGCCTTGTTGGCGGTGACGACCGACTTGCCCTTCTCCAGAGCGGCCATGATGGCCTTGCGCGCCGGTTCCACCGGACCCATCAACTCCACCACGATGTCGACGTCATCGCGGGCGACCAGCTTGTCGATATCGTCGGTCAGCAGGTCCACCGGTACGCCGCGGTCCTTGGCGACGCGGCGGACGCCGACACCGCGCAGTTGCAGCGGAGCACCGATGCGCGCCTCGAGGTCGGCCGCGCTCTCCTCGATGATGCGCACCACCTCGGTGCCGACATTGCCGAGTCCCAGAACGGCGATGCCGATCGGCTTCTCACTCATTGACCTACCTCCAAGCTCAGAAGATCCTCGACGGTTTCCCGGCGCAGGATCAGCCGTGCGCTTCCGTCCTTGACCGCGACCACCGCGGGGCGCCGCAACAGGTTGTACCGACTGCCCATCGAATAGCAGTACGCACCGGTGGCGGCGACGGCCAGTAGGTCGCCCGGGACCAGGTCCTCGGACACCCAGGTGTCACGGACGATGATGTCGCCACTCTCGCAGTGCTTTCCGACGATGCGGGCCAGCACGGCAGCGGCATCGCTGAGCCGCGACACCAGCCGGGCATCGTATTCGGCGTTGTAGAGGGCGGGCCGGATGTTGTCGCTCATGCCGCCGTCGACGCTGACATAGCGCCGGTGTGCGGTCGGGCTGACGGCGACGTCCTTGACCGTGCCGACCTCGTAGAGGGTGATGGTGCCCGGTCCGGCGATGGCGCGGCCGGGTTCGACCACCAGCGTCGGGGTGGGCAGGCCGACCGCGGCCGACTCGTTGGCCACGATTTTCTTGAGCTTGTCGGCCAGTTCCTGCATCGGCGGCGGGTTGTCGTGCGGAAGGTATGAGATCCCCAGGCCGCCGCCGAGATCGAGGATGTTCATCTGGGCGGTCTTCTCGACACCGAATTCGGCGACCACATCGCGCAGCAGACCGAGCAGGCGACGCGCGGCGATCTCGAATCCGGACACGTCGAAGATCTGCGAGCCGACGTGGCAGTGCAGGCCGACCAGGCGCAGGTGCTCGGTGGCGAAGACCCGACGCACCGCCTCCATCGCGGCACCGCTGGCCAGCGACAGCCCGAACTTCTGATCCTCGTGGGCAGTGGAGATGAACTCGTGGGTGTGGGCCTCCACCCCGGGCGTGACCCGCACCAGGACGTCCTGCACGACGCCGGCCGCACCGGCGATGGCCTCCAGGCGTTCGATCTCGATCTCGGAGTCGACGACGATATGGCCCACGCCGGCGTCGACCGCGGCGGTGAGCTCGTCGACGGATTTGTTGTTGCCGTGCACCGTGATTCGCTCGGCGGGGAAGTCGGCGTGCAGCGCCACGGCCAGTTCGCCACCGGTGGCCACGTCCAGCGACAGGCCCTCCTGATGCACCCAGCGGGCGATCTCGCTGCACAGGAACGCCTTCGACGCGTAGTGCACGTGCTCCCCGCCGCCGAAGGCCGCGGCGATCTCGCGGCAGCGCGAGCGGAAATCGTCCTCGTCGATGACGAACAGCGGGGTACCGAACTGCGCGGCCAGGTCGGCGACCGACACCCCGGCCACCGACACCATGCCGTCGTCGCCACGAGTCAGGTTCTGCGGCCACACATTCGGAGCCAACAACATGATCTCGTCGGCACTCTCGGGCTTGAGCGGCACACCGGTGCCGGGCTGCGCGCTCACATCCGCTCCGGGGCGCTGACGCCCAGTATCTGCAGACCGTTGGCGATGGTCTGGCGGGTGGCCTCACACAGTGCCAGCCGGGCCGCGTGCAGGTCGCCGGCGGCCTCGTCGCCCTGCGGCAACACCCGACAGGAGTCGTAGAACCGGTGGTAGTCACCGGCCAGGTCCTCCAAATAGCGGCACACCCGATGCGGTTCACGCAGCGAGGCAGCGGTTTTCAGGATCCGGCCGAACTCACCGAGGTTGCGCATCAGGGTGGCTTCGCGGTCGTGGGTCAGCAGATCCAGATGCGCGGTGTCGGCGGCCAGCCCCAGTTCGGCGGCGTTGCGGGCCAGCGCGGAGAGCCGAGCGTGCGCGTACTGCACGTAATACACCGGGTTCTCGTTGGACGCACTGGCCCACAGTCCCAGGTCGATATCGATCGGGCTGTTCACCGAGGACCGGATCAGCACGTACCGGGCGGCGTCCACGCCGATGGCGTCGACCAGGTCGTCGAGGGTGATGACGGTGCCGGCCCGCTTGCTCATCCGCACCGGCTGCCCGTCGCGGACCAGGTTGACCATCTGCCCGATGAGCACCTCGACGGTGTTCGGGTCGTCACCCAGCGCCGCGGCGGCCGCCTTGAGGCGGGCGATGTAGCCGTGGTGGTCGGCGCCGAGCATGTAGATGCACAGGTTGAAGCCGCGCTCGCGCTTGTCCAGGTAATAGGCCAGGTCACCGGCGATATAGGCCGGGTTGCCGTCGCTCTTGATGACCACCCGGTCCTTGTCATCACCGAACTCGGTGGTGCGCAACCAGGTTGCGCCGTCCTTTTCGTAGATGGCGCCGTTGTCGCGCAGCTTCTGGATGGCCTGCCCGACGCGGCCGGAGGTGTGCATCGAGTCTTCGTGGGTGTAGACGTCGAAGTCGGTGCCGAACTCGTGCAGAGACTTCTTGATGTGGTCGAACATCAGGTCCACGCCGATGGAGCGGAAGGTCTCCTGCTGTTGGTCGGCGGGCTGGCTCATCGCCTCGGGTGCCTTGGCGAGCACCGCGGCGGCGATGTCGTTGATGTACGTGCCGGCGTAGCCGTCCTCGGGGGCGGGCTCGCCCTTCGCGGCGGCGAGCAGAGACCGGGCGAACCGGTCGATCTGCGCACCGTGGTCGTTGAAGTAGTACTCGCGGGTGACCGCGGCGCCCTGGGTGCTCAGCAGCCGGCCCAACGCGTCACCGACGGCGGCCCAGCGGGTGCCGCCGATGTGGATGGGCCCGGTCGGGTTGGCCGAGACGAACTCGAGGTTGATGACCTGATCGGCCAGCTCGGTGGAGTTGCCGTAGCCGGTGCCGGCGGCCAGCACGTTGGTGACGACGACACCCTGCGCCGAGGCCTCGATGCGCAGGTTGACGAAACCGGGGCCGGCGATCTCGGCGGCGGCGATGCCCTCGGCGTCGGCCAGCGCGGCGGCCAGCCAGCCGGCCAGCTCGCGTGGGTTGACCCCGACCTTTTTGCCGAGTTGCAGCGCGATGTTGGTGGCGTAATCGCCGTGCTCGGGATTGCGCGGCCGCTCGACGGTGATGGTTTCGGGCAGCGCGCTGGTGTCGAGGCTGTGCTCGGCCAGGACCGCGGCGGCGGTGGCCTTGAGCAGGGCAGCCAGATCGGCAGGTGTCACGGGGGTCCATCCTATGGTCTGCCATGGTCGCAGCCCGAATCCATTCCGGTTCTCGGGTCCGGCCGTCGATGGGTTAGTCTGTCTGAGCCCAACGGCGCGAGTACCACGCGCCCCCGTAGCTCAGGGGATAGAGCGTCTGCCTCCGGAGCAGAAGGCCGCAGGTTCGAATCCTGCCGGGGGCACCCATCTCGCCGCAGGTCAGCGGACAATCCGTCGCCGATATCGGCCTGGGTACCGCGGCTACTGCAGCACCACCCGGTAACTCTGCGGCCAATCCTTTCCGCTGATCAGATATTCCGCGCCGCCGATGTGCGCGATACCGCTGACCACCTGTCTGCTGCTGTCGCGCTGACCGGAGTTCCACAGCCCCGATACGTCGGCGACCAGGTTGACGACCCCGGTGTTCGGGTCGATCCGCAGGAAGGTGTCATTCGGCCATCCCGCGGCCCACACCTGTCCGCCGACGCATTCGAGTTCATTCAGCCCGTTCACCGGTTGGCCGTCGCGGGTGACGCGGACGCTGCCGGTCTCGGTGAACGACGGATCGAAGAACCGCAGCCGGTCGGTGCCGTCGCTGACGATGAAGCGTCCCCCGTCGTGGCACAGACCCCACGCCTCACCCGGCAGCGGAATCTCACTGCGCACGGTCAGCGTCGCCTTGTCCCATTCGAGCACGACACCGTCGCGGTAGGTCAGCTGCCAGATGGTGTCCCCCACCACCGCGATGCCCTCGGACCAATAGTCAGCAGGCAACGGGGCGGCCCGCAGCACCACTCCGGTCACCGGATCGACCTGGCGCAGTTGGGATTTGCCCACCTCACCGGTCGCCTCGTACAGCGCCGGGCCATCGAACTCCAGCCCCTCGCTGTAGGCACCCGGATCGTGCGGCACGGACGACAGGACGGTCGGCACGATGACGGGCACCGGTTCGGCGCGGGCCGTCGGGGCGGTCATCACCGAACCCCCGATCAATGCGGACATCAGCACCGACGGGACAGCATTTCGCCTCATGGATCCGTTCTACCGGACGCAGGATCAGCTGTTATCGCGGATCGATGTTGCCGGATGGCTGTTCTCGCCATCGGCGGCGCCGCAGTGCCTTCACAACTATGCTCACTGCACATATCACGCAAGGATCGAGGTCGCTGTGCGCGGATGTCGACGGACCATCGGGCTGATCGCCACCGTGCTGCTGTTGGGGGCGGTGCCGACACCCTCGGCGGCCGCCGAACCGGATCTCACCGCCCGTCTGGACCGGGTGATCGCGGACAAGGTCGCCGAGATGGACGTGCCCGGCGCGCTGGTGTCCGTGGTGGTCCCCGGCAGCATCGACTATGAACGCGCCATCGGCGTCGCGGACACCGTCACCGGTGAGCCACTGACTCTGGACCATCACACCCGGATCGGCAGCGTCACCAAGACGTTCACCGGTACCGCGGTCCTGCAGCTGGTCGATCAGGGCCGTATCAGGTTGACCGATCCGATCAGCCGGTACGTCGACGGAGTGCCCAACGGGGACCGGATCACGCTGAACATGTTGGGCCGCATGCGCAGTGGGCTCTTCGATTACAGCGAGGACGAGCAGTGGGTCGACGAGTTCTTCGCCCAGGCTCCCACCGGGCCCGACGCGTTCGCCTACACACCCCGGCGGTTGCTCGCGGTCGCGTTCGCCCACCCGCCCAATTTCGCGCCGGACACCGACTATCAGTACAGCAACACCAACACCGTGTTGCTGGCGTTGGTGGTGGAGACCGTCACCGGCCTCCCATTCGGTGAATACCTGCAGCGGTTCATCTTTGCGCCGACCGGTTTATGGCGGACGTCCTATCCGGTCGACGGCGCACTGCCCGCACCGTTCGCGCACGGCTACATCTCCCCGCCCGGTGGCGGCGTTCAGGATGCGACGTTCTGGAATCCGTCCTGGGCCGACGCGGCGGGCAAGATCGTCTCGACGACCGCCGATCTACGGACGTGGGCCAAGTCGATGGGCACCGGCGCCCTGCTGCAGCCCGGCACCCAGGCCCGGCGTCTGGCCGACCCCACCATGGCCGCACCCGGCGCGGCGTACGGCTTTGCGATCTTCGACTCCCACGGCTGGATCGGCCATAACGGTGACATCCCCGGCTACACGACCGTGCTGGTCTACCTGCCCGCGCGCGATGCCACCCTGGCCGTCTCGGTGAACTCCGATGTGCCGGAAAACCATGCCGCGGGCCAGATCGCCACGGCGGTCACCGAGATCGTCACGCCGCAGAATCGCTACGATCTCGCAGGTACCTGACAGGATCGGGTGCCAAACTGAGGGCCGGTCACCGGTTCGCTGTGAACTGGTTGGGAAAGGCCCTCTCTCCCCGGCATCGGTTGCGGATCCGCCGTAGCGTCACCGCCATCAGACCCACCGGCTGCCTGATGAAGGGACATCGAAGATGAACGGCACCAACAGGATCACGGCTCTCGGCCTCGGATCGATGGCCGCCGTCGCGGCCTTCATGAGTTTGGGTAGCGGGCTGGCGAGCGCCGACGTCACCGAGGTCGCGCCGTCACCTCAGGTGACCAGCCGCCAGGCCATCCTGGTCGACGACAATGCGCTGCGCTCGGCCGACTACGGCGAGGCCCGCGGAGCGGGCGAGACACGTCTGGCCGACGCCGGCGAGATCGTCGCGCAGGGCGAGGTGCGCGACACCACCAAGGCCATCCCCGGCTCGAAGGCCGCACCGTTCAACCTCGAAGCCAACGGGTCGTTCGTGTTCGATCCGCCGATCTCGGACTGGTGATCGGGCGCCGGGCGGCCCCCGGAAGTCCACTTTGCGACACCTGCGGTTAATCATTGGGCAATTCGTCGCGAACTAACTCACAAATGTCCGACCCCTGAGGCAAGATTGACGTCGGCACCGGACCTGGTGCAGACAAGTGCTTCCCGGGGGTTGTGTCGCGTGAGTTCGATCATTTCTGGCCTTAGCTGTCACCATGTCAGCAACACGACGGACCGTTCCGTCGCAACCACGGCCGGGGGTGTCACCACCTACGCCAGATACGTCGGCCGGGTGGGGGCGCTGGCGCTGGCGCTGGGTGTGTTCGGCGCGATGGCCACCAATGGTGGCGTCGCGTGGGCCGATACCACGGGCACGTCGACGTCGAGTTCGTCGAGCAGCGATTCGTCCGGTGACGGCAGCTCCGGGTCGACCGCCGGATCCGGCACGCCGGGCACCGGCGCCGGGACGAGCACCCCGGGAGCCGTCGACGACGCCCCCGACTCGGACCAGGACGCCGACGACAGTGACGACGATGACGGCGACGGGGACGGGGACGGGGACGGCGGCGAGGATCCGGACACCGCACCCGCGGACGACACCGCCGACGATCTCGCCGGCGAGGACACCGAGACCGGCACGGAGACCGAACCCGGCGAGGACACCGAGACCGGCAGCGGGACCGGCCCGGACGGCACCGAAACCGAGACCGGCGATGGCACCGAGCCGACCGACCCCGCCGACACGGGCGAGCCGGTGATTCCCGCATCCGACACGACCGGGCGCAGCCAGGACACCTCCGAGATCACACCGGAGTCCGACACGCAGGAACAGGCACGCACCGAGCTGATGACGGCCGCCGCGATCACCCCGATGCACGCACCGTCGGCCGCCGCAGCACCGAACTCGTTGGCCGACTGGGGCAAAGCGATCGGCACGGCGCTGAACCTGCCGACCCCGCAACAGGTCATCCGGCCGATCCAGCGGGCCGTCGTCACCTGTACCTGCAACATCATCAACGGCGCGCTGGGCTTCCTGAACGGACTGGTTACCCCGGCCGCCACCACCGAGGCACCGGCCAACCCCATGCAGAACACCATCCTCTGGACGGTGCTGGGGTGGGCGCGCCGCCAGGTGGACTACGCCGTGGCGGCGTTCAACCGCTCCCTGCTCGGGCAGTGGGTGAACCAGGTGACCACCAACGCGACCCAGTGGGTCGCCGATATCGGCAATTCGCCGTGGGGCCGCAACATCTCGGCCCAGATCGGCGCCTTCCTGGCCGAATGTCAGGAACGGGTCGGCCTGCCCGAGGAGTTCGACCGCACCACGCTGATCTCCGGTCTGCAGGAGCCCACCGATTTCGAACTCATCACCCATGAGGGCGAAAACGGTGAGCAGCACATCCATCAGATCCTGATCACCGAGAAGGGCGGTGCGATCAAGCTCTACGACACGCACACCCAGTCGCTCACCACGCTGGCGAACCTGTCGGTGGTGACCGCCAACGGCGAGCGCGGTCTGATCGGTATCGAGGTGGACCCGAACTTCTTCGACAGCACCGCCGTCGGCTATCAGAAGATCTATGTGGCCTACACCAACGCCGAGAACTACGATCAGCTCTCCAGCTTCACCCTCAACGGGGCCACCCTGAGCGATGAGCAGATGCTGGTCGAATCGACGTTGCTGGCCAACGACTTCCACCACGGTGGCGAGCTCGAATTCGACCCGACCGGGCAGTACCTGTACTGGGCAGTGGGTAACAACACCCGGCCGAGTGAGAACTCGCAGGACCTGACCAATATCCACGGCAAGATCCTGCGCATCAACCGCGACGGTTCCGGGGTGGTCGACAACCCGTTCTACGTCGAAGGCGGTGACGAGAACACCAACCGCATCTATGCGCTGGGCCTACGCAACCCGTTCCGCTTCGGGGTCGATCCCGAGACCGGCGCGGTCCTGTCCGGTGATGTCGGTGAGGCCGATTGGGAAGAGCTCAACCTGATCAAGCCCGGCGCCAACTACGGCTGGCCGCTGACCGAGGGCGCCGAGGGCGGTGGCTTCGCCGACCCGATCTACGCCTACCCGCACGCGCAGGGCGCCGGTAACGGGTCCATCACCGCGGTCATGGTCTACGACGACGGATCGCCGGTGGCCGGTCAGAAGAAGGTCTGGGTCGCCGACTACTCGCTGGGCTGGATCCGTGAGCTCACCTTCGACGACGAGTACACCAGCCTCATCAGTGAACGCACCATCGACACCGGCGCGGGTTCGGTGGTGAAGCTGACCCAGGGTCCCGGCGGCGAGATCTACCAACTGAACATCTATCCCGGCTCGCTGCAGATCATCACCCCCTCGGGCGGCAACCGCTCGCCGGTGGCCGTGATCGACGCATCGGAGACCTCGGGTGCCGGCGACAGCCTGACCGTCGAGTTCGACGCCGGAAACTCCACCGACCCCGACGGTGACACGCTCACCTACTCGTGGAACTTCGGCAACGGCCAGACCTCCACATCGGCGGCCGAGACGGTGACCTTCACCAACACCGGCGAATACACCGCCTACACCGTCACACTGACCGTCACCGATGAGGGCGGCAAGCAGACCGTCACCTCGCAGCGCATCGTGGTCGGCAGCACGCCTCCGGTTGCCGATTTCGACGTCCCGGCCGGACAGGACTACATGTACAACGCCGGCGACACCGTGTCGTTCACCGCGACCGGTAGCGATCCGCAGGATGGCCCGCTCGCCGACAGCGCGTACTCCTGGAAGGTGGTCTTCCACCACGCCGATCACACCCACCCGTTCATCAACGAGGTGACCGGGCCGGAGCTGGCGTTCGACATTCCGCGCGATTTCCATCAGCTGTCCAACACCTGGTACAACGTCGTCCTCACGGTGACCGACAGCAGTGGCCTACAAACGGTGGTGCAGAAGGAGATTCACCCCAACCTGGTGACCCTCACCTTCGACTCGAACATTCCGGGCGGCCGATACACCCTGGACGGCATTCCGCACACCGGCCCCTACACCGAGCAGGCGGTCGTCGGCGTCGAGCGCACCCTGGGTGCGATCTCACCGCAGACCATCGATGGCCAGCAGTACGTGTTCGGCAGCTGGGAGCACGGCGGCACCGCCACCCAGATCATCACCGCACCGGGTACGGCCACCAGCTACACGATCAATTACGTTCCGGCACCGGCTGTTCTACCGGTCTAGGGACTCGACTCGACACGGCTGTGCACGCTGGGTGATTCTCAGCGTGCACAGCCGTTGTCGAGCACAGCCACAGGAATCGCGGTCTTTCTGGGGTTCTCCGGTCGGCTTCGTGCGAGGTCGTTGAAAATGGCGTTCTCGACGCGCGGCCCGGCGCCGGCCTCCGTACCGTCGCCACCATGCAATTGACCAAACACCTGTCCCGCACCGCGTTGGGCCTGCTGACCGCCGGTGCACTGATCAGTATCAGCAGTGCGGTGGCCGACGCCGATATCGCCGAACTGTCGCCGACCCCCGAAGTCACCATCGACACCCCGGCACACAAGGGCGACAACGCCGTCCGCGCCGCCCCCTACGGTGAGGTGCAGGCGCAGGGTGCCGTGCGCGACTGCAAGAAGGAGGTGGTGTGCGCGCAGGGCACGGTCAGCGACTCCGTCGAGGCGATCGTGGGGTCCAAGGCGGCGCCGTTCAACCTCGAATCCGACGGTGAATTCACCTTCGATCCGCCCATCGGGGACTGGACTCCCCTGGCACCCTGAGACGGGTGGGCCGGGGTCACAGTTCGGCGATGACCTCGGCGACGCGGTGCACCTGCTCGATGTCATCGGATGTCGGGATCAGATGCACCTCGTCGGTACCGATCTCGGCGAACCGGCGCAGCGTCTGCAGTAGTTCGTCCTGGCTGCCCGACCACCCCGTGGTCGGCGCGATGGCATCGACGAACTCGGCCGGGATCCAGTTCATATAGCGCAGCAGGTGCCGGTGCACCTGCGCGCGGGCGGGCTCGGGCTCCCCGATCGCGAACCAGAAAGACGTCGCCAGATGGGGTTTGGGTTTTCCCGCCTCGGCCCACGCCGCGCGGGCCACGTCATAGAGCGCGTTCTGCTTGTCGACGTCGAGATCCAGGGTGGTGCCGGCCAGCCCGGCGGCCCATGGGGCCGCGCTGCGCACCGTCTTGGGCCCGATCGTGCCGACCATGAGTTCGGGGCCGCCCGGCTGTACCGGCGGCGGGCCGACGGGCAGGACCGAGTCGGTGACCTTCTCCCCCGCCCACACCCGTTTCATCACCGCGACCCGTTCGGCCATGCCCCGCATCGTCTGGGTCGCCGGGTCCGCGCCGGCGGCGTGATAGTCCTCGTGCCGGCCACCGACGCCCAAGCCCACCGTCAGTCGTCCGCCGCTGATCAGATCACCGGTGGCCAGTGCCTTGGCCAGCGCCACCGGATTGTGAAGTTGCGGCACCACCACCGTGGTCACCAGCCGCACCCGATCGGTCCAGGCGGCGAGCGCACCGAGCAGGGTCATCGAATCCGGGTTGTCGAACGCGACGCGCTCACCCCAGCACAGCGACGAGAACGGCCCCTCGTCGATGACCTCTGCCCAGGTCCTCAAGGTTTTCGCATCCAGGTCCGGCTCCATGACCGGCATCGTCATTCCGACTCGCACGTCGGCGATTCTGGCATGCGCTGCCCACGCCCGGCAGCCGAAACCGGGGGTTAACCCCCACCAGGCTCGCGGGGAAACGCGGTGTCCTGTGCCCGGCGAAGTCCATAGGTTGGTGGCATGGTCGCAATCACGTCCGATCCACCGGTCCCCGCCGCGCCCGAACAGCCGGCGCGCCGCCGCATCGATCACCTCGGCATCGTGCCCACGGCATCGATGATCACCGGCGGCGTCCTGGCCGTGGTGTGGTTCTGGATTCCACTGTCCATCATCATCATCGGGGTGTCGTCGATCTTCTCGATCGTCGGCTTCCTGCTCGCCGGAGTGGTGTTCGTCTATCTGATGCGCGGCGTCGAGTGGGTGGAGCGGGTGCGCAGCGAGGCCGTGTTCGGGATGCAGATCCCGGTACCGCCGCGGCCGCGGTCCCACTACACCGGCTTCCAGGGCTGGGCCCACCAGCTGTGGCTGGACATCAGCGGCACCCGGTTCTGGAAAGCGACCGCGCAGCACTTCCTGCGGATGATCTACGACGGGTTGGTGACGGGGCTGGCCATCGCGCTGGTGGTCTTCGCGTTCCTCGGCCCGGCCGCCGCCTCGGCGATCCAGCGCAGTGACGATGAAGCCGGGCTGCGCTTCATCTCCCCCGCCCTGACCTGGGTGCTGGCGCTGCTGGGTCTGGCGGTCGCCATCGCCATCCTGGTGTTCGCTCCGGCGCTGGACGCCAGGATCGACCGCTGGCTGCTCGCCGCGTCCCCGACCGCAGCGCTCAAGCACGAGGTCAACGCGTTGTCGCAGGCGCGGGAGGGCGCTCTGACCTCTGCACAGACCGAACGGCACCGGATCGAACGCGATCTGCACGACAGCGTGCAACCGCGGCTGGTGTCGCTGGCCATGACGATCGGGTTGGCACAGACCAAACTCGACAACGATCTGCCCGCTGCGGGCAAGCTGATCTCCGAGGCACACACCGAGGCGATGAGCGCCCTGGCCGAGTTGCGCAACGTGGTCCGCGGTATCGCCCCGACCATCCTGTCCGACCGCGGCCTGGATGCCGCGTTGTCCTCCGTGGTGCAGCGTTCCGAGAATTCCGGTGTGCCGACGACATTGGACATATATCTGCCGGGCCGGTTACCCGCCGAGGTGGAGGCGTGTGCCTACTTCGTGGTCGCCGAGGCGTTGACCAATATCGCCAAGCATGCCGGCGCCGGCCAGGCGGTGGTGACCGTCCGCGTCGACGAGGCATCGAATGCCTTGTACGTCACGGTGTTCGACGACGGTCGCGGCGGCGCCTATATCGGCACGGACGAGGACGCCACGGGTCTGCGCGGCCTCGCCGAACGGGTTCGAGCCGCGCGCGGCACGTTCGATGTGTCCAGCCCGGCGACCGGCCCCACCATCGTGACGGCGGTGCTGCCATGCGCATCGTGATCGCCGAGGACTCCGCGCTGTTGCGGGCCGGGATCGAGCGCATCCTGGCCGATGCCGGTCATGAGATCGTCGCGGGCGTTCCCGACGCCACCGAATTGCTGCGCATCGTCAACGAGCATCGACCCGAACTGGCCATCCTGGACGTGCGGATGCCACCGACGTTCACCGACGAGGGGATCCGGGCCGCCGCGCTGCTGCGCTCCCAGAACCCGGACTCGCCGGTGCTGGTGCTGTCGCACTATGTCGAGGAGCGCTACGCGGCCGATCTCATCGCCTCGGACACCAAGGGATTCGGTTACCTGCTCAAGGATCGGGTGGCCGATGTGCCCGCCTTCCTGGACGCGGTGCAGGTCGTCGGCTCGGGCGGCACGGTGCTCGACCCGGAGGTGGTGTCCCAGATCCTGGTGCGCTCGCGGCGCCGCGCCGCGCTGGACGCGTTGACCACCCGCGAACGCGACGTGCTGCAACTCATGGCCGAGGGCAAGACGAATTCGGCAATCGCCGCGGCCTTGCACATCTCGGTCGGATCGGCGGAAAAGCACATCGCGTCGATCTTCACCAAGCTGAACCTGGCCCCCGATGACAGCGAGAACCGGCGGGTGCTCGCCGTGCTGCGCTTCCTGGAATCCTGATCCGCTCCCCGACCCGAGAGGGACCCTCGTGACCACCACCTTGACCGACCCCCTTCCGCCCGCCGGCCCGCCGCGGCTCTCCCCGGGCGGGCGCACCGCGCTGCGCGCCGCGCTGGTGATCGCGGCCGTCGCCATCCTCGTGATCACCCTGGCGCTGCTGACCGCGGCCGTGGTGGGCCTGAGCGCCTTCCGGCTGGTCGCCGATCGACAGCCGTTACCGGCCAACATGCGCGTGTTGACGGTGGACACCGCCGCGTCGCCGATGGCGGTGCGAATCGTGGCCGACCGCAACGCCACCGAGCCACGTGTCGATGTGCGGATGGTGACCAGCGACCGCCGCGAGCGCGAGGAGTTGACGGTCACCAACGACGCCAACGGCACGCTGTTGCGGGTCGAGGGCCAGTCGGGTTTCCTGGCCTTCGGCGACCCGGGCGAGGTCACCGTCACCGTGCCACCGGAACTGGGCAGGCAGTTGTCGGTGACGGTGCGGCAGGACACCGGCGTGCTGATCGCCGAGGCGGATCTCGATCAACTCACCGCGTCCAGTAGCGACGGCGCGGTGGTACTGCGGGGAACCGTGCGCCGCGTGGAGGTACACGGCCGCGACAGCGATATCCATACCCGACAACCCATCTCGGTCGGTGAGTCGTTCGTCGCCGAGACCCGGGACGGTGACGTGCAGGTGCGCTTCACCGATGCGCCGCCGCGCATCGAGGCCACCACGCGCGACGGTGACGTATCCATCGCGTTGCCCACTCCCGGGCCCTATCTGGTGCACGCGCAGTCCGGAGACGGCACGGTCCGGGTGCGGGTGCCCGAGACCACCGACGCGGCCGAGGCGGCCGCCGAGGTCACCGCGAACACGCGCAACGGCGAGGTCTCGGTGGAGACGAACCGATCCATCGGCCGCTGATGCAGTGGTGCGGATCAGCCGTGACCGCGCTGTGCTTCCTGGCTGAGGTAGGCCCCGGCCAGTTCGGCCACATGGTCGGGCAGCTCGCCCGCCGCGACATCGGCCAGGCTGGTTTCCTCCAGCACCGACCGCATGCTGGCCCGCAGCGCCCGCCACACATCGGTCAGCGCCGCTGTCGGGCCGGAATACGGCAGGTCGCCCAGGCCGATATCGCGAACGCTGGCCAGCGGTCCGTCGATGCACCGCAACACGTCGGCGATGCTGATCTCGGCCGCCGGACGCGCCAGTTCGTAGCCGCCGTCGCGTCCGCGATGGCTGCGCACCAGTCGGTCGGTGCGCAGGTCGGACAAGATATCGACCAGGAACTGGGCGGGAATGCCCTGCGCCTTGGCCAGGTCATCGGTTTTCACCAGGCCACCGGCCTGCGCGGTGGCGAGCTGGATCATGGCGCGGACGCCGTACTCCGCCTTCGCCGACATCCGCATAGCGCGAATTCTGCCATTGTCCGTGTTCGTTACGGCGCCGCGCCGACCGCGTCGGCCCAGATCTGCTCGGCGTCGACGTCGTAGCGCTGATCACGCACGGCCTGCTGCACGAGCAGGCGGCCCGTCGAGGTGAGGTGCGCGCGCATCGCGTTCACGGCATCGGAGGCCCGGTGACCGATGATGGCGTCGACGACCGGCCGATGCTCGGCGTCGATATCGCCAAGTCCCCGTTCGGTGGTGGCGCCGAGCAGCCGCGTCGATTCCCGCAATGATCCGACGATGACGCGCGCACGGGCATTTCCGGCCGCGCCGAGGATGTCATCGTGCAGCAGTAGATCCTGCTGCGCGAACTCCCGGGCGTCACCGGTCGCCGCGGCGGCCTGCAGCACCCTCATCCGATCCCGCAGGGCGGCGGCCAACTCGGCATCGCAGATGCGTGCCGCCCGTCGCACCGCGGGAAGCTCCAGCGCCAGGCGTATCGCGAAGATGTCGGCGATCTCCCGCGGATCGGGCAAGCGGATGCGGAACCCCTGGCGGGCCTCGAACCGGATGAGGCCGATCTCCTCCAGGCGCAGCAGCGCGTCGCGCACCGGGGTCCGCGAAATGCCCAGGGCCGCGGCGAGTTGATAGACCGAGTACTTCACTCCGGGTTGCATCACCCCGGCATCCAGCGCCGCACGCACGGCCTCCATGACCTGTTCGGCCCGCCTGCCGTCGGCGGCCGGCAGCGGCGTCAGCCGCAGCTGACCGTCCTGTACCGCACTCTCGGCCATGGGGCGCACTCTAACAATTCCGGCCACTGCGTAGCATGCTAGAGTTCGTAGCATGCTACGTGCGGAGACGTTGCGGGCCGTGCTGCGGTCCGCGGGCATCGGCGACGTCCGGGTGGACACCACCTCACGGGCCGCATACTCCTCGGATGCCTCGCTCTACCGCGTCACGCCGCAGGCGGTGGTGTTCCCGGCCCACGCCGACGAGGTCGCCGCGGTGCTGTCGGTATGCCGTGGTGAGGGCATCCCCCTCACAGCTCGTGGCGGCGGCACCTCGATCGCCGGGAACGCGGTCGGCCCCGGTGTCGTGCTGGACTTCAGCCGGTACATGAACAAGGTCCTCTCGGTCGACCCCGAAACCCGCACCGCCGTGGTCCAACCCGGCACCGTGCAGGCCGTTCTGCAAAAGGCCGCCCTGCCGCACCGGCTGCGGTTCGGCCCGGATCCGTCCAGTCACACCCGCTGCACCATCGGCGGGATGATCGGCAACAACGCCTGCGGGTCACGCGCGTTGGGCTACGGCCGCACCTCGGACAACATTGCGGCGTTGCGGGCGCTGACCGCGTCCGGGGACGATTTGAGCCTCGGCCGCGATGGCGCGCCGTCGCGACTGCTGGACGACTTGGCGGCGGTGACCCGGGCCGGGCTCGGAACCATCCGCACCCAGTTCGGCCGCTTCGGGCGCCAGGTATCTGGCTACGCGCTGGAAAACCTGCTGCCCGAGAACAACTTCGACGTGACCCGACTGATGGCCGGCAGCGAGGGCACGCTGGCGGTGCTGACCGAGGCGACGGTGCGACTGGTCAACGAGCCACCGCACCGCATGCTGGTGGTGCTGGGGTACCCGGACATCGTGGCCGCCGGTGACGCCACGCCTGCGATTCTGGAGCACAGGCCGACCGCCTGCGAGGGAATAGACTCGCGCATCGTCGACGTCGTGCGGGAACGCAAGGGCAGCAATGCCGTTCCACCGCTGCCCGACGGTGCCGCGTGGGTGTTCGTCGAGGTCATCGCGGATTCGCCGGCCGAGGTCAGGCACCGCGCGGCCCGGGTCGGGTCGACCTGCGCGGCAATGGATTACCTGATCGTCGAGGATCCGGTGCGCGCCGCGTCGCTGTGGCGTATCCGGGAGGACGGTGCCGGCCTGTCCGCGCGCAGCGTGCGGGACCGGCCCGCGCACGCCGGCTGGGAGGACGCCGCCGTCCCACCGGAGCGGCTGGGCGACTATCTGCGCGACTTCGACGCCCTGATGGCCGATTTCGACGTGACCGGGATGCCGTACGGGCATTTCGGGGACGGTTGTATGCACGTGCGCATCGACCTTCCGCTGGACCGCCCCGGCGGCACCGCCGTGTTCCGTGAGTTCCTCTTCGCCGCAGCCCAATTGGTCGCCGGATACGGCGGGTCACTGTCCGGCGAGCACGGTGACGGGCGGGCCCGCTCGGAGCTGCTGCCTTTGATGTACTCCCCCGAGGCGCTCGCGCTGCAGGCGGCGGTGAAGCGCACCTTCGACCCGGACAATCTGCTCAATCCCGGCGTGCTGGTGGACCCGGCGCCGTTGGACGCCGACCTGCGGATCCCCGCCGCCCCGGTGCTGCGGCGCAACCTCGCGCTGGCCTACCGGCATGACGGCGGGGACTTCACCCAGGCCGTGCACCGGTGCACGGGAGTCGGCCGGTGCCGCGCCGACAACACCACCGCCGGAGGCGTGATGTGCCCGTCGTACCTGGCGACCCGTGAGGAGAAGGATTCCACCCGCGGCCGAGCCCGGGTGCTGCAGGAGATGATCAACGGCACCGAGGTGCGCGGCGGGTGGCGCGCACCGGAGGTGCACGAGGCACTGGATCTGTGCCTGTCCTGCAAGGGGTGCGCCTCCGACTGCCCGACCGGTGTGGACATGGCGTCCTACAAGGCCGAGGTGCTGCACCAGAGCTTCAAGGGACGGCTGCGGCCGGCCTCGCACTATTCGCTGGGCTGGTTGCCGCGCTGGGCCAGGATGGCCCGGGTCGCCCCCGGTGTCGTCAACGCTGCCACCCGACTGGCCGGATCGGCGGGCCTGGCGGCCGCGGGTGTCGACCGACGCCGGCACGTTCCGGCGTTCGCGCGCCAGACATTCCGATCCTGGTTCGCGCGCAACGTCCCCGCCGACGGCCCCGGCGATGAGGTCGTGCTGTTCGTGGACTCGTTCACCGATCACTTCACACCAGAAATCGGGATGGCGACCGTGGCCGTCCTGCAGGACGCCGGCTTCGCACCGCGGTTGACCCGCAAGCCGCAGTGTTGCGGTCTGACCTGGATCTCGACCGGACAGCTCGACGCGGCGCGGCGCATCCTCGGCCGCACGGTGGCGGCACTGCAACCGTTCGCCGAACGGGGCGTGCCCATCGTGGGCATGGAGCCGTCGTGCACGGCCGTGTTGCGTTCGGACGCCGCCGAACTCATCGGACCCACCGCTGCGACGGTCAG
The DNA here is from genome assembly GCF_053589535.1 of Mycobacterium sp. NPDC003323. Taxonomy (NCBI): domain Bacteria; kingdom Bacillati; phylum Actinomycetota; class Actinomycetes; order Mycobacteriales; family Mycobacteriaceae; genus Mycobacterium; species Mycobacterium sp. NPDC003323. The sequence continues at coordinate 41,386 of NZ_JBSFSB010000015.1, forward strand.
CACGGTGACGCAGACGCTGGCCGAACTGCTCACCGCACGCGATTGGACGCCACCGCAGCTGCGAGGTCAGAAGGTGGTGGCCCAGCCCCACTGCCATCACCACTCGGTGATGGGGTGGAGTCCCGATGCCGCGCTGCTGGCCGCTGCCGGTGCCGAGGTGACGAGGCTCGGCGGATGTTGCGGGCTGGCAGGCAATTTCGGTGTCGAGAAGGGGCACTACGAGGTGTCGGTCGCCGTCGCCGAACAACAGCTGCTGCCTGCGGTGCGCGCCGCGGATTCGGCGACGGCGGTGCTGGCCGACGGATACTCCTGCCGTACCCAGCTCGACGACCTGTCCGACCGGCACGGAATTCATCTGGCACAGTTGTTGGCGGCCCGATTGCCGAACGCGATGTCACGCTGACATTGCGTCAGCTTCCCAGCGGCGGCGCGGTGTTCTTCAGCGGTCCGGTCATCGACTGCACCGAGGTGGGCTGTGCGATCCCGGGATCGCAGTCCGGTGCGCGCCGCGGTTGGCCGTAGGTGGTGCTCAGCGGTATCACCCCGGCCCAGACTCCGGCGGCGATGTCCTCCTCCAGATCCTCGGGCCAGTCGTCGCTGACCTTCACCGACCAGTTGTCGGCGCTGATGGGTAGCCGCAGCGCCAGGCTCGCCGCGAGCTCGCGCCGGGTACTGGCGCGCAACTCGGCGACCCTGCCCGGGATGAAGGCATCCGTCAGCGCCTCCAGGTAGCGGATCTTGTCGGCCTCGGCCACCTGCTCGAAGCTGCCGTACAGCGATGCGCTGCGGTAGTGGAAGGAAGATTCGAAGCCGCTGCGCGCCACCACGACCCCGTCCAGCGTCGTCACCGAGACGGCGGCCGGTACCCCGTCGGCCAACGCCCGCAGCCACGGCGATCCGGTGGATCCGTGGATCACCAGATCATCGCCGAGTCGGGCGAACCCGATCGGGAAGGCGACCGGGTGGCCGTCGCGGATCAGGGCCACCGTCGCCAACGGGGTGCTGTCGAGCAGCGCGTCGAGATCGTCCCGGGCGGTGCGCTGTTTCTCGCGCAGTCGGGTGACCTGGGTGGAGGGTCGTTCAGTGTTCACGATGACAGCTTGGCCGATCCGGCCTCACTTCGCCCGCGAATATTCAACGCGTCGGCGACCATCCGATAGGCGCGAAAGGCAGCATCGTCGTACACCTGCAGCAGAACCTCGGGCATGGCCGGGTGCGGCGCCGAGTTCTCGCCGATCAGATGGATCTGAACATGATCGGCACCGGCATCGAGGTGGGCACGGATACCCGCGGCCACCGCCGCGGGTGTGCCGTGCACGGCGAGCGCGTCGATCAGCCGATCGCTTCCCTCACCCGCGAGATCATCCTCGTCGAACCCCAACCGGCGCAGGTTGTTCCGATAGTTGACCAATCCGAGATAGGGGTGCCTGATTCGCGGCCGGGCCAGCGCACGGGCACGTTGGGCGTCGGGTTCGAACACCACCTTCTGCTCGGGTGCCAACAGTTTGCCCGGCCCGAGCGCCGCCCGCGCCCGTCGGGTGTGCTCGGGGTTGACCAGGTAGGGCACCGCCGCGCGGGTACGCCGGCGCGCCACCTCGAGCATCTTGGGTCCGAGCGCGGCGAGCGCCCGGTGTTCCACCGGTAGCCCGTGGACGTCGAGTTCGTCCAGGAAGGCGTGCAGCGCGGCCATCGGCGTGGCGTAACCGGATGTCTGCTCGGGATGCCCGACACCCAGGCCGATCAGCAACCGGCCGGGGAACCGCTGCTCGATGCGCCGATAGGAGTCGGCAAGGCTCGCCGCGTCGCCACGGTAGATGTTGTAGATGCTGGTGCCGACGACCAGGGCGTTGGTTGCCGTCAACAAATCGTCGATACCGGCGAGATCGGGCTCGGGCCCGCCCAGCCACAGCGCCGTGAAACCGAGGCTCTCGATCTCGCTCGCCATCGCCGGTGTCGTGGCGTATGCCGGTTGCCATACCCCGAACGTTCCGAGTTCCATTGCGCACCTCCACCTCGCCGAGTGTTACGACGCCATGGTGCGCAGAATTTTTTGGACCAGCAAGTCCATTCAGCGGGCTGCGGTCAACTCGCTGTCGGACCACCGCGCGGCGGAGGCATGACCGAGCAGCAGCTTGCCGTAGAACACCGGCGCAAACCAGGGAGCGGCGCTCGACGGCCCCAACGCCCGGTCGAGCACCACACCACCAGCGGTGGTGACCACACCCAGCAGCCGGCGCCGGCGCGGTAGGCAACGGATGAGCACGGTCGCCGCCATCAGGTAGCCGTAGTGTGCGCCCGCCCAGACCGCCCCGCCGTCGCGGTCGTTGCGGTCCAGCCATGCGATGGCCGCCGGGTGCAGATGCGCGGCGGCGAATTTCACGTGGTCGCGGTTCGTCTGCCCCGGCCGCTCATACCAGCGGGCGCATGCCCGGGTGTTGTTGGCCCACAACCCGCCCCACAGGTCTCCGGCCAGTCCATCGACGACCAGCTCTTCGGCGGTGCTCAGGTCGTGGCGGGAGACTAGGTGCGCGGCGAGCGCACCGAGGGCGGCCAGTGTGAGGGTGATGGTGTTGTCGGTGCGGGTCGCCTCACGCCCGACGAAGTCATACCACTGTCTGCGTATCCGGCCCACGCGTGCCATTGTGCCGACATCGGTGGCTGCGCTGCCACACTGTCGGTATGGCCGACACCCCGCCACCACGCACCGGAGCCGGCGAAGTCGACACGCTGCGCGGCTTCCTCGACTATCTGCGGACATCGATCGCGTCGAAGGTCGAGGGTGCACCCGAACCGCAGGTCCGCATCGCTCAAGTTCCCTCGGGTACCAACCTGCTCGGCCTGCTCAACCATGTCACCTGGGTGGAGCGCTGGATCTTTCTCGGGGACAAGGTTTCCGATTGGGGTGCGACGTTTCGCGCCGCCGAACACGACACCGTCGCCGAGGTTGTCGCGCGCTATCGGGAAGCGGTCACCGCGGCCAACGCGGTCCTGGACCGATGCACCGACCTCGCCGATCCGGTGCCCGGTAGGGATTCCCCCAGCGTCCGGTGGGCGCTGACCCACATGATCGAGGAGACCGGCCGCCATGCCGGGCACGCCGACATCCTGCGCGAACTGATCGATGGCAGCACGGGGCGTTGACGACAGATCCGCGCCCACCGATGGCCACCGCCCGGTAACCCAGGTGCCGTAGCATCACGGTGTTTGCATTCACAAGCGCGGGAAGTAACGCCCTCTCAGCCCCGGGTCACCGTCAGCACCGCGTCGGCCAGCTCCGGGCGACACACGATCAGATCCGGCAGCAGCACATCGTCCTGGTTGTAGATCAGTGGTGATCCGTCGATGCGCGACGTGAACAACCCTGCGGCACGGGCCACCGCAACCGGTGCGGCCGAATCCCATTCGTACTGCCCGCCGGCGTGCACGTAGACATCGGAGATCCCCTGCACCACGGAGGCGACCTTGGCGCCGGCCGAGCCCATCTCCACCAGCGTGCCGCCGAGCGCATCGCGCACCGCCAGCGCCACCGCAGGCGGCCGGGTGCGCGACACCACGACGCGCGGGGCCGTCGGCGCAGCGGGCGGAGCGGCGACCGTCGGGGTCGCCAGCGTGACCCCCTGCGCCGGAAGCGCGACGGCACCGGCCACCAGTTCGTCGCATTCCCACAGTGCGACGTGCACAGCCCAGTCCTGGCGCCCGAGCTCGGAGAACTCCCGGGTCCCGTCGAGCGGGTCGACGATCCACACGCGCTGCGCGTTCAACCGAGCCTTGTCATCGGCGCCCTCTTCGGAGAGCACGGCGTCCGCCGGCCGTTCGGCTGCCAACGCGGCCATCAGGAAATCGTGAGACCGCTTGTCGCCTGCGGCCTTTCGGTCCGAGGCATCGGCGTCAGCGAACTCGGTGCGCACGCCGAGCAGCAGTTCGCCGGCCTCGGTGGCCAGCCGGGCCGCCAGCTCGTGATCGCTCATGAACGCGTGCTCAGCAGGTCGACCACCTGTTGGGCCAGCTCCTCGGGCGACTGATCCGGGGTCAACCGCAGATCCGGATTCTTCGGGCGCTGATACGGGCTGTCGATCCCGGTGAAGTGGGTGATCTCACCGCGCCGGGCCTTGGCGTACAGTCCCTTGGGATCACGACGTTCGCAGTCCTCCAACGGGGTGTCGCAGAACACCTCGAAGAAATCGAATCCCTGCTCGGCGTGCACCTTCCGAGCCAAAGCGCGGTGGGCCTCCAGCGGGCTGATCGCCGGCACCAGCACGATCTGCCCGGAATCGGCCAGCAGCGTCGCGATATGCGCGAGCCGGCGCAGGTTCTCGGCGCGGTCGTCCATCGAGAAGCCGAGGTCGGCGTTCAGCCCGTGCCGCAGATTATCGCCGTCCAGGACATAGGCCGGCCGGCCCGCCGCCAGCAGCTTCTGCTCGACGAGCATTGCCACCGAAGACTTTCCGGATCCGGACAGGCCCGTGAACCAGACCGTGGATCCCTTCGACAGCCGGTCGGCGGCGGTGACCAGGTTCTGGTGGCGCACCGCATTCGGGCTGGCGGCCCGGTTGGCCGCCGGTTCGGTATCGCGCACCATGCCCGCGGCGACGGTGCCGTTGGTGTCCGGATCGATCAGGATGAACGACCCGGTCGCCGGGTTGCGCGAGTACTCGTCGAGCAGCAGCGGCACCTGGGTACGCAGCGTGACGCGGCCGAGTTCGTTGAGTTTCAACGCCGTTGCGCTCTTGTCGCGGTGCAGCGTGTTGACATCGAGTCGGTAATCCAGGGACGACACCCGGGCCCGGGTGGTGCGGGTGGTGTGCTTGATGACGTAGTCGCGGCCGGGTTCCAGCGCCGACCCGTCGGCCATCCAGCACACGGTGGCGTCGAAATCCTGGGTGGCGTGCGGCTGGTTGTTGGTCCGGGCCAGCATGTCACCGCGGGAGATGTCGATATCGTCGGCCAGGCTGATCGACACCGCCATCGGCGGGAACGCCTCCTCGACGGGACCCGTGGGTCCGTCGATCGAGGTGATGGTGCTGGTCTTACCGGTCGGCAGGACCACGATCTCGTCACCGGGGCGAAGCACACCACTGGCCACGGTGCCCGCGTAGCTGCGGTGATCGGCATGCTCACGGGTCTGCGGCCGGATCACATACTGCACCGGGAAGCGGACGTCGACCAGGTTGCGGTCGCCGGCGATGTAGACCTCTTCGAGGTGGTTCAGCAGCGACGGGCCCTCGTACCAGGGGCTGGCATCGGACTTGCTCACCACGTTGTCACCGTTGAGAGCCGACAGCGGGATGCTGGTCACGTCATGCACGTCGAGGCGGGCCGCGAATTCGTGGAAGTCCTCGCGAATCTGGTTGAAGCGGGCCTCATCCCAGTCCACGAGATCCATCTTGTTGACCGCCAGCACGATGTGCTGAACGCCCAGCAACGAGGCCAGGAAGGCGTGCCGACGGGACTGCTCGAGCAGACCGTGACGGGCGTCGACGAGCACGATGGCCAGCTGCGCGGTCGAGGTGCCGGTGACCATGTTGCGGGTGTACTGCACGTGCCCCGGTGTGTCGGCGATGATGAATTTGCGCTTGGCCGTGGCGAAGTAGCGGTAGGCCACATCGATGGTGATGCCCTGCTCACGCTCGGCGCGCAGGCCGTCGGTCACCAGGGCCAGGTCGGTGTAGTCGTTACCGCGCTCCTTGGAGGTGCGCTCGACCGCGGCCAGCTGGTCCTCCATGACGGCCTTGGAGTCGTACAGCAGGCGACCGATCAGGGTGGACTTGCCGTCGTCGACCGAACCGGCGGTGGCGATTCTCAGCAGCGTTGCCATGTCAGAAGTAGCCTTCCCGCTTGCGGTCTTCCATGCCGGCCTCGGAGATCCGGTCATCGGCGCGGGTTGCGCCACGTTCGGTCAGCCGCGATACCGCGGTCTCGGCGATCACCTCGGCGACGGTGGCCGCCTCCGACTCGACACAACCGGTGCAGGTGACATCGCCGACGGTGCGGAACCGCACGGTCTTCTCGATGATCGGCTCGTCAGCGCGCGGCTTCAGGAACTCGTGCACCGCCAGCAGCATGCCGTCGCGCTCGAACACCTGGCGCTGGTGCGCGTAGTAGATCGACGGCAGCTGGATCTCCTCGGCGCCGATATAGGACCAGATGTCGAACTCGGTCCAGTTGGACAGCGGGAAGGCGCGGATGTGCTCACCCTTGCGATGCCGGCCGTTGTAGAGGTTCCACAGCTCGGGTCGCTGCGCCTTGGGGTCCCACTGGCCGAACTCGTCGCGGAACGAGAACACCCGCTCCTTGGCGCGGGCCTTCTCCTCGTCGCGGCGAGCGCCACCGAAGGCGGCGTCGAACTTGTTCTCCCGCAGGCCGCGCAACAGCGTGACCGTCTGCAGCGGATTACGGGACGGCCCGTTGTCCACGACGCGCCCGGCGTCGATATCGTCCTGCACGCTCGCGACCACCAACCGCAGCCCATGCCGGGCGACCAGCTCATCCCGGGTGGCGATCACCTCTTCGAAGTTGTGGCCGGTGTCGACGTGCATGACCGGGAACGGCAGCCGGCCCGGCGCGAAGGCCTTGATCGCCAGGTGCAGCATGACGATGGAGTCCTTGCCGCCGGAGAACAACAGCACCGGCTTCTCGAACTCGGCCGCGACCTCGCGGATGATGTGGATGGCCTCGGCCTCCAGCGAGCGCAAGTGGCTCAGCTCGTAGCGGGCGGCCGCGGGGTCGAGATCAGCAGTGGCGGTCATGCCATCTCCATAAAGTTGGTAGATATGACCAGAATTGCAATCATGGTTGGGTATTAAACGCCGTGCGGCGCGGACTGTCAACGCCGAACCGCCGCCGATTTGCGCACCGTTTGTCACGGTCAGCGGGACAAACGGTGCGCAGATCACCGACGGCCGGTCACGTGTGCGCCGGCCGAGCGGGGCAGCCGCACCGACTCGATGAGCGTGATCGCCAGCAGTGCCCCGAGCATCAGGAACGTCACCGGGTAGGACGCGAGCATGCTGACCAGCAGCGCGGCCACCGCGATGCCCAGGCCGGCCGCGAGTTCCTGCACCGAGGCGTTCAGGGTGTTGGCGTGGGTCAGGTCGTCGCCGTCCACATCGGAGAAGGCCAGGCTGTTGTAGGCGGTGAACCCGATCGAGCGCAGCGCGCCGCTGACATACAGCACAGCGGCGATGACGGCCGTCGGCATCCCTGGCTGCACCAGCGCCAGCACGGCGAAACAGACCACCGACGCCACGCCGTTGACGATCAGCACCGTGCGGATTCCGAACCGCCGCATCAGCGGTGTGGTGGCCGGTTTGATGGTCAGGTTGCCGATGAACAACGCCGACACCATCAGGCCCGCCTGAAAAGGCGTCCACCCGAATTCGAGCACGAACAGCAGCGGCAACAGGAACGGCACCGCGGTGATGACCATCCGGTACAGCGATCCGGCGGTGACCGTGATGCGCAGCGTGCGCACCCGCAACACGGGCAGCTCGACCAGGGGCGCCGGTGCGCGCAGCAGATGCCGCACCGCCGATGTCAGCAGCACCACCGCACCCACACCGCACGCGCCGACAAGCCACCAGTCTGTGCCGCTGACGCGGATGCTCTCCAACGCGATCAGTGCCGCGGCGATACCGCTACCGAGCAGCACGAGGCCCAGCCAATCCAGCTTGCGCGCCGACGGTGTGGGACCGCCTCGCACCAGTCTGAGCGCCAGCGCGAATCCGAGGATCCCGAGCGGGATGTTGACGATGAAGATCCACCGCCAACTGCCGACGGTCGCGATGGCGCCCCCGAGCACCGGGGCCAGCACCGGCGCGGCCAGTGCCGGCCAGGTGAGCAGGGCGATGGCCCGCACGAGGTCGGATTTCGCGCTGTTGCGCAGCACCGCCAGCCGCCCGACCGGGACCATCATCGCGCCGCCGATGCCCTGCACGATCCGCATCGCCACCAGCATCGGCAACGAGGCGCTCAGTGCACACCCGACGGAGGCGAGCGTGAACACGACGATGGCCGCGAGGAACACCCGCCGGATGCCGAACCGGTCGGCCAGCCAGCCGGTGGCCGGAATCAGCACCGCCACCGTCACCAGGTAGGCCGAGATGGCGATGTTGACGTCGACGGCGTCGACACCCAACGACGCGGCGATCAGCGGGATGGCCGGCGCGATGATGGTGGCGTCGAGGATCTCCATGAAGAACGCGCCGGCCACCAGCAGGGCCATGCCACGCGGGAACGGCGTCGGGTTCGCGGGCGCTGACACCGCCAGAAATCTAGCTGATGAATGGCGGCGTGCCAGGTTTGAGCGCCGGACCCCCTTCTGCGCGAACAGACGCAAACTCACCCTTTTGCGGCCGAAAATGGGCAGGTTTGCGTCTGCTCGCCGAGGAAGGCGCCCCCGACGGATCAGGGTTGCAGGTCGTACACCTTCGCCCCACCCACGTCGGTCGCCGTGAAGTGCTGCTGTACCCACTCGGTGATCTGGGTGCCCTCGCCGTCCCGCTCGCGTCCGGGCGGCCCGAAGCGCTCGCCGGCGATGAAGTAACGCACCTGCCCGTCGGCCACGTACTGCTGGAACTGCTCCAGGGTCGGTGCGTTGTCCCCTCCGGTGAACCCGCCGATCGCCATGATCGACGCCCCGGTCCGCAGCTCCAGCTCACCGGCCAGCATCGAGCCGACCGTCGCTGCCGCCCAACGGTTGTCGAGTCCGGTGACCAGCTGAGCCAGCGCTGCGTCATCGACGCGGCCGCCCGGTCCCCCCGGCGGCCCGAAACGGTGCTGCTGGGCCGGACCCGACGTGGCCATCGGGCCTCCGCTACCGCCGTCGGCGACGGTCGCCACCGCCCATGCGGCGCTACCGCCCGCCCCGGCCAGCAGTGCGGCAGCGATCACCACCACGGTGAGGGACCGGCCCAATCTGTGCACGCCGCCGGCGAGGACCACCGCGACCGCGACGGACGCGATGAGCACCGTCCAGCGCACCGTGGGCCACCAGTCCGCCTGCCGCGACAACAGCGCGAACGCCCATCCGCCCGTACCCGCAAGCCCGAGCGCCAAAGCCAGGCGTGCGGCGAGATGTGCCCGCCGCTGCCACAGCTGGGTGACCGAGATCCCGACCAGCGCAGCGATCGCCGGGGCCAACGCCACGGTGTAGTAAGGGTGGATGGTGCCGTCCATGAAGCTGAACACCGCACCGGTGGCCAGCAGCCAACCGCCCCACAGCACCGCCGCGGCGCGCACCGGGTCGGTCCGCACCGCGCGCCGGGTCAGCCACAGCACGGACACCAGCCCGAGCAGGGCCAGGGGCAGCAGCCAAGATGCCTCGGCACCCATCGAGGCGCCGAAGAGCCGGCCGAAGCCCGGGTCGCCGCCGAAGAACAGGTTCGGCGCGCCACCGGGTCCGCCCGGCCCGCCGCCGCCACCGGGTTGGCCCTGACCGACGATGCGGTCGATACCGTTGTAGCCGAATGCCAACTGCAGCAGGCTGTTATCGGTCGATCCGCCGATATAGGGCCGGGAGTGCGCCGGCCAGATGCTGACCAGCGCGATGTACCAGCCCGCCGAGAAAACCATGGCGGCCAGTCCGACGAGCAGCGATCCGACACGCTTCCAGAAGGAGGTCGGCGCGGCGATCAGGAAGACCAGGCCGAGCGCGGGCACCACCAGGAACGCCTGCAGCATCTTGGTCAGGAAGGCGAACCCGATCGCGGCACCGGCCAGGGCCATCCAACGCGTGCTGCCGTGTTCGATGGCCCGCAGCGTGCAGTACGCGGCCAGAACCAACAGCAGCACCAGCAGCGCGTCGGGGTTGTTGTAGCGGAACATCGCCACCGCCACCGGGGTGATCGCCAGCGCGGCCCCGGCGATCAGGCCGGCCGCGGGTCCGCCGGAACGGCGCACGGCGGCATAGAGCACCGCGACGGCCGCCACGCCCATCAGCGCCTGCGGCAGCAGCATGGTGAACTCGCTGAACCCGAAGAGCCTGCCGGACAGAGCCATCGCCCACAGGGCGGCCGGCGGCTTGTCCACGGTGATGGCGTTACCGGCGTCCAACGAGCCGAACAGCCAGGCCTTCGGATCCTGGGTGCCGGCCTGCGCCGCGGCGGCGTAATAACTGTTGCCCCAGCCGTTGGAGCCCAGACCCCACAGGTAGAGCAGCGCGGTGCCGGCCAGCAGGGCCAGCAGTCCCGGGCGCTCCCATCGCGCCCGCGGGATCTCCGGTCCGGTGGCGGTGTTCGGCTTCTCAGCGATCATTGTCATGGCAGTCCTCAACTCGTGGATTCTCAGCGGCGGGGGTGAAAGACCCAGCCGCGCAACAGGACGAAGCGGGCAGCGGTGGCCACCAGGTTGGCGATCACCAGCACGGCGGTCTCCACCGCCTGGCCGGGATGTTCGGCGATGGCGTGCAGTCCGGCCAGCGAACCGCTGGTGATGGCCAGCGCGATACCGAAGACGGTCAGGCCCTCCACATGATGCCGGGCAAGTTCATTCGATCCGCGGACCCCGAAGGTGAAGCGTCGGTTGGCCGCGGTATTGCCGATCGCGGTGATCAGCAGCGCCGACAGATTGGCCAGTTGCGCGCCCAGCAGTGAGTGCAATGCCAGGAACAGCACCAGATAGGCGGCAGTGGAGAGCACTCCGACCCCGGCGAACCGCACCACCTGCCGCAGCAGCGAACCCGGTGCGGCGGCACGCTGCGAACCGAGTTGTGCGGCAATGGAATGGATCGGTATGGTGCCGCCGGCGAAACCGCGCAGCAGCCGGCCGATACCGAGCAGATCGGCCTTCGCGGTGGCCACGATGTCGACACGACTGTCGGGATCGTCGACCCAGTCCACCGGCACCTCGTGAATGCGTAATCCGCTGCGCTCGGCGAGCACCAGCAGCTCGGTGTCGAAGAACCAGCCGGTGTCGGTCACATACGGCAGCAATTCGCGGGCGACATCGGCGCGGATGGCCTTGAACCCGCACTGGGCGTCCGAGAACCGGGCGTGCAGTGTCGATTTGAGGATCAGGTTGTAGCAGCGTGAGATGAACTCGCGCTTGGCCCCGCGCACCACCCGCGAGCTGCGGGCGAGTCGCGTGCCGATGGCCAGGTCGGAATGCCCGGAGATCAGCGGAGCGATCAGCGGCGCCAAAGCCGCCAGATCGGTCGACAGGTCGACATCCATGTAGGCCAGCACCGGCGCGTCCGACAGCGACCACACGTGGTGCAGCGCCCTGCCGCGGCCCTTCTCGTCGAGCCGGACGACCCGGACACCGGGAAGATCGGCGGCCAGGTCGGCCGCGATGCGCGGGGTGCCGTCGGTACTGGCGTTGTCGGCGATGGTGATCCGCACCGCGAAGGTGAAGCTCTCCTGCAGATGACGGTGCAACCGGCGCACCGAGTTCTTCAGCGCGGCCTGCTCGTTGTACACCGGAACCACGATGTCGACCACGGGGGTGTCGGCGGCGCGGGCTTCCAGGACGGCGTTGGGACGCGCAGCGAAGGCGGTGTCTGTCATGCCTCCATCGTCGAAGCGCAGCGTGTGCTGTCCGTGGGTCCGACCTGTGCGCACGCTATGACTCCGTCAGGTCGTAGATCACGGTGGCCCCGACGGTGATCGGCGGGTAGTTGGCCTGCACCCATGCGGCGATGTCGGCGGCGTCGTGGCTGCCGGCGTGGTCACCGCGACCACCCATGATGTGCGCGTCGATGAAGTAGTGGATCCGCCCCTCGGCCACAAGGCGGGTGAACTCCTCCAGGGTCGGCGCGGGATCGGTGCCGTTGAAACCACCCACCGCCATCACCGGGACATCGGCGGCCAGCTGATATCCGGCTGCGTTGTTGGAGCCCACCACGGCTGCCGGCCAGGTGTAGTCGGCCGAATCGTCGACCAGCAGCGCGATCAGATCGGCGGTCGGCTCCGGGGCGTCGAGCAACCCACCCCCGAACGACGGTGGACCGCCGCGGCCGGGACCGCCGTCGCGGGGGCCGCCCGGTGGCGGACCCGGGAATGCGCCGCCGAACGGCGGACCGGAATGGGCGGGACCCACCGACGGGATCGCCCCGGTATGCGGTGTGGCCGCGGTGGCCACCGAGTAGGCGACGGGCCCGGCGAACGCGCACACCAGGGCCAGCACGGCGGCCACCCGGGCGAGGGTTTGCGCCACCAGCAGCACCGCCGCCAGCGCGCCGGCCACCACGATCACCCAGCGCAGCCACGGCAACCAGTCCGGCCGTCTCGCCAGCAGGACGAAGGCCAGGCCGGCCGTCGCCGACACGATGATGGCCAGCACCAGCGCGCACCACTGCGCGGTGCGGTGGCGCCACAGCAGGTCCGCCCCGATCGCCGCACACGCCGCGACCGCCGGTGCCAGCGCGACGGTGTAGTACGAGTGCACGATGCCGTTGGCGAAACTGAACACCGCGGCCGTCACGACCAGCCAGCCGCCCCACAGGATCAGCGCCGTCCGCGCCGGGTCGGCGCGGTCGGCGCGGCCGCGGATCACGAAACCGGCGGCCGCCCCGATCAGCGCCGCGGGCAGCAGCCAGGCGATCTCGGCGCCCATACCGGTCCCGAACAACCGGTCCCAGCCGGCGTCGAAGTTGAGATTGCCCAACCCGCCGGCCTGCGCCCCGGTCAGCCTGCTCACCCCGTTGTATCCGAGGGCGAGCTCGACGATGCTGTTGTGTTGGGAGCCACCGATATACGGCCGGTCGGTGGCGGGCCACACTTCGACCAGCACCAGGTACCAGCCGCCGGACACCACCAGCGCGGCCAGCCCACCGGCCAACCGCAGCAGCCGAGCCCGCAGCGGGGTCGCCGCTCCAAGCAGGTAGGCCGCGGCAAAGGCCGGTAGCACGAGGAACGCCTGCAGCATCTTGGCCAGGAAGGCGAACCCGCCCAACACGCCGGCCGCCGCCAACCACCATCGGCCGGCGTCGGGTTCGCAAGCCCGCTGCACGCAGTAGGCCGCAGCGATCAGCAACAGCACCAGCAGGGCGTCGGGGTTGTTGAACCGGAACATCAGGGTGGCCACCGGGGTGAGCGCCAGGGTGGTACCGGCCAGCAGGGCTGCGGCCGGGCCGGTCACCCGACGGACCGATGCATACAACAGCGCCACCGCGGCGACACCCATCACCGCCTGCGGCACCAGCACCGACCACGAAGAGAACCCGAACGCCCGCGCCGACAGGCCCATCACCCACAGCGCAGCGGGCGTCTTGTCGACGGTGATGGCGTTCGCCGCGTCGCTGGAACCGAACAACAGCGCCGTCCAGTCCTGGCTGCCGGCCTGCACGGCCGCGGAGTAGAAGCTGTTGGCCCACCCGCTGGCCGACAAGTTCCACAGGTACAGCACACCGGTGCCCACCAGCAGGGCGGCGAGGGCGAGGCGTTCACGGACGGTCCGGGCAGCAGTCACCTCCGCCATGCTGACCGGCAGCGCTACGCGGCCCATTTGACCGCGCTGTGCGTCAGCTGTGCATCGGGAGGGTGATCACGAAGCGGGTGTCGCCTGGCGCACTGTGCAACTCGATGCGCCCGCGATGCGCTTTGACCACCGCGGCCACGATCGCCAGTCCGAGACCGGTGCTGCCACCGCGCCGGGACCGCGACGAGTCGCCACGGGCGAAGCGTTCGAAGACCTCGGGCTGCAGCGCAGCCGGGATCCCCGGACCGTCATCGGTCACCGTGAGCACCACCTGCCCGTCACCGGCGAGCGTGACCGACGTGGTGACGGTGGTCCCGGACGGGGTGTGCACCCGCGCGTTGGTCAGCAGGTTCGTCAGAACCTGGTGCAACCGCGCCCGGTCGCCCATTATCGGCACCGGTTCGTCGGGCAGCTCCAACGTCCATTCGTGATCGGGCCCGGCGGCATGAGCATCGCTGACGGCGTCCAGCACCACCTGCGCCAGGTCCACCGGCGCGCGCTCCAGCGGCCGGCCCTCGTCCAGCCGGGCGAGCAGCAGCATGTCCTCGACCAGCATTGTCAGCCGCACGGTCTCGGACTCGACGCGGCTCATCGCGTGCGCGACGTCCTCGGGCAGCTGCGCGCGTTTTCGTTGGGCCAGCTCGGTATATCCGCGGATCGCCGCGAGCGGGGTACGCAGCTCGTGACTGGCGTCGGAGACGAACTGACGCACCCGGGTCTCGCTGTTGTGTCGGGCGGTCAGTGCCCCCGAGATGCGGTCCAGCATCCGGTTCAGCGCCGAACCGAGTTGTCCGACCTCGGTGTGCGCGCCGACCGGGTCGACCGGCACGATCGGCGTGGGCAAGCGGACCTCGCCACGGTCGAGTTCCAGGTCGGCGACGTCGCGAGCGGCCGCGGAAACCCTTGCCAGCGGCGCCAATTGACGACGGATGATCCAGCTTCCGACGATGGTCGCGGCGATCAGTGCCACCGCCGAGACCACACAGAACATCAGCAGCACCCACAGCAGGGTGTCGTCGACGACGGCGGTGGGCAGGCCCACCACGATGGTTTGCGGACCCGGGCGCAGCGGCATCGCCACAACCCGGTAGGAGCCCAGGCCGTCGAGGCGCAGCGTGACGGGTCGACGATCCGCGGGGATCTGGGTCAGCTGCGCCGTTGCGGCGGTGCTGATTTCGGCGGTGGCGCCTTCGGAGGTGATGAGGCCGGCATCGACCCGCCCGGCGGGGCCGACGACCGCGCCGACCGTCTGGATGGCCTGGCCGGGTGCATTGAGAAAGCCCGGCCCCGGACCGGTTTCCGGATTGAACCGGAAACGCACCGGCGGGCCAGGGACCGCCGGCGCGGGAACCATCGGCGGTCCGGGCTCAAGACGTCCGTGCCGTGGCCCGGGCAGCAGCATCGGCGGCGGGAGCGCCATGATGCCCGCCGAACGCTGGGCGGCCTCCTCGACCTGGCTGTCCAGCTGGTTCATCAGAAACCGTTGCAGCGCAAGTTCGCTGGCCACCCCGATGGTGACACACACGATGGCCAGCAGGGTGACGACACTGATCAGCAGACGCGTGCCCAGCGACCAGGCACGCGGGGTGAAGACGCGATTCATCGGGGCGGGCGCAGGACGTACCCTGCACCGCGCAAGGTGTGGATCATCGGTTCGCGCCCGCTGTCGATCTTTTTGCGCAGGTAGGACACGTACAGCTCCACGATGTTGGACCGGCCGCCGAAGTCGTAACTCCACACCCGGTCCAAGATCTGGGCCTTGCTCAGCACCCGTTTGGCATTGCGCATCATGAAGCGCAGCAGCTCGAACTCAGTGGCGGTCAACGAGATCGGATCACCGGCGCGGGTGACTTCGTGGCTGTCCTCATCCAGTACCAGGTCCCCCACCACGATCTGGGCGTCGCTGGTGTCGTTGGCCACGCCGGTCCGGCGCAGCAGCGCGCGCAGCCGAAGCACGACTTCCTCGATGCTGAACGGCTTGGTGACATAGTCGTCACCGCCGGCGGTCAAGCCCGCGATCCGATCCTCGACCGAATCCTTGGCGGTCAGCAGCAGCAGCGGCAAGCCCGGTTGGAGCTCACGCAGCCGCCGCAACACGTCCAGACCGCTCATGTCGGGCAGCATGACGTCGAGCACCACGACGTCCGGTGGGTTGTCGCGCGCGAGTTCGATGGCTCCGGTGCCGTCGCCCGCGGTGGCGATGTCCCACCCCTCGTATCGCAGGGCCATCGACACCAGTTCGGCGAGCACCGGCTCGTCATCGACAACCAACACCCGGATCGGTTTCCCGTCGGCTCTGCGCATCACTGCGCGCACCGGAACGTCGTGGGCCGATCCGCCGGCTGAGGTGGACATGCCTTCCATTATTCGCGCCCCGGTGGGCGCAGCATGTGCTGTTCCTGTGAGCCGGCTATGAGTGTGGCTACTCGCCGGACTCCTCGGTCTCGGCCTCGGTCGTCGTCGTGGTCACGGGCGCGGGCGCATCGTATTGCTCGGACGGCAGAGTCGGCTCCGGCAATGCGGGATCCGCGATCGCAGTGCTGTTGGCAACAGTCAGACCGGCCATTCCCATCACGGCACCGATCCCCGCGCTGGCAAAGATCAGCTTCAGTTTGTTCGATGTCATGGCCCGTTGATTACCCGCAGCGTCGAGTGCAAAACCTCGGCCGGGCCGCACAACCAACCTGACGGGACACGTCCCCAGCAGCGAAGGACCAGGTGGATCGGTCGTCCGGCACGCCCGGGACCTGCACAAACACGGCTCACCTGGGTTGATCTCCTACCCTGTTCCGCATGCAGCCCCGCGGCGGACCCATCGCATGACCCGCTTCCTGACGCGACGGCTGCTCAACTATGTCGTCCTGCTGGCGCTGGCATCCTTTCTCACGTTCACGCTCACCTCGCTGACGTTCTCACCGCTGGACAGCCTGCTGGAGCGCAACCCTCGTCCGCCGCAGGCCGTCATCGACGCCAAGGCCGCCGAACTCAACCTCGACGAGCCGATCCCCATCCGCTACGCCGACTGGGTCTCCGGGGCGGTGCGCGGGGACTTCGGCACCACGGTCACCGGTCAGCCCGTCAGCGACGAACTGTGGCGGCGCATCGGGGTGAGCCTGCGACTGGTGTTGATCGGATCGGTGATCGGCACCGTGATCGGTGTCGTGGTGGGCGCCTGGGGCGCCATCCGGCAATACCGGTTCTCCGACCGCGCCATCACGCTGGCCTCGCTGCTGATCCTCAGCGCCCCCACGTTCGTCGTCGCCAACCTGCTGATCCTCGGCGCACTGAAGGTGAACTCGATCCTCGGTGTGCAATTGTTCGAGTACACGGGCGAAACGTCGCCGGATGCGGTGGGCGGGTTCTGGAACCAGCTCGTCGACCGGATGCAGCATCTGGTGCTACCGACCTTCACCCTCGCGCTCGCCGCGATCGCCGGTTTCAGCCGCTATCAGCGCAACGCCATGCTCGATGTGCTGGGGCAGGATTTCATCCGCACCGCGCGCGCCAAGGGTCTGACCCGGCGGCAGGCGCTGTTCAAACACGGGCTGCGCACCGCGCTGATCCCGATGGCCACCCTGTTCGCCTACAGCGTCGGTGGACTGTTCACCGGCGCGGTGTTCGTCGAGAAGATCTTCGGCTGGCACGGTATGGGCGAGTGGGTGGTCCAGGGCATCAACACCCAGGACACCAACATCGTGGTGGCCATCACGGTCTTCACCGGGGTGACGATCCTGCTCGCCGGCCTGCTGTCGGACATCATCTACGCCGCCCTGGACCCCCGGGTGCGTGTCTCGTGACCGACACCGAGTACCGATTCGTCTCCCGGCGCACGCTGGTGCTGCGCCGGTTCCTGCGCAACCGGCCGGCGGTGATCGCGCTGGTGGTGCTGGCGCTGCTGTTCATCAGCTGCTGGGCGCTGCCCCCGCTGCTGCCGTACTCACACACCGACCTGGACTACTACGCGCTGCAGCAGCCACCGACCACCGCACATTGGTTCGGCACCAACGCCATCGGTCAGGACCTACTCGCACAGACCCTGCGCGGGATGCAGAAATCGCTGCTGATCGGGGTCGCCGTCGCATTCATCTCCACCATCATCGCCGCGACCGTCGGCGCCATCGCCGGGTACTTCGGCGGCTGGCGCGACCGAACGCTGATGTGGATCGTCGACCTGCTGCTGGTGGTTCCCAGCTTCCTGCTAATCGCGATCGTCACACCCCGCATCAGAGAGTCCGGCGGCAGCGTGCTGTGGTTGATCGTGCTGCTGTCGGCGTTCAGTTGGATGATCAGCTCACGCATCGTGCGTGGCATGACGATGAGCCTGCGGGAACGGGAATTCGTTTCCGCGGCAAGCTATATGGGTGTGTCGAACCGGCGCATCATCGTCCGGCACATCGTGCCGAACGTGGCGTCCATCCTGATCATCGACACCGCGTTGAATGTCGGGCTGGCCATCCTGGCCGAAACCGGGTTGAGCTTCCTGGGATTCGGCGTGCAACCGCCGGATGTGTCGCTGGGCACGCTGATCGCCGACGGCACCCGCTCGGTGACGACGTTCCCGTGGGTGTTCCTGTTCCCCGCCGGCATCCTGGTGCTGATCGTGTTGTGTGCCAACCTGGTCGGCGACGGTCTGCGTGACGCGCTCGACCCTGCGGCGCGCCCCGCCCGTCGGAAGGCACGCTCATGACGCTGCTGCAGGTTCGCGATCTGCGCGTCGACTTCCCCGGCGAGACCGAAACCGTCGCGGCGGTACGGGGTCTGGATTACCACGTCGACGCCGGTGAGGTCGTTGCGCTGGTCGGCGAATCCGGTGCCGGCAAATCCGCGGGTGCCATGGCCGTGATCGGGCTGCTCCCCGAATTCGCCGAGGTGTCCGGTTCGGTGCGCCTCGGCGGTGACGAGTTGATCGGACTGCCCGATGCCCAGATGTCGCGCATCCGGGGGGCGCGGATCGGCACCGTCTTCCAGGACCCGATGTCGGCGCTGACGCCGGTGTACACCGTGGGCGACCAGATTGCCGAAGCCATCCGGATCCACCACCGCGATGTCGGCGCCCGGCAGGCACGCAGCCGCGCGGTCGAACTGCTCGAGCTCGTCGGCATCAACCAACCCGAGCGACGCGCCCGGGCCTTCCCGCACGAACTGTCCGGCGGCGAACGGCAACGCGTGGTCATCGCGATCGCCATCGCCAACGATCCCGACCTGTTGATCTGTGATGAGCCCACCACAGCGCTGGACGTCACGGTGCAGGCCCAGATCCTCGACGTGTTGCGCACCGCACGCGATGCCACCGGCGCCGGAGTGCTGATCATCACCCACGATCTGGGGGTGGTCGCCGAATTCGCCGACCGTGCGCTGGTGATGTACGCCGGCCGGGCGGTGGAGACCGCACCGGTAGCCGAGCTGTACCGCAATCGTCGGATGCCCTACACCGCAGGGCTTCTCGGGTCGGTACCGCGGTTGGACGCGCCGCGCGGTGAACGCCTGGTCCCGATCCCGGGTGCTCCCCCGTCGTTGTCCGCGTTGCCGCCCGGATGCCCGTTCACCCCGCGCTGCCCGCTGGCCATCGACGCCTGCAGCACCGCCGAACCCGAACTCGTCGGCGTCGGCCCGGCCCATCAGGTGGCCTGTATCAGGCATGAGCAGGTGGCCGGGCGCAGCGCCGCGGACATCTACGCGGTGTCGACCGCCCCAGTGTCCGAACCGGTCGCCGACGACGGCGAGATCGTCGTGTCGGTCCGCGATCTGAGCAAGACCTACACGCTGACCAAGGGGGTCGTGTTCCGGCGCCGCATCGGTTCGGTCCAAGCGGTCGACGGTATCGGTTTCGACCTGCACCAGGGCCGGACACTGGGCATCGTCGGCGAATCCGGCTCCGGCAAGTCCACCACACTGCACCAGATCCTCGACCTCACCGCACCGGAGTCGGGCCGCATCGAAGTCCTGGGTACCGATGTCGCCACCCTGGACCGGGCGGGCAGACGCGCCCTGCGCGGCGACCTGCAGGTGGTCTTCCAGGATCCGGTGGCCTCCCTGGATCCGCGCCTTCCGGTGTTCGACGTCTTGGCAGAACCCCTGCGCGCCAACGGGTTCAGCCGTGCCGACAACGAGGCGCGGGTGGCCGAGCTGCTGGGCCTGGTCGGCCTGCGCCGCGAGGACGGCGGCCGCTACCCCGCGGAATTCTCCGGCGGTCAGAAGCAACGCATCGGCATCGCCCGGGCGCTGGCCCTGCAGCCGAAGATCCTGGCGCTGGACGAGCCGGTGTCCGCGCTGGACGTCTCGATCCAGGCCGGCATCATCAACCTGTTGTTGGACCTGCAGGAGCGCCTCGGGCTGGCCTATCTGTTCGTCTCACACGATCTGTCGGTGGTGCGCCACCTTGCCCACCGGGTGGCCGTGATGCACCAGGGCAGCATCGTCGAGCAGGGCGACAGCGAGCAGGTGTTCGAGCATCCGCAACACGAGTACACGCGTCGTCTGCTCTCGGCGGTCCCCCGCCCCGCGCCCCGACCCGGTTAGAGTCAGATCGCATGAGTGCGATTTCGCGTCTGCTCGCCGTCGCGTCGGTGACGGTGCTGGCCCTGACCGGTTGTTCGTCCCCGGATACCTCGGTGCCCTCGGCCGGTGGCAACGCCGAGATCGGCGCCACCGCCGACATCAATCCGCAGGACCCGTCGACCCTGCAGCAGGGCGGCAACCTGCGCCTGGCGCTGACCGGCTTCCCGCCCAACTTCAACTATCTGCACGTCGACGGCAACCTCGGCGAACTCGGCCGGATGCTGCGGGCGACCCTGCCGCGCGCCTTCGTCATCGAACCCGACGGTGAGATGTCGGTCAACAACGACTACTTCACCGATGTCGAGCTCACCAGCACCGACCCGCAGGTGGTGACCTACACCATCAATCCCGCGGCGGTCTGGTCGGACGGCTCCCCGATCACCTGGGAGGACATGGCCGCCCAGATCAACGCGACCAGCGGCAAGGACAAGCGCTTCCTGTTCGCCTCCCCCAACGGCAGCGAGCGCGTCGCCTCGGTCACCAGGGGCGTCGACGACCGGCAGGCCGTCATCACCTTCGACCGGCACTTCGCCGACTGGCGGGGCATGTTCGCGGGCAACGCCATGCTCGCCCCCAAGGCGGTGACCTCCGACCCGGAGGCGTTCAACCGGGGATTCCTCAACGGTCCGTCGGTGTCGGCCGGGCCGTTCATGATCAGCACCGTCGACCGCGCGGCGCAGCGGATCGTGCTGACCCGCAACCCGAAATGGTGGGGTACGCCACCGCTGCTGGATTCGATCACCTACACCGTGCTCGACGATGCCGCCGTCATCCCGGCCTTGCAGAACAACGCGCTCGACGCGGCGGGTCTGGCCTCGCTGGATGATCTGGAGAATGCCCGGCGCACTCCGGGTGTCAGCATCCGTCGCGCGCCGGCGCCCAACTGGTATCACCTCACCATCAACGGCAACGAGGGCGCCATCCTGTCCGATCCGGGTCTGCGCTCGGCCATCGCCAAGGGGCTGGACCGCCAAGCCATCGCCGCCGTCACCCAGCGCGGACTGGCTGACAACCCGGCCGCGCTGAACAACCACATCTACCTGGCCGGCCAGGAGGGCTACCAGGACAACAGCATCGGCTTCGACCCCGAGGCCGCCAAGGCCGATCTCGATGCGCTGGGCTGGACGCTCAACGGTCAGTTCCGCGAGAAGGACGGTCGGCAACTCAAAATCCGCAACATCTTCTACGACGGGCAGAGCACCCGGGCCGTCGCCCAGATCGCGCAGAATCAGCTGGCGCAGATCGGCGTCAACCTCGAATTGGTCCCCGCCGCCGGTGGCGCCCTGTTCCCCGATTTCGTGACGATCGGTAACTTCGACATGGCCCAGTTCGCCTGGGGTGGCGATGCTTTCCCGTTGGCCAGCCTGACCCAGATCTATGCCGCCCAGGGTGAGAGCAACTACGGCAAGATCGGCAGCGCCGAGATCGACGCCAAGATCGAGGAGGTCCTGGCCGAACTCGACCCGGCCAAGGCCCGCGAGCTGGCCAACGAGCTGGACAAGATGATCTGGGCCGAAGGCCACAGCCTGCCGCTGTTCCAGGCGCCGGGCAACGTCGCCATCCGCAGCAATCTGGCGAACTACGGTCCGACCGGCATCGGCGATATCAACTATTCGACGATCGGCTTCATGAAGTAGCCAGCCGCGGCACCCCGTCGGGCACGACGGCCTCGGCCTTGGCGGCCAGTTCGACGCTGCGCACCAGCAGCCGCACCGTCAGGTTGGCCGGTAATTGGTCCAGTTCGGCTGCGTGGGAAGCCAGTTGCGCGATCCGCCCGTCACTGACGGCCCGGCAGACCTGCAGCGCGGCGTGCTCGCGGGTGTCCAGGATGCTGTGACCGGCGGTCGGGAAGTCGACCAGGGTGGCCTGCGGGATCAGCTCGGCGATCCGCCGGGCCACCGTCGGCGGGGTGGTCAGATCACGACCGCCGGACAGCACCGCGGTCGGCCAGCCGAATCGCGGCGTCTGCACCGCCAGGTCATAGGGTTCGGCGACGAATTCGACGTCGCCGAGCGCGATCTCACGCAGCGCGACCGCCGGGTCCAGGGGTCCACCGTCGGGTATCGCGCCGTAGTTCAGCTCGCGATAGGCGATCCGCTCGACCAGGTCGGGCTCGTGGTGGAAGGCAGTCTCGCGTTCCAGCAGCAGCCGGGTCCCCAGCCCGACGGCGGCCCACAGCCAGTCATGGCCCGCCAGTAGCAGATCGAGCTGTCGGCGCAGCACCTCGGGGCCGGCCAGTTCGTAGAGCCCGACCGCGCGCAGCACGGCCGTCGGACCGAAGGTCCCGCGCGCCACCAGTTCGCGCACCTTGGCGGCCAGGTCGACGGTGCCCGGCTCGCCGTCCCACAGCACCCGCCGGATGTGCGTGCGCGAATCGGCGATGTCATCGGCCGACAGAATTGGTGAGTCCAGCACCATGCTGCGGACCCGACCGGGATGTCGGACCCCGACCCCGGCCGCCAGGTAGGTGCCGTACGAGGTGCCGTAGATGTGGGCGGACTCGACACCGGCGTCGTCGAGCACCGCGGCGATATCGTCGACCACCGCGTCGACGGTCATGGCCTCGGGTGGCAGGTCGTGTCCGTGGTCGTCCTGTCGAGACAGGCCGACACCGCGGTGTTCGACCATGATGACGTCCAGGCCGGCTGACGCGGCGTGCCGGCGGAAGGCGCGGTACAGCGCCACCGACGCCGCGCCGGGACCACCGGGGATGACCACAATGGGATGGCTGGATTTGCGGCCCGACCGCACGTAGTGGACGTCGAACTGGGCGGCGTCGTCGGTGCCGATCGGGCGCCGCACCGGGCGCACACCGGGAAGCGCGGCCAGCCGGTCGTGGGCGCGGCGACGCCTGGTCGTGGTCATCACCGTCCATTCTGCCGCGCCGGTCACCGTCCTGTGTGGCCGTGTTCTCAGGATCGTGGTGATCGCAAGCAGTGTGGGTGCCCGGTGCGCTCGGTTGTACTGATCGCCATGACGACGATCGAGAACACCCATCGCATCCTGCCCGAGTCCCCCGAATGGAAGGACCTGCTGAGCAACATCGGGGCCGGTGCGCGGGACCGGGATCGCAACGACGAGAATCCGTTCGATCAGGTTGCGGCGCTGAAGCAAGCCGGGTTCGGCACCCTTCGGCTGCCCGCCGAACGTGGGGGCGCAGGCCTGACTGTGCCACAGCTCTTTTCGGCCGTCATCGACGTGGCCCAGGCCGACCCGATCGTGGCCCACATCTTCCGTGCGCACTTCTGGTTCGTCGAGGAGCGGCTGCGATCCGGACCGGACAGCTGGCTGGATCGGGTGGCCGCAGGCAAGATCTTCGGCAACGCGTTCAGCGAGAAGGGCAGCAATGCCGTCGGCAGCCTGGTGTTCAACACTCGGCTGCTGCCCGCCACCGACGGCGGGTTCCGCCTCGACGGTGAGAAGTACTACAGCACCGGAACCCTGTTCGCCGATTATCTGACGGCCACCGCCACCACCGATCACGATTCGGTGGCCACCGTTGTCGTACCGACCGACCGCGCCGGGGTTGCGATCATCGATGACTGGGACGGCTTCGGTCAGCGTCGCACCGGCACGGGTACCACCACGTTCACCGGTGTGGCGGTGTCGGCGGACGAGGTGCTCGCCGACACGCCGTACGACGCCGCGCCGGCACCGACCGTGCAGTATGCGTCGCTGCAGCTCTACATCCACGCCGTGGTCGCCGGTGTGCTGGCCGACGTCGTCGAGGACGGGGTGGCGCTGCTGCGCTCCCGGCAACGCAGCTTCAGCCACGCATTGGCCGACAACCCCGCCGATGATCCGCTGCTGCAACGGCAACTCGGTGAGCTGGCCGCCACCGCGTATATCGCGCGGACCGCGGTTCTGGATGCCGCCGAGGCGATCGGCGCGGCAACCGATTCCGAGGTCGACGGAGTGCCGGATGCCGACCTGGCCGCCGAGGCCCAGCTCAAGGTCGCGAAGGTCAAGGTGCATCTGGACGATATCGCGCCGACCGCCGCCACCCGGCTCCTGGAACTCGGCGGGGCCAGTGCCGCCAGCCGCCAGCGCAACCTGGACCGGCATTGGCGCAACATCCGCACCATCACCTTGCACAACCCCGTCGGCCTGAAGGCCCGGGTGATCGGGCAGCACCTGCTGCACGGCACCCCGATCCCCGCCAACGCCTACTTCTGACATCTGTGCGATTTGTGCCCGAGAAAGGTCCATGACATGCCCAAGCAACTGCACCTCGGCGGATTCCAGATCGCCTCCCAGGTCACCCACTCGCACGCGGCCTGGCGCCACCCCGGGAGCGATACCGGATTCACCACCCCGGAGTACTACCACCGCATCGGCCGCATCCTGGAACGCGGCAAGTTCGATTTCGTGTTCTTCGCCGACCTGCTCGCCGCGCCGGCCCAGTACGGCCGCGATATCACCGAACCTCTGCGCCGTGGCACCCAGGCCACCGCCACCCTGGATCCCTCGATCGTGGCCGCCAGCATCGGCGCGGTGACCTCGAAGCTGGGTGTGGCGATCACCAAGTCCGCGACCTTCTTTCACCCCTATGAGCTGGCGCGCATCTTCGCCAGCCTCGACCACATCACCCGGGGGCGGGTGGCGTGGAACATCGTCACCTCGCTGACGGCCAGTGAGGCGCAGAACTTCGGCCAGGACACCCATCTGGATCACGAGTTCCGATACGAGCGAGCCGACGAATTCCTACGCACCACACTGGAACTGTGGTCGTCATGGGACGCCGATGCGGTGGTGCTGGACAAGGACAGCGGAGTGTTCGCCGATCCGGACAAGATCCGCCGGGTCGAGCACGACGGGAAGTTCTTCCGCACCCGGGGTCCGCTCAACGTGCCGCGCTCTCCGCAGGGCCGGCCGGTCCTGATCCAGGCCGGGTCGTCGAATACCGGCCGCGATTTCGCCGCACGGTGGGCCGAGGCCATCTTCGAGATCGACCCGACACCCGAGGGGCGGCGCGCCTACTATGACGACATCAAGTCGCGGGCAGACAATTTCGGCCGCAATCCGGACGGGGTGCTGATCTTCCCGGCGTTCATCCCGTTCATCGGCGAGACCGAGTCGATCGCCCGTGAGAAGCAGGCCTTCCACAATGAGCTCGCCGACCCGATCTCCGGGTTGATCACGCTCAGCGTGCACACCGATCACGACTTCTCCCGATACGACCTCGACGCGCCGGTGCAAGAGGTACAGGTGACCGGCACACAGGGCCTGTTCGACACCGCGCGGCGGGTGGCCAACCGGGACAACCTGACGCTGCGCGATATCGGTAAGTGGTACGCCCAGGGTGTGCTGCTGCCGCAGTTCGTCGGCACGGCCGCGCAGGTCGCCGATCAAATCGAGGAGTCGTTCCGCGGCGGCGAGGCGGACGGATTCATGGTCTCGGCGGCCCAAAGCCCAGGGACCTTCAACGATTTCGTGGACTACGTGGTGCCGGAGCTGCAGCGGCGAGGGTTGTTCCGCACCGAGTACAGCGGCAACACGCTGCGTGATCACCTCGGCCTCAGCGCGCTACCCGCCCCGGCGATCGCCGAGGCCGTCGCCTAGCGCACAAGGCCTAGGCGGTCAGCTCGATCAATTGGGCGCCACCGATCCCGGCGTAGCGGTCCGGACTGCACGTCAACACGATCACCTGACCGTCACCGCCGACGGAGTCGAACACCTCGGCCATCCGGGTCAGCCGGTCGGGATCGGTGAACCCCAGCGCATCGTCGATGACGACGGGCACCGTGTCCTCCTTGGCCACCAGGGAGGCACACGCCAGTCGCGCGACGATGCCGATCTGCTCCTTGGCACCGCCGGAGAGCGACTCGTAGCCGACGGTGGTGCCGTCGAGGGTGCGACTTCGGATGGTGAGGTCGGTGTCGATGTCGACCTCGAAATCCACGCCGAACACGATGCGGCCCAACCGTTCGATCTCACTGCGGAACGGTTCGACATACCGCAGGCGCGCCGATTCGCGATGGCGCAACATGACCGTGCGCAGCATGGCGGCCGCCCGGGCGCGGCGGCCGACCCGCAGATACTCGCCGTGGGCGTGCTCGCGTTCGGCTTCGGCGTCATCCAGTGCGCCCCGGCGCCCCTCGCTGCCGTACAGCTTGAGGGCGGCGGACACCTCGGTCAGTGCCATCGCGGCGGCATCCCGTTCGGCGTGCAGTCGCTGCACCGCGGTGGTGGCGGCCGCGAGTTCGGCCTGCACCGCGTCGGGATGGGCGGCGGCCAATTCGGCGTCGAGACGAGTCAATTCGGCCGATGCCCGGGCGAGGCGTTCGGCGTCGGCTTCGACCTGCAGGCTCAGCTGGTCATCGGCGGCCACCAGCCG
Source organism: Mycobacterium sp. NPDC003323 (assembly GCF_053589535.1). Lineage (NCBI taxonomy): Bacteria > Bacillati > Actinomycetota > Actinomycetes > Mycobacteriales > Mycobacteriaceae > Mycobacterium > Mycobacterium sp. NPDC003323. The sequence goes on from NZ_JBSFSB010000015.1 coordinate 67,694, forward strand.
GGCCGCGGCCAGCCGGTGCGTCGCGGCATCGTGTTCGGACTGCGCGGCCTCCAGCTTCTCGCGCAGCACCCCGGCCGCGACCGCGGCGTCGTTGCACTTGGCGGTGGCCGCGGCGGCCACCTTGCGCAGCGTATCGGCCTGTTCGGTGGCCGCGGTGTGGGCGGCGACGGCCTGCGCCAGCGCGGTCCGCGCCGCGCCGGTGTCCCCGGTGACCACGGCCTGATCGGCGGTCAGCTCGACGTGGCGGGCGCGCAGCTGCGCCGCGGTTTCGGCGCCGGTGATCGCGGCGACGGTCGCCCGGAGGGTGTCGCGCGCGGTGCACAGTTCCCGACGGCGGGTGTCGAGTGCGTGCGCAGCCTCCACATCGGCCACCGCGGCCTGTGCGAGCACCTGGGCCAGGTCGTGTTGGGCGGCTTCGAGTTCGGCATGGGTCTGCAGCGCGTCGACACCCGGCACCACCCGAGCGCGCAGCACACCGGGCACCTCGACCGCGGTGGGTTCGGCGACGGAGATCGCCCAGTCCTGGCCGGCGCTCAGGTCGGTGGTGGTGTCGGCGGACCGCAGCTGGATATCGGCGAGCGCGACGAGTTCCATTCTGGCCGAGGCCAGTTCGGCACGGCCGGCGGCACGCTCGACCGATCTGGACGCCGCGTCGATCTGCTTGAGCAGCGCGTCGGTCATCGGGTTGGCGGCCAGCTCACGTTCGATGTCGGCGAGTTCGGCGGACGCGGCATCGAGCTTGGCGATATGCGCCGTCAGCCGCGCGGCCTCGTCGCGCGCGACCAGTGCGGCGACCTCCGCGCGCGCGGACTCGACGGCCGCGGCTGCGGCCGTCGCGGTCACCAGAGCCTGCTCGGCATCGGACTCGGCGGCTTCGACCACCTTGCGGGCAAGCCCGTGCGCCCGCGCGGATTCGGCGGCGATCGTCACGAGTTCGGCGACAGCCGTTGACCTTTCGTCGGCCGCGATGCGCAGTCTGCGCCGCTCGGTGACCGCGGCGAGCGCGGCGGTGTGCGTGGCGGCAGCGGCCTCGGCGACCACCTTCGCGGTGTCGCGTGCACGGGCCAGCTCATCGACCACGGCCGCGGCCTCTTCGGCGGTTGTGCAGCGCGCCTCGGCGGCCTGTACCTGTTCGGCCAGCATGGACAGCTGACCGGTCAACGCGGCATGCCGCGCGATGGCCTGCTCGACCTGCTGCAGCGCTGCGGTGCGCTCGGTGACCGACTCATCGGCCGCCCGCAGTCGGGCGCCGGCGGCCGCCCAGATACCGGTGGGGCGGCCGGTTGCGGTGAAATAGCTGAGGTATTCGCGCTCGATCTTGTCGATGAGCAGCGGGTCGGTATCACCGCAGTCCGGGGCACCGTCCGAGGAGCCGGCCGCGACATCGAGGGCCCGCGACAGGGCATCGCAGCCGGACAGGTCGACCGGGGCGGTGGCCGAGGACTGCAGCACACGCTGCGCCTGCCACAGCGCGGTGTCGACGGTCTCGTCGAGGATGGCCAGCACCCGGTCGTGGGCCTCGTCGCCGGTGAGCTGGCGCCGGGCCGGCGCGAGTTCGGTCAACGCGGTTTCGGCCCGCTTGTGGAAGCGCTTGCGGTAGATGAACCGATAGGGGCCCGTGGAGATTTCGGCGAGTACCTCCGCGCCGACATCGGCGTGGGTCGGCTTGACCGCCTTGACCTCCTTCTTCGAGGAACGGTCCTTGACGGTCAGCAGCAGGTCGAGCGCCTCGATCATCGAGGACTTGCCGATCTCGTTGGCGCCGCTGATGACCACGACACCCCGCTCGGGGAACTCGATTTCGCGGTGGGCCACGCCGCGATAGTTGGTGAGGACCAACCGGTGCAGTTTCATGCCACACTCCCCTCCGGATGAGCGGCGGTCAGCCGCAACAGCAGTGCGAGTGCGGACCGGGCGTCATCGGCGTCGTCGCCCTCGGCACGTGCGGCGTCGACCAGTTCCTGCACGGCGTTGGTGGCAAAACCGCCGATCGGCAGGTCGTCGAACTCTCCGTCGGCCGGTAGCACCGCGATGTCGCAGTGCCGATCCCAGGTGCGCAGCGAGGCGAACAGCCGGGCGTAGCGGTCCAGGCAGGCATCGAGTTTCGCCTTGTCCCCGACGGTCAACGATCCGGTGAGCACCATCCGCACGACGGTGCGCTCCTTGTCGGACAGCTGGTCGAGGTTGATGTCCAGACCGGCGATATCGCGGTCGTCGTCGACTTCGTGGCGCAGCGTCACGAACCGCCACTTGCCCACCCGACGGGCGGTGACCTGCACCGGGTGCGCCGGATCGGCCTCATCGACATCGACGACCAGCACGTGCCCGGGGTCGGTCTCGATATCGTCGTAGTTGGTGACCTCGGGTGAGCCCGAGTACCAGACCCGGCCGGTGGCACCGACCTGTGTGCGGGAGTGCTTGTCCCCCAACGCCACATAGTGCACCGCACCGGCGCGCAGCGCCTCCTCCACACCGGCCAGCCGGATCAACGACGGTTTCGACGGATCGGGGTCCAGCACGTCCACACCGCCATGGGCGACGACCACCCGCACCGTCCCGTCGGCCGGGACTCCGGCGATCACCGCGCCCGCCAGATCGGTGGTGGGCGCCTTGGAACGCCAAGGCGCGGCGAGGATCTGCACCCCGGGACGCACCTCGAAGGCACCGTCGCGGTCGAGCACCGTGACATTGTCGGGACGCTCGGCCAGGAACAGCGCGCTGGTGTACACCGATCCGGCGTCGAGCTGATCGTGATTGCCGGGCAGCAGATAGACCGGCACCTCGATGGCCCGCATCGCCTCCAGCGCCAGGCTCACCTCACGCGGGGACAACTGGTTGTCCTCGAAGACGTCACCGGCGACCACCACGAACTCGGCACCGACCTCGGCCGCCAGCGCGCCGAGCCCGGCAACGGCCTCCCGGCGGGCGGCCGCATAGCGCGATTGTGCTTCTCCGCCACCGGCACTGAGGAAGTGCCGCGTCATCCCGAGCTGCCAGTCCGCGGTGTGCAGGAAGCGCATCGGTGCACTCCTTTCCGAGGTCGTCGATCACTGCTTGAGCGAGTCTAGGTCGGGTGTCCGACAAGTCCCGGGACCTGCGTCGGCATGGCCTAACCTCAAGTGGATGAGAACCCTGTTGCTGCTGCGCCACGCCAAGTCGGACTATCCGTCCGGGGTCTCAGACCACGACCGTCCGCTCGCGCCGCGCGGTATCCGGGAGGCCGCGCTGGCCGGCGACTGGTTGCGCGCGCACGCACCGGGGATCGACGCGGTGCTGTGCTCGACGGCGACCCGTACCCGGCTGACTCTGGAGCGCACCGGGATCGACGCGCCGGTACGTTTCGTCGACCGGATCTACGACGCCACCCCGGGCATCGTGCTGTCGGAGATCAACGGAGTCTCCGATGATGTGCAGACGCTGCTGGTGATCGGTCACGAGCCGGTGATGTCGGGACTGACGCTCGGGCTGGCCGGTCCCGACAGCGATGCCGATGCGGTGGCCGAGGTCGAGTCGAAGTTTCCGACCTCGGCGATGGCGCTGTTACGGGTGCCCGGCTCGTGGCGGGATCTGCAGCTGCGCGGCGCGCAGCTGGCCGATTTCCACGTGCCGCGCTGAACCGGCCGCTACGAGTTGGTGGCCAGGGTCAGTTCCATCAACTTGATCGCCATCCCGCAGGCATCGATCCCGGGTGCCTGCGGATTCACCCACCAGCCCACGACACCGCTGGCATCGCTGGCGACACCGCAGGCGTTGTTGTCGTTGGGGTTGCGCATGACGATCGACTGGACGCCGGCGATCCGGCGCTCCTCGACGGGGAACTGCAGCTCCTCGGCGACCTGTCGCTCGTAGTCCAGGCTGCCCAGCTCGAACCAGAACCGGGTGATGTCCACCAACCCGTTCGGGTTGGCGGCCTGCCAGCGGCACACCGCGCCGACGAACGTGCTCTGGATGTCCAACGGGTCGGCGCCGACCGTCTCGGCGAGGATGTCGTCGGTCAGGACATCACATTCCTTGAGCAGGTTCGGGTAGGTGCGTTCGGAGTCGTTGTTGCGCGGCCCGGCGCCGGAGGACTTGATGGCGGTGCCGTCGACCGCGCGCGAGCAGCCCTGCACGCCGAGCACCATCATCAGCGCCGCCAACAGGGCGAACGCGACGGTCAGGGTTCGTTTCATACGATTCATCGCTCCGCATTCACGATCGACTGGCGGGTCAGCTCCTTGGCGACCTCACAGGCGTCCGGGAACGGCTTCTGGGTGTAACTGACCGACCATTCGATGAAGTCGTCACCGAAGCCGATGCCGACCTCGCAGAGATTCTGACCGAGCACCAGATCCTCGCCGATACCGATGAAGCCGTCGTGGCCCTCGATGCTGATGTCCTCGACGCTGGCCCGGGACAGCTCCATGGTCTTACGTTCGCGTCCCATCGGGCTTCCGCGGAAATGGGTGAACGAGAAGTGCGGGCCGACGATGCCACCGCCGGCGAGCCACTGGCAGCCCACCGAGGTGCGGGCCGTGTTGACCAGACCGCGCACCTGTGTCAGCTGCGCGACGGTTTCATCGCTCACGCCGCCGCATTCGGGGAAGACGGGCCCGTGCTGGGCCTCGGGCGCGGACTGGGTGCTCGGCGGCACCGAGGGTGAGCCGGGGCTCTCGGATTCGGAACATGCGACGAGGACGGGCAGCACCGCAGTGGCGGCAACCAGCATCTTCGCCGCGCAGCTGAGTCGGCCTCGAGATGCACGGGGGCCGCATCGGTTGGTCACGACATGCACTGTAGCGGCCACCCGGGCCTACCCCGTTGACATACGGACTGACCTGCCGTTACGTGTCTCGCCGGTCACCGGCCGCGATGCCGCAGTGTGCAACAGTAGCCAGATGCTGCTGGCCCTGGTTCGTCGCCACGTGCAGCCCTACCGCGGGCTGCTCGCCGTCGTCGCGGCGCTGCAGGTGGTCAGCACGTTGGCGTCGCTGTATCTGCCGACGGTCAACGCCGCCATCATCGATGAGGGCGTCGCCGAGGGTGACACCGCGCGGATCGTCCACCTCGGTCTGGTGATGCTGGGCGTGACGGCGTTGCAGGTGGCCTGCGCGGTGGGCGCGGTGTTCTTCGGGTCCCGCGCCGCGATCGGGTTCGGCCGCGATCTGCGCGCCAAGATCTTCGGCCATGTCCTGGGCTTCTCGGCGGCCGAGACCGCCCGGTTCGGCGCGCCCACACTGCTGACCCGCACCACCAATGACGTCCAGCAGATCCAGCTGCTGGTGCAGATGACGGCCACCATGCTGATCACCGCGCCGATCATGGGGGTCGGGGGTATCGCCATGGCGATCCATCAGGACGCCGGGCTGTCCTGGCTGCTGCTGATCAGTGTGCCGGTGCTGGCGCTGGCGAACTGGTGGGTGGTGTCCAAGCTGCTGCCGATCTTTCGCACCATGCAGGGATTGATCGACAACATCAACCGGGTGATGCGCGAGCAGCTCGCCGGGATCCGGGTGGTGCGCGCGTTCGCCCGCGAGCCGCTGGAACGACACCGGTTCGCCGAGGCCAACGGGGCGCTGGCCGACACCGCCCTGACCGCCGGGCGGTGGCAGGCGTTGATGCTGCCGGCCACGACGCTGGTGATCAACGTCTCCAGCGTCGCGCTCATCTGGTTCGGCGGGCAGCGCATCGACGCCGGGCAGATGCAGGTGGGTTCGCTGATCGCGTTCCTGGCCTATTTCATGCAGATCCTGATGGCGGTGCTGATGGCGACCCTGCTGCTGGTGCTGCTGCCGCGGGCCGCGGCGTGCGCGGAACGGATCACCGAGGTGCTGGCCACCGAGCCCCAGATCACCAGCCCCGCCGAGCCGGTGGCCGCACCGGTGGTGCGCGGCCGGGTCGAGCTCCACGCCGCCACATTCAGCTATCCGGGCGCGGATCGTCCGGTGGTGCACGGTGTTTCGCTGACCGCCCGGCCGGGCACCGTCACCGCGATCGTGGGCAGCACCGGATCGGGTAAGTCGACGTTGTTGGCGCTGATCAGCCGGCTCTACGACGTCACGGGCGGGGCGGTGCGCCTGGACGGTGTCGACGTCCGTGACTACGACACCGAAGACCTCTGGGCGGCAATCGGTCTGGTCCCGCAGCGGGGCTATCTGTTCTCCGGCACGGTCGCGGACAACCTGCGCTACGGCAAGGCCGATGCCGACGAGGCCGAGATGTGGGCGGCGTTGCGGGTGGCCGCCGCCGACGATTTCGTGCGCGCGCATCCGGATGGTCTGCAGATGCGGGTGGCCCAGGCCGGGATCAATTTCTCCGGCGGGCAGCGGCAGCGGCTGGCCATCGCCCGTGCCGTCATCCGCCGACCGGCGGTGTACCTGTTCGATGACGCCTTCTCGGCGTTGGACACCCGCACCGACGCGCGGGTGCGAGAGGCGCTGCGCGCGGTGGCCGCCGAGGCCACGGTCGTCATCGTCTCGCAGCGCATCGCCACGGTGGCCCAGGCAGATCAGGTGATCGTCGTGGACGACGGCCTGGTCGTGGGCGCGGGCACCCACGAGTCGCTGCTGCGGAACTGCCCCACGTATGCCGAGTTCGTGGACTCCCAGACGGTGGGTATCTCGTGAGCCGGCCGATGCGCGGTATGGAACCCCCGACAGTACGGTCGCGCGATTTCACCGGTTCGGCCCTGCGGCTGCTGAAAAGGCTGATCCCGCAACGCGGCCTGACGGTCGTGGTGATCAGCCTGGCGATGGGCGGTATCGCGATCGGCGTCATCGGTCCGCGCATCCTCGGTCATGCCACCGATCTGTTGTTCAACGGTGTGATCGGCCGGGAACTGCCCGCCGGCCTGACCAGGGAGCAGGCGATCGTGTCCGCCCGGGCGCGCGGTGACGACAGCCTGGCCGATCTGGTGTCCGGCATGGACGTGGTGCCCGGTCAAGGGGTGGACTTCGGCGCCGTCGCTCGGACGCTGCTGTTGGCGTTGGGACTGTATCTTGTTGCCGCCCTGTTGGTGTGGTTGCAGGCCCGGATCCTGAACGTGGTGATCCAGCGGACCATGATGGCGATGCGCAGCGAGATCCAGCAGAAGGTGCACCGCCTGCCGCTGTCGTATGTGGACGGCCGCCAGCGCGGCGAATTGCTCAGCCGGGTCACCAACGATGTCGACAATGTGCAATCCACGCTCGGGATGGCGATCAGCCAATTGCTCACCTCGGTGATCACCGTCGTGGCGGTGCTGGTGATGATGCTGACGATCTCGCCGCTGCTGGCCCTCATCACCGTGCTGACGGTTCCGCTGTCGCTGCTGGCGACGCGGGCCATCACCCGCCGTTCGGCAACGTTGTTCGCCGAGCAGTGGGCCAACACCGGTCGGCTCAACGCCCACATCGAGGAGACCTACAGCGGTTTCACGGTGGTGAAGACCTACGGGCACCGCGCCGCCGCCGCCGAACAGTTCGACCGGCTCAACGCCGACGTGCACCGCACCAGTTTGGGAGCGCAGTTCCTGTCCGGGCTGGTCGGGCCGGCGACCACCTTCATCGGCAACCTCAGTTATGTGGCGGTCGCGGTGGTCGGCGGGATCCAGGTCGCCACCGGCCAGATCACGCTGGGCAGTATCCAGGCCTTCATCCAGTACGTGCGGCAGTTCAACCAGCCGCTGACCCAGGTGGCGGCCATGTACAACGCCCTGCAGTCCGGTATCGCCAGCGCAGAACGCATCTTCGAGTTGCTCGACGCGCCCGAGGAGTCGGCGGACCCACCGCCCGTTGCGCGCCCGGCCGGGCCCGGCCGAGTGCAGTTCGAGGGGGTGTCCTTCGGGTACCGGCCCGATACCCGCGTCATCGACGATCTGTCCCTCACGGCCGCGCCGGGGTCGACGGTCGCGATCGTCGGGCCCACCGGGGCGGGCAAGACCACGCTGGTGAATCTGCTGATGCGGTTCTACGAGGTCGACTCCGGGCGCATCACCATCGACGGCGTCGACATCGCCGCGATACCGCGCGCCGAACTGCGGTCGCGCATCGGCATGGTGTTGCAGGACACCTGGCTGTTCGGCGGCACCATCTACGACAACATCGCCTATGGGCGGCCCGATGCGTCCGAAAATGAGGTACACGCGGCGGCACGCGCGGCCTACGTCGACCGGTTCGTGCAGACGCTGCCGCTGGGCTATCAGACCCGCGTCGGTGACGATGGCGGGGCCATCAGCGCCGGCGAGAAGCAGCTGATCACCATCGCCCGCGCGGTTCTGGCCCGCCCGCAATTGCTGATCCTCGACGAGGCCACCAGTTCGGTGGATACCCGCACCGAACTGCTGATCCAGCAGGCGATGGCCGAATTACGCAGAGATCGAACGAGTTTCATCATCGCCCACCGGCTGTCCACCATCCGCGACGCCGATCAGATCCTGGTGCTGGAAGCCGGACGCATCGTAGAGCGCGGCACCCATGCCGAACTGTTGGCGCGGCACGGCGAGTACTGGTCGATGGCCCGCTCCTGACGGTTCTGCATCCGGATCAAGCGGTCTGCTCAATCGGATTCCGCGGACAGCACCGGAACCCGCTGGGCAGTATGGGGTTATGGCCGAGACCGTGCACACGTTCTGCCGGTACTGCCTGGCCTCCTGCGGTGTCGAGGTCACCGTCGAGGACAACCGTGTCCGCAAGATCGCGGCCGACAAGCAGAACCCGCACAGCTGGCACGACTTCTGCGCCAAGGGCCGGACCGCGGCCGAGGTCGTCGAGCATCCGCGGCGGATCCTGACCCCGATGCGCCGGGTGGGTGAGCGCTACGTACCGGCCTCCTGGGAGGAGGCGATCACCGATATCGCCGGGCGGATGAACCGATTGATCGATGCCGACGGTCCCGACGCGATCGGCGCCTACTACGGCAATCCGGCCGGGTACTCGGCGTCCAATCTCGTGTTCATGAACGGCTGGCTGGACGCGATCGGCACGCGCAATCGGTATGCCGTCGGATCGGTGGACCAGAACGCCGTCCACGTGGTGGCCGAGGCCATGTACGGCTCGGCGCTCATGGTGCCGGTCTCCGATGTCGACAACTGTGACTTCTTCCTGCTGGTGGGCGCGAATCCCGCGGTGAGTGCCTGGAACTGGCTCGAATCGGTGCCCGGCGGCTGGCGTCGGGCATTGGAGCGGCAACGCGGCGGCGCGCGCATCGTGGTGGTCGATCCGGTGCGCACCGAATCGGCCGACAAGGCCGACGTTCACGTTCCGGTGCGCCCGGGCCAGGACTGGGCCTTGCTGCTCGCGATGGCCAAGGTGATCCTCGACGAGGGCTTGGAACACCGCGCCGATTGCACGGGTCTGGCGGCGGGGATGACGGAGCTGTACAACCTCGTGGCCGCCGCCGACATCGACGACCTGGCCGGCCGCTGCGAGGTGTCACCGCAGCAAATCGAGTCGCTGGCCCGGGAATTCGCCGGATCGGCCGGTGCCATGGTGATCACCCGCACCGGGGTCTCGCTGCAGCAGGCCGGCACCGTCGCCGAATGGTTGGGACATGTGCTCAACGTGATCACCGGACGGATGGATCGACCGGGCGGACGGCGCTTCGAACGCGGCTATGTCGACACGCTGCGGTTGGCGGGTCTGGCCGAGACCCCACCGCATCGCAGCCGCGTCGCCGGACGTGATCTGGTCGCCGGTGCGCATGCGCTGGCCGAGTTACCGGATGAGATCACCACACCCGGGCCGGGCCGGATCCGCGCGCTGCTGGTCAATTCGGGCAATCCCGTGATATCCGGTCCCGACGGCGCGAGATTGGATGCGGCACTGGCCGATCTGGATCTGCTGGTGGTCATCGACTTCGTGCAGCGCGAAAGCCACCGGCACGCGCACTGGTTGCTGCCGGCGGTGCACTGGCTGGAGCGCGATGATCTGCTGGCGCTGACCAGCGGTATGCGCGATGAACCCTTCGTCCAGTACGGTCGGCGCGCCGTCGATCCACCCGAGCAGACCCGCGAGGAGTGGCAGATCTTCGTCGATCTGGCGTCGGCGATGAAGCGGCCACTGTTCGGTATCCGCGGGCTCAATGGGTTCATCGGCCTCAGCCGGCGTCTGGCCGATCGGACGGGCCGGCCCGAATTGTCGTTCAGTCCGCGTTGGCTGAATCGGCTGATGATCCTGTCGGCACGAAAGGTCAACGGCCGCAAGTTGCGTTGGCGGGATGTGCGCGACAGTCGGCACGGTCTGGTGTTGGGCCCGCCGGAATTCGGGCATTTCCGGGATGCGCTGCGGACACCGGACAAGCGGGTCCGGGTGGCGCCGCCGCAGTTCGTCGCGCGCACCCGCGAACTCCTGGCCGCACCGGCGCCCGCGCCGGCGGCCGATTACCCGCTGCTGCTGGGTAATCGACGTAACCGGCATGCCATGAACTCCTGGCTCAACGAGTTGCCCGGGCTGCATCCCGCAGGCAAGCGCAATGTGCTGTTCGTGCATCCCGAGGACGCGGCACGGCTGGGGATCGCCGACGGTGACCGGGTGCGGGTGTCCTCCCCTGTCGGGTCGGTGGAGGTGGACGCCGCTTTGTCGGACCGGCCGCGCCGCGGCCTGGTGATACTCGAACACGGATGGGGATCGAGGGTTTTCGATCCGCACGGCGGTGCCGGACCGACAGCCTATGGGGTGAACCGCAATCTCCTGGTCGACGGCTCGGCGCTCGATCCGCTGTCCCAGACCTCGGCGCTGGGCGGTGCCCATGTCCGCGTCGAGCCGGCTCCCCGGGCGACGTCGGTTGTCGGTGAACGGGTTTCGCGCAAGGATCGGTAGTAGCGGCGCCTCAGAGGCCGGGTCCCTGGGTGCGCAGGTCGTCGACGGCGGTCATGGCCTCGCGCAGCCTGCTCAGCCACTCGTCGGCGTGTTCGCCGACCAGTTTCACCGACCATGCCAACGCATCCGAGCGGGATCGTGCGACGCCGGCGTCGACCAGCGTGTCGAGCACCTGCCGCTCGGGCTGGCGCAGCCTGGTCATCACCGGCACCGCGATATGGGTGAACAGGGTGCGTTCACCGCCGGCCTGCACGCCCCAGGACACCTTGCGGCCGAACCGCTCCTGCGCCTCCTCCGCGATCCGGATGCGCTCACCCCGGGTTTCCTCGCGGAACTTGGCCACCCGACCGGAACGGCGCGAACTGGTCTCCCCCTCAGTGTCGGGCAGCGTCCCGATCACCGTGATCTCCTCGCGGTCCACCACGACCCGCGGGTCGCCGGCGAACCACCCGTCGGGCATCCGCCCGGCGAACCATTCGGCGGCCTCATCGGCGGGCCGCGCGCAGTGCTGCTGTCCCATGATTACATGATTACACCGTTACAGGTTGGGTGGGGGCGGCTTTCGCCGACGGCGTAGACACCGCCGACGCGGACTCAGATGTGCGGGCTCAGAGCTTGGCGCGCAGCACCAGGCCGCCGCCGAGGACCAGGGCCACCAACAACAGCGCCCCCCAGCCCGCACCGGCCAACCACCAGACCGCGATCAGCCCGATGATCGCCGGCGATGCCAGGAACAGCACCATGCCCGGATGTTGTCTGAGCACCGCCAACGCGCTCCTGGCGCGCACTCGATCGATCTCGTCACCTGCCATACACCCAAGGATGCCAGCCTGAAGTGATTTGATACTGCTCGAACAGACCGAACGTGAGGAGTGCACGGTGAGTGGTCAGTGGTTGCGCGATCCCGAGGGACGCTATGAGTACCGCTGGTATGACGGACAGCACTGGACCGACCAGGTTTCTCATCAAGGTCAGGTGTTCGCCTCTCCACTCGGTCCGCCGCCGGGCGCCGCAGCGGGCCGGCAGCCCGAGGCACAGGCCGCCGGCGAGCCGCAGGACGGTCACGGCCAACCGCAGGGTGACGGTTTCGCCGGGATCAGCGGTGATCTGATCGACGGGCGCTTCAGCGAGAAGGAGTCCAAGGCGATCGCCCTGCAGAACGAGCGGTTGCTGCGGGTCCGCCTGGGCGAGCCGTTCATGGCGCGCCAGGGCTCGATGGTGGCCTACCAGGGCAACGTGGACTTCGCGTTCGAGGGCGGCGGCGCCGGCAAGTTCCTGAAGAAGGCGCTGACCGGCGAGGGGCTGCCGTTGATGCGCGTGCAGGGCCAGGGCGATGTGTTCCTGGCCGAACAGGCCAATTACGTGCATCTGCTGCAACTGACCAACTCCGGCTTGTCCATCAGCGGCAAGAACGTGCTGGCCTTCTCGGCGAGCCTGGACTGGAACATCGAGCGGGTCAAGGGCGGAAGCATCGCCACCGGCGGCCTGTTCAACACCACCCTGCGCGGCAGCGGCTGGGTCGCGCTGACCACCGACGGCCCGCCGGTGGTGCTCAACGCCGCCGAGGCCCCGACCTTCGCCGACACCAATGCGGTGGTGGCGTGGTCGGCGAATCTGCAGACCCAGCTCAAGACCAGCTTCAAGGCGGGCGCCCTGATCGGACGCGGGTCCGGCGAGGCGCTGCAGGTCGCCTTCCACGGCCAGGGGTTCGTGATCGTGCAGCCCTCGGAGGGCATCACGATCCCCGTGCAGTAACTACAGGGAGTCCAGGATCGACGTCATCTCGTCGATCTCCTTCTGCTGGCTGTCGATGATGGCGCGGGCCATCTCGACTGCCGGCGGGTACTGACCGCCGTCGATCTCGCCCTGGGCCATGGTGATCGCGCCCTCGTGATGCCCGATCATCTGCTGCAGGAACAGCCTGGTCGCTTCGGGGCCCGGTGCCGCACGCAGTTTCTCGATATCGGCGGGGGCGACCATGCCGTCCATCGAGCCGTGGTCCATATCCGGCATCGGCGGATTGCCCCATTCGGTCAGCCAGCTCTGCATCTGTTCGATCTCGGGCGCCTGCGCCGCGCGGATCTGCTCGGCCAGCGGGATGACGCGGGGGTCGACACCGTCCTTGCCGAGCAGGATGTCGACCATCTCCACCGCCTGACTGTGGTGCGGGATCATGTGCTGCGCGAACATCACATCCTCGGCGTTGTGCGCCTGAGTGCCCTGCTCGGCCGGTCCGGGGCTGTCGCCGCTGCCGGTGTGGCTGGTGCCGTGGCCCGAGTGGTCCTGCGCCGCGGGTTCGGCCTGCTCCGGCTCGCTCGAACAGCCCGCCAGCAGCAGCACCGCGGCCGCACCCGTCGCGATCGCCATCGCCGATTTCCTCATTGTGTTCCTCCTCGCATCGCGTGAACGTTTACCCATACCCCCTACCGGTATATCATGGCGGTATGAACATCGTCCTCCAAGTACAAGGTATGAGTTGCGGGCACTGCGTGAAGGCGATCACCGCCGCGGTGAGCCCGCTGGCCGGCGTGACCTCCGTGGATGTCGACCTGGCCGCGGGGCGGGTCACGGTCGTCGGCGACGCCGACGTCGCGGCCGTCACGGCCGCCATCGAAGAGGCCGGTTACGACGCGAGTCCCGTCGTCACGGTTTGAAGCACGCCACCAGCATGTTTGGAAGGCAGACCCTGAGTCCGCGCAGCCGAGCGATCGTGAGGATCGCAGCGAGGCACAAGCGAGGACCGGAGCGATTGGGAGGCAAGCCATGAATCCGCGCAGCCGAGCGATCGTGAGGATCGCAGCGAGGCACGAGCGAGGACCGGAGCGATTGGGAGGCAAGCCATGAAGCCGCGCAGCCGAGCGATCGTGAGGATCGCAGCGAGGCACGAGCGAGGACCGGAGCGATTGGGAGGCAGGCCATGAATCCGCGCACCACCACCAGCACCCTCACCCTCGACGTCGGCGGCATGACGTGTGCGTCGTGCGCTGCCCGCATCGAGAAGCGGCTCAACCGCATCGACGGCGTCGAGGCGAGCGTCAACTTCGCCACCGAACAGGCGCGGGTCGCGTTCCCCGACACCGTCACCCCCGAGGAGTTGGTGGCCGCGGTCGAGGCGACCGGTTACACGGCCGCACTGCCCACCTCCGAGCAGGACCAGACCGAAGAGGCCGACGAGCCCGACGAGTCGGCGCCGTGGCGGCAGCGGTTGCTCATCTCGGCGGCACTGTCGATCCCGGTGGTCGCGCTGTCGATGATCCCGGTGCTGCAGTTCGACAACTGGCAATGGCTGACGCTGACGTTGGCCTCGCCGGTGGTGGTGTGGGGTGCGTGGCCGTTCCACCGTGCGGCGTGGACCAACCTGCGCCACGGCGCGGCGACCATGGACACGTTGATCTCGGTGGGCGTGATCGCGGCCTACGCGTGGTCGCTGTGGGCACTGTTCTTCACCCATGCCGGCATGCCCGGCATGAAGATGCCGTTCGAATTCATCTCGCGCAGCGGTGACCCGCACCTCTATCTGGAGGTGGCCGCGGCCGTCACCACCTTCCTGCTCGCCGGACGCTATTTCGAGGCGCGCGCCAAACGGCAGTCCGGGGCGGCGCTGCGCGCCCTGCTGCACATGGGCGCCAAGGATGTTGCGGTGCTGCGCTTCGGGGCGGGCGAAGCGACGGGGCAAGGCACAGTCAGCGAAATCCGCGTCCCCATCGCACAACTGGCCGTCGGCGACACCTTCGTGGTGCGCCCGGGCGAGAAGGTGGCGACCGATGGTGTGGTCACCGCGGGAGCTTCGGCCGTCGACGCGTCGATGCTCACCGGAGAATCGGTACCGGTCGAGGTCGCCGAGGGCGACACCGTGGTGGGCGCAACGGTGAACATCAGCGGGCGCCTGGAGGTCCGTGCCACGCACGTCGGTGCGGACACCCAGTTGGCGCAGATGGCCCGGCTGGTCAGCGACGCGCAGAGCGGTAAGGCCGACGTGCAGCGGCTGGCCGATCGGGTGTCGGCGGTGTTCGTGCCGATCGTGCTGGTGCTCTCGCTGCTGACGCTGGCGGGTTGGTTGGTGTTCGGCGCCTCGGCATCGGCGGCGTTCACCGCCGCGGTCGCCGTGCTGATCATCGCCTGCCCATGCGCACTGGGCCTGGCCACGCCGACCGCGCTGCTGGTGGGCACGGGTCGTGGTGCGCAACTGGGCATCCTGATCAAGGGCCCCCAGGTGCTGGAGTCCACCCGTCGCGTCGACACCGTCGTGCTGGACAAAACCGGGACGGTGACGACCGGCAAGATGTCGGTGGTCGACGTCCACGTCGCCGAGGGTGAAACGGTGGACGACATCATTCGCCTCGCCGGTGCGCTGGAGCACGGCTCCGAACACCCGATCGCCCGCGCCATCGCCGGATACGCTGCCCAGCGCGGCCCGCTGCCCGCCGTCGACGGGTTCGCGAACCACGGCGGACTCGGCGTCACCGGCGTCGTCGAGGAACGCGCCCTGGCCGCCGGACGGGCCAACTGGCTACGTCAGGATTGGTCGCTGGACATACCGCAGGCTCTGGTGCAGATCGCCGATGACGCCGCCGGACAGGGACACACCCCCATCTGGTTCGCCGCCGACGGCCGCGTCGCCGCCGTCATCGTCGTCGCCGACACCATCAAGGAGTCCGCCGCCGAGGCGATCACCGGCTTCCGCGAGCTCGGGCTGACACCGGTACTGCTGACCGGGGACAACCGGCGCGCCGCCGAATCGGTTGCCGCACAACTGGGCATCGACCGGGTGGTCGCCGAGGTGCTGCCGGCGGGCAAGGTCGACGAGATCAAGGCGCTGCAGGCCGACGGCAAGGTGGTCGCCATGGTCGGCGACGGCGTCAACGACGCGCCCGCGCTGGCTCAGGCCGACCTGGGACTGGCGATGGGCACGGGCACCGATGTCGCCATCGAGGCCTCCGATCTGACGCTGGTGCGCGGTGACCTGCGCGCCGCCGTCGACGCCATCCGGCTGTCCCGCGCCACGCTGGGCACGATCAAGGGAAATCTGTTCTGGGCCTTCGCCTACAACGTCGCCGCTTTGCCGTTGGCCGCCGCCGGGTTGCTCAACCCGCTGATCGCGGGAGCCGCGATGGCGTTCAGTTCGGTGTTCGTGGTGACCAACAGCCTGCGACTGCGCCGGTTCTCGGCCGGCTGACGCGAGGGGTGGTCAGGCCGACACGTAGCGGGCTCGGAACACCTTCACGTCGTCCTTGATGCCCTTGAGCCGTTTGGCGCCAGCGAAGGACCATTCGATACCGGCGTCATCGCCGATGGCCTCGCGCACCGCCTCGGTCACCAGGACGGCGCCGGGCCGGGCCGCCCCGGTGACCCGACTGGCCAGATTGACCGGGCTGCCGAACCAGTCACCACTGCGGTTGACCGCCATCCCGGACGCCAGACCCACACGCAGGCGCGGGAATTCGTCGTCGGCACTGGCGGCCTCCAGTAGCGCCAGCATGGCCGTCAGCAGCGCCGGCGGTTCCGGGCTCACCAGCATCACGGCGTCCCCGATCGACTTGATGAATCGCACCGGCGGCGCGACCACGTCATGGGTGGCCTCGACCAGACGGTTCGCCAGCCCCTCCAGCTCCTCGGGCGGCACCGCCTCGCCCAGTTTGGTGAATCCGACCAGATCCGCGAAGGCGATGGTCACCTCCCGCGCACCCGGCAGCGGTCGGCCCTCGGCCCGCTCCCCCGCGGTCACCGCGTCGGTCTCCATGGTGCGGCGCAACTCCAACCGCAGCATGTCCTCGATCAGCGGCCCGAGCAGCGGGTTGACCTGGCGCAGTAGCGCTTCGGAGGCGACGGCGACATCGAGCTCGCTGACACCGGGCGCCATCACCGCCGACATCGAGGTGAACCGCATCGCCTCGGCGGTCTTGGACAATCCGTCCGCCAGCGCCCGGACGACCAACACAATGTTGTCCTCGTCGATACCCATGTCGACGAACTGCCGTGCATACCTGGCGATCTCACCGTCCACCCGCAGATGTGCCGGCTCGTCCGGGTTGTCCACTCGCGGCAGGCCGAGCGCGCGCTGGATGCGCTGCAGCAGTTCCAGGTCGATCCCGGTGCTCTCGCTGATCTCACGCGCCGACACGAAGTCGCCGTCGTCGCCGAGGATCCGCCGCGACGCGAGCAGCACCGGCGCATCGGCATCCCGGATCTGCTCGACGGTCACACCCTGGTCCAGCAACCACGGGATCAGTTCGGCCCGGTCGGCGCGGGCCTTACCCGTCAGCCCGTCGAGCAGGCCCGAGGCCTCGATGTCGAAGTCGCTCCCCACCGGGCCAACCTATACCGGCGGCCAGGCATCATCGGACCGGTGAGCGAATCACTGCACGGACTGCCGCCGATCGTCGGCGCCCGGCCCACCGTGCTGGTGCTGGGCAACATGCCCAGCGTCCTGTCGCTCGCGCACGGTGAGTACTACGGCAATCCCCGCAACGCCTTCTGGCGGATCTGCGCGGACATCCACGGATTCGACCCCGAGGCCGCCTATCCGCTGCGGGTGGCCGCCCTGACCGGACACGGAGTCGCGGTGTGGGACGTGCTGCGATCCTGCCGCCGCATCGGCAGCCTCGACTCGGCGGTGCAGCGCGACAGCATGGTGGCCAACGACATCGGCGCCTTCGTGGCCGACCATCCCACCATCGGCCTGCTGGTGTTCAACGGCGGCGCGGCGCTGCGCAACTATCGCCGCCTGATCCCCGAGCCACCGGACCTGCCCGTCGCGCAACTGCCCTCGACCAGCCCGGCACACACCATGGCCTATGCCGAGAAGCTGGACCGTTGGCGCGCGGCGCACCGGCTACGGTGACTCCATGTCCTGCGTGTTCTGCGCCATCGTCGCCGGTGCGGCTCCGGCCGTCCGCATCCAGGAGGATGACGCGTTGCTGGCGATCCTCGACATCCGGCCGTTCACCCGTGGTCACACCCTGGTGATCCCCAAGAAGCACAGCGTCGACCTGACCGACACCCCGGCCGACACCGTCGCAGCGATGGCCGCCCTCGGGCAGCGCATCGCGCGGGCGGCGCGCACCTCGGGACTGCACGCCGACGGCAACAACATCGCCATCAACGACGGCAAGGCGGCCTTTCAGAGCGTGTTCCACATCCACCTGCACGTGGTGCCGCGGCGCGACGGCGACAAGCTGTCCTTCGCCAAGGGAATGCTGGTGCGCCGCGACCCCGACCGCGAGGAATCCGGCCGGCTGCTGCGGGCGGCACTGGCACAACTGGACGCCGCCGAGCAGGATTGAGGCCATGAGCATGCCCCCATGGGAGCGATACATCGGACTGCCGCTGCTGATGCTGCACGACAAGCTCTACAAGGCGACCGACGGCAGGATCGGGCACACCATCCCGTTCGGCCCGCCGGCGCTGCTGCTGCACACCGTCGGCGCCAAGACCGGACTGGCGCGCGCCAATTCGCTGACCTACGCCCGCGACGGCGACGATTACCTGGTGGTGGCGTCCAAGGGCGGTGAGCCCAAGGCACCGGGCTGGTATCACAACCTGAAGGCCAACCCGCAGGTAGAGATCAACGTCGGACCCAAGCGCATCCCGGTGACCGCGCGCGCGGTGTTCCCCGGCGAGCCGGACTTCGACCGGTTGTGGCGCATCGTCAACGACATGCGCGGGAACAAGGATCGCTATATCGGCTACCAGAAGCGGACGTCGCGGCCGATCCCGGTGATCGTGCTGAGCCCTTAGAGCAGCGCCTTCAGAGCAGCGTCTTCGCCAACAGCTCGAGGGTCCGCTCGCGGGCCGGGGCGGCGTCGGGGTCGGTACCGCGGAACGCCGACGCGACGGGGTTGACCATCACCTCGTCGACGTCGAATTCGGCCGCCAGATCCCGGATCTGATCGGCGGCCTCGGCCGCGTCACCGACCACGGTGCGGGCCAGCGAGGAGTCGACGATCAGCTGCTCCTGCGCCGAGAGCTGGGCGGCTTCGGCATCTTCGACCAAATCCAGCGGGCCCAGCGGCCGGCCGGTGCGCAGCCGGGCCATCATCTGCAGGTTGGGCAGCAGCAGCCGGCGCGCCTCCTCGGAGCTGTCGGCCACCGAGGCGTTGACGGTCAGGAAGGTCCGCGGCTCGGAAAGTTCTGCGCTGGGCCGGAACTCGGCGCGGTAGGTCGCCAGCGCCTCGGCGGTGCCGTGGCCGGAGAAGTGATTGGCGAACACGTAGGGCAGGCCCTTGGCGGCGGCCAGGTGCGCGGAGTACATCGAGGATCCCAGCAGCCACAGCGTGCACTCCCCGACCGCGGCCGGGGTGGCCTTGAGGGTGTAGTCCTGCTGGGCCAGCATGCCGCGCGACAGCCCGACGCGGGCTCCGCCGGTGCTCATCAGGGCGGCCACGTGGTCGAGATATTCGGGGAAGCGTTCGATGTCCTCATCGTTGTGCGCGCGGGCACCGCGCAACGCCATCGAGGTCACCGGGTCCGAGCCCGGTGCCCGTCCGATGCCGAGGTCGACCCGACCGGGCGCCATCGCCTCCAGCAGCGCGAACTGTTCGGCGACGGCCAGCGGCGCGTGGTTGGGCAGCATCACCCCACCCGAACCCAGCCGCACCCGGGCGGTCCGGGTGGCCAGATAGGCCAGCAGCACCGGCGGGCTGGTCGCCGCGACGGCGGGCATGTTGTGGTGCTCGGCCACCCAGTACCGGGTGAACCCCGTCCGGTCGGCGACCTGGGCGACCTCGACGGTCGCCGCCACCGCGTCCGCGGTGCTCTGATCGGTACGGACAGGAACCAGGTCCAGGACAGAAAGGCGCATCAACAGGTCAACGCCGCGCGCGGCCGGTTTCGTTCCCGCCGACCCCGGCGATGTGCGCCGCACCGGTGAAGACGTCGTCGAGCATCGCCGGGGTGAGCCGACCGGTGAACATGTTCTGCTGGCTGGGGTGATAGCAGCCCAGCAGCACCGCGCCCGAGTTCAGCCGCACCTGCGCGCCGTGCCCGAAGAACGGCTTGGGCTGCCCGGTCAGATCATCGGCCAGCATGCCGAGCGCCACCTGCCAGGCGAACCCGCCCAGCGCCACCACGACCCGCACATGGCGCGCGATCAGCCGCCATTCGGCCCGCAACCACGGTGCGCAGGTCTCCCGCTCGGCCGGCGTCGGCTTGTTCGCCGGCGGCGCGCACCGCACCGGCGAGACGATCCGCACCTCGCGGGTGCTCAGTCCGTCGGCGGCGTCGACGCTGACCGCCGAGCTGACCAGCCCGGCCCGGTACAGCGCGGCGAACAGCTGATCACCGGACCGGTCACCGGTGAAGATGCGGCCGGTGCGGTTGGCGCCGTGCGCGGCCGGCGCCAACCCGACGATCACCACGCGCGGGCGGCGGGCGCCCCAGCCCGGAACCGGCCGGCCCCAATACGGTTGCGCGGCGAACGCGCGCCGCTTGGTCGCCGCGACCTCCTCGCGCCAGTCGACCAGCCGCGGGCATGCCCGGCACACGCTCACCGCGGCGTCCAGCTCGCGCACCGACTCCGCACCGGCGGCCAACTCCGTGACATCGTCGGCGTCGTGGGCCACCGGGGTCACCGCACGTGCCGGATCACCGGGCCAGCCGGTGCCGGGCGGCACCGGCGAACCGAACAGCCGGCCGGTGCGGGGATGGGGTTGGCGCTCTGCCGCGGGCACCAATCCATCCTGCACCGGCCGTCAAAAATCGATCGCTGCGCCGCCGAGCCCGCTGCTAGATTCGCCGCGATAGCCATGAACACCTCAAGCCGCGGGCCGGCGTACCTGATCCTCTTCGCGGCCCTGATGGCCGGTGCCGGCAACGGCATCTCCATGGTGGCGTTCCCCTGGCTGGTGCTGCAGCGCAACGGGTCGGCTTGGGAGGCCTCGCTGGTCGCAATGGCCGGCACGCTGCCGTTGCTGGCCTCGACCGTGATCGCCGGCGCCGCCGTGGACTACCTCGGCCGCCGCCGGGTGTCGATGATCTCCGATCTGCTGTCGGGATTGTCGGTGGCCGCCGTCCCGGTGATCGCGTTGCTGTTCGGCGTCGACGCCGTCAACGTGGCCGTGCTCGCCACGCTCGCTGCGCTCGGGGCGGCGTTCGACCCGGCGGGGATGACGGCGCGCGAGACGATGCTGCCCGAAGCCGCCGCGCGGGCCCGCTGGACGCTGGATCACGCCAACAGCGTGTACGAGGCGGTGTTCAACCTTGCCTACATCGTGGGTCCGGGTATCGGCGGCATGCTCATCGCGACGATCGGCGGAGTCGAGACGATGTGGGTGACCGCGGCCGCGTTCGGCTGTTCGATCCTCGCCATCTCGGTGCTGCGCCTGGAAGGCGCGGGCGCGCCGGACCGGTCCGAGCTGCCCGACCGGGTTTGGGCCGGCGTCGTGGAGGGCCTGTCCTTCGTCTGGAACCTGAAGGTGCTGCGCACCCTGGCGCTGATCGACCTTACGGTGACCGGGCTGTACATGCCGATGGAAGCGGTGCTGTTCCCCAAGTACTTCACCGACCGCAACGAGCCGGCGCAGCTCGGCTGGGTGTTGATGGCGTTGTCGATCGGCGGGTTGGTCGGCGCGCTGAGCTATGCGGTGCTGTCGAAGTACATGAAGCGACGCACCACCATGTTGATCGCGGTCATCACGCTGGGTGTTGCGATGACGATCATCGCGTTCCTGCCGCCGCTACCGCTGATCCTCGGACTGTCGGCCGTCGTCGGTTTCGTCTACGGCCCGATCCAGCCCATCTACAACTACGTCATGCAGACCAACGCCCCACCGCATCTGCGCGGCCGGGTGGTCGGGGTGATGGGGTCACTGGCGTATGCGGCCGGCCCGCTGGGATTGCTGCTGGCGGGTCCGCTTGCCGACTCGGCGGGACTGCACACCACATTCCTGGCGCTGTCGGTGCCGATGCTGCTGATGGGTCTGGTGGCCGTCGGGCTGCCCTCGTTGCGCGCCCTGGACCGCGAACCCCACTCCGGTCGGTAGTCGGCCATCCGGCCGAAACCTGGCGTTTGGCCTGCATATCGATGTTCGGGCTCCTACGCTTTGCGCGTGCGGTTGAGGTGGCCACTGGTCGGGCGGGCGGCGGAGATACCGAGGATCCGCAACGCCGTGACGGCACCGGATCTGCGCGGTGCCGTGGTGTCCGGCCCGGCGGGTATCGGCAAGAGCAGGGCGGTGCGCGAAGCCCTGCACGGTGGCCGCCCGCACTGGGTCGTCGGCACCACCGCGGCCCGGCAGCTGCCGCTGGGTGCGTTCGCGGCGTGGGCGTCCGATCCCGACGGTGACCGCCTGCAGCTGGTGCGCGGTGTCATCGACGCCGTCACCGCCACCCCGACCGGGGCACCGGCGCTGATCGTGGTCGACGATGCCCACTTGCTCGACGATCTGTCCGCATTCGTGCTGCACCAGATCGCCCAGCGCGGATCCGGCCGGGTGGTGCTGACGGTCCGCGACGGTGAGCCGGTGCCCGACTCCGTGCGGGAGATCTGGAAGGATCATCCCTTCGATCGTCTCCAGTTGCGGGCACTCGACCAGCGGGAGAACACCGAGCTGCTCGGTGCCGCGCTGGGTGGTCCGATCGATTCCGCTGCCGCACAGCGATTTTGGGACCTCACCCGCGGAAACGCGTTGTACCTGCGCAATATCGTCGAACAGGAACTCGCCGACGGCCGCCTGGAACTGCGCGACGGCCGGTGGCAGTGGCTCGGACAACCGGTGTTGCCGACCGGACTGGTCGAACTGATCGAGTCCCGCTTCCGCGATCTCACCCCCGCCGTCGGCGAGGTGATCGACGCGCTGGCGGTCGCCGAACCGCTGGAACTGTCGATCCTGCAGAGCATCACGTCGAGCGACGCGGTCGAGGAAGCCAACGTGCGTGAGCTGGTGGTGTTGCAGGACACCGCCGATGGCGTGCAGGCGAGGGTGGCGCACCCGCTCTACGGCGAACTGCGCCGGGCCCGCACCCCGGTGGCGACGCTGCGCCGGTTGCGTGGCCTGATCGCCACCGAACTGGCGGCGGGCAGTCGAGCCGATGATCTGCGAGTGGCGGTGCGTCGCGCCACCTTGAGCGTGGACTCCGACCTGCCTGCGGATCCGGCTCTGTTGCTGACCGCCACCCGCGGCGCGATCCGGCTGGCCGACCTGACATTGGCCGAACGGTTGGCGCGGGTGGCCGAGCAGAACGGCGCCGGACCGGAGGCCGCTTATCTACGGGCCCATGCGCTGTCCTGGCTGTTCTGCGGGCAGGAGGCCGAGGATGTGCTGGCCGAGGTCGACACCACCGGCCTTCCCGATACCGAGCGGGCGCGGTTCGCGCACCTGCGCGCCTCCAACCTGTTGTGGGCACTGCAGCGGCCGGCCGAGGCCAAGGCGCACGTCGATGCGGTGGCGGCGACGCTGAACGCCGAGGGACGAGCCTGGCTGAACGCCTTCCTGACGACGTACTGGTTCGCCATGGACGACCCCGCCGAGGCCGAGACCATCGCCCGATCGCTGGACCTGGCGGCCCTTCCGGATGTCGTCGGGGCCGAGACCGCGTGGGCACTGGCCACCGTCGCCGCCGAGGCCGGGCGCACCGACACGGCGCTGGATTTCGTCGAATCCGGCCTGCGGACGTCCACGCACTCGTTCGACACCCCGCACATTCGTTTCAACCTCGCCGATTCGGAGGTCACCGCACTGGCCCTGGCGGGTCGTATCGCCGACGCCGCGCAGGTCGCCGAGCGCGTGCAACTTGAGGCCGTCGACCTGCCGGGCGTCGCGCACTCGCTGGGCCCCGCGATCGCCGCACGCGCGGCACTGGCCGGCGGCCGACTCGACACCGCCGGTTCGCTTTTCGAACAGATCTCGGCCGTGATGGCCGGTCATGCCACCGGCTGGGGCTACCGGTACAGCGTCGCGTGGGCCACCACCATGGCCATGCGCGGCGCGGGTGACGAGGCCGCGGCGATCCTGGACCGGCTGGACGCACTGCAGCGGCCGTTCCGGTCCCTGGACCATGAGCGCAGCGTGAGCCGGGCCTGGGTGTCGGCCGCCCAGGGCGCGGTCAACGAGGCCATCGGGATCCTGAATAACACCGCCGCGACAGCCGCACGGAAGGGACAGTTCGGCGTCGAGGTGCTGTGCCGCCAGATCGCCACCCAGTTCGGCGACCGCACGCACGCCGACCGGCTGGTGGAACTCACCCGACTGGTCGACGGACCGCGCGCGGGTCTGGCGGTGCGCTTCGCGGAGGCACTGCGAGCCGGCGATGCCGTTCGATTGAGCTCGCTGGCGGACGAATTCGAGAAGATGGGCGACACCGTGGCGGCCGCTGACGCCGCCGCGCACGCCGCCATCATCCACCGCACCGCGAACCGGCGCGGTTCCTTCCTGAGCTGCGCGGGCCGCGCCGAGGCGTTGGCATCCGAATCCGGGGTCCGCACACCGGCGCTGGACCAGGTCAAGGAGCCGATCGTGCTGACCGCGCGGGAACGCGAGGTCGTGTCCGTGCTGGCCGGCACCATGCCGCTGCCCAGCAACCGCGACATCGCCGATCGACTGACGCTGTCCGTGCGCACCGTGGAGGGCCACATCCTGCGGGCGATGGCCAAGACCGGCACCACGACGCGCACGGAGTTGGCAGAACTGTTCAGCCGGCGCCGACCCTAGACTTGCCGTCGTGAGTGCTGTGCTGGACGACCTGATCTGCGCGTTGCCCGAGGGCACCGTCGTGACCGATCCCGATATCGTGGCCTCCTACCGTCAGGACCGCGCCGCCGATCCGGATGCCGGTACCGCGATGGCGGTGCTGCGGCCACGATGCACCGAGGAGGTGCAGACCATCGTGCGGTGGGCCGCCGGCCACGGTGTCGCGGTCATCCCGCGCGGCGCCGGCACCGGGCTGTCCGGTGGCGCGACCGCCCAGGACGGCAGCGTGGTGTTGTCCACCGAGCGCATGCGCGATATCACCGTCGACACCGCCACCCGTACCGCCGTCGCCCAGCCGGGACTGCTCAACGCCGAGGTCAAGAAGGTCGTCGCCGAGCACGGCCTGTGGTACCCGCCGGACCCGTCCTCGTTCGAAATCTGCACCATCGGCGGCAACATCGCCACCAACGCCGGCGGGCTGTGCTGCGTCAAATACGGCGTCACCACCGACTACGTGCTGGGTCTGCAGGTGGTGCTGGCCGACGGTACCGCGGTGCGCTTGGGCGGTCCCCGCCTGAAAGACGTTGCCGGGCTGAGTCTGACGAAGCTGTTCGTGGGCAGTGAGGGCACCCTCGGCATCATCACCGAGGTGACGTTGCGGCTGCTGCCGCCACAGCACACGCCGTGCACCGTGGTGGCCACCTTCGCCTCGGTGGAAGCGGCCGCCGATGCCGTGGTCACCATCACCGGCAAGATCCGACCGTCCATGCTGGAGTTCATGGATGCCGCGGCGATCAACGCCGTGGAGGACAAACTCAAGATGGGCCTGGACCGCGATGCCGCCGCCATGATGGTGGCCGCCTCCGACGATCGCGGTCCGGCCGGCGCCGACGATGCCGAGTTCATGGCCAGGGTGTTCACCGAAGCCGGTGCGACGGAGGTGTTCTCGACATCGGATCCGGCCGAGGGTGAGGCCTTCGTGGTGGCCCGCCGCTATGCCATCCCGGCGGTGGAGGCCAAGGGCTCGCTGCTGCTGGAAGACGTCGGGGTCCCCCTGCCCGCGCTGTCACATCTGGTGGCCGGTATCGAGAAGATCGCCGCGCACCACGACCTGTTGATCTCGGTGATCGCGCACGCCGGGGACGGCAACACCCACCCGCTGATCGTCTTCGACCCCGCCGATGCCGACATGGCTCGCCGCGCCGAGGTGGCGTTCGGGGAGATCATGGATCTGGCGGTGTCGCTGGGTGGCACCATCACCGGCGAGCACGGCGTCGGGAGGCTCAAGAAGCCCTGGCTGGCAGGCTATCTCGGTCCGGAAGCGATGGAGTTGAACCGCCGGATCAAGAACGCACTCGACCCGGCGGGGATACTGAACCCGGGGGCCGGTCTCTAGGCCGGTGTGTAACCGACGGCGGCCTTGACCTCGAGATACTCGTGGAAGCCGAAATCGCCCCACTCGCGACCGTTCCCGCTGGACTTGTACCCACCGAACGGCGCGTTGATGTCGAAGGCGTGGTTGATCGCCACCGACCCCGCGCGGATCCCGCGGGCCACCGCGCGCGCGGCCTCGATATCGGCGGCCCAGACGTACCCGGCCAGCCCGTAATCGGTGTCGTTGGCGATCTGCACCGCCTGATCGAGATCGTCGTAGCCGATGATGCACAGCACGGGACCGAAGATCTCCTCGCGGGCGATCTCCATGTCATTGGACACCCGGGCGAAGACGGTGGGTTTGACGTAGTAGCCCGTGTCCAGCCCGTCGGGACGCCCGATGCCGCCGACCACGAGTTCGGCACCCGCGTCGATGCCCTTCTGGATGAGTCCCTGGATCTTGTCGAACTGCACCTTGGAGGCGACCGGGCCGATCGCGTTCTCGTCGTCGAGATCACCGACGGTGACCGAGGCGCCGACCTCGCGGGCGATCGCGATGGCCTCGTCCATCCGTGAGTTCGGCACCAGCATCCGGGACGGCGCATTGCAGCTCTGCCCGCTGTTGAGCATCATCGCCGAGACGCCGGCCCCCACCCCGGTGGCGAAGGACTCGTCGTCGAGCACGATATTGGGGCTCTTGCCGCCGAGTTCCTGGCTGACCCGCTTCACGCCGGGCGCCGCGTTGCGGGCGACCTCGATGCCGGCGCGGGTCGAACCGGTGAAGGACACCATGTCGATACCGGGATGACTGGAGATCGCCGCGCCGACACCCGGGCCGTCGCCGTAGACCAGGTTGTACACACCGGCGGGAACCCCTGCGGCTTGGACGATTTCGGTGAAGATCTGCGCCGAGTAGGGCGCCACCTCCGACGGTTTGAGCACCATGGTGCACCCCGCGGCCAGCGCCGGGTACACCTTGGCCGCGATCTGGTTGAGCGGCCAGTTCCACGGTGTGATGAGTCCGCAGACACCGATGGGCTCCTTGATCACCCGGGTGGATCCGCGGTCGATCTCGAACTCGAAGTTCGTCAGCGCCTCGATGGCCGCGGCCAGATGACCCAGACCCAGGTTCACCTGCAGACCGCCGGCCAGCCCGGGCGGGGCGCCCATCTCCTCGCCGACGGCATCGGCGAGGTCGGGCATGCGCTTCTGGTACTCGGCGAGGATGGCGCCGAGCACGGCCAGGCGCTCCTGTTTGCCGGTCTGCGACCAGGTGTCGAAGGCCCGGCGCGCCGCCGCCACCGCCTTGTCGACGTCGGCGGCCGACCCGAGGGCGATCCGGCCCGACATCTGCTCGGTGCGCGGGTTGTCGACGTCGAGGGTCGCCGGCGTGACCGGGTCGACCCACTGGCCGTCGATGAAGAACTGAAGGTATTCACGCATGGGACGAACCTTCCCTGTCGCCGCAATGACCGGTTGGCGACATTATGGCGACCCGGATGTCGCATACAAGTCGCAATCGGGCAGTCTGCGCGCCGGCAAGCGCGCATGTCAGGACGATGTAGCCCAGCCTGCCTGATGCGGAGGTCGCGTTCCGCTCGCGTCCGGCCGCCCGCGAGAGACCGTGTCCGCACGCTGACACGCCGCGGCCGCGGGCACTTCGGGGACGCTCGCGCTCACTGCGAGCGCCGTCAGGCCGGGTTGGCGGCGATCTGCCAGTCCGCCGCGGAGCTCTGCTGCTGCCAGAACTGGGCGAAACGCCCGCCGGCCGCCAGCAGTTCGTCGATGGTGCCGTCCTCGACGATGCGCCCACCGTCGACGAACAGCACCCGGTCGGCCCGTCGGATACTGGCCAGCCGGTGTGCGACGATCACGCGGGTGCGGGGCCGGACGTCGGCGGTCAACGCGTCGACCACGGCCGCCTCGTTCTCGGTGTCCAGCGCACTGGTGGCCTCGTCGACCAGCAGCACGGGGGCGGGTTTGACCAGCGCCCTGGCGATGCTGACGCGTTGACGTTCACCACCGGACAGCGCCGAGCCGGCCTCCCCGACCGAGGTCTGCGCACCATCGGGCAATCTGGCGGCCAGCTCATCGACACGCGCCAGTCGGATTGCCGCGGCAAGGGTTTGGCTGTCCGCGCCGGGATCACCGACCAGGATGTTGTCGCGCAGCGACCCGTCGAACAGGTACGGATGTTGGAAGACCATGCTGACCGCCGCGCGCCGGGCCGCGGGGTCCAGGCCGGCCACGTCGACACCGTCGACGAACACCTGCCCGGCCACCGGTTGGTGCAGACCCGCGATGAGGGCCAGGATCGTGCTCTTACCCGACCCCGACGGGCCGACAATGGCCGTCGTGGTGCCGGGTTCCAGCGCGAAGCTGATGTCGTGCAGCACCGGCTCGCCGCCGTAATCGAAGCGCACACCGGCGAATTCGATACGCGGCGCGGCGTCGCCGGGCAACGTCGCGGCACCGGCGTCCTGCACGGGCGCATCGAGCACCTGCTGGATCCGCCCGAGCGTCGCCCGCGTCGATTCCAACGCACCGGATAGCTCGCTGAGGATGGTGAACGGCTCCAGGTACCGCGCGATCACGACGATCAACGCTACGGCCTCGGGCACGGCGAGATCACCCCGCATTGTCAACAGCGTTGTCGCGGCGGCGAAGACGATGAGCGCCAGTTGGCTGGCCAGGCTGAACAGCAGCTGACCGGGCACCTGCATGGTCAGCAGTCGCAGGCCGGCACCGTGCTGGGCCTGCAGTGCCGTACCCACCATGCTGCGGGCCGGTTCGACACGCCGGGCCGCGCGCAGCGCCTGCTGGGTGCGGGCGAACTCGATGATGCGTTCGGTGAAGGCGGTATTGGCCTCCCCGGCCACCCGGTCCGCGGTCCGGGTCAGCCGCCCGGACAACCACAGCGCACCGAGCAGTACCGCGACACCGGCCAGGGCAGCGAGCCCCAGCGGTACCGAGATCGCAAGCAGGGCAATCGAGATCGCCGCGGGCAGCAGGATGGCGCCGATCAGCGGGGTGAGCAGGTTGACCACCAAGCCGACCAGTTCCGGCCCGGTCGCCGCGATGGCCTGCCGGGTGGTGGCGGTGTTGTCGTGGGACAGCCAGTCCAACTTGATGTTCGGCAACCGGTCGGCCATATCGTGCTGGGTGCTGTCGAGCACCGCGAAACCGATGTCGAATCCCAATGTGGCGGTCATCGTGTCGACGACCCAGCCGGTGACGGTCGCCGCGGTCAACCATCCCAGCCACACCCAGGCGTCGGCCGGTTGTTCGCTGAACAACGCGGCCACCAGCGGAACCAGCAGCACCACCGCAACCGCGCGCAGTAGCACCGAGAAGACGGTCAGCACGGTGTAGAGACCGACCTTGCCGCGTCGGTCGTCCGGAATGAGAGCGAGCAGCGTGCGGATCATCGAGCGACCTCCTGGCCGGCGGCGACGGGGCGACCGGATTCCCACAGCGCCCGGTAGCGTCCGTTCGCGGCGAGCAACTGATCGTGGGTTCCGATCTCGGCGATCTCGCCGTCGTCGAGCACGACGATCTGGTCGGCGTGGGTGATGGTGTGCAGCCGGTGCGCGATGACCAGCACGGTGCGCTCCCGCGTCAACCGGTTCAGTGCCTGCTGGACAAGGTATTCGGACTCGGGATCGGCGAAGGCGGTGGCCTCGTCGAGGATCAGCACCGGGGTGTCGGCCAGGATCGCCCGGGCGATCGTCAGACGCTGCCGTTCACCGCCGGACAATCCGACCCCTGCCCCGAGCACGGTGTCGTAGCCGTCGGGCATGCGTTGGATGCGGTCGTGGATCTGCGCGTCGCCGGCGGCGGCCGTCACCCGTTCGGCTGCGGCGTCCGGATCGGCCAGCGCGATGTTCTCGGCCACGGTGCCGTGCACCAATTGGGTGTCCTGCAGCACGAAGCCGATGCGCCGGTACAGCTCGTCGGCCAGCAGCGTGCGGATATCGTCACCGCCGATGCTGATGGCGCCCTGCTGCACATCGTGGAACCGCGCCAGCAGCGCGGCCAGCGTGGACTTTCCCGACCCCGACGGACCGACCAGCGCGGTCACGGTGCCGGGCTTCAGCGTCAGGGAGACGTCCTTGATGACGGGCACCTCCGGCCGGTAGCCGAAGGTGACGCGGTCGAAAACGACCGCTTCCTCGGCGCCGGTGCCGCCTGCGGGATCGCCGTCACGGACGGCGAGTTCGGCCTCGTCGAGCACGCTCTGCACCCGGCGGGCGGCCAGCATGCCGCCCTGGATGCCGGCCAGCCCGTAGCCGATGCCCAGCAGTCGGGCGCCGAAGGTGGTGCCCAGCAACAGGAATGGCAGCAGATCGACGGGGTCGAGTCCGCCGCCGACGACCAGCGGGGTACCGACGGCGACGATGAGCCACAGGAAGGTCGTCGGCCGGGTCACCAGATCCATCAGGGTCTTCTTGCCCACGAACGGGCGCTGCCAGTCGACCAGGAATCCGATGTAGTCGTCGAGGCGGTTGCGGAAGCTGGACGATGCGGCGCCGCCGAATATGCGCACCACCGGTTGGCCCTCCAGGTAGGCGCCGGCCTCCCCGCTCATCCGTTCGGCCCACTTCGGGGCCTGGGTGATCTTGTTGCCGGACTGGATGGTCATGACCGACATCAGCACCAGATAGACCAGCACCGGACCGAACAACACCAACGCGATACGCCAGTCGACGATGAACAGGTACACCAGCACCGCGACCGGTGCGATCACTGCGGCCACCGCGTCCGGGATGGCGTGGGTGATCAGGTAGTGCAGCGACAGGGTGTCGTCGGACACCAGTTGTTTGATCGATCCGGATCCGCGGGCGGTGAACCAGCCCAACGGCAGCCGGGACAATTTGGTGAGCAACCGGCCGCGCAGGTCACGAGCGAACGCGGCGTCCACGCGGTGCAACCACAGCGCCAGCGCGGCAGTCAGGAAGGTACCGGTGCCCAACAGCGCGACGGCGGCAATACCCAAGTCCCACAATCGGTCCGATTCCGCCCCGGCGAGCAGCAGGCGGGCGAGTTCGACCAGCAGCACGAACGGTGCCAGTTCGACCAGGGTGATCAGCGCCTGTAGGACGCCGGAGATGATGAGCTTGCGCTTCAGCGGCGCCAGCAGGCGACCGGCGGCCTGGGCGCGCCAGGTACCCGTCGGTGCCGGCTGGGCCGCAATCGGTGCAGTCGGTGCGGGGGCCGGCACCGGCGCGGCGGTCTTGTCGTCACCACGCTTGCTGCCCATGGCCCGGCCCTCGGTCCAGTAGGCCTGGGCGTGGATCTCCTGCTTTGGGAAACCGAACTCGTCTCGCAACCGGGTCCGCAGCGTCTTGAGCGCACCGGCCTCGGGCCCGGCCCAGAC
The DNA here is from genome assembly GCF_053589535.1 of Mycobacterium sp. NPDC003323. NCBI lineage: Bacteria > Bacillati > Actinomycetota > Actinomycetes > Mycobacteriales > Mycobacteriaceae > Mycobacterium > Mycobacterium sp. NPDC003323. The sequence continues at coordinate 98,845 of NZ_JBSFSB010000015.1, forward strand.
ATACCAGTTGGACCAGTCGCGACTTTCGATGGCCGCCGCCAGCGACGCGGCGTCGGCACGCGGCACGCGATGCACCGTCAGCCGTGGATGTTCGGCCAGCGGGATCAGCAGATCGTCGTCATGGTGCTGCTCGAGGTAGGCCTCGATGGGGATGTCGTGCGGGACGGCGCCGATGATGCCGTTGATCGCGGGCTGGGAAGCGGCGTCACCGATGAGCAGGTAGCCGGCCGGCCGGTCCACCGGGTCCTCGGCGACCGAGAATCCCTTGGATCCCATCACCATCGCGGCGATGGTGGTGCCGGGCCGGACGTCGGCCGCCCATGTCGAGGCGGGGCCGGCCGGTTCGTGCAGCACCACGTCGATGGCGAAACGGCCGGTGGCCGGGTCGGCCTCGGAGATGGTGTAGGCGCGCTGGAACTCGGTGTCGGTGCCGTCGGGGTCGGGGAACCAGAAGCGCAGCCAGGAGGTCGGTTCGGCGGCGGAATCCTCGAACACCGTCGGTGAGACCATCCGGATCCGCAGGCAGTGCGGGGCCAGCCATTCGGTGCCCAGCACGGTGACCTCGTGATCGCGCGCGCCGAAGCCGCGCATCATCACACCCTGCAACCCACGTGCCATCGGGTGATCTCCTCCCCCGGGCACTGCGGTCGGCGCCCGTGCAAGCAAGGCTAGCCTTACTCGCCCGTCGATCTGGGCGCACCTCCGCCCGGGCGCCGTCAGCCGCAGGTGTACAGCTCGGGGCGGCGCAGGCGCAGGTAGTCGACGTAGCCGCCGAGCGCACTGTGCAGTGGCAGGTCGACGGTGAGCACCTCGGGTGCGCGGCCGGCTTCGGCCAGCACGTGACCATCGGGGTCGACGGCGCGGCTGCCGCCGTGGAACTGGTGCGGATGCTCGGCGCCGCTGCGGTTGGCGTAGATCAGCGGGCGTCTGTTCTCCAGCGCACGGGATTGAGCGGCGATGAGGTGATCGTTGTAGAGCGGGTCCATGTTCGCCGCGATGGAGACCAGCACGTCGGCCCCGGCATCGGCGAGGGTGCGGGCCACCTCGGGGAACTCCATGTCGAAACAGATCATCAGGCCGAGTTTCACGTCGCCGACGGTGGCCAGAACCAGTCGGTCACCGGTGGCGAAGGCGTCGGCCTCGGCGTCGAACAGGTGTGTCTTGCGGTAGTTGGCGACGACGGCCCCGGTGGCGTCGATGACCACCATCGAGTTGTACGGCCGGTCGGGGCCGGGCTCGACGTATCCACCGATGAACGCCGTGGCGGCGCGCGCGCAGCTCGCCGCGATCTCGGCGAAGGCCTGCTCGGGAGGTGCGGCCAATTCGTCGAGGGCCTCGATCTGATACCCGGTGAGGGCGAGCTCCGGAACCACCACGAGGTCGACATCGGAGTGCGCGGCGACGAGCGCGCTCAGCTGGGCGCTGTTGTGCGCGACATCGCGTGAGACGACATCGAGTTGGGCGATGGCGACGCGGACACTATCCCGGCTGGTGGACATGTTTCCATTCTGCAAGACCGTGTCGGCGCAACCTTCCTCCCGCGGTCACCGCGCCCGGTTAGTCTGCGCCGAGGCGGTATGGGAGGACGGACGGATGGCGACAGGGATGACGAGCCGGCGACCGGGGTTTCTCGCGCCGCTTGCGGTGGTGTTGGGCATCGGCGCCGCGGTCGCCGGCGCCGGGGTGGCCCACGCGGACCCCGGCGCCGACACCGGCGGCGCGACCACGACATCGCAGTCCGCCGGCAGCAGCGCTGCCGATGATCCCTCGGCGACTCGGCCGTCACCGGACGACGCGAAGCACGACGAGAAGGCCGACGACGCACCACGGGACCGCACGGCACGCACCACCGCCGACCGGGACGACACCGGCCCGGCGCTGCAGCGACGCACCGAACCACGCCGCGCGGCGGCGCCGTCGGCCGGTGTGCGATCGGGACCGCAACCGAGCAGGTCGGTCGCCACGCTGGAAGCGCCGACCACACCGGAGCCACCCGCCGCGCAGCCGGCCGCGGCGCCGACCACACCGTCACCGGCCGATCAGGCCGCCACGCCGTACGGCGAGATCGGCAAGTGGATGCTGCGGTGGGGTGGGCAGATCGCGAACTGGGGCGGCAAGAAGTACGGCGGCAAGACGCTGCTGGAGTCGGTCAACGTCATCATCGTCGACCCGAACTCGAGCACGCGGTCGCAGGCGGGCAACCGGCTGAACCAGGCGATGTTCCGGTCCGGGTTCCCGGCGCAGCCGCTGCACAGTTTCGGGTTCCGGGGCCGCATCGACGATGTGACCTACGGGCAGCGGCCCAAGGGGTTGTTGTTGAGCTACTCCAATGACTTCTTCCTACGCCAGAACGATCACGGCCGGATCTTCGGGCCGGACCCGATCGAGACCGAGACGGGATTCGTCTGGAGCGGCGCGTTCAGCACCGAGAAGGTGGGCTTCACCGGATGGCTGCCCGGGCACGTCTACGTCTCGTCGAACCGGGCGCGCGAGTCGCTGGCGACCGCACTCATCAACAGCGGGCAGGCCACCTTCGGCGGCATGGTCGAGCTGGACAACGCCTACCACACCGCCACCACGACCACCGGCGACCACGACGGCATGGCCGTGGTGTTGGTGCTGACCGGGATCGGCGGCCCGCCGCGGCGGGAGATGCTGGTCAACGTCCCGGGTGAGGCGACGTCGGGGCCGATGTCGTCCAGCCGGTCCTGTTCGGTGGTCGCGTCGGCCGGCCTGGCTCCGACGCAATGTCGGTCTGACAGCGCCGTTGTTCCCATATACGCACGACGGAGCTGACAGCCCGACATTGCAAACGGCGACCCTTGACACCGTGAGCGATCTGTCGTAGGCATAAGACATGACAGTCCGAATGTCTCATGGAGCGTCGGCGGTATTCCGGCTCGGCTCTGCCGACACCTGGCCCGACCCGTGGCCGATGTACCGCGCCCTGCGTGACCACGATCCGGTGCACCACGTCATCACCGAGACCCCGGGTCAGGACTACTACGTGATGTCCCGGCACGCCGACATCTGGGCCGCCGCGCGCGATCACCGCACCTACTCGTCCGCGCAGGGATTGACGGTGAACTACGGCGAGCTGGAGATGATCGGGCTCACCGACAACCCGCCCATGGTCATGCAGGACCCGCCGGTGCACACCGAGTTTCGCAAGCTGGTGTCACGCGGATTCACGCCGCGCCAGGTCGAGGCCGTCGAGCCCAAGGTCCGCGAGTTCGTCATCGAGCGCATCGAGCGGTTGCGCGCCGCCGGCGGCGGTGACATCGTCGCCGAGCTGTTCAAACCGTTGCCGTCCATGGTCGTGGCGCACTATCTCGGCGTGCCCGAGGAGGATCGCGGCCAGTTCGATGGCTGGACCGACGCGATCGTCGCGGCCAACACCGCCGACGGCGGGATCGGCGGCGCACTGGAGACGCTCGGCGACGCACTCGGCGGGATGATGGCGTACTTCACCGCGCTGATCGAGAGGCGCCGCACCGAACCCGAGGATGACACGGTGTCACATCTGGTGGCCGCCGGCGTCGGCGCGGACGGCGATATCGCCGGCGTGCTGGCGATCCTGGCGTTCACCTTCACCATGGTCACCGGTGGAAACGACACCACCACCGGGATGCTGGGCGGCTCGGTGCAACTGCTGCACCGCCATCCCGACCAGCGCCGGTTGCTCGCCGAGAGTCCCGATCTGATCCCGGATTCGGTCGACGAGTTCCTGCGGCTGACCTCACCGGTACAGGGGCTGGCCCGCACCACCACCTGTGCTGCGACGGTGGGTGACACCACCATTCCCGCGGGCCGGAAGGTGTTGTTGCTCTACGGTTCCGGTAACCGTGACGAACGCCAGTACGGGCCGGACGCCGCCGAACTCGACATCCGGCGCAAGCCGCGCAACATCCTGACCTTCAGCCACGGCGCGCACCACTGCCTGGGCGCGGCGGCGGCACGGATGCAGTCGCGGGTCGCGCTGGAGGAACTGCTGTCCCGGATACCGGATTTCGCGGTCGACCTGGACAACGTGGTGTGGGCCGGCGGCAGCTATGTCAGACGGCCGCTGTCGGTACCGTTTACAGTGCTCTGATGGGTGATTGGCTGGCCGACCGGCGCTCCGAGGCGGCCGCCGAACGCATTCTGGACGCGGCGGAGGACCTGTTCACCCGGCATGACGCCGCCGCGGTCGGGATGAACGAGATCGCTCGTGCCGCAGGGTGTTCGCGTGCCACGCTGTACCGGTACTTCGAGAACCGGGATGTGCTCTACACCGCCTACGTTCACCGCGAGACGCACCGGCTGTTCGCCGAGATCGGTGAACACCTCACCGCGGTGCCCGACGGGCACGAACGGCTGGTTCAGGGCGCGCTGCTGGCATTGCGGCGGGTTCGCCAAACCCCGGCGCTGGCATCGTGGTTCGCCACTTCGGCCCGCCCGATCGGTGGTGAGATGGCCGAACGCTCCGAGGTGATCCGTGCCCTGGCCGAGGGGTTTCTGGTCTCGATGGGCGATGACCGGCCCGGCGTCACGCTGCGTGCGCGATGGCTGGTGCGCGTGCTGATCTCGCTGCTGCAGTTTCCCGGGGCCGATGACGCCGACGAGCGCGCCATGCTGGAGACGTTCGTGGCGCCGACCGTCGGCCGGTTCGTCAGGCAGCCCAGTACGCCCGCGCCTTGACCGCCTTGCGCGGGATCTTGTAGTCGTCGCGCAGGATCTTGGCCACCGCGCGGGTGGTGCGGTTGTCACAGGCCACCCAGCCGAAGTGCTCGGGCGCGTCGAAGGCGGCGTCGGCGACGGCTTGCACCAGCGCCGCCCCGCCGTCGTGGCGGTCCACCCAGGTGACATCGGGACGGCCGGTGGGAATTTCGCGGTCGTCATCGTGCGCGGACTCCAGGAAGATCTGTGCGGGTGCGTCGCCGATGGCCTGCAGCAGCGAGTTGATCGCCGGCAGCGACGCGGTGTCGCCGACGATGACATAACCCGCGGGTGCCGGTTCGGGGATCGAGAAGTCGCTGCCCAGCACCGTCACCTCCAGGGTGTCACCCGGTTGGGCGTTGCGGGCCCAGCGGGTGGCAACGCCGTCGTGCATGGCGAAATCGATGTCCACCGTGCCGGTTTCGGGATCCGGGTTGACCAGCGTATAGCCACGCTGATGAGAACGCGGACCGTCGGGGAACCAGCCCCGCACCCACATCGTCGGGTGGATGGACTGCTCGGTGAGCAGGTCGGCGGCGGTGAAATGCAGTCTCAGGAAGTTCGCGGTGATCTCGGTGCGTCCGGTGACGGTCAGTTCGTAATCTCCGCCCCGCCACAGCTTGACCAACACGCCTTCGATACCGCGCGACGGCTTCAGATCGATCATGAGCCCTCCTGAGTCTATGCCCAGGTTAGCCTACCCTAAGTTCGACTCGCGCGGTCGCGCACCCTGGTCAGCCGGTGCAGCACCCACGACAGCGGAATGGTGACCGCCATGGTGCCGAAGAACAGTGCCCACATCGAGCCGGTGTAGATCGGGAAGCGCAGGATCTCCACCATCACCAGCTCCATCAGGATCAGGTGGATCAGAAAGATCTCATAGGAGATCTCGCCCAGGAACACCATCGGCCGGCTCGCCATCGCCCGGTAGTACCAGCCGCGGCTGCCGGCGTCACCCGGCAGCGCCAGCGGTGCGACCACCAGCGTCGCGATGACCATGTAGAACACCGTCTTGATCACCGCCTCGCCGAGCTGGGCCGGGGACGTCGTGGGCGCACCCGCCAACGGTGTGGCGGCGATCAGGTAGCAGACCAGGGCCAGCGGCAGGCACACCAGGGCGTACGCGCGTGCACCGGTGGATTCCAGTACCGCCAACAACATTCCGCCGACGAACCAGGCCAGATACGTGGGCAACCACAGCGGGGCACCGTCGGGCAGCCAATCGGTGCTGTGCACCAACCACAGCCAGGCCGGGCTGATCGCGAAAAGCGCTCCCAGCCCGGCGATCAACACCACGGGCTGCCACCGGCGGCGGCACAGCACCACCAGCAGCAGCCAGGCCAGGAATGGCAGCACCAGATAGAACGCCACCTCGACGGCCAGGCTCCACATCTGCGTCATGCCTTGATGCAGATAGGAATACAGGTAGTTGTCGGTGTAGATCTGGGTCAGCGTCAGGTTGCGCAGCAGGCCTTCCCAGGTGTGTCCCGGATTCGGTCCGGCCTCGCGGAAGTGATACACCGCGTACGCGGCGAACACGGTGACGACATAGGCCGGCATGATCCGACGAACCCGGTGCCAGGCGTAGCGGCGCACCGACGGTCCCGGCAAGCCTGCTGCCGACGCGCGCACCCACGGCCGGAACAACAGGAAACCCGACAGCACGAAGAAGATCGGCACCCCGACCTCGGCGCGGGACAGGAACGAGCCGAGGTAGCCCTGGGGATACTTGCCGGTGGTGTAGGCGGCGTGGGTCAGCACCACCAGCAGCGCCGCGACGGCGCGGACGCCGGTGAGCGCAGCGACCCGGCCGGTGGCGGAGACGGACTCCAGACCGCCCAGGGCTTCGCGCTGCGACGTCACGAGTCCTTGCGCCGCGGTTTCTGGCCGCCGCGGTCGGGTTGCAGATTGATCAGCACACCCTGGATCCGGGTGTTCTCCAGCTTCTTGTAGACCTCGCGCGGCAACTTGGCCGGCAACTCCACCAACGAATGGTCGACGCGGATGGCGATGTGCCCGAAATCGCTACGGTGCAAGCCACCCTCGTTGGCGATGGCACCGACGATGGCCCCGGGCGCCACCTTGTGCCGCTTGCCGACCGCGATGCGGTAGGTCGCCAGATCGCTTCGGGTGCTGTGCTTCTTGCGCGGACGGTCCTCGCGACCGCGATCGTCACGGTCAGGGCGATCCTTGCGTTCCTTGCGCTTCTCCGGCGGCGGTTCGGTCATCAGGAACTCTTCGCCGTTACGGGACTGCACGGCCAACGCGGCGGCGATATCGGCCAGCGGCACGTTGTGGTCGCGTTCGTAGTCCTCGATGAGGCGGCGGAACAGGTCGGTGCCGGGGGTGTTGAGGGCCGCGCTGATCGAGTCGCGGAACTTCTCGACCCGCTGGGCGTTGACATCGTCGACCGACGGCAACTGGATCTCGACGAGCTTCTGCCGGGTGACCCGCTCGATCGAGCCGAGCAGATGACGCTCCCGCGGCGTGACGAACAGCAGCGCGGTGCCCGAGCGTCCCGCGCGACCGGTGCGCCCGATGCGGTGCACATAGGACTCCGGGTCGTGCGGGATGTCGAAGTTCACCACGTGCGAGATGCGTTCGACGTCCAGACCGCGGGCGGCGACATCGGTGGCGACCAGGATGTCGATCGACCCGTCCTTGAGCGCGGCGATGGTGCGTTCGCGCACCGCCTGCGGGATGTCACCGTTGATGGCGGCGGCGGCGAACCCGCGCGACCGCAGCTTCTCGGCGACCTCCTCGGTGGCCTGCTTGGTGCGGACGAACACGATCATCGCGTCGCCCTCTTCGACCTCGAGCAGGCGGGTCAGCGCATCCATCTTGCGGGGATAGGACACCTGCAGATAGCGCTGGGTGATGTTCTCGGCGGTCTGGGTCTTGGACTTGACCGTCACCTCGACCGGGTCGTGCAGGTACTTGGCGGTGATCTTCTTGATCGCCGGGGGCATGGTCGCAGAGAACAGCGCGACCTGCTTGTACTCGGGGGTGTCGGCCAGGATGCGTTCGACATCCTCGGCGAAGCCCATCTGCAGCATCTCGTCGGCTTCGTCGAGCACCAGGTAGTCCAGGTGCGAGAGGTTCAGGCTGCCCTTCTCCAGGTGGTCGATGACACGCCCGGGTGTGCCCACGACAACCTGGGCCCCGCGTTTGAGGCCGGCCAGCTGCGGACCGTAGGACGACCCGCCGTAGACGGGCAGCACGTTGACCGACAGATGTGCGCCGTAGCGACCGAAGGCCTCGGCGACCTGCAGCGCGAGCTCGCGCGTCGGCGCCAGGACCAGGGCCTGGGTGTTGCGGCTGGCGGGGTCGATCTTGGACAGGATCGGGATGGCGAACGCGGCCGTCTTACCGGTTCCGGTCTGGGCGAGGCCGACGACATCGGAGCCCGCCAGCATGGGCGGGATGGTCGCCGCCTGGATCGCCGATGGCGACTCATAGCCGACGTCGGTCACCGCCTGCAGCACCGAGGGGTGAATCTGCAGGTCAGCGAAGGTCAGTTCGGCGGCGGGGCTGGGTTCATCGGGCGACGTCATTTCACCTGCAGTCTAGAGTGTGCGCGTCGCCACCCCGGACCGGACGGGCCGCACCGGTACGGTGCGGTGTTGTGAGGTCGACGGCCAACGGTGCACTGATGCTGGCAGCCGCCGTCGTGCTGACGGCATGTGGATCGAGCGATTCGACGGTGTCCAAGACACCGGACGCGCCGGTTCCGGCGCCGGCGACGTCGACCGTCGTCGTGCCGCCCCCGCCGCCACCGGAGCCCGTCCCGGCCGTCGACCCGTGCGCGGTGAACCTCGCCGCGCCCGAGGTGATCCGGGCGGTGTCCGAACTTCCCCGCGACCCGCGCAGCAACCAGCCGTGGAGCCCGGAACCGTTGGCGGGCAACTACAACGAGTGCGCACAGCTGTCGGCGGTCATCGTCAAGGCCAACACCAACGCCGAGAACGCCAACACCCGCGCGGTGATGTTCCACCTCGGCAAGTTCATCCCCACCGGCGTGCCCGACACCTACGGTTTCAACGATGTGGACACCGCCGCCAGCACCGGCGACACGGTCGCGCTGGTGTACACCGGCGGCGTGCCCGGCCTGGACAGCGTGGTCCGCTTCCGCTGGAACGGTGCCGGCGTCGAACTGATCGGCAACACCGGCTGACGTTCGCGGTCGCCGAGACTGACGTTTTGGTGTGATCCACTCGCACAAATTCACCCGTGTGTTCGTTTGGGCGTGGTGTCGGTGCTCTCCCCTAGCCTGGAGCCGTGTTCGCCACTGACGGTCGTGTGATCTACAGCGCCTCCGACCTCGCGGCGGCCGCCCGGTGCGAATACGCCCTGCTGCGCTCCTTCGACGCCCACCTGGGCCGCGGCCCGAAGCTCACCGGTGACGACGAACTGCTGGCCCGCACCTCCGAACTCGGTGACGACCACGAGCAGCGCCACCTCGACCAGTTGCGCGAGGATGTCGAGGTCACCGTGATCGGCCGGCCCCGCTACACCGTCGCCGGGCTGACCGCGGCCGCCGCGCAGACCATGGATGCCATCGAACGGCGCGCCCCGGCGATCTACCAGGCCGCCATGTTCGACGGCAGGTTCGCCGGTTTCGCCGACTTCCTGACCTTCGACGGTCAGCGCTACCGGCTGCGCGACACCAAACTGGCCCGCTCGGTCAAGGTGGAGGCGCTGCTGCAGCTGGCCGCCTACGCCGACACGCTGGCGGCCGCGGGCGTGCCGGTGGCCGACGAGATCGAGCTGCTGCTCGGCGACGGCGCGGTGGCGACCTACCGCGTCGACGAACTGCTGCCGGTGTACCGGCCGCGCCGCGCCGCGCTGGAACGGCTGCTCGACGACCATCTGGCCGGCGGTGAACCGGTGTCCTGGGCCGACTCGGACGTGCGGGCCTGTTTCCGGTGCCCGGAGTGCAGCGAGAAGGTCCGCGACAGCGACGACCTGCTGTTGGTCGCCGGGATGCGGGTCAGCCAGCGGGCCCGGCTGCTGGACGCCGGTATCGGCACCGTGCACCAACTCGCCGCCCACGACGGGCCGGTGCCCGAGCTGTCGCGGCGCACCGTCACCGCTCTGGCCGCGCAGGCCCGGCTGCAGATCGCCGACCGCGAGGACGGTAAGCCGCCCTACGAGATCGTCGACCCGCAGCCGCTGATGGTGCTGCCCGACGCCGACAAGGGTGACCTGTTCTTCGACTTCGAGGGTGACCCGCTGTGGACGCGCAACGGCACCGAGTGGGGCCTGGAGTACCTGTGGGGCGTGCTGACCGTCAACGACGAGTTCACGCCCTACTGGGCGCACGACCGGTCCAGCGAGAAGCGGGCGCTGCAGGACTTCCTGGCGATGGTGCGCAAGCGCCGCAGGCGCTACCCCGACATGCACATCTACCACTACGCGGCCTACGAGAAGAGCACCCTGCTGCGTCTGGCCGGCCGCTACGGCGTCGGCGAGGACGATGTCGACGATCTGCTGCGCAACGGCGTGCTGGTGGACCTGTACCCGTTGGTGCGCAAGAGCATCCGCGTCGGCACCGAGAGTTACAGCATCAAGTACCTGGAGCCGCTGTACATGGGCAACGAGTTGCGCGACGGTGAGGTCACCACCGCCACCGACTCGATCACCCAGTACGCCAGGTACTGTGCGCTGTCCGAACAGGGCCGCCACGAGGACGCCGAGGTGGTGCTCAAGCAGATCGAGGACTACAACCGCTACGACTGCCGGTCGACGCGGCGGTTGCGGGACTGGCTGGTGGCCCGCGCCATCGAATCCGCGGTGCCCCCGCGCGGTCCGCAACGGGTGCGCGACGCCGCCGCCCAGTTGACCGTCGACGTCGCCGACGACACCGAGCGCAAGCTGATGAAGTTCGCCGGGGACGGCACCGAGGTGCGCTCGGCCGAACAGACCGCGGTGGCCATGGTGTCGGCCGCCCGCGGTTATCACAAGCGAGAGGCAAAACCGTTCTGGTGGGCGCATTTCGACCGCGTCAACAATCCCGTCGACGAATGGTCGGACAACGGCGGGGTGTTCATCGCCGAATCGGCCGAGATCGTCAACGACTGGCACACCCCGCCCAAGGCGCGCAAACCACAGCGCCATGTGCTGCTGACCGGTGAGTTGGCCAATGGTGAACTCGCCCATGACATGTACGCGCTCTACGATCCGCCCGCGCCGGTCGGCCTCGCCGACGACCCGGACCGCCGCGCCTTCGGGTCGGTGGCCGTCCTGGAATGCGACGATCCCGAGGTGCCCGGACAGGTCCTGATCTGCGAGCGCCAACCCAAGGACGGCGACGTCTTCGCGCAGGTCCCCTTCGCGCTGACCCCGGGCCCGCCGATCAACACCAAACCGCTGCAGGAATCCATCGCCGCCACCGCCGCACTCGTCGCCGCCGGGCTGCCCAACCTGCCCGCCGACGCCGTCACCGACATCCTGCTGCGCCGGGCACCGCGCGGCCGCACCGGCGCCGCCCTGCCCCGCAGCGGCGTGATCGTCGACGACATCGCCGCCGCCCTGCTGGATCTGGACTCCTCCTATCTGGCGGTGCACGGACCGCCGGGCACCGGTAAGACCTACACCTCGGCGGCCGTCATCGCCCGACTGGTCAACGAGCACCGCTGGCGCATCGGCGTCGTCGCGCAATCGCATGCCGTGGTCGAGAACCTGCTCGGCGGGGTGATCGACGCCGGGGTGCACGCCGACCGGGTCGGCAAGAAAAAGAGTCCCGACCGGCGGTGGCGCGACGTCGGCGAAAAGGACTATCCGGCGTTCATCGCCGACACCGACGGCTGCGTGATCGGCGGCACCGCCTGGGATTTCGCGAACCCGACCCGGGTGCCGCGGGGCGCGCTGGACCTGCTGGTCATCGAGGAGGCCGGCCAGTACAGCCTGGCCAACACCATCGCCGTCGCATCGGCGGGCCGCAGTCTGCTGTTGCTCGGCGATCCGCAGCAGCTGCCCCAGGTCAGCCAGGGCACCCACCCCGAGCCGGTCGACGGATCGGCTCTCGGTTGGCTCGTCGACGGGCACGCCACCCTGCCCGAGGAGCGCGGCTACTTCCTGGACCGGTCCTACCGGATGCATCCCGATGTGTGCCGCCCGGTGTCCCGGCTGTCCTACGAGGGCCGGCTGCGGTCACAGGCGCAGGTCAGCGCCGCCCGCCGGCTCGAAGGCGTCGCAGCCGGGGTGCGGGTGCTGCCCGTCGAGCACACCGGTAATTCCACCGACAGTCCCGAGGAGGCCGACGCCATCGTCGCCGAGATCAACGCCCGCCTCGGTGGCGCATGGACCGACGAGGACGGCACCGTCGCCCTGGATCAGCGGCACGTGCTGGTGGTGACGCCCTACAACGCGCAGGTGGTCACCCTGCGCCGCGCGCTGGATGCCGCCGGACTCGACGAGGTCGAGGTCGGCACCGTCGACAAGTTCCAGGGCAGGCAGGCCCCGCTGGTCTACATCTCGATGACGGCATCCTCGGCCGATGACGTGCCGCGCGGAGTGTCGTTCCTGCTCAACAGGAATCGTCTCAACGTCGCCATCAGCCGCGCGAAATACGCCGCGGTGATCGTGCGGTCGGCCGCGCTGACCGACTACCTGCCGACGACCCCGGCCGGACTGGTCGAACTCGGCGCGTTCTTGGCGTTGACCGCGCCGGAGCATCGGTGAGCACCGAGCGGTGGAACCACAACATCCACTACCACCGCGTCATCCTCGACGCCGTCCCGGCCGGTGCCCGCACGGCGCTGGACGTCGGCACCGGTAACGGACTGCTGGCGGCCGACCTGCACCGGCACATCGCCGATGTGACGGCCATCGACACCGACGCCGCGGTGCTCGCCTCGGCACGCACGGAGGATCCGGGCGTCACCTGGGTCGCCGGTGACGTGATGAGCCACCCCTTCGCGCCGGGGTCGTTCGATGTCGTGGCCTCGGTGGCGACCATCCACCATCTGCCCGGCCTGCACCGCGCGCTGATGCGGCTGGCCGATCTGACCGCGCCCGGCGGGGTGCTGGCCGCCGTGGGGCTGGCCAGGAGTACCCGGCCGATCGACGGGCTCTATGACGTCGCCGGCATGGTCGAGCACCGTCGGTACACCCGTCGACTCGGCTTCTGGGAGCATTCGGCGCCGATGGTCTGGCCGCCGCCGCACAGCTACGCCCAGGTCCGGCGCACGGCGCGCGTCGCGCTTCCCGGTGTCCGCTGGACCCGGCTACCGATGTGGCGTTACGCGCTGGTGTGGCACAAACCTCTGCGCCCCTAGGAGACTGCTGAATTAAGGGTGTTTGGGGCGGGGTGCCTCAGAGCGCTCTGTGGCGCGTGAGTGTAAGTCAGACCCTGAGGTCGACAGATTC
>NZ_JBSFSB010000016.1:0-104248 GCF_053589535.1 Mycobacterium sp. NPDC003323
ATACTCCTGGGTCAACCAAACCATCTTCGTCGGCCAGGGACGCATCCAACCCGGACCCGTCGTCGAATTCCAGGTCTCCCGAGTCGCACTGTGACGTGAGCACTGCCAACCAATCGTTATGTACGTTCTTCCGCAACCATCGTGGCGCCTGTAGCCATATTGCGTTCGGATGAGCCGGCACCGTCGAAGGGACTTCATGGGTAAGCGGATGTTGCACCTGGCGGGATTGGTCCGCTGATGGCTACGCAAGAGGCGATCGCCAGTGTCGTTTCCCGCCCTGTGCGCGCTTTCGGCGGGTTCTTCTCGATGACGCTGGACGTCTTCACCCTGATGTTCCGGCCGCCGTTCGCCTGGCGGGAGTACATCCTCCAGTCCTGGTTCGTGGCACGGGTTTCGTTGCTGCCGACGCTGATGCTCACGGTCCCGTACACGGTCCTGCTGACGTTCACGTTCAACATCCTGCTCACCGAGTTCGGTGCGGCGGACTTTTCGGGCACCGGTGCCGCGCTGGGCACCGTCACCCAGATCGGGCCGATCGTCACGGTTTTGGTGATTGCCGGAGCGGGCGCCACCGCGATGTGCGCCGACCTGGGTGCGCGCACAATCCGTGAGGAGCTCGATGCGCTGCGGGTGATGGGCGTGAATCCGATTGAGGTGCTGGTCGTTCCGCGGGTGCTTGCCGCCACCACGGTGTCGCTGGCGTTGTCGGCGACCGTGGTGCTGGTCGGGCTCACCGGTGCCTTCTTCTTTTGCGTCTATGTCCAGCACGTGTCGCCCGGTGCGTTCGTGGCGGGCCTGACGCTCGTCACCGGGCCGTCCGATGTGATGATCGCGCTGGTCAAGGCCGCCCTGTTCGGTCTGGCGGCCGGTCTGATCGCCTGTTACAAGGGCATTTCGGTGGGCGGTGGCCCGGCCGGTGTCGGTAACGCCGTAAACGAGACCGTGGTGTTCACCTTCATGGCGTTGTTCGCCATCAACGTGGTCGCGACGGCGGTCGGCGTGCGGGCGACGATGTGACCAGCGTGATAGGGCACCGCCTGCGCCGCGGTGTCGGCGGCGTCGTCGACGGCTGGAACCAGGTTGGTGTGCAAACCCAGTTCTTCGGGCGAACTGTGCTGTCCATCGGTGACGTGCTCGTGCGATATCCCAAGGAACTGGTCCGGTTGATCGCCCAGATGGGCCTTGGCACCGGCGCTTTGGCGATCATCGGCGGCACGGTCGCGATCGTCGGCTTCCTGACGGTCAGTACCGGTGCGCTGGTCGCGGTACAGGGGTACAACCAGTTCTCCGAGCTCGGTGTCGAGGCGCTGACCGGTTTCGCATCGGCGTTCTTCAACGTGCGCCTCATCGCGCCGGCCACCACGGCGATCGCGCTGTCGGCCACCATCGGCGCCGGCGCCACCGCACAGCTAGGGTCCATGCGCATCAACGAGGAGATCGATGCGCTGGAGGTCATCGGTGTCCGCAGCATCGCCTATCTGGCGTCCAGCCGAGTCTTGGCCGGTGTGATTGTGGTGATCCCGCTGTACTGCGTGGGTGTGCTGATGTCGTTCTATGCGGCGAAGATCGGTACCACGGTGATCTATGGGCAGTCCAGCGGTGTGTACGACCACTACTTCGACACGTTCCTCAACCCGATCGATCTCATCTGGTCGTTCGTCCAGTCGATCGCGATGGCGATCGTCATCATGCTGGTGCACACCTTCTACGGTTTCACCGCCAGCGGTGGCCCCGCGGGCGTCGGCGAGGCGGTCGGCCGTGCGGTGCGTACCTCGTTGGTCATCTCGGCATTCGTCGTGGTGATGATTTCCCTTGCCGTGTACGGGCAATCGGGCAACTTCAATCTGGCCGGCTGACATGGACGATTCGAGACGCGGAAAAGGGATCGCGCCGGGGTGGTGGACCCTGCTGCTGGTGGTGTTCGTCATCGCCACCATCTGGTTGTCGTATTCCTTGTTCACTGGTTCGCTGCGCAGCACCGTCCCGGTCACCCTCACCTCCGATCGGTCGGGCCTGATGATGGAGACCAACGCCAAGGTGAAGATGCGCGGCGTGCAGGTCGGCCGCGTGGTTACGATCAGCGGCGGTGACTCCGAGGCTGCGTCCCCGGTCAAGCTGCGCCTGGACATCGACCCGGACCAGATCCGTTTCATCCCGGCCAATGTGGAGGCCCGCATCCGGGCCACCACGATCTTCGGGGCCAAGTTCGTCGACCTTGTCTACCCGGAAAGCCCGAGCGCCGAGCGGCTGCGATCCGGGCAGGTGCTCGAATCGCTCAATGTCACCACCGAGGTCAACACCGTCTTCGAGAACCTCGTGGGGGTGCTCGAACAGGTCGACACCGCGAAACTGAACAGCACGCTGTCGGCGCTTGCCGAGGCCGTCCGCGGCCGCGGCGAGATCATCGGGCAGGCCACCACCGACGCCAACCAGGTGCTGCTGGCACTGAACCCGCGCGCCGACACCATCCGCGAGAATTGGCAGGCGCTGAAAGGCTTCGGCGACGCCTACAGCAATGCCGCCCGGGGCATCCTGGCGACCCTGGATGCCGCCAGCACCACCGCGACCACTGTGACCGCGAACTCCCGGCAACTCGACGCGCTGCTGCTGGCCACGACTGGTCTGTCGAACAGGGGCATCGAATTGCTGGCGCCCAACAACGCCAACCTGATCCAGGCCGTCAACACCCTGCAGCCGACGACGGACCTGCTGCTCAAGTACAGCCCGTCCTACACCTGCCTGCTCACCGGTGCGAAATACCTGCTGGATCACGGCGGCTACGACGCCACCGGTGGCAACGGCAAGTCCTTCATTCTGGACACCAGCCTGTCGCTAGGCGATGACCCGTACCGCTATCCGCAGAACCTGCCGATCGTCGGTGCCAAGGGCGGCCCGGGCGGAAAGCCCAGCTGCGGTTCGCTGCCCAACGTCGACGAGAACTGGCCGGTGCGTCAGCTGATCACCAACACCGGCTTCGGCACCGGTGTGGACTGGCGGCCCAACCCGGGCATCGCCTTCCCGGCGTACGGCAACTGGCTGCCCGTCACCCGCGCGGTGCCGGAGCCGCCGAGCATCCGCAACACATTCGGTGGCCCGGCAATCGGCCCGATCCCATATCCGGGCGCCCCCGCGTACGGTGCCCAGCTGTACGCGCCCGACGGCACCCCGCTGTGGCCGGGACTGCCGCCGGCACCGCCGCCGGGGGCTCCGCGCGAACCGGGCCCGACTCCGGGTTCGGAACCGTTCGTGGTCACCGCGCCCGGCGTGCAGCCGACGCCGTTACCGCCGCAGCCGTTGCCGGTGCCCGCTGCGCCCAGCCCGTGACATCCGAGGTCAGACACCGAGAAGGAGAACCGAACAACCATGAAAGACAATCTGGCGGGCGCCATCTGGCGGCTCACCATCTTTCTGGCAGTGTGCCTGCTGGGTGTCTTCGGGCTGTTTGCGATCTTCTCCCAGCTGCGGTTCGGTGAGACCGAACAGGGCTATCGCGCCGAGTTCACCAATGTCGGCGGCATGGAGCCCGGCGACTTCGTGCGGATCGCCGGTGTCGAGGTCGGCAAGGTCGGCGATATGAAGATCCGCGACGACGGCACGGTCCTGGTCAACTTCACCGCCGACTCGTCGGTGGTGCTGACCCAGGGAACCCGTGCGGCGATCCGCTACGACGACCTCATCGGCGGCCGCTACCTCGCCCTGCAAGAGGGCACCGGCGACACGTCTCGATTGCGGCCTGGCGCCACGATCCCGTTGTCCCGCTCCGCACCACCGCTGAATCTGGACGCCCTGATCGGTGGTTTCCGGCCGTTGTTCAAGGCGCTGGAACCCGACCAGGTCAACGCGCTGTCGGGCACCCTGATCAGCGCGCTGCAGGGCCAGGGCGCAACCATCGGGTCCTTCCTGACTCAGACGGCGGCACTGACCAACACGCTGGCCGACCGTGACCAGCTGATCGGAGAGGTCATCGTCAACCTCAACACCGTGATGGGCTCCCTCGGCGACCAGAACGAACAGTTCGCCAAAGCCGTCAACGGACTGAGCCAGCTGGTCGACGGGCTGGCCGAACGCCGCACCGACATCGCCAACGGTGTCGCCTACGTCAGCGAGGCGGCCGGCAGCATCGCCGAACTGCTGGACCAGGCGCGGCCCCCGCTGACCAAGACCGTCACCGAAACCGACCGCGCCGCAGGCATCGTCGTCGCCGACGCGGACTACTTCGACAACCTGATCAACACGCTGCCCGATGCGTATCAGGCGTTGGCGCGGCAAGGCATCTACGGTGACTTCTTCAGCTTCTACCTCTGCGATATCGTGCTCAAGCTCAACGGTAAGGGCGGTCAGCCGGTGTACGTGAAGGCCGCCGGGCAGAACAGCGGGAGGTGCACCCCGCGATGAAGTCCTTCGCTGAACGCAACCAGTTCGTAATCGGCGCAGTCGGTCTCGCGATCATCGCGGCGATCGTGCTGGGTGCGCTGAACTACGACAGACTACCCTTCCTGGGCCAGGGTAAGGATTACTCCGCCTACTTCTCCGAGGCCAGCGGTATTCGCGACGGCGCCATCGTGCAGGTCTCCGGCATGCGGGTCGGTCGAGTCTCCGGTGTGGAGCTGGACGGCCAGCGAGTGCTCGTCACCTTCAAGGTCGACGGCGACGTGCGCATCGGGGATCGCAGTGAGGCCGCAGTCAGAACCAAGAGCCTGCTGGGCACCAAATATCTGGAGGTCACGTCGCGCGGTGACGGCTGGCAGGACGGCACCATCCCGCTGGGACGCACCACGCCGGCCTACCAACTGCCCGACGCGCTCGGCGACCTGTCGGCCACCATCAGCGGACTGAACACCAACCAGCTCTCGGATTCACTGCGGGTGCTCTCGGAAACCTTCGCCGACACCCCGCCAGAACTGAAGGTCGCCATCGAGGGGGTGTCGCGGTTCTCCGAGACACTCAACGAACGCGACGCCGAACTGCGGACATTGCTGCGCAACGCGAACAAGGCCACCACGGTGCTCGCCGAGCGCAGCGACCAGATCGTCGGGCTGGTGCGCAGCAGTAATGCGCTGCTGGCGGAGCTGCAGGTGCAAAGCGCTGCGCTGGACGCGATCTCGGGCAACATCTCGGCGCTGAGCCGTCAGTTGCAGGGCCTGATCGCCGAGAACGACGAGACCCTGAAGCCGGCGATCGAGAAGCTCAACGGTGTGCTGACCATGCTGGACAACCGCAAGGAGCGGTTGCAGCGGTCGTTGAAGCTGATGGGCGACTACGCGATGTCGCTGGGTGAGTCGGTGTCGGGTGGACCGTTCTTCAAGTCGTATGTCGCGAACCTGCTTCCGGGTCAGTTCGTGCAGCCGTTCGTCGACGCGGCGTTCTCCGATCTGGGTCTGGACCCCAACGTGCTGCTCCCCTCGGAGCGCACCGATCCGCAGGTCGGTCAGGCCGGCACCCCGGCGATGCCGGTGCCCTTCCCGCGTACCGGTCAGGGTGGCGAACCGCGCCTGACCCTGCCCGACGCCATCACCGGTAATCCCGGCGATCTCGGTTGTGGCCCAACGGGAATCCCGCTGCCCGGCCCGACCGGCTGCTACCCGTATCGCGAGCCGATCCCGGCGCCCCCGCCGGGTGAACCGCCGCCGGGACCGCCCGCGGTGGCCCCGCCGGGGATCGCGTCGACCCCGACCCCGGCGGGCCCGGTGTTCGTGCCCGCCCCCGGCGAGCCCGCGTCGCACGGTGCCGGATCCGGCACAGAACCGGGAGTCCGTTGATGGCAATGCCTTCCAAGCCACGCACGCGGACGTTCCTGGCGGTGGCGCTGGTCGCGCTGATGGCCGCCGGTGTGTTCGTGGTGATCAAGGTCAGTGACACCATCAACCGGGTCAACGTCGTCGCCTACTTCGACAGCAGCAACGGGATTTTCGTGGGCGACGACGTGGTGATCCTGGGCGTGCCGGTCGGCCGGATCGACAAGATCGAGCCCGAGCCCGAGCGAGTGAAGATCTCGTTCTGGTACGACGGCAGCCACAAGGTGCCCGAGAACGTCAATGCGGCCATCCTGTCGCCGATGCTGGTGACCTCGCGCGCCATTCAGCTGACCCCGACCTATTCCGAGGGACCGGTGTTGCAGGACAACGCCGTCATCAGCCAGGACCGCACCGTGGTCCCGGTCGAATACGACGATGTCCGCGAGCAGCTGCACCGCATCACCGAGACGCTGCAGCCGACCGAAGCCGGGGGCGTCAGCGAGCTCGGGGCGTTCGTCAACACCGCCGCGGACAACCTGCGCGGTCAGGGCGCCGACATCCGCGCCACGTTGGTCAAACTGTCCCAGGCGATCTCGGCGGTGGGTGATCACAGCACCGATGTGTTCGCCACGGTGAAGAACCTGTCCATCCTGGTCTCGGCGCTGCAGGACAGCACCG
This sequence comes from Mycobacterium sp. NPDC003323, assembly GCF_053589535.1. Classification (NCBI taxonomy): domain Bacteria; kingdom Bacillati; phylum Actinomycetota; class Actinomycetes; order Mycobacteriales; family Mycobacteriaceae; genus Mycobacterium; species Mycobacterium sp. NPDC003323. The sequence continues at coordinate 6,414 of NZ_JBSFSB010000016.1, forward strand.
ATGTGATGCGAGCGCTGAACCAGAACCTCGCCTCGGTCACCGGCACCCTGGCCGACAACCCCGACGAGGTCGGCACCGCCATCCAGGATCTGTCCGACACCGTCGGCCTGGTGCAGAACTTCGTCGCCGAGAACCGCGAAAGCCTCGGCACCACATCGGACAAGCTCGCCGGGGTGACCCAGGCGCTCAACGACAGCCTCGGCGACGTCAAGCAGTTCCTGCACGTCGCACCGACGACGTTCCAGAACTACGTCAACATCTATCAGCCGGCTCAGGGCGCGGCATCGAGCGTGCCGGTGATCAACAACTTCGCCAACCCGATCAGTTTCTTGTGCGGCGCCGTGCAGGCCGCCTCGAGACTCGGCGCCGAGCAGTCCGCCAAGCTTTGCGTGCAGTACCTTGCGCCGATCATCAGGAACCGTCAGTACAACTTCCTGCCGATCGGCCAGAACCTCGGCGTCACCGCATCGGCGCGGCCGAATGAGATCACTTACAGCGAGGATTGGATGCGCCCGGATTACATCCCGCCGCCGGGCTCCGCTGCCGCTGCGCCGCCGGCCGGTGCCGCACCCGCTCCAGGTGACCCGCCGCTGGCCGCCGAGGCTCCTACCGGCGTCGGGCTGGCCACGAACCCGGCCGACGGTCTGCCCGGGATGATGGTGCCGACGGGACCCGGATCATGACGGGCCGCAGGTACGTGGGTATCGGACTGCTCATCGTCGCGACGGCCGCCACCGGATGCCAATGGAAGGGCCTGAATTCGGTCGCGCTGCCCGGTGTCGAGGGTGTCGGGCCCGGGGCATACATCGTGCAGGCCCAGATGCCCGATGTCGATCACCTGTCGCCGAACTCACGGGTGCGGGTCGATGACGTCACCGTCGGCAACGTGACGAGGATCGAACGCCAGGGCTGGCACGCACTGGTCACCATCAGCCTCAACGAGAACGTCGTGCTGCCCGCCAACGCGACCGCCACCCTCGGCCAGACCAGCCTGTTCGGATCCCAGCACATCGAGCTTGCACCACCGACCGCCACCGCGCCGCAGGGCAGGCTGAAAGCAGGAGCCGTTATTCCGCTGGAGTTCAGTGGAGCCTATCCGACCACCGAGCAGACCCTGGCCGCGATCTCGTTGCTGCTCAACAGCGGTGGCATCGGCGAGGTCCAGGACATCACGACGGCGTTCAGCACGGCCTTCTCCGGTCGTGAGGCCGAGCTGCGCAGCCTGATCGAGCAGCTCGACCTCTTCATCGCCTACAACAACGACCAGAGGGACGACATCATCGCCGCGGCCGAGAGCCTGAACTCTCTGGTAGGTCAGGTCGCCGAGCAGAAACCGGTGGTGGACAAAGCGTTGCAGACCCTCCCGAATGCGCTAGAGGTGCTCTCGGATCAGCGCGAGATGCTCGCCGAAGCGCTCGCTCAGCTCGGCAAGTTCAGCGCGCTGGCCGCCGATACAACCAGCCAGACCAGGGAAGCGCTGGTCGCCGAGCTCAAGGCCCTCGGTCCGACGCTGGAGCAGCTGGCCAACGCCGGACCGGCACTGACCCGTTCGCTGAGCTTCCTCTCGACGTATCCGTTCCCCAAGGAAACCATCACCAACTTCATGCGCGGCGACTACGCCAACCTGACCCTCATCGTCGACCTGACCCTGAGCCGCGTCGACCAGGGGCTGTTCACCGGCACCCGCTTCGAAGGTGATCTGACCGAGCTGGAGATGCAATGGGGCCGCACCATCGGCCAGCTACCCAGCCCATACACCGCGGTGAATCCGCTTGTCGCGCCGTACCGTTGGGATCAGGGGCGTTGACATGGTGCTGACCAGACGAATCCTCATGCAGATGGCGGTCTTCATCGCCATCTCGATCATCGCGATCGGCATCATGGCCTTCAGCTATATGCGCCTGCCGAATCTGCTCTTCGGCGCCGGGCACTACCGCGTCACCGTGGAACTGCCGGAGACCGGAGGCCTGTACGAGCGCGCCAATGTCACCTACCGCGGGTCGCAGGTGGGCCGCGTCGAGAAGGTGGGTCTGACTGATAACGGCACCGTCGAGGCGTTGCTCTCGCTGGAGTCCGACGTGCCGATCCCGGCCGACCTGGACGCGCAGGTGCACAGCCAGACCGCTGTCGGCGAGCTGTTCGTCGAACTGCTACCGCGCAGCGCCGACGGTCCGGAACTGCGTGACGGCGACGTCATCCCGCTGGATCGCACCTCGGTGCCGATGGACGTCAACACCCTGCTGGACGCGACCAACCTTGGCCTGCAAGCCATCCCGGATGACAACCTGCGTACTGCCGTCGACGAGGCCTACCTGGCGGTGGGTGGATTGGGCCCGGACCTGTCACGGCTGGTGAGGGGTTCCACCCAGCTGGCCATCGATTCACGGGCCAACCTGGATTCGCTGACCACCCTGATCGACGAGTCGAAGCCGGTGCTCGACACCCAGACCGACACGTCCGGCGCGATCCAGGCGTGGGCGTCGAACCTGGCGACCATCACCGGCGAGCTGCGCGACCACGACGACGCGGTGCGGGGCCTGTTGGCCCGGGGACCCGGCGCGGCTGAGGAAGCGCGGGCGCTGCTGGACAGGCTGAAGCCGACGCTGCCGATCGTGCTCGCCAACCTGGCCAGCGTGAACCCGGTCCTGGTGACCTATCAGCCCGCGCTGGAGCAGCTGCTGGTGCTGCTGCCGCAGGGCACCGCCACCACCCAGGCCACCGGTACCGCCAACCGGAACACCAGGCAGGACTACAAGGGCGCGTACCTGAACTTCAACCTGAACCTGAACCTGCCGCCGGCCTGTACCACCGGATTCCTGCCACCGCAGCAGCAGCGTGTCGCCAGCCTGGAGGACTACCCGGACCGGCCCGCCGGTGACCTGTACTGCCGCATCCCGCAGGACTCCGCGTTCAACGTGCGTGGCGCCCGCAACCTGCCGTGTCTGACGGTGCCGGGCAAGCGTGCTCCCACCGTCGCGATGTGCGAGAGCGACGAGACCTACGTCCCACTCAACGACGGCTTCAACTGGAAGGGCGATCCGAACGCCACCATGTCCGGGCAGTCCATCCCGCAGGTCAGGCCGGGCGCACCGCCTGCAGAAACAGCGCCACATCCGGCTGTTGCACCCCTGCCCGTCGCAGCCGCTGAATACGATCCGGCAAGCGGCACGTACGTCGGACCGGACGGGCAGGCGTACACCCAATCGAACCTGGCCCGTGCCGCGAACGAGGAGCAAACATGGCAGACGATGCTGCTACCCCCTCCGGGGAAGTGAGCGAGTCCGCACCTGAAGCCGAAGTGACAGTCACCGAAAAAACTCCCGAGACGTCAGAAGACGAAGCTGACGGGAACTTCGACGATGCTGTGGCTGAGGAACCTACCAAGCCCGAGACATCACATCTGAAACTGGCGACGATAGTCGCACTCGCGGTGGTGCTGGCCCTGGCCGGCCTGGTCGGCTGGCTCGGTTTCCGCACCCACGAATCGCATAAGCGCGAGGCGCAACGCGCGTTGTTCCTTCAGGTCGGCCGGCAGGGCGCGATAAACCTGACCACGATCGACTTCGAGCAGGCCGAGGCCGATGTGCAGCGCATCGTGGACTCCGCCACCGGCACCTTCTACGACGATTTCCAGCAGCGCGCGGGACCGTTCGTCGACGTCGTCAAGCAGGCGCAGTCGAAGTCCGTCGGCATGGTGACCGAGGCGGGGCTGGAAACGGAATCCGATACCGAGGCCAGTGTGCTTGTGGCGGTGACCGTGCAGACCTCCAATGCCGGTGCGGCCGAGCAGCAGTCGCGGCTGTGGCGGATGCGCATCACCGTCCAGGATGTCGGCGATGATCAGGTGAAGGTGTCCAACGTGGAGTTCGTGCCGTGACCGAAACCGAGGTGACCGGACCCGAGGTGACCGAAGGAAGTCCCTCCACGCCCCAGAAGGGATCCATCGCATGGGCGCGGGTGCGGGCTTACGGAGTCCTGCCCGCCCTCGCGCTGGTGCTGGCGCTCGGCGCCGGTTATCTGAAATGGCAGGACTATTCGGTACGCGACGGGTACGGTGCTGCGGCCGAATCGGTGCAGGTTGCCAAGGACAGCACGATCGCGCTGCTGTCCTATGAGCCCGACACAGTGGAACAGCAGCTCACGGACGCCCGGTCCCTGCTGACCGGAGATTTCCAGCAGGTCTACACCGATCTCACGACCGATGTCGTCATCCCGGGCGCCAAGGAGAAGCAGATCTCGGCGGTGGCCTCGGTACCGGCGGCCGCCTCGGTGGAGGCCGAGCCGAATCGCGCGGTGGTGCTGGTGTTCGTCAACCAGACCGTGGTGGTCGGCGCCGACGCGCCGACCGACACCGCTTCCAGCGTGCGGGTCACCCTGGAGAGGACCGGTGACCGCTGGCTGATTTCCGGTTTCGATCCGGTCTAGGCCATCCGACGTGGCCGGCCGGATCGACGTCACCGGCGACGACAACTTCTCCTGGCTGACGGGCTCTGCGTCTCGCTGGTCTCGCTACCAGGAGGTGAGTGGTACATGACTTTCCAGACCGGAGATTTGCTCCGCTGTCCAGGCGGCGCCGACGCGCGTCGACGCCGCAGGATCGGCCCCCGACTGACCGAAGCGTAGATCATCCCTGGGCCCGATGCGGCAGCGTGGCATAGGCAAAGGCCAGCAGGTAGTCGCTGAGCGCAAGCGACGCAGCTTCGGCGGCCTCGGCGTCCCCGGCCGCGATGGCGGCCAGGATCGCGGAATGCAGCTCGCCGGCCTCGGCCAGATCTTGTTGCGGGTCGGTGAGATTGCCGAACCAGAACCGCCGGGACAATCCCTGCAGGGGCGCCATCGCGACCTCGACGAATTCATTGTGCGTCGCGCTGACCACGAGCGCGTGCGCGTCCCGCAGGAACGTGGCGAAATCGTCCACCGACGCGGTGGCGGCGAGAACTTCCTCCGCGAGTGCGGCCGCCGTGCGACGCTGTTGCGCATTGGCCCGTTGCGCCGCCAGTCGGACGGCGAAAGGCTCCAACGTTCGGCGAAGTTCGAGCAGTTTGAGTTGAGCCTCGATCGAGGCTGTAGGCACCAGGACGCCACGATTGGCATGGATCTCGACGAGCCGCTCGCGCGCCAGGCGCTGCAGCGCCTCGCGCACCGGTGTACGCCCGAGGCCGGTCAGCTCCATGAGTTGCTTCTCCGACACCAACGTGCCCGGCGGAAGCTCCTGCAACACGATCAGACGTTCTATAGCCAGGAATGCCTGGTCCGCCTTGTTGAGCATGACGCCGGTCATCGCTGAGTATCTGATGTCACGGGGTAGACATTATCGCGACGATCGATGTACCGTCCATCCATGACTGATATATCGGTTGAATGGCGGTTGAATCTCGGCTTCGGAGAAATCGATTTACGCCACTTTCCCCTGCTCGACGAGGTCGACGTCGCCGTGGTCGGGGCCGGTGCCGCGGGCGTCGCCGCAGCCACGGTCGCGGCCGAAGCGGGCGCGCGCGTGCTGGTCATCGAGAAGTATGGTTTCGCCGGCGGAGCGGCGGTGGCCGGCCTGTCGGGGACGATCTGCGGGATGTACCTGGCGTCCGAGGATGCCAGTCATCCCGAGCAGGTCGTACATGGTTTCACGGAGCGTTTCGCTGCAGAGCTCAGCTCGCGCGGTGGCCTCACCGAGCCCCAGCGCTACGGCAAGACCTTCACCGCAGCACACGACCCGCTGATCTGGCGCGAGTCCGCCGACGGGCTGTTGACCGGAGCGCGGGCACGCATCCTGTTCCACACCCAGGTAATCGACGTTCTGGTCGAGGACGGGCACTACCGCGGTCTGCTGGTGGCCTCCAACGCCGGAGTCGGCGTGATATCGGCCGCGCGAATCATCGACGCGTCCGGCGACGGAGCGGTCGTGGCGCGTGGTGGCGGTGCATACCGGTTCGGTGCCGACGGGCGGATCCAGAACCCGACCATGTTCTTTCGACTGGGCAACGTCGATACGGAGAGATTCTGGGCGGCATGGGGCGATGACACCATCAGTCCAGCGTGGGTGACGGCGGCGATCGACGACGCTCGCGCCGGTGGTATCGATCTGCCGCGCAACAAGATCTGGATCTTCGCCACCAGCCGGCCGGGGGAGTTGCTGGTCAACGCCACCAGGCTGACGGCGCCTGATGGTCGGATGCTCAACGTCATCGACCCTGCCGACTTCACCCTCGCCGAGATCGGCGGACGTCGGCAGGTTCGCGACTACGCACGCTTTCTCTCCGGCGCCGTGCCCGGATGTGCCGACGCGTTTGTCGTCGACACCGGCGTCGAAGCCGGCATCCGGCAGACCCGGACGGTGGCGGGGGTGCAGACGTTGCGCGACAGCGACGTCGTGGACGGAACGAAACGAGCGGACTCCATCTGCCGCTCGCCCTGGCCGATCGAATTGCACGACGGCGAAAAACCGCGCCTGCACTGGTTGTTGGACGACTACTACGATGTGCCGTTCGGTGCGCTGGTGCCAGAACGTGGTGAGAACGTCATCGTCGCGGGTCGGTGCCTGAGCGCCGAGCATCACGCGCTGGCTTCGGCGCGAGTCACCGCGCAGTGCTTCGAATACGGCCATGCCGCGGCGGTGGCCACCCTGGCCTCCCTGGAGACCGGCACCGCCTATCGCGATCTCGACGTGCGGGACATCCAGACTCGCATGATCGCCAACGGAAGTGCACTCGTGCCCGCGGAGCCGGTCGCAGCGCATTCAGAAGGGCAGCAACGATGACCGACAACTTCGAGCGTGCCGCGGACGGCGGTCTGCGCAGCAACTTCACCCCGGGCAGCACCAGATGGGCGGTGCGCCGCGCACAGTGGAGCGCGATGGGCATCAGCGTCGAGGATCAACAAAAGCCGAAGATCGCGATCGTCAACACGTCGTCGAAGTTGTCGGTGTGCTTCGCTCATCTCGACGATGTGGCGCTGCGGGTGGCCGATGCCGTCCGTGCGTCCGGCGGGCTGCCGTTCGAGATACGCACCACGGCCCCCAGCGATTTCGTCACCAGCGCCGGGCGCAAGGCACGGTACCTGATGCCCACCCGGGATCTCATCGTCAATGACGTGGAAGCCGCGGTCGAAGGGGCCGTGCTGGACGGGATCGTCTTCCTGTCGTCGTGCGACAAGACCACTCCGGCCCACCTCATGGCCGCGGCGCGGCTGGACCTGCCCTCGATCGTGGTGATCGGCGGCTATCAGAAGGGCGGCCGGTACAGCGGATGCTCGGTCGACATCGACACGGTCTACGAATCGGTGGGCGCGCTCGCTGCCGGCACCATGACGATCGACGAGCTCGGTGAGCTCGCCGACGAGGCGATCGAGGGGCCGGGGGTATGCGCCGGACTGGCCACGGCGAACACCATGCACTGTATGGCCGAGGCGCTGGGCATGACGGTGGCCGGTTCCGCGCCGACCCGGGCGAACTCGGAGGCCATGCTCGACAACGCCAGTGCTGCCGGCCGCCGGATCGTGGCGATGGTCGAGGAGAAGCTGACCGCACGCCAGGTCATCACGGCCGACTCGATTGAGAACGCGATCGAAGTCGCCCTGGCACTGGGTGGGTCGGTGAATTGCATCCGGCACCTGACCGCGATCGCCGCCGAGGCCGATCTGGATCTCGACGTGGTGGGCCTGTTCGAGAAACTCGGGCGAGACGCGGTGCAATTGGCGGCGATCCGGCCCAACGGCGCCCACCAGGTGTGGGATCTCGACGGCATCGGCGGAATCCAGACGGTGATGAGGGCACTGCTGCCACGGCTACACGGTGACGCGATGACCGTCGACGGCCGCAGCGTTGCCCAGCGGGCCGAGCACGCCCGCCCCGCCGACGGTGACGTCCTCCATGACCTCGACGACCCGATCAACGACGAGCCAGGGTTGATCATCCTGCGCGGTTCACTGGCTCCGGACGGGTCCATCGTCAAGGTTGCCGGGGTGGGCAAGGCCACTCGCCGCCAGTTCGCTGGGCCGGCCAAGGTGTTCGTGGGCGAGGATGACGCCATCACGGCGCTGGGAGACAACGGGATTCAGCGCGGTGACGTGATCGTGCTTCGCGGAATGGGTCCGCGCGGTGGGCCGGGCACAGTGTTCGCGGCCAGCTTCGTCGCCGCACTCAACGGCGCCGGGCTCGGTGGTGAGGTCGCCGTGGTCACCGACGGTGAATTGTCCGGTCTCAACCACGGTCTCGTCGTCGGTCAGGTGATGCCCGAGGCTGCCGACGGCGGCCCGCTGGCGGGACTACAGGACGGAGACACCATCAGCATCGACCTCGATGCGCGCCGGGTCGACACACGCCCGGTGCGCAACGGTGAGCCCGTGCGCGCGGCAGGGGGTGCCCCCGAACGCGGCTGGCTCGGCCAGTACGCCGCTCTGGTCGGCCCCATCCAGGGCGGCGCCGTGTTGCGCCGACCGGCTCCCTGACCCTCCCTTTCACCCCACCACAAAGGACAAACCAGGATGACAACCGCCGCACCCAACCAGGCCCGCAAGGCGGGCATCGCCGCCCTGATCGGCACCACCCTCGAGTGGTACGACTTCCTCATCTACGGCACCGCCGCGGCGCTGGTGCTCAACACCCAGTTCTTCCCCAACGCCGACCCCACCGTCGGAACCCTCGCCGCCTTCGCCACCTACGCCGTCGGCTTCCTGGCGCGCCCCCTCGGGGGCATCGTGCTGGGTAACATGGGTGACAAGGTGGGCCGCAAGAAGATGCTGATCTTCACCATCGTGCTGATGGGTGTGGCCACCACATTGATCGGCCTGCTGCCCACCTACGCCGCCATCGGTGTGTGGGCTCCGATCTTGCTGATCCTGCTCCGGCTGCTGCAGGGGTTCGGCGCCGGCGGCGAATACGCCGGCGCGGTGGTGCTTTCCGTCGAACACGGGGATCAGAAGCGACGGGGCCTTGCCGGAGCCTGGGCGCCGACCGGCTTCGCGCTGGCGACCTTGCTCTCCACCGGCGTGTACCAACTGGCCACCCTGTTGCCCGAGGACGCCTTCCAGAGTTGGGGTTGGCGGGTGCCGTTCCTGCTGGGCAGTGTTCTGCTGATCGTCGGCTACTTCATCCGCCGCAGCATCGACGAGACCGAGGCCTACGAGAACGCAGTGCAGGCCGAGGCGGCCGGCGTGGCACAAAAGACCAAGATCCCGGTGCTGGAATCGATCCGTCGCAGCCCGAGAAACTTTCTGGTCGTCATCGGCGCCCGGATGGCCGAGAACGGCTTTGCGTATCTGTTCCCGGTCTTCGCGGTGGGTTTCGCCGTCAACACCCTCGGAGTGGAGCGCAGCACCACCCTGCTGGCAGTGGTCATCGCGTCTGCGATTCAGGTGGTGTTCATCCCGATCTGGGCGCACCTCAGCGACCGGATCGGACGGCGGCCCGTGTATGCCGGTGGCGCGCTGTTGTCGGTGCTGTGGCTGGTGCCGTTCTTCGCGCTGCTTGAGACCCTCAGTGCCCCGCTGCTGATTCTGGGGTTCGTTGTGGGACTCGGAATTCTGTATCCGGCTATGTTGGCCCCTCAGGCGGCGTACTTCGCCGAGCTGTTCGACACCCGGACCCGCCTGTCGGGATTCGCGTTCGCCCGCGAGATCGGCTCGGTGCTGGCAGGCGGTTTCCTGCCGCTCATCGCCACTGCGCTGATCGCGGCGTTCGGGCACTGGTGGGTGATCGTCGTCTACCTCGGCATCCTGACCGCCCTGACGTTGGTCGCACTGGCTTACGGTCCGGAGACCAACCGCCGGGAGATCGTCGAGGTCGGTGGGACGAAGGCCGCGGAACCGCAGTCGGCGACAACGGCTTGAGGGGACGGCACTGCTGACCTGCGGGGACGGGATCGCACTACTCGAAGCGCCGGACTGCCGCGTCATCGCCGTGATAACCGTCCCAACCAGGAGAACCGTTGCGAGCGAACGCTACCCACGAGCTGTGCATCTGCGTGGGCAGGTCTTCCGGAACCGCGTCGGGTCCCAGCAGACCCGTCTTCCCGTGCAGCCACGGCGAATCGGCGATGTCGAAGACGAAGGGCAGCTCCACGGTGTGCGCCGCACCCAGCTTGCCGCCCAGCGCGCTCGATCGGAATCCGAACTGATAGAGGTAGGTTCCCCGTGCCGAGATCAGCGAGTGCGCCCGAGCGATCCGGGCAGAGCCGGCACCGAAAAGCGCCTCGCCGAGCAGGGCCGAGCGCAGTTCGCCATGGGTGGCATCGGGCCGGCGGGTGAGCAGGTCCCGCACAGCGGCCTCAGGGTCCAGGTGGTGCTGCGCCGCCACGGCCACGACATCAGCGTGCCTGGACGTCTCGAAGGTGCCCTGAGGGACGAGATAGAGGTTGCCCTCCTCGGTGTTGGTGCCGATGAGCAGCGCGATGCCGGCGGCCGGACCGTGCGCCAATGCATCGGCGGGCTGCCGATCCAGGACGAGGCCGAACGGGCTCAGGCCCATCAGTGGGTCGGCGGCGGTGGCGGTGCGCAGATCCAGGCCTGCCAGCGTGGGCAGCACGGCGACGAACTGTTCATCGGGAATGTCAGCCAGCCCGTCCACGGTGGGCTGTGCACCCAACCGGGCGGCCGCAGCGCGGGTGACTCGGGCAGCCTGCTCAGGAGTGAACGCACCTGTGCCGCTGCCACTTTGCATGACGGCCCGGTGGAACAACCCGGCGGCCTCCGGTGTGGCGAGCAGGGCACCCACCAAGGTGGCACCGGCGGATTGGCCGCACAAGGTGACATTTCCCGGGTCACCACCAAAAGCGCTGATGGTGTCGCGGACCCACCTCAGCGCGGCCAGCACGTCGAGCAGTCCCCGGTTGCGTGGCGCTCCCGGGACATCGAGGAATCCGGCGATCCCCAAGCGATAGTTGAGGGTGACGAGCACGATGCCGTCACGCGTGAATGCCCCGCCGTCGTACAGCGCGGCCTGCGATGACCCCGTGACGAATCCGCCGCCGTGGACGAATACCATCACCGGTCGTGCCGCGTTGTCGGCGCCGGGAGTGTGCACATCGAGCGTCAGATAATCCGCGCCGCGCACCCACCCGGGGCCGAAGTACGGCCGCATGTCGAGTGCGCCGAAGTCACGGACCGGCTGCGGCGCCGTCGCCCCGTGACCTGTCGCGTCCCGGACGCCGTCCCAACCGGGGTGCGGCGCCGGTGGAGCGAAGCGGTCAGCTCCCGTCGGGGTGGCGGCATAGGGGATGGCGCGGTAGCGCTCGCCGCTGTGGTCGCGCACGCCGCCCACCTCGCCGGAGGGGATTCGGACAACAGTAACGTCGTTCTCAGACAAGGGTTCTCCCTGGTGACTGGTCGATCAGCTGATACGGGCGAAGTCCGCCCAACCCTTGATGGCGAAGCTGGAGCCGTCGCGAACCACTTCAACCGCGCCGTGGCCCCCGAGGTGCGCCGGGAACAGCAGCGCATTGTCGTCGCTCGCCCGGCCCAGCAGCTTGTGCCTGGTGCTGCGTGATTCCGCAGGGTCCTCGCAGAAGCAGCTGTTGGTGTGGGGGGTGACGATCTGCAGCGGAGTGTGGATGAGATCGCCGACGAATACGGCCCGGTCTTGACCGGATTCCACTGTCAAGACCGACGATCCGGGTGTGTGTCCGGGCGCGAGATCCAGCCGCAGATTCTTGTCGATCTGGTAGGTCTCGTCCCACAGATGGGTCAACCCGGCTTGGTGAACCGGGGTGACGCTGTCTTCGAACACGTTCATACTTCCGCGGCTGGCACTGGGTTTGTGCACATTGGCCGGGTCCCAGAACTCGAAGTCGCGTTGTGACATCAGATAGGTCGCGTTCGGGAAGGTGGGCACCCACGTCGAACCATCCAGACGGGTGTTCCAGCCCACGTGATCGATGTGCAGGTGGGTGTTGATCACCACGTCGACGTCCTCGGGCGCCACGCCTGCGGCGGCCAGATTGTCGAGGAACGCGGTGTCGAGGTGATTCCACACCGGGACATAGGGTCGTTCCTTGTGATTGCCGACACCGGTGTCGACCAGGATGGTGCGTCCCTCGCTGCGCAGCACCCAGGTCTGTATCGCCGAGATGCACTGGTCGGTGCCGGGATCCCAGAAATCTGGGGCCAGCCAATGCTTGTTGGCTTCCCACTCGTGGTTGGTGCTGTCCGGGAAGAACTCTGCGGGTTTCATACGTACGGAGCCGTAGTACTCCTTGACGCGGGTGACGGTGACGTCGCCCAATTCGATCTGGTCCATGTGATTCCTTCGGTCATCGGCGGTGCTCACACGAGTCTGTCGAGGCGCGCGGTGGCCAACCACACCTCGTCGGTCCTATCCCTGACAGGGGGTGGCTGGGATCGCGCAACGCACGGATACTGAACAGATGGACGGACCTGGGCCCCTCGGAGAATTCCTGCAGGCGCGGCGCGCACGCACCCGGCCCGAGGACATCGGTGTGCAGGATTTCGGTGCACGCCGACGGGTGCAGGGGTTGCGCCGCGACGAGGTGGCGCACGTGGCGGGAGTCAGCGTGTCCTACTACACGCGCCTCGAACAGGGGATCTCGCGCGGTGCGTCCCCCGAGGTCCTGGATGCGATTGCCGCTGCGCTGCAATTGGATACGCACGAACGTGATCACCTCGAACGGTTGGCGGGCGCTGCCCGGCGGGCGCCTCGGCCGCGGCGTACACGTCCCGAGAAGGTGAGCGACGAGACGCGGGACCTGCTGCGCGCCCTCGACGGGACCCCGGCGCTGGTCCTGGGCCGACGCACCGATGTGCTCGCCTGGAATCACCTGGGCCACGCGCTGCTGGCCGGCCATGTGGACCGAGCCGCCGTCGACGATGTGGCGAACCGGCCCAACATGAGCAAAATGGTGTTCCTGGACGGGCACAAGCGCGAGCTCTACACAGACTGGCGACGCAAAGCCCGGGCAGTGGTGGGTAATCTGCGCATCGCCGTGGGGCGGCATCCGGACGACCGTGACCTTGCCGCCCTTATCGGTGAGCTGACGATGAAAAGCTCAGAATTCGTCACCATGTGGGGCGATCATCGGATCACCCCCTGCGACGCAGCGTCCTACGATCTGCACCATCCCGTGGTGGGTGACCTCACGGTCACCCAGCAGACGCTGGCCATCGCGCGCTCGCCTGGTCAGAGTCTGATCGTGGTCACCACCGCTGCGGGGTCATCCTCGGAGCGGGCGCTGGCGTTGCTGCGAACTCTGGGCACACCCATGCTCGACCGTGAGCTGCCCGACAGGCCCCGCGTCTGAGGCGCACTGCGATGCCCACGGGCACCAGGGCAGACGGCGGCGCGTCTGGCGCATCGACAAGCGGGCGGTGGTTGGACGGAATGTGATCAAGGCGTCGAACCGGACAGAGCCAAGGGCGCATTCGGGGCAGTGGGTCTGCGGCGTCGGCGGAGCCCGCGCAGCACTCGGAGCAAGGTCGGGCGTAGCACCTCGACCACGCGGCCGGAAGGGACGAACATCTGCTGTTTGAGCCGGGCGGCGCGCTGGTGGCGGGTGATGGCCGGACGCAGCCGGGATTCCCAGGAATCCAGGGCGGTGACGAGATTTCCGGGATATTGCCGCAGCGCGACGCCCAGTTCGACGCCGGCGCGTAGGCCAATGCCGGCGCCCATGCCGGAGTAGAGGTTCAGACACCATGCCGCGTCCCCCACGAGCACGACCCGGCCCTTGCTCCACCGTGGCATCTTGACCTGATGTACCGAGTCGAACACGTAGTCGGGTGCCTGTCGTAAGGAATCCAGGGCATGTTCGACGGCGCCGTCCATGCCGGAGAACGCGGCTCGCAGACGGTCGACAGGGGATCCGCTGAACTGGTCTCGGATGTGTTCGGTGCGGTAGGTCAGCAACACGGTGGGGGCCTGATCGGCGAGCCCGAACACCCACATTGCGTGCTTGGCGTGTGCGATGACGACGCTATCGGCGGGCCCGAAGGACGGTACCTGCTCGGGGAGTTGGAAGGCGCAGATCATGGCCTTCCAGTTGCTCAGATACGCCTCGTGTGGGCCGAACACGATGCGGCGCACGCTCGATCGCATGCCGTCGGCGCCGACGACCAGGTCGAAATCCTCGTGATACTGAACGGCGGTCTCGGCGTCGGTGAGTGCCACGCGCACATCGTCAGCGCGGTTGGTGATGTCGGTGGGGGTGGTAGCGAACCGCACCTCGATCTGTGCGCTGCTGATGCTGTGCCAGAGCGCCGCTTCGATGTCTCCGCGCAGGACCGCTGCAGGACCTCCCGGCTGGTCCAAGAGTCCCACACTTCGGTGGCGTTTTCCGCGACGGTTCACCGACCACGTGGCGCCGTCTCCGACGGGGTTGCGGGTGTGGAGATGATCGGCAATACCCAGTTCGGTGGCTGCGTGCCGGCCTTCGGGGAACAGGGCGATGAAGTAGCCGCCTGTTCGACGTTCGGGACTGCGCTCGACGATGACAGGTGTCCACCCGGCCCGGTGCAGTCCGATTGCCGTCGACATTCCGGCGATGCCGAGCCCCACCACCAATGCCCTTCTGCTGTTCGTCTGTTGCATCGTGTATCTCCTGTCCCGCCAACGGAAATGCCCGCCTTCGAGGCAGATTGCATCACGGGCGGGGTCGATGATTTAACTTAGTTAAAGCCGTCTCGCCAGGATGCTTTAACTTTGTTAAAGTGTCAACCATGGCGAAGGGCATCACCCGGGAACGCATCGTGGCGACAGCTCTTGAACTACTCAACGAACATGGCATGGATGCGCTGACCGTTCGCGCGCTGGCGACCGCACTCGATGTGCGCGCACCGGCCCTGTACTGGCACGTGCGCAACAAACAGGAATTACTCGACGAGATGGCCACCGAGGTCCTGCGCCGAGTCGGGATCGCCCTGTCGACGATCGGCCCCGGGGCCGACTGGCGCGACGACGTCCGCGCCTACGCGCGCACCTTGCGCTCGGAGTACCTGAAACACCGCGATGGGGCCCGGATCTTCAGTGGCACTCGGCTCTCGGATCCGAATGTCCTGCGCACGAAGGAAGTCTGGTATGCCCGGTGGACGGCGGCCGGGATGACACTCGTGGATGCGGATGATGCCGTCGATCTGGCCACCGCCTTCGTGGTCGGCTTCGTCATCGAAGAACAAGAGCGACGACAGTCGGCTGTGGCCGACCCGACGCGGTACTCACTCGCCGAGCGTGACGCTTGGCTGGGTGAGGAGCTTCGTCTGGTCAGGGAGGCCGGCCACCTCCGCGACGACGGCGATAGCCGTTTCGAACGTCAACTCGGCATCGTCCTCGACGGGATTGCGACTCGGATGAATGACGCAGCATCGGGAACGTGAACTGAGGCGTGGGCGCACGTCGTCCCGACCTGTCGCGCAATGGTGGTCTCCGGAACGAACACCGGCACGGCGCTGCGAGCGCACTGTGAACGCATCGCTAATCGGTGTTGTGTCCAACGGGATTGCGTAACACCGCGATCACTGGCACAGCTGCCAATGCGAAGAGCACTCCCGCCAGCGAGATGTACAGGTAGACGCCGGAGGCGGTACTGACCGCAGCACCACCTGCGCTGAGGTCCGGTAATTGACTAGCTTTGAGTATCTCACCGCCGGCGATATTGACCACGACTGAGCCGAGGGCGAGCACAACCGACACCAGGCCCGCTGTCATGCCTTGCCGTTGAGGCACTTCGAGGCTTATGGCCAAGTTGTAGCCGGAGGCGCCTATCGCACCGGCGGCGACGCCGAGCATGGCGCCACAAGCAATCGCCAGCGGTAGCAGTGATATCCCGGCGAGCATGCCGAAGGTCGCGACGGTACCCACGGCGATACCGCCCAGCAGGGGAAGAGCCGGGCCGACTCGGCCCGCAAGCCATCCGGCGCCGACGCCGCCGACGACGATGCCGAGATTGGCCGTTCCGAGCAGTACGGCGAGCGCATCACTGCCGCCCAGCCCGTAACCGAGGCCGAGTGCAGGGGAGACCTGGGCGGTGACGCCGGTCAGTTGCAGCATGCTGCGAAAGGAACCGGCAGCCAACACCAACGCCAGCAGCGTGAGCAGAACAGGGCGAGTCAAAGCACGGATATCGATGATGGGTTCGTCGATCCGCAGCGCGAGAACCGCCCAGCCCACCAAAGCTGTGACACCTGCTGCCACCAGCGCAACCATGCCCTCGGACAACCAGCCGGCGTCACTGCCAAGGCTGATGTAGGCAAGGGTCGCGCCAAGGCCGCAGCCGAGAAGTAGCGCCCCCACCACGTCGATCCGGCCCCCGGTGCGAATCGGCGACTCAGGGATGAACGCACGGACACAGACAGCGGCGGTCGCCGCGAGCAAGGCCGCTACGACAAACACTCCGCGAAATCCGAACGACTCGATCACGGGCTGCATCAGAAAAGGCTCGACGATCCCGACCATCGCCGAGCCCGACGTCAAGATGCCGACCATTGTCATCGCCACCGTTGGCCTGCAGATCTGTTGTGTGAGCGCCACCGTGAGGAAGATCGCTGCGAAGGCGGCCCCTTGGAAAAAGCGTCCCACCAGAAACGTCCACAGGTTAGGGGACAGCAGGCAGATCACGGCTCCTGCGCAAGCAAGCAGAAGGGTGATGAGAAGTAACCGCCGCTTACCGAAGATGTCGGAACTCTTGGCCAGCAGCGGCGACCAGATGGCGCCGGCCAGCATCGCCCCGGCGTTGAGCCAGGCTGCCTGATCGGTGTCGAAATGCTCCATCAACTGCGGCAGAACCATCATCGGTGATCCGATGACCAGATCAGCCAGAACGTTGGCGAGAGTGAGAACTGCTGCCCAGAGGACGAGCCTCGCACTCCAGCTGCGTGCTTGGTCGTCTCCGACTGATTTATCGTGAAGCTGCTTCACTGCGCACACTTTCTGTCACGTGACTGGGAAATCCGTTGGCGATGAGGGCAACGTGAGGCGGTCGGGCGATCGTTGCGGCCGCTTGCTCTTGAAAAGAGTTCGCACTCAGGGTGTTCGGGTGGAGGCCGCTTTCAGGGCTTCGTTACGAGCGGCAATGTCGGCCCAGGTCGCGGGAAGGATGCGGTCGCGGCCACTGGCCACACAGCCCTGAGCAAAGGTGACATACGGGCGTTGCCGAGCTTCGTACCGCGCGAAAGCCGTGCTGTGACTGCAATCTCGATCCAGTTCCTCGGCCAGGAATCGGGCACCGGTGAGGGCCAGTGAGGTGCCCCGGCCGGACAAGAACGCCGCACAGTAGCCGGCGTCCCCGACCAGCACGACGCGACCACGATGCCAGGAGGTGAGATGAACTTGACTTGCAGCCGAGAAGTAGAAGGCGGGATCGACGCGTGCTGCTGCCAGCAGCTCCGGGATGCGCCACCACGGGTAGTCGGCAAAAGCGTCGAAGAGTATCTGCTTCTTGGTGTCCGCGTCGTCCGGATCGTAATCCAGTGTTTCCGAGCGGAACTCGAATACTGCGACCGACTTGCCCCCATATCGGAACACACCTGCCATTCGGCCGGGAACGTTGTATATCGAGTTGGCGCTCCCAGAATGACGCTCATCGGGAAGATCTGCCAGGGCGAAGTACACGCCGAGGTGTCTCACATGATGCTCGTCGGGTCCGAACACCAGTCGGCGTACCGTCGAGTACTGGCCGTCGGCGCCGACAACGAGGTCGTACCGCGCGGTCCGGCCCGATGCGAATTGCGCGTCGACATGGTCGTCACTTTGGGCCAACGCCGTGATCGAGTCATCGAATCGGATGGTCGCTGTGTTCGACACAGCATCGGCGAGGAGGCCCACGAGATCCTCGCGCAAGATCTCGATGTCGTCGTCGGAATCGCCGATCTCAGTGACGGGCATCAGGGCGATCGGTTTGCCGTGTATGTCGAGAAACTGTGTGCGCTCGGACATCTGGACGCGTCGTGCCTGAATGCTCGCGAGCAGTCCCATTTTGTCCACGACTTCGATGGCATCGCCGCGGATATCGATCGGGGTGCCTGTGAGACGGAGTTGGGGAGCGCGTTCAACCACCGTGACCTCGTGGCCTCGACCGCCGAACTCCAGCGCGCACGCCAAACCGGCTATGCCGCCGCCCGACACAAGAATTTTCATCGGTGCTCCATCGATACAGGGGGTTGGTGGCGACGGGCGAATGGCCGTCGGCCACGTATCCCTACTAAAGCGAAAGTATGTCGCGTTAGCGAGCGTATACCGATCCGGGTTGCACCGCAACGCTGCCGTTGGCAACAATCGTCGCCGAGGCAGAAGGTGAGGGTGGCGATGGGGAACGGGACTTCGGGCCGGCCGCCCGCGCGCCGCCCCGGCGGGCGGACTGCCCGGGTCAAGGCGCAAATTCTCGCCGCCACAGCCGAACTCGTGGCACGTGATGGCGTCGCCGCGTTCCGGTATGAGGATGTTGCCGCGGCAGCGGGCGTCCACAAGGCCAGCATCTACCGCAACTGGCCTGACCGGGAAGAACTGGTCGCCGAGGCGTTGTTGCGTTATGCCGAAGGCCTCGCCTCGATTGCGGACACCGGTGACATACGCTGCGACTTGGTGGATTTTCTGGTGGCCCTTGCGGCCGGCCTCGAAACGCCGTTCGGGCGCGCCCTCGAAAGGGCCATCCAACCCGCTCGCCACGATGAGACCCTGCGCGCGCTGACCCGGGTGCTCGACGCCCGGGTGGCCGCCATGCAGCATCGTGTGGACACCGCGGTCGATCGAGGCGAACTTCCTCCGGTCGATAGCGGCTTCTTGGGCGAGATGATCTCCGGCCCGGTGCATCTCATTGTCAACCGGGGGATGCGCACGTTCACCTCTGCCGATGCGGAAAGAATCGTCGACGTGGTGCTTGCCGGTATTCGGTCACAATTGCCCGAGCGTCGGTAGTGACGTGGGGCGGCCCCGGGTCACGGGGCCGCGTTGTTCGACGTGGCCTCGCTGGCGGGGTTGCCGTTATCGGACGCCGTACTGACTGATGCCGTTGCGCGGAGTTGACACCTTAACATCGTTAAGGCATCCTCGAGTCGACTCTTTAACTTAGTTAGGGAACTCTGATGCGTGCTGCAGTCGTCACCGCCCCCGATGTGTCGCCCATCTGCGGTGACTTCCCCGAGCCCACGGCCCCGCCCGGCCATGAGCCGTTGCAACTCGTCGCAGCCGGCCTGCATAACGTCGTTCGCGGGCTGGCCACCGGGCGGCACTACGGCTCCGGCCAGATGACATATCCGTTGGTACCGGGCATCGACGCGGTCGCACGCACCAGCGACGGGCGCTTGGTCTACACCGGCTACGCGCGTCCACCTTTCGGAACGATGGCCGAGCGACTGTGTGCACCCATGCAGGTGGAGCTACCGGTGGGAGCGGATCCGCTCATGATCGCCGCCGGTATGAACCCCGGCCTCTCGGGATGGGTAGTCCTCACCGCACGACGCAGGGAAATGGGGACTTTGGGCACCGTGTTGGTGTTGGGCGCCACGGGAATGTCGGGCAGCCTCGCCGTGCAAGGGGCGTTGGCGCTCGGGGCGCAGCGGGTCATCGCCGGTGGGCGCGACCCGGAGGCGCTGGATTGCCTGCGTGGAATGGGAGCGATGACCGTGTCGCTGGCCCACGACGGACCCGACGGTCTACAGAAGGCTCTGGCCGACGCGGTGTCCGAGACGTCGCCCGGACTGGTGCTGGATTATTTGTGGGGGCCGGTAGCCGAGGCCGCCTTCGCGGTGCTCGGTCGCGGCGGCCACGACACCGAGGCGAGCACGGCCTACCTGCAGATCGGGTCGCTCGCCGGTCGGACGGCGGCGCTGCCCGCGGACCTGTTGCGCAGTCGGCGGATCCAGATCGCCGGCAGCGGCATCGGATCGCAGTCTGCCGAGGCGCTGTTCGCCGAGGCGCCGGAAGTGATGGCCCGCTTCGCCGACGGCTCCCTGCAATTGCCCTACACCGCGTTCCCGCTGAGCCGGATCGGCGAGGCGTGGGCGTACACCGGCCGCAGCCGCGCCGTCGTCGTGCCGGATTGACCCTTTCGCTGGGCCAAGGGTGATCGGCTCAGTCGAAAATGTCCGTAGGCAACATGGCCGATACCAACACGTTGGGCACGTCGACGAGTTGGCTGATGCGCAGGTCGACGGCCACACTGCACAGTGCGTACGCCTGCTGGCGAGTGAAGCCGCGGTCCTCAGCCAGATGATCAACCATCAGCCGCAGCGCATTTCGCGTAGCCAGGTTGAGATTCTCCGGGTGGATCCGGCCGTCCGGATCCATCGGTACACCGGTCACGGCGAAGTGTGGTCGGCTGGCCACCTCCGGAGGGCCAGCAGTAACGCGTTCGAAGTGCAGGTGACGGATGCCCCCCGCCGCGGCGGCACCTTTGCGCAGGTCGAATCGCACCACGACCTTGGTACTGGTTTCCACCGCCGCACCGCACGATTCGCCGTCACCCTGTGCGAAATGGCCGTCACCGACGGAGAACAGCGCGCCGGGTACCCACACGGGCAGGTATACCCGGCTGCCGGCGGTGAGGTGTTTGATGTCGATGTTGCCGCCGGCTTCGGTGGGGGAGATGGTGCGTCGCCCCGGATCGCCCGCGCGATCCGGTGGAACCGCCGAGGCGGGATTCGGCAATTCCACCAGTCCACCTTCGTCGGCCGCCTGTTGTTCGGCGGTTCTGGTGCGTTCGAACAGCTCCCGTGACGGCGAGACACCCATCACTCCCATGAAGGGAGCGGCCGGCAATCGGATGCCGGGCAGGTCTGTCGAGTGGGCGAGCCCGTCGGCGATTTCCCAACGAACGACGTGTGGTTCGGTGAATTCGTCGCGCAGAAAGCCGAATCCGGGAATGTTGAGCGTGGCGCCGAAGTCTCCGGTCTCGACCGACAACACGTCGACCACCAGAAGATCTCCGGGTTCGGCGTCCTGAATGTACACGGGTCCGGTCAGTGGGTGGATTCGGGCAGCGTCCATCCGCAGGACGTCTTCGGCCGTCGAATCCCGGGTGATCTGACCGTCGTAACCGTCGCGTGCGCGCATCGCCACCGTGTCACCCGGCGCGCATCGCAACACCGCGGGAATATCTGGATGCCACCGATTGTGTCCCGAACGCGGGTCTTCCACCAGGGGTCTGGTCAGGTCCAGTTCGATCTCGTGCACGCCGCTCATGATGCCGGATCCGCCGCGCTGGGGAAGCCGCCGCGAGCCCGTTCGAACGTATGCGCAACCCGCAATACCGTGGCGTCGTCGTGATGGCGCCCGACAATCATCATCCCCACGGGCAGCCCCTGTACCGTCCCGGCCGGGACGCTGCACGCGGGATGGCCGGTCACGTCGAAGGTGGCGGTGTTCGCCATCATCTCCAACGCTCGGGCCAGGTATTCGTCCAGCGAGGCCTCAGGGCTCGGAATCAGGCTCGGCAGGATCGGGGTGGTGGGCATGACGAGGACGTCGAAGTGAGACAGCGCTTCGTCATACGCAGCGCGCAGGCGCGGAACGAGGTTGCGTGCCATCGCATAGTGCGTCCCGTGGTGGCGGTCCAGGGTATGCCTGCCCGCCAGGAGAACCAGTTTCACGGTGTCGGGGAAGGAGGCACCGTCGGCGCGACGACGACTGCCGTAATGCTCGATCAGGGCGGGGTCGTACCAGCCCTGCCAGTTCCTGCCGTAGGCATTACCGTCGACCATCTGAGCGGTGCCGCCCTCGACAGCGATCACGTCCCAGATCTTCTTGCCGTGGCGGTGCCAAGGGACCGACACCTCTTCGCACAGCAGGCCCGTGGAACGAAGGGTCTCGACAGCGCCGCGGACGGCGGCATCGACGCCGGTGGCGGACTCCGGGTGGGCAAAGCCCTCCGTCACAACCCCGACACGCAGTCCGGTTGTGGCCCGGAGCAATTCGTCGGTATAGCTCGGTCGGTCACTGTCGCTGCGTTGTCTCGGGTCCAGGCCGTCGGGCCCGGCGATCACCTCGAGAACCAGCGCGGCGTCGGCGACGGTGCGGGTCATGGGTCCGAGGTGGTCCAGTGACTGTTCGATGGGGAATGCGCCCGTGTAGGGGACCAGCCCGTGCGTAGGCTTGTGACCGACGATCCCGGTGAATGCGGCAGGCAGCCGAACCGAACCGCCCTGATCGCCGCCGATGGCGAGGTCTACCGCGCCGGAGGCTACCAACGCGGCGCTGCCGCTTGACGAGCCGCCGGCCGTGCGGCTGTGGTCCCAGGGGTTGCGAACCGGCCCGGTCGCGGCGGTGTGCGACGCGCCGGAGAAACAGAGGTTCTCGCAAACGGTCTTGCCCGCGATCGTGGCACCAGCATCCAGGAGCCGGGTCACTACGGTGGCGTCCCGATCCGGGACGTAACCCTCGACCAGTGCCGAACCGTTCATCATCGGGACGCCGGCCACCGCGATGTTGTCCTTGATGCCCACCGTCCGCCCCGCCAACGGACCGGCGGCAGCGGTGGTGATCGCACAGGTGACATACCAGCCGCCAAGCGGATTGTGTTCGGGATGCGACCAGGCACGTGTCACGGGCGGCGCCGGGATCTCTGCGTGCAGTTCCTCCACCAGATCCCACGAGCCCAACATGGTCTCGACGTGTGGGGCGAATTCCGTCAACTCACCGGCGGTCAGACTGAGCCCATATGCAGAACAGATGTTTTCCAGGTCGGCCGGTGCCGGCTGTTGCACTGTCATGGTCAGCCAACCTCGACGATTTCTCGGGCTCGCGTCGCCAACTCGGTGTTGACGTTGTTCTCATATGACGTGGCATCTGAGGGATAGGCCACGATGTTCTTGGTGAACAATGCAATCTCCATGTTGCGGTCCCAGGATTCCTTGGTCACCGTGACGTCTTCGGCGTAGCCCTTGGCTTCGATCTCCCGCTGCACAGCCGCCGCGACCACATCGCGCGACAGATCGGGGAAATATTGGGCGGCAATGTCGATCGTTGCCGCCGGGTCGGCATAGATGAACTTCGATGCCTTCGCAATCGCGGTCACCACGCCCTGTGCGGCGTCCCGATTCTCCTGCAGGTAGTCGTCGGTGGTCGTAAGGCTGGAGAAGGCGAATGGGTACCAGTCCGGGTTGGCGGGGAAGCTGTACACCACCTCGAGACCCTGGTCGACCACCGCCTGGCTGACGGTCGGTTCGAAGGACAGCGCAAGGTCGGCTTGTCCACCGGCCACGGCGGCGAGCTCGCTGCCCAGCGCAACATTGACCATTGTCACGTCCTTCAGCCCCTTTTGGTCGATCAGGTATTTCATGAAGGCCCAACTGGTATCCGGCTCCGGGCTCACCGCCACCTTCCTGCCTTCGAATACGGACGCGTCGTCGAGTGTGGCGTTACTGCCGTCGCGGCCGATGACGAACACCGACGGAGCGTTCTGGATGGCCGCCACCACCACGCCGGGACCGCCGTTCTCATGAGACTTCGGTACGAATACCGGATCCTGGATCGAGAAGTCAGCGGATCCACCCAGCACCGCGGTCCAGGATTGGGTGCCACCACCGCCCGTGGCGATGTCGACGGTCACCCCCTGTTCTGCGAAGTAGCCGTTCTCCTGTGCGACGTAGAGCGGAAGGTAGAGCAGGGACTGGAAGGCCTGGCTGATCCGAACCGTGGTAGTGCCGTCGGCAGACGGCGCCGGCTCGCCGGCACACGCCGTGGCGAGCAGGACTGTGCCGGTAGTAGCGGCAATCATCAATTGGCGTAAGTACATTCGGGGACTCATGATCATGACCTTTCCCAATGGCCGAGGAACTTTTCGAGGGCGCTGACGAGGAGGTTGAAGACCAGCACCATCGCCATGACGATGGCGATGCCGGCGATGACGAGACTGATGGTGAAGTTGGAGCTACCGAGCAGGATCATGTGGCCCACACCGGCATCAGAGCTGATGTATTCACCAACGATCGCCCCGACGAGTGCAAAGCCGATGTTGAGCCGCAGACCGGACACCACCCATGTCATCGCTGACGGCACAACGAGTTTGCCGAAGATCTGGGAGCGGGAGGCGCCGAACGACTTCATCAGATTGATCAGGTCGGGGTCGGTGCGCCGGGCGCCGCGATAGGAGGTGGTCAGGGATACGACCACGCATGAGAAGGCGACGATCACCACTTTGGATGTCATCTCGGTGCCGAACCAGATGATCGTGAGTGGGGCGACGGCGAGGACTGGGATGGAGCCGATGGCGGCGATGAATGGTGCCGTCAGGTCGGCAACAAACTGGGAGTACCACAGCAACAGCCCGAGGATCGAGCCACCCACTGCGCCGATCAAGAATCCGAGTAGGACCTCCGAGCTGGTCACGCCGATGTCGGTCCACAGTTGCCCGGATTGTGCGCGGGTCTGCAGGACATTCCAGACTGCACTGGGACTGCCGAACAGAAAGGAGCTGATGGCGCCGCTGCGGGTACCCAGTTCCCAGGCTGACAAGGCGGCTACGACGATCAACACCTGCAAGGTGTGTAGGAGGATCCGTCTGTGGTGGGGCGCCGCGGTGGTCATGCGGCTGCGTACCGGACGTGTCGGTGCTGCCGGCTGTTCGGTCAGTACGGTGGTCATTTGTCCTCCTGGGTGCGGTGAGGAGTGGTGCGGGCGGGTGGCATCATGCGACGGCCCCGGACTGGCCGATGCCACGCCAGATCAACTCATAGAACTCGTTGAATCGCGGGGCGAGGCGCCGTTCGTTGATATCGGTGCTCGTGGTGCCCAGATCGACGTCCAGTTCGTGGACAACTTCTCCGGGATGCGCTTTGAGGACGTACACGCGATCCGACATGGTGACCGCTTCTTCGATATCGTGTGTGACGGCGACGATGGTTTTGCCTGTTGCCCTTGCTGTTTCGAGGAGCTCGCCTTCCAATGCGATCTTGAGGGGATAGTCGAGGGCTTTGTAGGCCTCATCCATGAGGATGATGTCGGGATCGGTCACCATGGTGCGCATGAGTGCTGCCCGTTGCCGCATCCCGCCGGACAGGTCAGCGGGGTACTTGTCTTCGTATCCCTCCAACTTGTACGCAGCGAAGAGCTGTCGGGCGCGATCGCGGGCTTCTTTTCTGCGGGTTCCGCGGACTTCGAGGCCGAGGATGACGTTCTCCAACACCGTTCGCCACGGGAAGAGCAGATCCTTCTGTAGGACATAGCCGATGTTTTCGGAAGTGGTGCCGGTGACGTCCCTGCCGTTCACACGTACCGCGCCGGAGGTGGGCGCCACCAGGCCGGTGATGATGTTGAACAACGTCGACTTGCCACAACCGCTCGGGCCGACGATGGAGACGAACTCGCCCCGGTCCGCGTGCAGTGTCAGTCCCTTCAATACCTGAGTTGCGCCCTGAGTCGTGGCGTACTCCTTGTCGATTCCGACGACTTCCAAGCGGCGGGTCATCGGTGGACCCGCGCACCGCGGCCGGCGAGCCGATCAATAACTGATATATCACCCATGATGTGACTGATCCCCTTCTCGAATTCTGGAGTTGATCATGTGGAACCCTGCAACGATGCGCGGGTCGGAAAAGTGGTGGTCGAGCGTTTACCGCCCGTCGGTCCACCTAGCGAAGCACACAGTATCCGGTTGAGCAACCGATTGTGCAGAATTGCCTCCATGTATGAGGCCATCGGCTGCCCTGCCCGCAGATCCCGGTCGCAGCGCCTTGGCGCGGCGCCAGCCGTCCCTGGGGCGCTACATCCACTGCACGGCTACTTGCCGGCGGTGACGCATCCGGGGCTGGCAATGTCGAGGGTTGCCAGGTCGACGCCTCTGGTTTCCTTCAGGAAACTCACTGCGACCGTCGAGATGACTGCTGCCACCGCGAGATAGCAGGCGATCGGCACCCACGATTCGTAGGACCGCAGCAGCGACGTGCTGATGAAGGGAGCCAGCGATCCGGCGAAGATCGACGTGACCTGATAGCCAAGTGAGACACCCGTATAGCGCATGCGTGTCGGAAACATCTCGGCCATCAGCGCCGGCTGCGGCGCGTACATCAAGCCGTGGATCAACAACCCGAGCGTGATACCGAGGAAGATGAAAAACTCGTTGCCGGTGGCGAGCAGCGGGAAGCCGATGAATCCCCATCCGGCGGCCAGCACCGATCCCAGCAGGAATACCGGTTTGCGGCCCCAGGTGTCGGCGAGTCGACCGTAGAACGGCACCGCGATGAAGTGGATCGCGTGCGCGCCCAGAATGAGCCCCAGTATCTCTGTGGTCGTGGCTCCGATTGTGAACGCCAGGTACGTGATCGAGAAGGTGACGACCATCTGGTACATGATGTTCTCGGCGACCCGCGCGCCCATGGCGATCGCCACCTGACGTGGGTAGGCCCGGATGACTTGCAGTGCGCTCGGGGTGGCCGCATTCGTTTTCTCGGCCGCTTCTCGCGCTTCGAGGAACAACGGCGCCTCGTCGACGCGGGTGCGGATGTAGTAACCGACGATCACGATCACGGCCGACAACCAGAACGCGATCCGCCAACCGTAGGTCAGAAAGGCGTCTTCCGTCATGGCGAACGACAAACCCGTTAGCACAAGCGTCGCAACGAAATTGCCGAGCGGCAGCGCGGCCTGCGGCCAACTGGTCCAGAAGGTGCGACTCCTGTTCGGGCTGTGCTCGGCGACCAGTAGGACCGCTCCGCCCCATTCGCCGCCGACACCGACGCCCTGAACGAAGCGCATCACCACCAAGAGCAATGGAGCGGCCATCCCGATGTTGGCATAGCCGGGTATGCACCCGATTGCGAAGGTCGATGCGCCGACCAGCAGCAGGCTCACCTGCAGCAGTTTCTTACGGCCCACGCGGTCGCCGAAGTAGCCGAAGATCAGTCCGCCCAGTGGGCGGGCGAGGAAGCCCACCGCGTAGATGAGCAGCGCGTTGATCACGCCGTCGAGGGCGTTGTCGGTCTCGGGAAAAAACAGCGTGCCGAACACCAAGGCCGAGGCCGCCGAGTAGAGCAGGAATTCATACCACTCGATGACGGTGCCGGCCATCGATGCTGCGACCACCCTGCGCAACCTGCTCGCCGGCGGGTCGGTTGATCGTGCGGAGCTGGCGGGAGATTGCCGGGGCGAGGTGTCGGTCATCGGAACTCCTGTCGGTGGACCTCGTTGGTGACGGATGCCGCAACGTGTGTCCCAGGTCACGGCCGATTCAGTGAATCACGTGAAAAGCCTGAGAACAACCGATTGCGCAAAACTTGGCCAAGCTGTGGACAATCGATTGCTCATTTTGATTCAATGGCGCTGGGCGAACCGCGCCGCCCCATTTGGGGGTTCGATGAGGAGGCACCGATGGCCATGCTCGACGGGATACGCGTCGTTAGCTTTACGCACTTTCTTCAGGGGCCTTCGGCCACCCAGATGCTTGCCGATCTGGGCGCGCACGTCATCAAGGTCGAGCCGCCGACGGGTGCGTTCGAACGTTCATGGTCGGGCCCCGACGCCTACCTCAACGGAGAGAGCGTCTTTTTCTTACTGGGCAATCGGAACGTCGGCAGCCTCGTGGTCGATCTCAAGGACCCCGAATGGGTGGACGTCGTCATCCGTCTGCTCGACGAAGCCGACGTCCTGATCGAGAGCTTTCGCCCCGGAGTGATGGATCGGCTGGGCCTGGGTTGGGAGCGACTGCGCGACCGCAACCCACGATTGGTGTACTGCTCGTTGTCGGGCTATGGCAGCGACGGTCCCTACAAAGACCGGCCGGGCCAGGATGTGCTGTTGCAGTCCCTATCGGGAATCGCTGCCGCGACCGGTACTGCCGATGAGCCACCGACGCCGGTCGGTGCATCGGTGGTGGACCAGCACGGCGCAGTCCTTGGAGCGTTCGGCATCCTGGCGGCCCTCCATGGCCGGGAGCGTACCGGGCAAGGGGCACGGGTGGAGAGCAATCTGCTCAGCGCCGCGCTCGATCTCCAGATCGAACCGTTGTCTTACTTCCTCAACGGCTACCCCGGCAGGCGCAGCGTCAGCGGTGTGTCGTCGCCGTATTACAAGGCACCCTATGGCGTTTTCGCCACCGCAGACGGTCATCTCACGCTGTCGCTCAATGCGCTGACAGTGCTGGGCGCAGTCTTCGAGGACGACTGGTTCCTGAACATCGGCGAAGACATGTCGTATGACCGGCGCGAGGACGTCAACGAGCGGGTGGCAAAACACATGGCGCAGCGCACCACCGAGGACTGGACTGCGGTGTTCGCCGCGGCCGGGGTTTGGTTCGCGCCGGTGAACACATACGCTGACATCGTCGCGGACCCCCAGGTGCTGCACAACAAGTCGGTGATCGAAATCGATCATCCGAGGGCAGGTGCTGTCAAGCTCCTCGGACACCCGCTGATCTACGACGGCCAGCGTCCCGGAGTACGCAGCATGCCGCCCGAGCTGGGTAGCTCCAACCGAGCCATCCTTGCCGAATTGGGCTTTGACACAGCAGAAATCGATCGCCTTCAAGAAAAGGTGGGTAAGTGATGAACGAGACGCTGATCGCGGAGTCGGTGACCGTCGACGCAGATGTCGACGCCGGGATACTGCATCTGGTGTTGAACCGCCCTGAGAAACGCAACGCCTTCGACCTCGACATGGTTCGAAGTTTGACCAGAATCATCGACGGTCGCCCGCCCGGCATCCGGGTGATCGTGCTCAGCGGCGGCGCGTTCTTCTGTGCCGGAGCCGATATCGCTGTGTACGGCCGCGCTGATCAGGGTGAGATCGGTGAACTCACCCGTGCCGCTGGTGTTCTGGTGGAAACGATCGCCACGGTTCCGGTTCCCGTCATCGCCGCGGTGGAAGGGATGGCGCTCGGCGGCGGATTCGAAGTAGCGCTGGCTGCCGACCTCATCGTCGCGGGTGATACGGCCAAGTTCGGGCTCCCGGAGTTGTCCTTGGGGTTGGTGCCGGGATGGGGTGGCACGCAGCGGTTGACGGCTCAAGTGGGCGGTCGTAAAGCCAAGGAGATCATCATGCTTGGGAAGCGATTGCCGGCGGCGCAAGCATGCGAACTCGGCCTGGTGAACGAGGTTGTCCCGGCGGGCGCGTGCCGCGACCGCGCCCTGGAGTTGGCCGGGCAACTGGCGGGATCGTCGGCCTCGGCGCTGGCTGCCACCAAGGAGCTCGTCTCCGGCGCGGAGCGGGCGCTGGCCTACAGTGACGAACGCGCCACCTTGATGGAACTCTTCACCTCGGCTGACGGAATTGAGGGAGTGGCCGCCTTCGTTCAGAAGCGCCCCGCGCAGTTCGGACGATGAGCGCGAAACCACGGACCCGTCATGCAATCGGCGGGGCCGTGGTTTCCAGCACCACCAATTCGGGGGCAGGATCACCGACCACGACATCGGTGAGTGCGGCGCCACCGAGATGATCCAAGAGCATTGTCGCGGCGAGTTCGCCGAGCCGGTGCAGTGGCAACTTGACCGTCGTGATCGCGGGATACACCGTGCTGGAGACCCACGTCGTGTTGATGCCGACGATCGACAGGTCGTGCGGTACTCGCAGGCCCAGCCGCAAGGCGGTGAACAACGCGCCGACGGCAGCATTCACGCTGGCGACCACGACGGCGGTCGGACCGCCCGGTTTTCCCAATTCGACGTTGCGATGCAACTCTTTCAATGCCCGCGCGCCGGCGTCGGATTCCCATCCGGCGTCGATCACCCAGGCGGGGTCCGGCGCGAGACCGGCATCGGCCATCGCGGTCAAATGGCCGCTCTTGCGTCTGCGCGCAGTGTCGTGCGAGTGCGTGCCCGAGATGAACGCGATGCGTTGGTGGCCCAACCCGATCAGATGTTCGGTGGCCAGTGCTGCCCCGCGCTGATCCTCAAGGATCACTGACCCGGTCCGGCCCGGAAGTCGCGAGTTCACGGTGATGGCGGGCACGCCTGAATGCAGCACCGCGGCCAACATGGCGTCGTCGAAATCTTCCCGCCGCTGTATCAGCAGCCCGTCGACGCGACCTTCCCGGACCAGACGGGACAACTGTTGGGCACCCTCCGGTGGCGGATCGACTTGGCCGAGAAGCACGTCGGTGCCATGGCGGGCAGTCGCTTGTTGTACCCCTGCCAACATATCGGAGAACACCGCATTGTTGACATCAGGCACAATCAGACCAATTGCGCCGGAGCGAGATTGGCGCAACGCGCGGGCGCGGGCGTTCGGAACATAGTCGAGCTCGGCGGCGGCAGCCAAGATCCGGGCACGGGTGGCTTCGCTCATACGCGCCCTGGCATCGCCCGTCAGGGCCCGCGAGGCCACCGACTTCGAAACCCCCGCCGCCCGCGCCACGTCATCGAGGGTGCCCATGAGACACATCATAATTGTCTCGATCGCAGGGTCAGCAATTCGGCCTGCGGATGTCGGCTTCTTTCGCCGGCTCTTCGGCGGGTGTGAACGGACATGGCGTCAACGGTCGTGGTTCGCGGCTCGGAACTCGACTCCGAGCACGGCGGCGGGGTCGCGAATCCGCTGAATATCTGGCACTCGTAAGCGTTCGCCCACACACCTCAATCGCCTCGAATTGTCGCGAATTACGCTGGCCATGTCGACATTGTGGATGTGGCGGGTTTCTGGACCGCCGTAATACGTAGCCCCTCCGCCGAGCCGAGTGAGCGTCGCTACAAGCACCCTATCGACCTACCTTCGGCTCAAGAAGGACAGTCAGCAGGATGCGGCTGAACCCATCGCTGCACTCGCAGTGGTTGTGAGACAACGGCATCAGGCGGCGCCTTGCTCTGACGGAAGCGCTCTCTGGCCGGCCAAGCGCTGCGTCGCTCCAAGGGCAAGATCCAGCTTGGCCGCGGATGGTCCGTGTGACGGCCAGTTGACAACGAAAGCGCGCTGATCTCAGCGTCAAGGTTGGTTCGCCGCCGACCAGGATGATTCGAGCACCCTCTCAATCAAGCGAGGTCAGGTCTCAGGGGCGCCGGGACTGCGATTTGCGATACCTGCAACCCAGAGCAGATTTGCGAGATCCTGTCCTGCGAATCTTGCTTCAGCGTTCAGTCTGCCAGTGCAACGAGGATCAGTGTTTCACCGAACGCTCTGACTTGATCGCACACCTCGGCCACGGCTTCGGCGTCCGGATGCAGCTGTAGAATCACATCGTTGAACTCTGGATCGAGATCCGCCGACCGGGCGCCGATTCTGTATAGGCGTAAAGTTTCGCGAGAGAGCAGGTTATTCGTGGCGTTCGGTGGTCGGTTTCATCTCTTGGTCGCGGCAGTAAATTCTGCAGCACTGCGACTAATGCGTGCACCAATAGTAGACACCGTGCTCAACAGACGCATAGCGGCATTGAGCTACGTCGGTCGAAGATCAGGCAAGGCGTTCACTCTCCCAGTGGCATACCGCCAACGGGACGACATCGTGATCATCGATGTCGCGATGCCTGACCGGAAGAACTGGTGGCGTAACTTCGTCGCTGAGCCAGGACCGCTTCAGCTCCAGCTGCGCGGAGTTCACCGGACCGCGCAAGCCACCGCGGAACGGGATGTGACGGGCCGGGTGACCGTCACAGCGGTCTTGGATGAACTGGAGTAACACAGTGAATCAGGGTGATCCGCTGATCACCGCTTTCCTGCGCCAAGTAATCGCGCCGTCCGCTGGGCTCCTCGCCACGGTGCCTATCGCCCCACGACTGACGGCTCTTCGGTACAGCTGGCACGGTATTGCGTCTTCCCCGGATAGCGCCGGCCTTCTCTTACGGCTGATCCGACAGAGGTTCCGTGATACTTGAGACCACCGCGCGGGAGGAACCTGGAAGCGAGACGGTTGCGGGTGGCGGTGATACTCGGGGCCCGCTGTTGCTTAACGACGGCTGCACTCCCACTGCGAGTACACCTGGCGGTGACTTCGACGCAGCCAACCAACATCACCGCCTGGCGCCTGTATTGCCGGATAGGCGCGAAGGAAACGAATCCTTCAGTATTCTTCGCATAGTGGCGCTGCGGCGGCTCACCTTGCCCGCAGTGAGTCGATCACTGTCGCCTGTCGGTGAGCCGGGTGGCCCAAAGCCGGTGGAGTCGTGAGAGCACGCGGATTGGTGCCGGGTTTGGACTGCGCCCCGCAAACAGTTAGCCGTGCGCCGTGGGACGAAAGTGGGTCTGAAGCCCGACCAGCATCATCTCCACGCCGAGTAACTCGTCGCGAATGTGGCCATGGAGGAATCCAAAGAACAAGCGGCACGTCGTCGTGGACCACACACGCAGCTTGTCTGTCTTCCTCTGCTGGAAGCGCTGTCGTTATCTCGACTGTTCTAACCTTTCGCTGTCTGCATCTTTCCGGCGCGACCCCTTCAACTGCGTGCCACGAGTGCCCGAACGTCCGGACACGGCACCAGAGCGGGCATAGGTGTGAGTCCCGCGCCAGACGGGAATGGTTGTCCCGCGATGTGCGGGGGAGACGGGCGGAGGAGGCGGAGTGCGGGCACCGAGTGGAGTTGACGAGCGGGCGGTCGTCGTCGGCGCGGGCCCGTGCGGCTTGGCCGTGGCCCGTCAGTTGCTCCACCTGTGGGGGATCGACGCCCTGGTGCTCGACCGTGCACCCGAACCGGCGTCCTCGTGGCGGCGATTTCACGACGACTTCCGGTTGAACACGTGCGGCTACTGGTCGCATCTACCGGGTCAGCACATCCCCAGCCGCCACGGGCGGTGGCCATCGCGTGACGCCATGGTGGACTACTTCGACGACTATGTGCGGCGTCAGCGGCTGCGGCTGCGAATGGGTGCGGCGGTCGCGCGCATCGACCGCGACACAGCGGAATGGCGTCTGGACGCCGAGAGCGGAAGTATCACTGCCGCAACGGTAGTGGTGGCAACCGGCAACTATCACACGCCGCGCACTCCGTCGTGGCCCGGGGCCCGGGAGTTCACCGGCGAACTGCTGCATTCGGTCGACTATCACCGGGCGGATCCGTTCGTCGGGCGCGATGTTCTGGTCGTGGGTTCGGGTAATTCGGCCACCGACATCGCCGTGTGCCTCAGCGCCGCAGGGGCGGGCAGAGTACGGATGTCGGTGCGGACACCGCCGCATCTGGTGCCGCGGGCGATTGCCGGGGTCCCTGTCGACCTGTTCAGTGACGCCTTCGAGCGACTGCCCGTGGAGGTGCTCGACCGTGCCGCGGCGATGATGCGCGCACTCTGGTGGGGTGATCTGCAAGCGGAAGGCCTTCCGGCACCACGCAAAGGAATCTATCGGGCCTTGCTCGATGACACCCGCATCCCCACGCTGGGCGACGATCTGGTGCCGCGGGTCGAGGACGGCAGCATCGAGATAGTGGCTGCCGTCGCCTCCTTCGCCGGTGACAGCGTCCTGCTTGCCGACCGGACGACCGTGCGCCCTGATGTCGTCATCGCCGCCACGGGATATACCAAGGGTCTCGACGAGATGGTCGGCCACCTCGGCGTGCTCGATTCCGATGGAGATCCGGTGCGCAACGGAACACCCGCCGCTGCACCGGGATTGTGGTTCGCCGGGTACGACGAGCCTCTGGTGGGGCCGCTGCGGTCCTTCCGTCGAGGAGCTTCGGAATTGGCGGGCGCGGTGGCCGATCATCTGGAGAATTTGGTCTGAAGGGCCGCGGGCTGTGTTGGTCTGTCCGATCCGCGCACGTTACCGGCGGACTCCTCGGTCGGCTTCGAACTGAAGGAAGTCGCCTGCAGCAGTGGGGTGATGAGTGCGTCGAAGATCGACGGCAACAGTCGGTAGGCCGCGATCGCGGGACGGTTGAACCAGCCGATCTGGCGTTCGCTGGAGCGCCGTCGGTTGGTGGCCGCGACGATGGCCTTGGCGATGGTCGACGGCGCGTCGGCGGTGGGGGCGACCCGCGGCGTGCGGCCGAGATAGTTGCCCGCGCTGCCGTACACCTCGGTGTCCACTGGGCCCGGGTAGACGCCGTGGACGCGGATGCCACGCTGATGCCGGTTCTCCTGACGCAGCGCGCGGACCAGCCCGCTGATCGCGAACTTGCTCATCACGTAGGCGGATTGGAAGGGCACCGCGGTCACACCGAGAAGCGACCCGACGATGATGAGGTGTCCGGTGCCGCGCTGCTGGAAGTGGACCAGCGCCGCCCGCGCTACGTTCACCGCACCGAGCACGTTGGTGCGGATGACGGCGTCGAAGACGTCGATCGGGAGATCCTCGAAGCGGCCGAAGGCGGTGATCGCCGCGCACTGCGCGGCGACGTCGACGTGGCCGTAGGTGGCGACGGCGGTGTCGAACAGGTCGCGCACCTGGTCGGCGTCGGAGATGTCGGTGGGCTGCACGATCACATCGGTGGCCCCGGCTGCGGCGCACCCCTCGGCGACCCGGTTCAGCGCATCCTCCGAGCGCGACGCCAACACCAGGTTGGCCCGCCGGCACGCATAGGCCAGCGCGGTCTCCCGACCGATGCCGCTGGAGGCGCCGACGATGACGACGACCTGTCGACCGTTGGAGACCTCGGCGGTCATCAGTGGTTCCTGCGGCGCTCGGCGAGGGCGAAGACGCCCAAGAGGACCGTGGCGATCACGGGTGCCCAGCCCCCTCGGCGGGTGGCCAGCACGGCGGCGCCGACGGCGGGTGGGGCAAGCAGCGCCACCGGGTCGCGGCGGCGCTGGGCCAGCCTGTCGAGTGCTGCGGGTGTTCCGGCGGCAAGATTGGTGCCGATGACGGCGGCTTCGGGCCACCCCGCGCGGCCCAGCCCCAGAGCTCGCGCCGCGGTCAACGCCAACCAGAGCGTCAGTGAAGCGTCGTGCAGCGCGTCGACTGCCGTGCGTTTCGTCATGCTCGTCCCGTCGTCGTATCCCAGTGCGGCGCTGAATCCGACGGCGCCGTCGGCGAGTCCGTCGATCATTTCCCGTGCGCTGTCGGTGGAGGAACGCGTGGGTGCCCAACCGGTTTCGGTGCGCAATTTGGTGGTGTCCATCAACGGTGTGTTGGTTGCGACGTCGTACCAGCCGGGCGTCACGGCGATCAGGTGCAAGCTGTTCAGTACGACGACGAGGCGCCGCACGAATGCCGCGTCGATGCCGATCGGCCGTCCACCCACGAGTGCCGCCAACCCTGCAGCGTCCAAAGGGTCGGCGGCGACGTTGTACGCGCCCACCGAGCGGCAGCGCATGAGGCGCACCACCGCCTCGCCGACGTCGTCGGTGTGGACGAATTGCAGTGCAAGGCCCTTCGGCAGCGGAAGCACCGGAAATGACCTGCGCTGCATCATTTTCAGCACGAATGCCGGCAGCAGCGGGCCGAGGTAGAGCCTGCGGACCATCGACGCGGTCTCACGCTGTGCCACGAGCGTCGGCCGGAACCGGCTGATGACGACGTCGGGGTGGGCCTGCTCGTAGTCGTCGAGGATGGCCTCGACCATCACCTTGTGGCGGCTGTACGGCGATGTCGGTTGACCGGTGGGCGGGTAGGTTTCCGGGACATGCGTGCGCGGTCCCGGTGCGTAGACGCCGAGACTGGACGCGTAGACGAGGTGCTCGATGCCGGCGTCGGTCATTGCGCGCAAAACGGACTGTGTGCCAACGACGTTGGCCCGGTACAGATAATCGTTGTCGTGCACCGGGTAGAGGGCGAGCGCGAGGTGGATGACGACGTCGGCACCGGACATCGCGGGTGCGAGGCGTTCGGCGGCGTCGGATTCGGCGAGGTCGACCGTGTGCCAGTGCACGGGCGCATACAGCTCACCGACGGTCGGAGGTCGTCGGCACACGCCGACGACCTCCGCCTCCGGGATGTGCCGTGCGAGGGCGCGCAGCACGCCACTGCCGACGTTGCCCGACGCGCCGGTGACGACGATGCGCCGCGGTGCCGTCACCGGTTCATTCATGCCGCGGTGATACCCGGGTTCCGGCGGGGCAAACGACCCACGAGCGGGTCGTCGCCCGCCGCGTGGTCAGGGTTGGTCGGGTCGGCTGACATCGCCGCGCCAGGCGCCGGTCTCGGCCGGTTGTTCCTCGATGAACTTCTTGAAGCGTTCGAGATCACCGTTGACCCGCGCCTTCAGGATCCCGAGCTTGTCAGCGGCGTTTTCCAGGAAGCCGTCGGGGTCGACATCGATCTGAGTGGTGACGCGGGTGGTGGAGTCGTCGAGGCGATGAAAGGTGACCACCCCGGCATGTTCGGGCCCGCTGTCGGATTTCCAGGCCACCCGTTCTTCCGGGTGCTGCTCGGTGATCGTCGCGTCGAACTCGCGCACGGAGGGGCCTACTTTGACCCGCCAGTGCAAATGCGTGTCGTCGCGTTGCTCGATCTGCTCGACACCCTCCATGAAGTGCGGGAAAGACTCGAACTGTGTCCACTGGTTGTACACGGTGGAGATGGGTCGATCGACATCTATCGATGCAGTCGTGGTGCTCATGATGGCTCCTTTCGAATTGAGTCCGTCATGGAGGCAATACCCGCGATGTGCCGACCGAATCCCGTATTGATCACCCCGCCGCAATACGCAGTGCGCTCGTAGTCGAGGTCACGTCGTCGTATGTCGGCTTCAGGAATGAAGCGATATGGCGACGGTCGGCAGGCGTGTATCGCATAGAGTATCCAATCACCGGAAAAAGGGGGTTTCGCATGGCGACAAGAGCAGATGTTCAGCCAGCGCCGCGCCGTCGCGGCGGCCGGCAGTCGCACGAGCCCAGAGCGGGCTTTGTGCGACCCAAGACTGCGCAGCAGGCCGTGGTCGAGGTGTTGCGCAACGACATCACGTCCGGGCGGTTGGCGCCCGGTACCCCGATCGTCCAGGAGGCGCTGGCCGAACAACTCGGCATGTCGCGCATCCCGATCCGGGAGGCGCTCAAGAGCCTGGAAGCCGAGGAATACGTCACTTACGAACCGCACAGCGGATATCGGGTGGTCAAGCTCGGACTCGCGGAGTTGACCGAGGTCTTCCGGCTGCGTGCGCTGTTGGAAGAGGAGCTGATCCGCGACGCCATGAGCACCCCCGTCGCCCCGGAGATCATCGCCGAAATGCGGCTGCTGATGGCCGAGATGGATCGCGCCGTGGCCGATGACGACATGGTGGCCGTGGGTGTCGCCAACCGGCAGTTCCACTACCTGACCTTTGAGCAGAGCGATCTGTCGCGGACCAAGCGAATCGTCAATCAGCTGTGGAACATGGCCGATCCGTATCGACCGCTGTACGCCGACCTGTTGGATCTGCGGAAGGTGAACTGCGAGCACGTGTTGATCACCGAAGCGATGGCCGAGGGCGACGTTGACAGGGTGATCGCGCTCAATCATCAGCACCGGTCGCACTCCATCGACCACCTCAAACGTGTGCTCGGTGCCGACGACCAGCCGGCCCCGTGACATCCCTTCGACAACGGCTCGCCGAACTCGGCCTGACCATCCCGGCCGCGCCGGCGCCCAGGGGGGCGTACTACCCGACCAGATTGCACGACGGGCAACTGTGGGTCTCCGGCGCCACAGCACGGACGAACGCCGGGCCAGGCCTGGCGGGTGTGGTCGGTGACGACGTGTCCGCATCAGATGCCAAGGCACAAGCCGGGATTGCCGCACTCAATCTGTTGGGGGCGATCGATACCGCGGTGGGCCTGGAGTCGGTGACCGCGGTGCTGCATCTGCGCGGTTATGTCCGTGCGGTGCCCGACTTCGCGGCGCAGCCTGGCGTCATCGACGGCGCCTCGGAGCTGTTGCTGGCCGTTTTCGGCGAGGACGTCGGTGCCCACGCGCGTACGGCGATCGGCGTGGCATCCCTGCCTGGCGGTGCCTGCGTGGAGCTTGAACTCGTTGCGGCAGTAGCTGATTGATTCCGGTCAGCGGATTGCGTACACGGCCCGGCCGACGGCCAGGCCGAGTGCGACACCGGCCAGCGCGGTGACGCCCAGGTGCGCGAATCTGCTCGGCGGCAGCGCGATGCCGCCACGGGCGGGCAAGGCGCCGACCGCGGGCATGCCGCCCGGGGTGCCGCCGCCGGCGGATTCCTCGGCCGCGATCAACGAATTGAGCCGACCTACAAATTGTTTGATGATGCGGTTGCTGACCTGGGAGATCACCCCGCTGCCGAACTGGGCGATCTTGCCGCCGAGGTCCAGATCGGTGGTGACGACCACCACGGTGCGGCCGGATTCCTCGTGAGCCGCGATGGAGATGGTGGCTTCGGCCGAACCCTGCCCCTTGCGGTCCCGGGCCGCACCACGCACCACCATGGTGTGTGCAGCGTCGTCCTGACCGACCAGGGTCGCCTGGCCCTGCAGGGTCAATCCGACCGGCCCCACCTTGACCGCCACCTTGCCGACGAAGTCCGCGCCGTCCACGGACTCGATCTCCGCGCCCGGGATGCAGGAGGCCATCCGGGGGATGTCGGTCAGTATCGCCCACGCAGAATCGAGGGATGCATCGACGGTGAACTCGTTGACGAGTCGCATGGCTTTCTCCTCGGTGACCAGGGGGTTTCGATCCAGAAAACACAATCTTCCAGTTACCCTGCGAGCTGATTGGATCCGATATACAGTATCACCCAACGGACGGCCCGAGCAGGCCGATTGCACCCCCCAGAGTGCCGAAGAGAGGCTATTAAAAGGTGTTGAGTAAAGGTGTCGGACTGTTTCCCACCGAACCGGTGGGAGCGATGTGCGATTACGTCCGATTGAGTGAGCAACTCGGCTACGACAACGTCTGGTTCGGCGATTCCCAGAACATTTGGCGCGAATCGTCGACGGTGATGGGCGCTGCCGCGGTAGGCACCTCTCGCATCGTGTTTGGCACCGGGGTGACCAACGCAGTGACCCGCCACCCGTCGCTGTTGGCCTCGTCATGGGCAACCCTGGCCGAATTCACCGGTGGCCGTGTGGCATTGGGGATCGGAACGGGTGACTCCTCGCTACGCACCATGGGCCTCAAGCCGCA
The DNA here is from genome assembly GCF_053589535.1 of Mycobacterium sp. NPDC003323. Lineage (NCBI taxonomy): Bacteria > Bacillati > Actinomycetota > Actinomycetes > Mycobacteriales > Mycobacteriaceae > Mycobacterium > Mycobacterium sp. NPDC003323. The sequence continues at coordinate 45,193 of NZ_JBSFSB010000016.1, forward strand.
GAAGCTCGCCGAACTCGAGGAATCGATCACCCAGCTGCGCACGTTGTTCCGCGGCGAGAAGGCCGTCGAGCCCACCAGCGGCGCCGAGTTCCACCTGAACTACCTCAACGGGCCGGTGGACATCCCGATCTACATCGCGGCGTCGGCGCCCAAGATCCTGCAGATGTCCGGGCGGATCGCCGATGGTGTCATCGTCCTGGTCGGTACCGCTCCGCATTTCATCGAGGCCGCACTGGCCACCATCGCGAAGGGCGCCAGGGAATCCGGCCGCACCCTCGATGACCTACACATCGTGCTGTGGACCCCGACCGCGATCGGACCCGACCGCACCGAAGCACGAGACCTGGTGCGCGCACACGTGTCCCGAGTGGCCATCCGCCCGCTCCCGGCGAAGGTCGATCCGGCGCTCGAAGCGGCCATCGACCGGATCCGCGAGTCGTATGACTACTACCATCACATGGACACCGAGGCCTCCCATGCCGACCTCGTGCCCGACGAACTGGTCGACCTGTTCGCGCTGGCGGGAACCCCCGACGAGTGTGCCCAACGGCTCAAGGAGATTGAATCACTTGGAGTGAACCAGGTTTCGATCGTCCCGTTCGTCCGCCCGGGACAGAGTAGGGAACCCACCATCCGCGCCTTCGCCGACATCGTGGCGGGGCTCTAGCGATGACGGTCGGCGCAACCTCCCTACCCCCGGAGCGATTTCCCTCGCCCGGGAGTCAGGTGCCGGGCGCGCCGCCACCGTTGAAACGCGCACTCACGTCCGCCGACGGAGTCGCGGCCGCGCCACCGCAGGTGGTGATCCCGCCGGCGGCCACATCCGCCAACGGCGAATCGGCCGCAAACCCGGCGATGCCGGGTCTTTTCACCGCCGCCGCAGCGATGACCGGCGTCGCCGTCGGCCTGGAAATCGCCCGATGCCTCGGACGCAGACAACGCCGGACCCGATCACGTAGATAGCCCGTCGCACACATCCCCACCCCATCTGGACCCGAATTCACCGAGAACCCACCTGGAGGTCGTCAATGTCCCTCGTCAAGAAATGCGCCGCGGTGAGCATCGCCGCGCTTCTCACCATCGGTACGGCGGCCTGCGCCGACGAGTCCGCCGGCCCCGAAGGGGAATCCGGCACCAACACGCTCAGCATCTCGGCGACCGGCGTCGACAGCCTGCCGTTCATGGCGATCCTGCAGGTCGGTATCGACAAGGGCTGGTTCAAGGAGAAGGGTCTGGAGGTCGACCTGTTCTCCGGTGGCGGTGGCGGCAACACGATGCGCGTGGTCACCAGCGGTGACGCCGACCTCGCCATCGCTGGTAACACCTCGGTGCTGCTGGCCGCACAGCAGCCCAGTTCGAACCTGACCGTCATCGCTCCGTGGTTCCAGCTCAACGACTTTGCCTGGATCGCCCCGCCGGGACGCACCCTGGACAACGCGGTACTGGGCTTCAGCTCCGCCGGTTCCTCCACCGAGCTTCTGGTCAAGGCGCTGGAGAAGGATCTCGGTGTCCGCGCCCAGGCGGTCGGCGGCATGGGGGACAACTGGACGGCGGCCAAGGCCGACCAGATCACCGCCGGGTGGGCCATGCAGCCCTTCATCGCGGCCAAGCAGACCGAGGAGAACGCCGAGGTCCTCGTCGAATCGCGGGATATCCTCGGCGATCTCCCCGCCGATCTGGTTGCAGTGAACAATGATTACGCCGAGGCCAACCCGGACAATCTGCGGGCCTTCTTCGAGGTCGCCGATCGGCTCAACGAATGGCTGGTCGCCGAACCCGACGCCGCCGCGGCCGAGCTCGCACCGCTGGTCGGTGTCAGCGAAGAGGTGATGAAGGCGTCGTTCGCGGCCACCCCGGATCTGGCCAAGGGGTATTCACTGACCGTCGACAAGGACGGTCTGACCAATCTCTCCGAACTGATGGTGGGCGCCGGCCAGATCTCCGAGCCGGTCGACTGGGCCACCGTCCTGGACCAGCAGTATCTGCCAGAGGACGCCCGCGCCACCTTCTGACCCGGCCAGACCGCCACCGAAGATCCCGCACGATCGGAGAAAGCACATGACGCCGCAAGGCATTGAGATGGACAACGTTTCGGTTGTCTTCGACAGTCCGTCCGGCACGGTCACGGCCGTCAAGTCCGTCACCGAACACGTACCGCACGCCAGCTTCGTGTCGATCGTCGGGCCCAGCGGTTGTGGCAAATCGACACTGCTCGCGGTCATCTCTGGGCTCCAGAAGGCCTCGTCGGGCACGGTCAGCGTCGCGGGCAAACCGGTGACCGGGCCGGACCCCAAGATCGGGGTGGTCTTCCAGGAGGACTCGACGCTGCCGTGGCGGACGGTCGAGGAGAACGTCCGCTTCGCGATGCAGATGATCGGCGTCGACAAGGCCGAGCAGCGCAAACGGACCAAGGACGCCATCGAGCTGGTCGGCCTCGCCGGATTCGAAAAGTCCTACCCCTCCCAGCTTTCCGGCGGGATGCGCCAGCGGGTCGCGCTGGCCCGGACCCTGGCGGTACAGCCCGAGGTGGTCCTCATGGACGAGCCGTTCGCGGCCCTGGATCAGCAGACCCGGCTGTTCCTCGGTGCGGAGGTCCGCCAGATCTGGGCGCGCACCAACCAGACCATCGTGTTCGTCACCCACGACATCTCCGAGGCGATCCTGCTGTCCCAGCAGGTCTGGGTGATGTCCTACCGGCCCGGCACCATCATCGACGTCGTCGACATCGACCTGCCCGAGAACCGCGACGCGAGTGTGGTGTCGACTCCGCAGTTCAACGACCTGCACAACCGGATATGGGGCTCGCTGCAGGCCGAGTCGATGCGCGGGTTCAAGCAGCAAGAGGCCGCGGCGACATGACGACCTCCTATCTGGCCGAGGACGACCTGCCGGCCGAGACGAAGCCGACGCATCAGCCGACACCCACACCGGCGAGGCGCAGGCTCAGCAAGGGCGCGGTCAGTGTGCTGTCCACCGCCGGTCTGGTCGTGCTGTTCTTCGTGATCTGCGAGGTCGGCGCCAAGACCGGAATCTGGGACGACAGCGTGCTGCCCGCCCCGACGACGATTCTCGCCGAACTGGGCAGCCAGATGGCGCTGCCGCAGTTCTGGGAGGACGCCCGCCGCACCGGTATCGAGGTCGCGGTGTCACTGGTGTTCGGTGCCCTGCTCGGACTGGGCGCGGGTCTGCTGTTCTGGAAGCTCCCGTATGTCGGTCGGATCTTCGAGCCGTATCTGGTGTCCTTCTACGCCGTACCGCTGGTGTTGTTCTACCCGGTGATGATCGTGCTGGTCGGGATCAACGCCACCTCGGTGATCATCCTGGCCACGATCATGGCGGCAATCCCCATGGCGCTCAACACCACCGTGGGCCTCAAGGGTATGCGCCCGGTGTACATGAAACTGGCCCGGTCGCTCAACGCCTCACCGCGCCAGGTGCTGTTCTCCGTCGCGATCCCGGCCGCCGGCCCGTTCATCGTCGCGGGTCTGCGACTGGCGGTGGTGTACGCGCTCATTGGCACCATCGCCATGGAGTTCACCACCGCCCAAGCGGGGCTCGGGTACCGGATCCGTTATCTCTACGAGACTTTCGACAACATCGCGATGTTCGCCTACATCGTGGTCGTACTGATGCTGTCGTGTCTGCTCACCGTGCTGCTGGCACTGGTCGAGCGGGTACTGCTGCGAGGGAGGACCCAGTGACTTCGACCCTGCCCACCGCGACGGTGCCCGCCCCGGGTGCACGCACACCGCGTCGGATGCGGTCCATTCTCCAGGGACAGCTGTTCGGCTCCATCGCGCTGGCCGCGCTGATGGTCGTCATCTGGGAAGTGGTGTCCGGACTGACCTTCGTCATCCCGTCCCCGGCGGCCACCTTCGCGGTGCTGGTGTCGAACCTGACCGACCCCAGTTACCTGTTCGACATGCAGGTCACCGCCCAGGCCGTCGTCCTGGCCTTCGCCATCGGCACGGCCATCGGCGGATCGCTGGGGCTGCTGCTCGGGCTGTCGGAGAAACTGCGGCTGATCTTCGAGCCGCTGCTCATCATGCTCAACGGCATCCCCAAGATCGTGCTGTATCCGATTCTGCTGCCGATCTTCTCGCTGTCGGGATCCAAGGTCGTCATGGGTGTGCTGTTCGCCCTGTTCCCGGTGCTGATCAACGTCTCCACCGGTGTGCAGGAGATCCCTCGGGTGTACTGGAAGCTCGCCCGGTCGGTGCAGGCAAACGCCTGGCAGCGGTTGGTGCACATCATCTTCCCCGCGATCCGGCGCCCGCTGCTGACCGGCATCCGGCTGGCCGTCAGCCTCGCGGTGGTCGGCGTGGTGCTCTCGGAGTTCTTCGCGACCCGACGCGGTCTGGGCAGAGTGGTGTTGCAGTCCTACAGTCACGGCGAGTATCCGTCCATGGTGGCCACCATCATGCTGTTGATCACCGTGTCCTTCGCAATATCGATCGCACTGTGGCAGTGGGAGAAGCGGATCCATTGAGCGCGCACGAACCGACCGCCGGTTACATCGGGCAGTCCGTTCCGCGGCGTGAGGACCAACGGCTGCTGGCCGGTCGCGGCCGATTTCTGGCCGACCACGCCGACGGTGCCCACCACGTGGTCTTCCTGCGATCAACCGAACCGCACGCGGTCATCGAGTCGATCGATGCGGACGGTGCCCGGCAGCTGCCGGGGGTACTCGGTGTGTGGACCGCCGCCGACCTCGGCATCGCCGGCACGCCGATACCCCTGCTGACCCGCCCGGAAGCGGAGTTCAGCGCCGCGACCGACTGCGTGCTGGCCGAGCAACGATTACCGATCCTGGCCGATGAGCGGGTGCATTACATCGGCCAACCCATCGCGGTCATCGTGGCCGAGGACCGCTACCGGGCCGAGGATGCGTTGGAAGCCATCGACATCGAGTACGCACCGCTACCGCCGGTGACCGACGCCGAGGACGCGCTCGGCGCCGACAGCCCGGTGCTCTTCGCACACCTGGGCAGCAACGAGGCGGCCCGGTTGGCGTTCACCTTCGGTGCAGTCGAGGACGCGGTCTCCCGTGCCCACCGGGTGGTCGAGGGCAGCTACCGGATGGGCCGCCACGGCGCGGTGCCGTTGGAGTGCCGCGGTGTGCGCGCCGAGTACGAACCGCGCCGTGGGCGACTCGAACTCATCACCTCGACCCAGGTGCCGCACATGGTGCGCAAGGCCATCTGCGGGGTGACCGGGTGGTCAGCCCAGGACGTCAAGGTCGTCGTCCCCGATGTGGGCGGCGGTTTCGGCACCAAGGCCAACGTCTACAGCGAGGAGATCGTGCTCGCGGTGCTGGCCCGGCAGACCGGTCACCGGCTGATCTGGGTGGAGGACCGCCAGGAGCATCTCGCGGCCAGCGCCCAAGGGCGCGACCAGGTGCACCGGACCCGGTTGGCGGTCGACCGGGACGGCCGGATCCTGGCCTGGGAGGACGATTTCGTCGTCGACATCGGCGCCGGCAGCCTGTGGGTGGCCGGAATCGTCGCCAACACCGCCATCCACCTGCTCGGGCCCTACCGCGTGCCGGCCGCCCGGATCTCGGGACGCGCGGCGTTGACCAACAAGACCCTGGTCGCGCAGTACCGCGGTGCCGGTCGGCCCGAGGCCACGTTCGCGCTCGAGCGCAGCCTCGACGCGGCCGCGCGTGAGCTGGGGATCGGCACCGCCGAGATCCGACGGCGAAACCTGTTGACCGACAAGGACCTGCCGTACGCGCGGCCCATCCCGTACCGCGACGGCGTGCCGATCTCCTACGACGGGGCCGACTACCTGGCCTGCCTGGACGCGGTGCTGGAGGCAGTGCCACCGTCCGAAATGGACGACATCGCCGCCGAGTATCCCGATCACCGGATCGGGTACGGGCTGTCGAGTTACCTGGAGGCCACCGGTCGCGGGCCGCACGAGACGGCGCGGATCAGGTTGCTGCCCGACGGGGGACTGGAGGTGACGGCCGGGGCCGCCAGCGCGGGGCAGGCCCACGAAACCGTCTTCGCCCAGGTCGCCGCCGACGCCTTGCACGTACCGCTGGAGCTGGTGCGCTACGTGCCGGCCGATACCGAGCGGCTGCCCGAAGGTGTCGGCACCTTCGCCAGCCGCTCGGCGATTCTGGCCGGCTCGGCCATCCACCGGGCTGCCGGTGACCTCATCGAACTGGCCCGCGCCCGCGCGGCGTCGGTGCTGGGCGCGACGGCACCCGCCGAGTATGCCGACGGCGTCTTCACCGCGGGCGACCGCAGTCTGGGATGGCCGGAGTTGGCCGGGTCCCAGTCGGTGGGGGGAAGCCAGGAAGGCGGCGGTGCCATCGACGTCACGGCCGTCTTCCGTCCCGCCACCGTCACCTGGACCATGGGTGTGCACGCGGTCATCCTCGGCGTGCACCGCCGCACCGGCATCGTGACCGTGCTGCGGTACGCGGTGGCACACGAGGGCGGCCGGGAGATCAATCCGAAGGTGGTGGAGGGCCAGATCATCGGCGGAGTCGCCCAGGGCGTCGGGGGTGCGCTGTTCGAGCAGTGGAACTATTCGGCCGCCGGACATCCGCTGTCGACCACGTTCGCCGCTTACCACCTGCCGCTGTCCACCGATGTGCCGCGGGTCGCGGTGCGTCACCTGCATGTCGACACACCGGTCAATCCGATCGGTGTGCGCGGGGCGGGAGAGAGCGGCACCATCGCGGTCTACGCCGCGGTGGCCTCCGCCGTCGACGACGCGGTGGGCGGCGGATTCCATGCGTCGAGCACACCAATCGACACCGGCGCGTTGTGGCGCGCCCTGCGCACACAGCGAGCCGTCGCATGAAGCCGGCCGAGTTTGCCTACGTGCGGCCCGAATCGGTCGCCGAGGCACTGGACACGCTGGCCCGCCACCCCGATGCCAAGCTGCTCGCCGGCGGACAGTCGCTGCTGACGCTGATGAATCTGCGGCTGGCCCGGCCCTCGGTGGTGATCGATATCGGCGGGTTGGTCGAACTGACCCGGATCTTCGATGACACCGATGATCTGGTCCTCGGCGCGCTCGTCACGCACCGCACGGTCGAGACCGACCCACTGATCGCCGCCCGCGCACCGTTGCTCGCCGACGCCGCGCGCTACATCGGGCACATCGGGATCCGTAACCGTGGCACGATCGGCGGCTCGCTCGCCCACGCCGATCCCGCCGCGGAGATGCCGCTGGCCGCTGTAGTGCTGGGCGCCCGTTGCCATGTCGAATCACTGCGGGGCGGTCGCCGGACGGTCACGGCGGAGGACATGTTCGTGTCCTTCTACACGAACTCGCTGGAGCCCGACGAGATGCTGACCTGGATCTCGATACCCGCGATCCGGCCCGATCAGGGCTGGGGCTTCGTCGAATACGCCCACCAGCACGGCGATTACGGCCTTGCCGGGGCCGGTGTGGTGATGACCGTCGGTGGTGACGGCAGGATCGGCGACATCAGGGCCGCGGTGCTGAATGCCGCTGACCGGCCGTTGCTGTTCACCGGCGGTGATGCGGTGGGCGAGCACCCGGGTCCGGCGCTGTGGGAACACGTGGCCGCCACCTGGGCGGCGGCCACCCAACCCTCGGCCGACGACGCGGCCTACGCCCGGCATCTGTGCGCGGAGGCCCTGACCGAATCGATGGCCACGGCGGCGCGCCGGGCGACCGAGCACTTCGACACAACGACAGGACGGTGGCAGTGAACGGTTCGGCGAATGTGGCGATCGCGGTCACCGTCAACGGCCGGGTGTTCGAACGCACCGTGCCGGCACGGATGATGCTGGCCGACTTCCTGCGCGACGAGATCGGGTTGACCGGAACGCATCTGGGATGTGAGCACGGGGTGTGCGGCGCGTGCTCGGTGTTCGTCGACGGGCGCAGTGCCCGGGCCTGCCTGACGCTGGCGGTGCAGGTCGACGGGCACACCGTCACCACGGTGGAGGGACTCGACGAATTCGAGGAGGCACCCCGACTGCGTGACTGCTTCGCCAGGCAGCGCGGTCTGCAATGCGGTTTCTGCACACCGGGATTCCTGGTCACCGCCGTCGAACTGCTCCGCGACACCGACCGGGAGAAGCCATTGACCGAGGACGGTGTCCGGGAAGCGCTGTCGGGCAACATCTGTCGGTGCACCGGGTACCAGAGCATCGTCGACGCCGTGCTGGAGGCCGCCGAGGTGCACGAGTAGCCCCGGTGCCCACTGCTCGTCAGCTGTTCCGCGCGACCGGGTCCCCGGCCTGGGGTATGTCACTGGCGCTGGCCGTGGCGCTCGGCGCGGTCTTCGTCGTATGCGATGCTCTCGGGCGCTCGGCGGCGGGCGCCGCGATCGCGCTGGGAGTGGTGCTCACTGCGGTGCCCGGGATTCCGGATTCCGTCGACGAGGCCGCCAGGGTGATCGGTGTGCGAACCGTGGCCATCGGTCTGGGCACGCTGACGGTGCTCGCCTGCGACGGGCACGAGGTGCTGCTGGGCGTCGCCACGGTGCTCGCCGCGATGCTCGGGGCGGTGATCCCGCGACTCGGCCCGACCGCCGCGCTGACGGTGGTGCTGGTGGCCATGCACATGCAGCGCGCCGGCGATCCACCCGCCGTGCTGTATCTGAGTGGATCGGCGGTCGTCTGCGTCGCCGCCGCGGTGCCGTTGGCGATCTCGGCGCTACGTCGGAGCGCCGATGTGGTGCCGTCGTCGAAGTCCCGGCCCGGCCCGGCATGGGAGCATGTCGCGGGCATGGGTGCCGCGGTGGCAGTCGCCGCTGCGGCGGCCGCGCTGGTACCCGAGGACGTGGTGGGCGCGCACTGGTTGATCACCGGTGTGGTGCTGTCGATCCAGGCCGACACCGCCGCGACCGGCATCCGGCTGGCGCAACGGTTATCAGGGAATCTCGTCGGTGCCGTGCTGGCGGCGGTCATCCTGGCCGCGACGCCGGCGGCACCGGTCGTCATCGCGATCGTCGTCGTGCTGTTCTGGTTGGCGATGGCGCTTCGCCCGGTCAACTACACCTGGTGGGCGGTCACCGGTCCGCCGGTGCTGTTGCTCACCAGTGAGTACCCGGCGATCTTTCCCTGGTACGAGGGCGGTGTGAGGCTGGCAATGAACATCGCCGGTGCGCTCATCGTGGTCGTGGTGGTGTTCGGAATTCCGCGGTGTCGGCGGCTGCTCAGGCCGGCGCGATGACGGTGAATCCCAGCTGCCTGGACGCCTCGTCGAGCGAGCGTTGCCGTTGCGCGGCATAGAGGTCGTTGGGGTCGGCGACCGTCACACCCAGGATCTCGCTCATCCAGTCGATGCTGCGTGCACTGCCGGCGACCGAGGTGTCCTTGCGACCCTCCGAGGAAAGGTTGGACTGGAAGATGCCGGCGGCCGAGCGCGGCAGGAAGTCCTCGTAGACGATCGGCTGCGGTATCAGCCATCCTGCCTCGACAAGGCTGCGCAGATCGTGCTCGACGGATCCGGTGCGCTCGGACTCTGGGGCGACGATGAACGTGCAGTACGCCAAATCCTGCAGGGCGAGTTCGCGATAGGAGGCGGGCAAATGCTCGCGCCAGACGTCTGCGGCGATGTCCTGGCGGGCGGCGCCGGGCTGAGCGCCGCAACGGGTATCGACCTCGGCGACCATCGTGTCGTAGAGGTCGCGGCCGGCCGGCGTCAGCGCGACCCCGCGCGCCTCGACCTCGCCGAACCGGACCCGCAGTGCGTCGGTGCGCACGGTGCCGTCGTCGTCGCGGAAACGACGGGGCTCGGCGAGCGCCTTGAACGAGGTCTGGCGCAGCAGGACATCCGGGCCGTTCCAGCGCGGCGGTCCCTGGATCGCGTCGATCATGGTGATGCCGCGCGACGCCATGCGGCGGTAGAGTTCGTCGATGTCGAGCACCCGTGGGGTGAGATGGTTGATGTGGGTGCTGCTGACCCCGCCGATATCGGCAGCCACCGAGGAGATGGCGTCCAGTTCCCGATACCACGACCACTGCACCGGCTCGTCGGACAATTCGAACGCCGCCGTTGCCAGTGCGATGAAGCGGTCGGCTTCCGAGCGGGGCAGGCAGCCGTCGGACTGCGCCCGTGCACCCAGGGCGACGAGTTCATCGGTGAAAAGGACGCGGCTGTCCAGGAATTCGGCGAGTCGGTCGGTGATCTCGGGGGAGAAAAAGCGACGGTCGTCGATCACGAGCATCGAGGTGAAGACCCGGAACGGGTTGCGTGCCAGCTCATCCGGATCGATCGGCCGGAAGGCGGTGGATACCACCGGAACGGCGCTGGAGGCCGCCTCTCGCAGATCGTAGAAGCCGACCGGGTGCATGCCGAATCCGCCGAAGATCGTGGCGACCTGGCGCATCTCCGTGCGCGTGCCGACCCGGATCGCGCCGTGGCGCTCATCGGCCACTCTGCTTGCCGTGCCCAGTGTTTCGGCATCGGCGCCGTCGCGGATCAGCACGTCGCGGTTGACCTCGGCGGCGACCTCGACGAGATCACGGTAGGCCGGTACCTCGGTGCCGTACATCTGGGACAGCGAGCGGGCGAACTCGGCGCGCAATTCCCACGAGCTGACGGACATGAGACGTCCTCCTTGAGGTTTCGGCGGCAAGATCGACGCAACGGCTGTATCGTATACTGGATCCAATCGATAGAAAAGTGGAAACATGTCAACGCTCGTCGTGAAAGACATCGGCCTGCTCGTATCGGGCGACCGCACTCAAGATCCGCTGCGCGACACCAGTCTGGTGGTCGAGGACGGCGTCATCACCGGTATCGGTACCGAACACCCGAATCCCGATCGGATCCTCTCGGCCGGGGGGCTCACCGTGATACCGGGCCTGGTGGACGGCCACATCCACCCGACGTTCGGGGAATGGACGCCCGCGCAGAATGCCGTGGGGTGGTTCCACAACTATCTGCACGGCGGGTCGACATCGATGGTGTCGGCCGGCGAATTACACATTCCCGGACTCGATTTCACCGCGTTGACACCGGAACTGGTGCTCAGCATCGCCATCACGTCCAAGCACACCACGGGCCGGATGCGCCCCTCGGGGATCAAGGTCAACGCCGGCACGGTGCTGTTGGTCCCGGGTATGACCGAGGAACACTTCGACCGTGCCCAACGTGAGGGTATCGACCAGCTGAAGTTCATCTTCTACGACTGGAATCGGTTGGGCGACGGTGAGGCCCAGCAGTACATGACCTGGGCTCACGAGCGGGGCATGACCGTCAAGATGCACTCGGGTGGTGTGTCGCGGTCGGGTTCCAGTCGGGTCGCCGGCCGCGATGTGGTGATGGCCGTGCGGCCCGACATCATCGGCCACATCTCGGGCGGCCCCATCCCGGCGCCGGATGCCGACATCGTCGCGATCATCGACGAACTGCCGGAGGCCAAGGTGGAGGTGTGCAGCTCGATGAACTACCGGGCCACCAAACTCGTTGTCGACGAGCTCATCTCCCGCGATCAGATCGACCGGCTGACCCTGGGTACCGACACACCCGGAGGCACCGGGGTCATCCCGCGCGGCATGCTGCGCAACCTCTGCTTCCTGTCCTCGGTGTGCGGTCTGGACCCGGCGACCGCGGTGGCCGCGGGCACCGGCCAGACCGCCGCCGCGCACGGCCTCGACACCGGTGTCCTTGCCGTCGGCCGGCCTGCCGATTTCGTGGTGCTGGGACCGATCACCGGATCCACTGCCCGCGATGGCCTGGAATGCTTCGCCCTCGGCGACCTTCCAGGGATTGCCTCGGTGGTGGTCGACGGAGTTGCGCTCGTCGAGACCCGCAGTGAACAGACGCCGCCCCCGTCGCGTCAGGTGGCCTGGCACGGTCAGCTGCCCGCCGCACCGGTGGAGGCAGTCACAACACCGCGCAGCGGATGCTGCTGATGAAAACTGAAACCGGGCTACAAGGCATCGGCGGAGCAGTTCGCGCCGCGTGAACTCGTCGATTCGGCCGTGGCGGCCGAGGCGCGCGGTATGGACCGTGCCACGGTGGCCGAACCACCTGGTGTTCCACGCCCCGGGCCATGACCGGCGCCGGTTCCTGGAGTTGTTCAAGCGGGACCCGGAACCGCGTCTGCGCAAGCTCGGCCTGAGCTGACAGCGCGGCGTTACAGTGCGACGGTGGACCCATCCTGGCCGCCGCCGAGCCACCGCACCGCAACATTGATGCGCGCCGTCGCCGAGCGCGTCCTGGCCTCGACGGAGGCCGCGGTGGACGAGGTGACGGCCGCTGCCCATCAAGGCGCCGAATACCGTGTCCTGCTGCAGGATCCGCAGCTGGCGGCGGCCGACCGACACATGAACAAGGCGTATCTGCTGCACTGGCTGTCGGCAACGCTGCAACATCCCGGTGTGCGCGTCGGTCCCTGCCTCGACACCGGGGTCCTCCAGTTCGCCCGCGACCTGGTGCGCCGCGGGCTGGACATGCACGACCTCGGCTCGTGGCGGGGTGCTCAGCACGGCGCGTGGGCGTTGTGGGTGGAGGGATGCTTCGCGGCGACGGCCGACCTGGATGAGCTGCGGGATCTGATGAAGGTCTCCGAGCGGTCGATAACGACCTTCATCGACGATTCCATCGCCGCCCTCGATGAGTACGTCGAACAGGAACGCGCCGACCTCGCCCGCGGCGCCAGCGCCGAGCGCCACACCACCGTGCAACTCCTGCTCGAGGGCGCCCCGATCGCTCGGGCCCGAGCCGAATCGCGGCTCGGCTACGCGCTGACGGGCAGTCACGTCGCTGCGATCGTCTGGAGCGACTCCGACGACGAGGCCGCCGGCCTCGACTCGGCCGCGGAAGCCGCGATGCGACTGTGTGGTGCGCAGCGCCGGCTCACCCTGAACGCCAGTGCCACCGCGCTGTGGGTGTGGATTCCGGCCGACACGGTCCCATCAGCCGACGCGGTGCAAGAAACACTCGCCGACCACCGGGGAATCCACGTGGCGTTCGGGCGTCCCGGGCGCGATCTCGAGGGGTTTCGCCGCAGTCATCTGGATGCCGCGGCCGCGCAACGGAGGCTGGCGCGGGTGGGATCGACGCACCGTGTCGTGCGGTATGAAGACGTGGCCCTGGTCGCGGTGCTCACCGCCGACATGGCGCAGGCCGATCAATTCGTGGCCGATACCCTCGGCGATCTGGCCACCGCGGACGCGGTCCTGCGGGACACGGTCCTGACGTACGGCCGTGAGCGGTTCAACGGCTCTGCCGCCGCGGAAAGACTGTTCACACACCGCAATACCGTCGAACGGCGGCTGGCCCGTGCAGATCAGCTGCTCCCGATGCCGCTCGCGGATAACGCCGCGAGCGTGGTGGCCGCGCTCATGCTCGTGCAGCTTCGCGACTGATCCGCGCACCGCGATCCTCGACGCGCCCGAGGGCCAGCACTTCGGCCGCCGCGCGCTCTGCGGCGCAATTGCAGTTGGGCGAAGTCGGCGAGAACCGGCGGGCTCAGCGGCGGGATGGTGCCGTCGTATCGCTTGGACGTGCCGTTGCGGTGGTAGAGCGACTGGCCGTCGACGAAAGTCTTGAAGGTGTCGAGCCCCAGTTCGTCGAGTAGGGCGAGCACCCGATCCTGCCCCGGACCGACCCACTGGCCACCGCCCTCGGTGATGACGCCGTCGGCGACGTCGAGATTCACGGTGCGGCCGCCGACCCGGTCACCGGCTTCGATGACCACGACCGATCTCCCGGCCTCGGTGAGCCGGCGCGCCGCGGTCAGTCCGGAGACTCCGGCGCCGATGATGGCGACGTCGACGGTGCGGATGGCATTCATACGAGAGCCCTTTCGAGGTGGCCGACGATGTGGTCGGTGATGCGGGGCGCGAGGGAGTCCGACAGGTGGTGGCCCATACCTGCGATGACGATGTGCTGTGCGTGCGCAATGGCGGCCGCGGTGGCCGCACCGCCCGACGGCGCCACGATGCGGTCACGGTCGCCGTGGATCACCAAGGCCGGTGCGGTGATGGTGGTCAGTTCGGCCGTCCGGTCACCGGAGGCCTGGATGGCTTGGATCTGTCGGGCGATCCCTGCGGCGCCGTCGCCCGCGGTGCGGTTCCAGGTTTCGACGGCGTGCGCGGCTTCCTCGATCTCGTCGACGGGATGGCCGGTGCCGGCCAGGTGTGCCGTCATCCGCAGGTGGGATCGGACCGCCTGCACACGGTTGCGCGGCGGCGGGCTCACCAGCAGGGTCTTCGTCCAAGCGGTCGGCTGGCCGACCTTCGGGCTCCCGGTGGTCGAGTAGAGCGAGGTCAGCGTCGCCGCAACGGCGGGATGTCGGGCCGCGACGGTCTGCGCGATCATGCCGCCCATGGATCTGCCCACCAGGTGCGTCGGTCCGACACCGAGGTGTTCGATCAGGTGCGCGGCGTCGGTGGCCATATCGGCCAGCGTGTACGCGTCCTTGCGGGGCCGGGCCAGCAGCTGCCGCAGCGTGCCGGGCGGTGCGGTGGTGGCGAAGCTGGAGCGGCCGCAATCCCGGTTGTCCATCCGGATCACGAAATACCCGGCGGTGCACAGCGCGGAGATGAAGCGCGCCGGCCACGCGGTCAGGTCCTCTCCGAGACCGGCGATCAGCAGGACCGGAGGCGATTCCTCGCGTCCGTCGAGCCGGTAGCAGATCCGCGTGCCATTCGGCAGCGTGACGAAGCGGTCGGTCTCAGGCACCGATCACCTCACGGGTCGGTGCGTCGGCGCGAGAGGTGAAGCGCAGCGCATCGTCGAGCAGGAGCCCGCGCAGTTGCTTGGCGTCCTGGGGATAAGACATCGACATCTGCCACCGGCCGGTGCCCTGCTTCGGGGTGACGTCGCGGGCCCGCTGGGCATAGCCAGAACTGAGGTCCATGATCGGCCGGGTCGGCATCGCGGGATCTGCCTCGACGCGCACACCGTCATAGCCGTGGGTGTCCATGTGTGCCATCAGGGTGCAGATATAGCGGCACAGGATGCCGATCTTCAGCGTCCACGACGATGTGGTGTAGCCGATCGCGATGGCGAGGTTCGGAATTCCCGACAGCAGGGTGCCGCGGTAGGTCACGGAGTCGGCGACGTTCACCGGCGCACCGTCGATCACGATGTCGATACCGCCCAGGATGCGGACATTCAGGCCGGTGGCCGTGACGATCAGGTCGGCCTCGAGAAGCCGCCCCGAGTCGAGCTCGATCCCGGTCTCGGTGAACCGGGCGATCCGGTCGGTGACGATCGAGGCGTCACCGGAGCTGATCGCGTCGAAGAAGTCGCCGTCGGGTGACAGACACAGGCGCTGGTCCCAGGGGGCATACGGCGGGTTGAAGTGGGTGTCCACGTCGTACCCCGCGGGCAGCGACCTCGCATTGATCCGTCGGATCAACGCACGACCCACGCGGGGGAAGGTGCGCAGAAACTTCACCACGCCGCGATCGATCCAGATGTTGTTGAACCGCGTCATCGCGTAACCACGGCGCTGCCCGAACAGCCGGGTGAGCAGCAGCGCCAGGGAATCGACACTCGGCCAAGGCATCACATACGTAGGAGTGCGCTGCAGCATCGTCACGTGAGCCGCGGCCCCGTCGTGATTCAGCATCGACGGGATCAGCGTGACGGCGGTCGCGCCGCTGCCGATCACCACGACCTTCTTGCCCGCGTAGTCGTAGCCCTGCGGCCAGTGCTGCGGATGGATGATGTCGCCGGCGAAGTCCTCGCGACCCTCGAAATGCGGCGTGTAGCCCTCGTCGTAGCGGTAGTAGCCCGTCCCGGCGAAGATCCAGTTGGCCGTGACACGCCTGTGGCCGTCGGCGGTCCGCACCTCGATGGTCCACCGGGCGTCGGCGCTGGACCACTCGGACCGCTGCACGCAGTGCCCGAGGCGGATCAGCCCGCCGAGGTCATTCTCCTGCACGGTTTCTCGGAGATAGTCGAGGATCTTGGGCGCTTCGGCGATGGCGGCGCGATCCTTCCAGGGTTTGAACTCGTAGCCGAAGGTGTGCAGATCGGAATCGGACCGGATGCCGGGGTACCGGAACAGGTCCCAGGTGCCGCCGATGTTCTCGCGTCCCTCGAACACCACGACGCGCTTGCCGGGGAATGCCTCGGTGAAATAGCGCGCGGCGCCGATGCCGGAGATTCCGGCACCGATGACGACGATGTCGAATTCTTCGGGTTGCGAGTTCGATGCGTTCACGGGCGGCCTTTCGGTACGTCTGCGGGACTGGCTTCACAGTCCCAACCGAAAGCGCAGCTTCGCCACGCCGTCGTGCCCACTTCCGTCCAGTCGCGTGGTGCACAGTGCACTACCGCGCTGCGAGGTGGTGCACCATGACGCACTTCTTGCGAAGCATGGTGCAACCCGTCATAGCGCGCCGATCCGTTGCCGCACGACTGTGGATGCCGTACGAGATCACGGTCACCATCGACAAGGAGGCGCGGGTGCGCGACCTACTCTTCGCCGCGGCGGACATCTGGATGATCACCATCGGATTCGTCTACGGCGTGCGATTCATCCGGCGCCATCACAACTATCTGATCGGTCTGGAATGGATCATCATGGCCGTATCCGGATCGAATTTCCTGCTCTACGGACTGCTCAAGGCCGGCCAGGATTCACCGATGTACCGCGTCGCGTTCTTCCTCGACGCGTTCTCGCGCTCCATCGGGTTCACCCTGATCCTGGTGTTGGGCTTGTTGGTCCTCACCCACGGCTACCGGCCCTCGACCCGGGCCGAGGTGGGGGTCTTCGCTTTGGCCGCGGTGCTCGGCTTCATCCTGTCTGAATTCGCCGAGCAGATCGGGACGCCGGGCAAGGTGTTCTTCCTGCTCACCGCGCTGGCCACCTCCGCGTTCCTCGGTTATTTCGCCTGGCGGCTGTGGTGGGTCGGGGAGCGCGCGCACGCAGCGTGGATGGGTATCGCGACGGCGCTCAACGTCGTGGTCGCCTCGATCTACGACTTCTGGCGAATCCCCGGCGACGACGCCAATTACACCCTGTTCTACAGTCTTGCCCTGTTCGCCTGGGGCTTGGCGATGCTGGTCATCTACCGGGCGTACGACGCCTTCGCCATGCACACCGCGCGCGCCGGCCAAGCGCCGAAGTTTGTCGGTGCGCACCAGCCGAGGGGTTGACGGGGTGCACCCTCGCGCCCTCGGTAAGGGGTGCACTCAACTGAGGTCAGGTCCGACCGTCGTCAGCAGGGGCCGTGGGGAGGTTCGATCTGGCCGAGGTCACCGCTGAGTTCCGGCGACCCTACCTGTGTTCAGTCTGGTCGGGCGGATGTCCACTGGGCTGAACCCTGGTAGGCCACGCGGCGGTTTCTGCCTACGTGGCTTCAGTTCGGTCGGCGGGTTGTGCACTGGACTGAACTCAGGTAGATCCAAACATCGAGCGGGGTCAACCCTTGTCGAGCAGGCGCTGTATGGGACTCTCGCCGAGCTTCGCGCCGAGTTCTTGCGCGTCGTCGAACACGACAGCCGCGCCGGCCGACTCGAGCTCGCCGCGCGAGACACCACCGCTGAGAACGCCGATGCACGTGACGCCGGCGGCCGCGCTGGCCTTGGCGTCCCACACCGCGTCACCGACGAACACGGCGCGCGCGGCCTCGACTTCGGCTCGTGCCAGCGCAATTTCGACGATATCGGGCTCGGGCTTGGCGGTCTCGACGTCCTTCGACGACGTAACCGTGGAAACCAGATCGTCGCGGTCGAGCACGGCACGCAGGATGGCCAGTTCGTCCTCGGGTGCCGAGGTGGCCAGGACGGCCTGCAGCCCCAACGCGTCGATACGGGCCAGAATTTCCCGGCCGCCCGGCAGCGGGGTCAACAGCGGCGCGGTCTCCGTGTAGTACCGCTTGTGCAGATCCTTGAGCCGGGCTCTGGTGTCCTCGTCCGCATCCGCGGCCAACGTTTCCAGCAGCTTCCCGCCGTCCATGCCGATGGACCGGTGGATCCGCCAGGTCTGCACCGGCACGTTCAGCTCTCGGAACGCACGGTGCCACGCGTGGACGTGCAGATAGTTCGAATCGACCAACGTGCCGTCGACATCGAACAGCACGGCCGGTGGACGCTGGGTTTCAGGCACGCAGGAAGGCATGCCCGCTCGGCACGCCTCCAAAACTGGGACGGCCCCACCGCCGATCCGGTTTGACCTTCGGCGCTGCGGGTAGCTCGAAAGGGTGACTCAAGGACAGCTGGCGGTGGTGACGGGCGCGTCCAGCGGCATCGGCGCGGAACTGGCCGCGCTGTTCGCCGCGGACGGCTATGACCTGATCGTGGTTGCCGACGAGCCTGAGATCGAAGCTGCTGCAACTCATTTGGCACGTTCGGGAGTTGCGGTCACGCCGGTGCAGGTGGATCTGCGGGCGGCCGACGCCGTGCCGCAGATCTATGCCACCATCACCGACGACGGTCGGGTGCCCGCCGCGGTGGCCCTCAACGCGGGCATGAGCCGCGCCGGTCCCTTCATCGACGGGGATCTGGCGGCGGACCTGGGCATCATCGACCTCAACGTCCGGTCCACCGTCCACCTGGCGAAGCTGATCCTGCGCGACATGGCCGCCCAGGGCAGCGGCAAGGTGCTGTTCACGTCATCGCTGGTGGCGATGATGCCCGGCTCGCACCAGGCGATGTACAACGCGTCGAAATCGTTCATCCAGTCGTTCGCCGAGGCGTTGCACGACGAACTACGCGACACCGGCGTGTCGGTGACGGCGCTGATGCCCGGACCCACCGACACTGAACTCTTCCGCCGCGCCGGCATGGTGGACACCCTGCTGGGGCGGATGCCGTTCAAGGATGATCCCGCCAAGACCGCGAAGCAAGGCTACGACGCCATGATGCGCGGTGATCAGAAGGTCGTCGCGTCCTCACCGGCCAGCAAGTTGACCGGCGCGATGTTCAGTGTGCTGCCGGACTCGGTGAAGGCGGTGGCCAACCGAATGATCATGATGCCGTGGGGAGATCGACGAGGTGCCGATGTCGATGTCTAGCGCCGATGCGGTCGTGATCGGGGCCGGCCACAACGGATTGGTGGCCGCCGCGCTGCTGGCCGACGCGGGCTGGGATGTGCTGGTGCTCGAAGCCCAGGCCGAGCCCGGCGGCGCCGTCAAGAGCGCCGAGCTGATCCCCGGCTACGTCAGCGACCTCTACAGCGCGTTCTACCCGCTGTCGGTGGCTTCACCGGCGCTGCGTGAGCTCCGGCTCGAGGAGCACGGGCTGCGGTGGGCGCACGCACCCGCCGTGGTGGGCCACACCCGCGACGCCGCCGACGATGACGCCGCCGTCATCTACCGTGACATCAACCGCACGGCAACGGAATTGGATCGCCGTCACGCGGGCGACGGGCAACGCTGGGGTGAGTTGTTCGAACAGTGGCAGCGCATCAAGGATCCATTGCTGGACACGCTGTTCGCGCCGTTCCCACCGGCGCGCGGACCCGCCGGTCTGGTCCGCCGACTGGGTACTGCCGAGGCGCTGCGTCTGCTGCATCTGCTGCTGTTGCCGGCCGGGGTGATGGCCGAGCACCTGTTCGGCGGTGAGGCCGCGCGCCTGCTGCTACTGGGTAACGCCATGCATGCCGACGTTCCCATCGATGCCCCCGCCAGCGGCGTCATGGGATTTCTGTTGACCATGATGGCTCAGGACGGCGGATTCCCCGTTCCGGTCGGCGGGGCCGGTGAATTGGCCGCGGCGATGGTGCGTCGCGCCGAATCCTCCGGCGCCCGGGTCGAGTGCAGTCGGCCGGTCACCGCGATCGAGGTCAGCGGTGACCGGGCGACCGCCGTCCGCACGGCCGACGGCGACACCATCAGATGCCGACGCGCGGTCATCGCCGATACGTCCGCACCGCAGCTGTATCAACGTCTGCTGCCGCGGTATTCGTTGCCCACCGCACTGCGGCGGGGGTTGGACCGCTTCATCTGGGACACCCCCGTGCTCAAGGTCAACTATGCGCTCGACGCCCCGATACCGTGGCGCTCGACGAACCTGGGCGAGGCCGGCACCGTGCATCTCGGTGCCGACCACGACGGACTCATCCGCTGGATGGCCGATCTGAACACCCGGACGCTGCCGCAACACCCGTTCATGCTGTTCGGGCAGATGTCGACCGCCGATCCGACCCGGTCGGCGCCGGGCACCGAAAGCGCCTGGGCCTATACCCATCTGCCGCGGGGACTGGCCGATGACCAGTCCGCCGAGCGGCTGGCCGAGCACGTCGACCGCGTGCTGGAGGAGCATGCACCGGGATTCACCGGCCATGTCGTCGGCAAGACCGTACAACGCCCCTCGGATCTGGAGCGTAGCGATGCCAACCTGTACACCGGCGCTGTCAACGGCGGCACCTCCCAACTGTTCCAACAGCTGATCTTCCGCCCGGCGCCAGGCCTCGGTCGTGCCGAAACACCCTTGCAGAACGTGTTTCTCGGCAGCGCCGGCGCGTCGCCGGGTGGCGGTGTCCACGGTGTGTGCGGACGCAATGCCGCACGCGCCGCGCTGGCGGCCGACGGTGCCCGCGGCTGGCCACGTCGTCAGATCAACCGCGCCGTCTCGCGCCTGCTGCTGCACGAAAGGAATCGTCATGTCCAGCCGAAAGAGTGGTGACCCGTTGCGGGTCGTCATCACGGGCGCATCCAGCGGGATCGGGCAGGCCACCGCCGAACTCTTCGCACGCCGGGGCGCGCATGTGATGGTGGCGGCGCGCAACCTGCAAGCGCTGGAGGACGTCGCGGCGCGCTGCCGGCAGGTCGGGGGCGCTGCCACCGCCGTGCGGGCCGACGTCACCGACATCGCCGACGTGCGCGCGTTGGCCGACCGCGCGCTGACCGAACTGGGCGGCGTCGACGTGTGGGTCAGCAATGTCGGTGTCGGCGCCATCGGGCGCTATCCGGAGACGCCGATGCAGGCCCATGAACAAGTGATCCGCAGCAACCTGCTCGGGCACATGAACGACGCGCACGCGGTGCTGCCGATCTTCCTGCGCCAGGGTGCCGGGACGTTCGTCAACATGATCTCGCTGGGCGCCTTTGCTGCGGCGCCGTTCGCGGCTGCCTATAGCGCAAGCAAATTCGGTCTGCGCGGCTTCTCCGAGGCGCTGCGGGGTGAGCTGGCCGAGCACCGGCACATCCACATCTGCGACATCTACCCGGGGTTCGTCGACACCCCGGGGATCCGGCACGGAGCCAACTACGTCGGACGCCGGATGTCGGCGCCACCGCCGGTCCTCGACGCCCGGCGCGTCGCGGCCGCGATCGTGCGGGTGGCCGACAAGCCCAAGCCCACCACGTCGGTCGGCGCGATGGCGGTCGCCACACGGGTGCTGCACGCGGTGAGTCCGACACTGACCGCGCGCGCCATGGCTCGCTTCATGAACACCTACTTCAACCGGGCCGAGCAGGTCCCCACCAGCGACGGCAACCTCTTCGATCCCTCGCCCGACGCCGGCGTCATCGACGGCGGCCTGCGTTCACCCCGGCAGCGGACCGCGGCGGGCATCATCACGGCATCGGCAGCTGCCGCCGCGACGTTGATGGTCAGGCAGCGGCGGGCAGCCAAGACCCACTGAGGTGCGCCCCACCCGACGGATGCCCGGAGTGTTCGTCTTCTGGCTATGTCGGCCTCTGGCGCGAAGTGCGTGATCGCACGATAGTGGAGTGCGGATCGAGTCGCACTGCCATGGGAGCTGCGCGACCATACTGCGTCGAAAGGCTCTGTAAACGGTGACTGCACGGGACAGCTGCGAGGCCGCGGCACCTCTGGAACGCGACCGGGTGCTCGCGGGTGTGCTCGACGAGCTGGCCCGATGGGGGATCGACCGTTTCGACACGGCGGCCATGGTCGACCGGCACGGGTGGAACCTGGCGGCTGTCACCGAGGTCTGGCCGCATCCCGACCAACTGATTCTCGAGGCGCTGACCACGCGCCCCGATGACCAGCCTGACGCTCCGGACACCGGATCGCTTCTCGACGATCTGTACGTCCTGGCCACCTCGATGGTCGCTCTGGTCTCCGATGAGCACAGCCGTAAATTGCACGGTGCCCACCTCATCGAAGATCCGGAGATAGCGAACATCAACATCCGGCGGGCAGCATGGCGAGCGCGCGCCGATCGCATGCGCGCGATCTTCGATCGGGCGTCCGACCGTGGCGAACTGAGAAGCGGTGTCGATTACGACGTGACGCTGCAGCTCATCTTCGCCCCCATCAACATGCGCATCCTGTACACGGGGGAGCCGGTCGACGACGACTTCTGCCGCACGCTGGCGACCATGGTGTGCCGGGCGGTCGCCGCCGTATAACCGTCTGACCAGGCGAGGTCAGGGTCCCGGTGTGCGTAGGCAGCGCCGATTTTGGATGTTTCCAAGATCGTTACCGGAACCCTGACCCGCACTGAGTGAGGACGTCGAGGCTGAGCTCGACACCTCGATTCGAGTATGCCCCTTCAGTCCGCTTGAGCAAACATTTTCGCCCGAGCGAGCAAACATCGACCATCGTCCTGCCAGCCCGCACGGGCGCGCGGCAAGGACTGCCAGCGACCTGTGCAGGTTTCAACCGATGCGCCGAAGGACATATATGCCTGTGTCAAATTGGACACATACGGGGGCGCGACGATGAACGCTCCGGCGACGAAGCGGTCGACTGGTGTCGGATAGCCCCGGTCGGGCGAGAGCGTCCCGGCCGCGATTCACCGTGTCGACAGAGGTCGAGGCGGGCTACACCGTCCTCGCGCTCAGCGGCGTCATCGATATGGCCTCCGCACCTGAAATCGCCGATCACGTCGGTGCCGCGCTGCGCGATCGGCCTGCGTTGCTCATCTTCGACCTCAGCGCCGTGACGTTTCTGGCCACCACCGGGATGAGCATCCTGATGGAGGCACACCGGCGTTGCAACGAACTGTCGTCGGCTTGTCGTGTGGTGGCGCACGGTTCGGTCACCCTGCGACCGATGCAATTGTTGGGCATCGATGACGAACTGCGGTTGTACGACTCGGTCGACCGAGCCATCGCCGGTGACGCCCGCGCAGAGCAGTAGCGGCTCCTCGGCATACGAAACGATGCGTGCGCCGGCGTATCGCCGCCGGTTTACGCCGTACAGGTACGGGCTACGTTAGTTCCATGTCTAGCCACGAGATGCTCGTGGGCCGCTACGAGTTGCGCGGTGTCCTCGGATGCGGCGGCATGGCCGAGGTGCGCGACGCCTGGGATACGCGTCTCAACCGCGCCGTAGCCATCAAGACGCTGCATCCGGCCATGGTCACGCAGCCCGACATCCGTCGACGTTTCGAGGACGAAGCGCGCGCAGCAGCCGCGCTGAGTCATCCCAATATCGTCGGCGTGCACGACTGTGACGATCTGGACGGTACGCCGTTCATCGTCATGGAGCGCCTGCCCGGCGACACCCTGCACGACCTCATTGCTCGGGGGCCAATCCCATCGCCGCGCGTGCGGGAGATACTCGCCGACGTTCTGGGAGCGCTGACCGTCGCCCACCGCGCCGGAATCCTGCACCGCGACATCAAGCCCGGCAACGTATTGGTGGCCGCCGACGGCACCACCATGAAGGTCGCGGACTTCGGCATTGCCAAGACCGCGGGATCCGCACACACCATGACCGGGCAGATCATCGGAACGATGGCGTATATGAGTCCCGAGCGTATTGCCGGATCGGCTGCATCGGTGGCCGATGACGTCTACGCCGTCGGCGTCATCGCCTACGAAGCGGTCACCGGACTGCTCGCATTTCCGCAGGACAATCCGGCGGCCATGGCATACGCCATCATGCAGGCCGGGCCGCCGTCGGTTCGTCACATGCGGCCCGATGTCGACCCGGCACTTGCCGACATCATCGATCGCGCCATGGCTCGCGATCCCCGCCGACGCTTCACCTCCGCAGCGCAGATGCACGCCGCGCTGCGCGGCGACCAGACCGCGATGGGGCCACCGGTGGTGTTGCCCGCTCCACCGCGGCCTGCGACCAAGATTCTGGATACGCCGGTGCCGGCCGGAGCATCCGGCACGTTCGTCTCACCCGATGCATCGTTCTACGTGCCGGCCAAGAAACGCCGTCCGGCGATCAGCCGCAACAAGAAGTTCCTCGCCGCCTCCGGGGTATTCGTGGCGCTGCTCGTCACCGTTCTGGCTTTCGCCACCGACCGGTCCTCGACAACACAGGTCACCGAACCGGTGAGCACCAGTACGCAGGTTTCCGCACCGGTGAGCGCACCGCCGCCGCCCCCGCCACCTCCCGTCGCCACCCCGGTTGTCCAAGAACCCGATCCACCGGAGGTCGAGGACAAAAAGGACGAGAAGAAGGGCGACGAGAAGAAAGGGGAAGTAGGCCGTGGCAACGGCAACGGAGGCCAAAACGGCAACGGCAACAAGAAGCGTGGATAGTTCGACGACCTGACACTGCTGACGGCTTGCCGGCCATCATGACGTGGGCTCCATCTATCTCGCCGCCGCACGGCGGTCCCGCACGCGCTGCGCGGCCGCCCGGATGTAGTCGTCGCGCTCAGGATTGGCGCGGGCATTGGGCGAGTCAGGTCCATGGCGGCGGGCCTTGTCACGCAGCCGCTGTTCCACGGTCATGATGACCCCCGCGGGGCCCGCGGTGTTGTCGGCCACAGTGATCGCATCCGACAGTGGATCCTCGATGAATCGGTAGTCGGCCAGGTGTTCTTCCAATCCCTGCACCCGGGCCAGGAATCGGCTGCCGGAGTGGTGGGCGACCAACGTACACACCGACTCCGGCCACCCCTCCCGGCAGAGGAACGATGCGCATCGAGTGGATGAAATCCGCTGTCTCGCAGAGATTTCGCATAGCCGAGGTCGTGCAACCACGCCGCAGACACCAGAATGCCCACTGTCTCGGCGGCCACGGTATCGACCAGCGCGTGAGCCTGGACGGCGACCGCTTCGCTGTGTGCGAACCGTTCGGGCATGTCGGCGAGTACATGGGCGGCAAGTGCGCGGGCATTGTCTGCACGTGACACCGACATCGCGTCTCCTCGTTCGTCGCGAATACGAATCACGCCGACTGCGAGCGGCATTCGCGCATGGTGCCACCCACGGTAGGGCCGCCGTTGCAGATTGCATGGTGCGGAAAGAGTCATGCGAAACGCGCCGAAGCAGTGGAGACGTCAAACGAAGAGTTGGTCAGTTGACGGAATGTCTTTGACAAATCGGGGAATGGTGAATTGATGCGTTCGCGACGTCGGGATGTGGCGGCGCGGTGCCGGAGTGGACCCAGCAGGTGACGGGACGATCGAAGTCATGGCCGAGAATGTGGCGGTATCGCGGGCCAGGCTTCTGCTCGCGGCGCTCGACGAACAGGTCGCCGTCACGTCGCGCGAGCTCGAAGCCATCGATGACCGCGACGCCGGCGCGGGAGCGCTAGGACGGCCACCGGACTCGCGGGTCCGTGCATTGCGCCGTGACCGGTACGAGGCCCACCGCTTGATCGACGGCATCTATTGCCGCTTTCCGGAACTGCGGCAATCGACCCGGTCGTAGGCCAGCTCGCCGGGATACCTCCTTGACGTAGTTCACTGTCGGGCCCCATCGCCTGGGGTCACCGCCATCCCACAGCCGTCCCGCTGCTTCTGAGCGTCCGCAACCGCGCCTACGCCCGCCGGTATCGGGCCTGAGGGTGGATCACCCTCCGCAGATCACCCGCGGAATCGGATCGTAGATGACGGTGCGCGACTCGGTGCGCGTGTCGCCGGTGCCGACCTCTTCCAGCGTGCGGGTGTCGGTGATGGTGAAACCCGGTGCGCCACTGCTGGCGCTGCAGGCTTCCCCGGTCGGGATGGTGATCGTCGACGGACTCGTCGGTCGGCTGCGCGGACTCTGCGACGAGGTCACCTCGTATCGTTTGATGCCGACCAGCCGGACGGTGATGGAACTGCTCGTCCACTCGGTCTGTATCTGCACCGACGTCGGACCGTCGTTACGGAACTTGACGTCCAACACGTCGCCGAACACGGTGGCTTCGCGCCCGGCCGGGTAGCGGCTGATGTAGTAGCTGTGCTCGTGGTGCTCGACATCCACCATGCCGGCGAAGTAGGCGGCATTGAACAGTGTGGTCGCCAGCTGCGACACACCGCCGCCGACACCGCGTGCGGGACGGCCGTTCTGGATGATGCCCGCCTCGACGTAGCCGGACGCCGCGTTGCGCGGATTGGTGGCCCCGTTGAGGCTGAACGTCTCGCCAGGACGTACCACGATGCCGTCGATCTGCTCGGCGGCGCGCCGGATGTTGCGGCCCGAGTCACCCGAGAATCCGCCCGTGGTGAATTCGCCGATCACCTCGACGGGGCCCAGCGCCTCGACATCCTCGAAGGTGAACGTGGCTTCCTCGTCGGTGTACACCGCATCGATCTCACGGTCGTCGGTCCGACCCAGGACATCGAGCAGGCCGTCCAGTGTGGCGTCGTAGTCCACCCGTCGGCCGTCCTGTGCGGGCACCTTGACCGGCGGCTCGGCGGCGAAGTCGATGTCGGCATCACGCTTGGGGATCTCCGAGGCGGCGAGTTGCGGGCGCAGCGCGTCGACGATCTGAGTCTCGTCCAGCGCCGGCTCCAGCCCCTCTTGTGTGGGGCGGAAACTGAGTGCCGCCGCGATGACATCCTCGGTGAGCACGCCGCGAACATCTGGACCGCTGACGGTGACCGGTCCGGATACCGCCGGCGTGGCGATCTCGTCGAGGGCGTCGGCGACATCGGCGGCAGTGGTGCGCGGCGACAACTCCTGCAGCGGAAGTGCCACGGCCGCACCGCTGGCCCAATTGCGGGTGAACACATCGACGGCGGCCGGCACGTCGAGGCGCCGTCCGGACCGCGGGTCCGAGGCCTCGGGCTTGCCGTCGACGAAGACGATGGAGCCCTCGACGGGTTCCTCGGCGATTGCCGACCCGAGCTCGTCGAGCGTCGTCTCAAGCGCCTGTTCATCCACCGTGGTGACGAGCTCTATCGGCGTCTTCACGAAGAAGGAGGTGATCCGGGCGATCGGATCGATCGGTTGGCCGCCGGCGCGCGCGACCGTGGCGTCGAGGTCTGCGGTCAGGCCGACCGCGCGCGGGTCCACGGTGGCCTCGACGGTGCCGAGGGTCACGGCAACCGGTTGAGACTGTCGCGGGGTGATCACCTCGCGCAGCCGCTGCTGCGCCTCACTCGGGGTCAGACCGCCGAGTGGTACACCCGCGGCGGTGACACCCCGGGGCACCTTGGACGAGGTGACCATCAGGTCGACGGCGTACAGCGAGGCCAACGCCACCAGCGGAAGACCGAACATCAGCAGCCGACGGCGCAGCCGGTCCCCGGAGGATCGGGGACGGCTGTGCTGCGCCTCGGACATCGACATACCAACTCCAGCGTGCCAGGCCGATATTCCCGACAGGAAAACACCATGGTGGGGCGCGGTGAAGAACGACGCCAGCCTGGTGACGACCGGTGACCTCCGACGCCCGGCGCTAGGTCTTCCTCGACGCGAACCAGCGGTAGAGCGGCCACGCGATCGCGCAGTTGTAGGCGGCCCCGGCAAGGATGTAGGGCCACCACTGGCCGTGCTCGGTTGCCACCCAGAACGCCTTCGCTGCCCAGTAGGGAGGCAGCAGACCGAAGGCCAGGTCCCACGACGAATCGATGAACCACGGCAGGCACGGTAGGCCCGCAATCAGCATGCCCAACGCCCGCACCATCGCGATGCCCTGAATCTTGTTGCCGGCCAGGCTCACGATCAGCAGCAGCGTGACCACGGCCGACAACCCGGCGACACACCCCACGGGAATCAAGACAGGAATGAGGGCGGTGTCCAATATTCCGCTGAAGGACAACGTGGCAACGACGTAGGTCGTGGTGACCAGCATGACCGTGGCGGCGCGATATCCCAGAAACACCGACAGCGGCAGCGGCGTGACCCGCAACGCGGTCAGGGTACCGGCGTCGACCTCGTCGAGAACCAAGAGTCCTGCCAGGGCGGCGGCGATGATGACGCTGGTCAGCAGCAGGAAAGCGGTGAGTACCAGCGGGTAGTACGGCACGAGGTCGAATCCGTAGCGCTCGGCCAAGAAGTCGGTGGCTCTCGGAGTGAGAAGAGCGACGGCCGTCGTCCAGATGATCGGGGCGGCGATCAGCATGACCAGCAGCGGATCTCGATAAGTTCCTCGTATATCGTTGCGGCCCAGTGCGATCAGCGCACTCCGCAGAGCAGTCACAGCGCACCCGACCGTTCGACGACGAAGCGATTGAACATCGCCTTTGCGGCCCAGCACAATCCGGCCACGCACAGCAGCGGGTAGACCACCGCGTAGAGGATCTGTCCGTACCCCAGCGTCACCTGATCGAAGGCGGCGCCGAACAGCAGCATCGGGCCGTAAGTGGGTATCACCGACAACACCGGATGGGGCCACAGGCCGGAGTAGGCGACCACCGGCGGAACCAGCATGACGGTCAACGGAATGGTCGCGGCCAGGAACCAGTCGGTGACCGAGGCGAACGGCAGCGACGAGATGAAGCCGATGAGCAGCATCAGCAACGTTCCCAGGATCACGCCGGTCAGTAACGGAAGTAGGTGATAGGACCTCCCTTCGGCGACGGTGGTCACCGTGAGGGCGACCGATGCTGAGATCGATACCAGGACGATCAACTTGGCGCCGAGGTATTCCCAGAAGCGCAGCGGCGTGGAGATGATGGCGGCAAGTGTGCGTTCCTGTTTCTCGAAGAACACGGCGCCACCGATGAAGAAGAACCCGATGATCGCAATATCGCCGACGAGCACGTACGGTTCGGCGATCGGACGTAGGTGCTCGGGCATGGGCAGCAGCACCGCCAGCCAGATGAGGCCGGAGAAAATTCCGGCGTGCAGGAACTTCTGCCTTGCCTGAACGGTCAGTTCCAGGCGAAGTGACGTGAGTAGCCGACTCATCCCAGTTGCCTACCGGTGACTTCCACGAAGATGTCGTTCAGACTGGCTTCCGTACTGTGGATGGTTTCGACATGCTGGGTCCGCAGCAACGTATGGAAGTCAGCGTTCTCGGCCAAGCCATCGATGGCGAATTCCGTTGTCTGCATCGGCCCGTCACCGCTGCGCGATCCGACGCGCACCGTCCGCCGACTGCGGGCGATCTTCAATTCGGCCGGTGAGTCGAGGGCGACGATGCTGCCGTCGACGATGAAGGCCACCCGGTCACACAGTTCGTCTGCGGTCGACATGTCGTGCGTGGTGAGAAAGATGGTGCGGCCCTCAGCTTTCAAGGACAAGACGATGTCCTTGACCTTTCTGGCGTTGACGGGGTCGAGTCCGGACGTCGGTTCATCGAGGAACAACAATTCGGGATTGTTGATCAGAGATCGCGCGAAGGTGAGCCGCATCTGCATTCCCTTGGAGTATCTGCCGACTCGGATGTCGGCTGCGTCGACGAGGTCGACCGCCTCCATCAACCGCATGGGATCGGCGGTCGGCCCGTCATACAGTGAGGCGAAGAAGCGCAGGTTCTCCAGGCCGGTGAGTTTGTGATAGTGATTGGGCAGTTCGAACGAGACTCCGACCCGCTGGTAGTAATCCGAACCCCACTCCACGGGGTCGCGGCCCCATACCGTGGCTTGCCCGCCGTGCCCGCGTAGCAGTCCGATGAGGATCTTCTGGGTGGTGGACTTACCGGCGCCACTGGGTCCCAGGAATCCGAAGATCTCACCGCGTTGCACGGTGAAACTCATCCCGCGGATGGCTGGTTCGGTGGCTTTGGGGTAGGTGAACGTCAGGCCGGCGACGCTGATCACATCACCGGTTTCTGGGGGCGGTGGTGCCAGACTGCTCAATGGACTGATGGTCATGGGCTTTACGGCCACCTCTCTGGTCGGGCGCGGCACACCGCGCGACGGTTACACCATCTCCGACCAGACTTCCCGGAACACCGCCGATGACTATACTGAGATTTCAGAAATTTGTGAAGATCGATCTGGATGAGAGGATTCGCGGTGTCAGCGGAGTCGGATCTGCAGCACGAGGCCGAAAAGCTCGCGGTGGTGCTCAGCGCCAATGGGTTGCAGCGGATGACGGCGCGGGTCCTGGCCACGCTGCTGTTCACCGAGCAGGCCACCATGACGATGAGCGAACTCGCCGACAAGCTGCAGGCCAGCGCCGGTGCGATCTCCGGGTCGCTGAAGATGCTGACATCGGTGGGCTTGGTCGAACGGGCGGCCGCGCCGGGCAGTCGCCGCGACCATTACCGCTTGCGTGACGACGCGTGGGCCATCTTGTTCACCGGGAAGAACGACACCATCGCCGCGATGCAGGCCGCGGCGGAGGCCGGAATCGCCGTATCTTCCGGGCAAGGTCTGGCCTACGAGCGCCTGGCCCAGATGCGCGACTTCTACGCTTTTCTGATGACCGAACTGCCCCTGGTGCTGGACCGGTGGCGGCAGCGATCCGGTCAGACCGACAGGGGATAGCGGCGCGAATCAATCGCCGTCGCCGGCGCTGCGTATACAGAGCAAGCGGTCACCGGCGTGCAGTATGTCGGCCTCGGGTGCGTCCACGTGGATGAGCCGGCCGGCGTGCACCACCCCGACCACGGTGTCTTCCAGGTCTGCCGGCGACCGGC
Organism: Mycobacterium sp. NPDC003323; assembly: GCF_053589535.1. Lineage (NCBI taxonomy): Bacteria > Bacillati > Actinomycetota > Actinomycetes > Mycobacteriales > Mycobacteriaceae > Mycobacterium > Mycobacterium sp. NPDC003323. The sequence goes on from NZ_JBSFSB010000016.1 coordinate 75,727, forward strand.
CGACCTCGTCGGACGCGATGTCACGCTCCGCGATTGCCAACCCGATGTGCGGTGTGAGCAGATCCTCGATCATATCCACGACCCGAGGTGTCCGGATGGCGACTCCGAGCAGTCGGCCCGCGGTCTCAGAGGACACGACGGTGGAGTTGGCACCTGATTGCTTGAGCAGGCGCTGATTCTCGGATTCACGCGCGCTGACAATGATTTTCGCCTCCGGCGCGACCTGACGCGCGGTCAATGTCACCACGACTGCACTGGCATCGTTGTCGGTGGCAACGATGATTGCCCTGGCGCGCCGGGCATTGGCCAAACGCAGGACATCGGCGTCGGCAGCGTCGCCTCGCACGGTGACCAGTGCGGCGCCCTTGGCGCGTTCGAGTGCGGCACCGTCCTGGTCGACGATGACAATGCCGGACGGCGGAACGCCGTCACCGATCATCGCCGCCACCGCGGCCCGTCCCTTGGTGCCGTATCCGATGACAATGATGTGGTCGCGCACGCGGCTTCGCCATCGTTGGATCTTCAGTACCTGACGCGACTGAGCGGTCAGCGTCTCCACTGTCGTGCCGATGAGGATGATCAGGAACACCACACGCAGGGGAGTCACTGCAACGACATTGATGAATCTGGCGGCGGGGGTGGCTGGGACGATATCGCCATAACCGGTGGTGGACAGCGACACCGTCGCGTAATAGATGCAATCGAGCAGGGATACCGCGCCGTCACTGGCATCGGTGTAGCCGTCGCGATCCAGATAGACGATGCCGACCACGGCGGCGAGTGCGCTGAGCGCATACGCCATCCGTCGCATGATGCGCCGGCCGGGGCTGATGAACGACTGCGGTATGGCGACGATATCGACCAGGGCAGCGGTGGACTGCGTTGGATCGTTTCGAGCGCCGCGTGCCACCATCACCGCACCTCGTTGTCGCAGGACAAAGACCTGCCGACCAGACTTCCCGGCGCACCGGGGTCGACCGTATCAGCAGGCTGTCCGGGGCGCTACAGCGACAGGCTGCAGCACAGGCGCGTCATCGATGTCTGCGCCCCGTGTATCACCGGGTGCTACCGGCGGTGAAAGCTGAGGTGGCCCAGGCGGTGAGCCCGGCCGTATCGAGCGGGTCGCCGCGCCAGGCCACATGCCCGTCAGGGCGGATCAACATCATCTGCGGCCCGTCGTGGGTGAGTACGCCGATGTGGTTGCCGAACAGTCGGGTGACCGCGGCGGTGTCCACCAAGGCCTGCATCGGTAACAGCATGGCCCACCGGCCGCCCAGCTCCCGATACAACCGGGTGGGTGTGCCGTCCGGCCGTCGGCATGCCAGATCGGCGGTCCGGTCACCGGGGCGCGGTTTGGGTCCGCGGCCGCCGAGCGGTCCCTTGCGATAACTGACCCACAGTTGCGATGCGGTGTAGGTCGTCCAGCGCTGCACCGGACCGCGGCTGAAGATGTACGGGGCGACCCGGTCGCGCAGCAGCCGGCCGAGGGGATTGCCGGCGATGTTGATGCGCGTCACGGCGCTCGTGCCGCGCAGGACGCCGGTGGCCAGCGGACGTCGTTCGGCTTCGTAGGTGTCGATGAGAGCGTCTTGCGCGAGCCCGTGGATGACGAGCGCGAGTTTGAAGGCGAGGTTCTCGGCATCCCCGATCCCCGTCAGCATGCCTTGTCCACCGAAGGGCGCGTGTGCGTGGGCGGCATCACCGGCGATCAGCACGCGGCCGCGCCGGTAGGTGTCTGCCAGCCTGCGATGCACGGTGAAAACCGACAACCACTCGGGTTCTCCGATGGACACGCGTCGACCGGTCCGTTCGGGGATGATGTCGCGCAGCCGCGCCATGATCGCCTCGTCGCTGGGCGCACGGTCGAAGTCCGGGTCATACGCGAAAAGCCGCCACAGGTCGCCCCGGCCGGCATCGTCGGGCATCGGCATGGCGCCGAAGATCCCGCTCGGGTGCACCCAACCCGATGTGCCGTCGCGATCCACGTCCCAGTCCAGGTGCAGATCGGCCAGCAGGAATCGCTCGGTCAGTTTGACTCCGGGAAAGTCGATTCCGACGGAATCGCGTGTGCGACTCGATGTGCCATCACAGCCGACCAGCCACCGACTTCGGATGACGCCGCCATCGTCGAGGCGCGCCACCACCATGTCGTCGTCCTGCTGTATGTCCGCCAGGCGCCGGCCCCACTGCGGGGTGGTGCCCAATTCGCAGAGACGGTTCCGCAGCGCCGCTTCGACCTTGGCCTGCGAGATCACCATCGGTGGGGCCGCGGTACCCAGCCCTGGGTCGCCGAATTCCACGGTCATCAGCGGACGGTCGCCCAGATAGTTGGTGATCCGCATGGCACGCAACGACTGCTCGGGCAGCGAGCCCAGCGCGCCCAGCCGATCCAGCACCTCCGAGCCGCGCGCATGAAGGAAGTTCGCTCGCGATGTCGTCGCCGGCCCGACTGCGCGGTCGATCACCTGCACCGCGACGCCGTGCATACGCAGGCCGCAGGCCAAGGCCAGCCCCGTGGGGCCCGCGCCCACCACAGTGACATCGGTGTCGACCATCCGACAATCATCGCGGGAACGGCGGCGCAGTTCGGTGAAAACGCGACATTAACGCGTTGGTTCGCGTCTGCGGTGGCCGAACAGGAGGTGGCGCGGAGGCCGATCGCTCACCTGAACGATGTCATCAGCAGCACGAGATCGACAGCCAGCAGCAGCCACGCCACGATCGGCACCACGATGCCGCGGGGTCGCTTGGCCGTGAAGAACGACAGGGCGACCGCGGCGACGGCCACCACCGGCGGCCCGTACAGCAAGACGGTGAACAATCCTTCTGACGGAGCCTCGCAGGCGGTGGTCGTGCAGGCCGCGGTCCCCATGACCTTGCCGTAGGCCAGGATGACCAGGGCAGCGGCGCCGAGGATGGTGGCGAGTGCCAGCGCCCAATTCAGTACGACCTTCGGCCGCCCGCCGCGGGTCTCGTGGCCGTGGACGTCATTGCTTTGCACCGACATGTGTCATGCGTACCCGGCTTGCCGGAGCTCAAACGGTCGTCACCTCGACCATGTCCGCCAGTCCGCTGATGGTCAAGATGGCCGTGAGCAACCGATTGGCCACGATGCGTATGTGGTCGGCGTGCTGGAACAGCGCATTGATGGCCGCGCTGTCGAGGTAGTTCACCTCGGCGAGGTCCACGGTGAGCAGATCGCCGGTCTGGCTCAAGGCCGCCTGTAGCGCGGTGGTGAAGGCGTCCACGTTGCTCAGATCGATCTCTCCGGTGGCTTTCACGGCGAGAGTGCCATCGGCGGAGCGGTTCTCGATGACGGTGAGAGCGGTGTTCATCAGTTGATCCTTGCGTGCATGTCGACGGTGGTGCCGAGATCATCGGATTGGATGGCGACCTGCTGGGTGAGGGCGCGCATCAGCTGCAGGCCGCGCCCACGGGTGGGATGGGGTACCGCATCGGCGGGCTTCCAGGCGCCGGTGTCGGCAACGCGAAGGTGCACGTTGTCGCCGCTGACATACCCGGTCAGCGTGACGGTGCCGACCCGCCCGCCGCGGTGACCGTGTTCGATCGAGTTGGCGATCGCCTCGCCGACCGCGACGAGCAGATCCTGGACCTGTTCGGCGTTGACCGCGTTGCGCGTCAACCAGATCCGCAGCGCATCCCGGGTGGTGGCGAGCTGCCCGACATCGGCGGGCACGCTGATGTGCAGCGGCCCGGGATGCCGGTACAGCAGAACGGCCACATCGTCGGAATACCCCTCCGGCGGGGTCATCGCGGCGATCAGATGGTCGGCCAGCTCATCGGCGGGCTCGATCGAACTCGCGTCGCGCAGCAGTTCGCCGGCGCGTGCGATACCGTCGTCCAGGGATTCACGGCGCCGTTCGACCAGGCCGTCGGTGTAGATGAACAGCATGGCACGTGCGGACAGCACGGCCTGCGCGTCGGTGCGACCGCGGCCGGGACGGACACCCACGGGCAGCCCCCGCCCGTGATCGAGGGTGTGCACGGTATCGCCGGCGTCCACAACGATCGGCGGTGGATGGCCCGCGTTGGAATAGGTGAGCTTTCCGCTGTCGGTGTCGAGCACGCCGCAGAACACCGTGGTACACCGCGCCCCCGGCAGTTGCGCGGCGAACCGGTCGAGACCGGTCAGAGCGGTTGCGGGGGACAGGTTTTCGAGCAGCAGCGCGCGGCATGCGCTGCGTAGCTGACCCATCACCGTGGCGGCGTCGAGCCCATGTCCGACGCAATCGCCGACGATCACACCGACGCGCCCGTCGGCCAGGTCGATGACGTCGTACCAGTCGCCGCCGACCTGCAGCGGTGTGGTCGCCGGCCGGTAGCGCGCGGTGAATCCGGGCGGCAGCGCCGATGGTCCGAGGATGGCGTGTTGCAGCGCGACGGCGGTCTGGTGCTGTTGGTCGAGCCGATGCGCCCGGTGCAGTCCCTGACCGAAATGTCCGGCCAGTACCGTCAACAGCGTGCGGTCCGGTTCGGTGAACGGACGGTTCTCGGCGAGTTCGATCCATATCACCAGCAGCCCGTCGGGGTGCTGTACGGCGATCGCCGCCGCGCCGGACCCCTCGGTCAGCGGGGTGAGCGGATCTGTGTCGCAGAGCGATTCGATGAAGCTGCGGGTGTTCGGCGCTAGCTCGGTCCACTCGATGGCCGGCCCGGCGACGATCAACCGTGGAACATCGGTGGCGTCGGCAAGGGTGAACACGGCCGCCAGCACGCGCCGGGCCTGCCAGACCTCGCGTAGCACCGCGGCGGTGGACTCGACGGCCGCCCCGACACTTTCGGCACTGACGAGGGCATGGTTCAGTTCGGCCAGGGCGGCGTCGTGGCGGCGGCTGTAGTGTTCGGCGGTGGCATCGCGCAACGTACCGACGGTCAGACGTTCGCCGGTATCGGGATCCTCGGCATGGGTGAAGGTGAAGGTGACCCAGAGGCGGTGTCCCTCCCGATGCGTGACCGGCACCGTGTACACACCGCGGTCGCGGTGCAACAGGTCATCGAATGCCACCGCGACCTGTTGATAGGCGTCGGGGTCGGTATCGGGATCCGGCCACCAGGGATGAACGGCGTTGTAGGGCAGGCCTTCGTGTCCGTATCCCAGGATCTCGGTGAAGGCGGTGTTGATCTCGACGACGTTGCCCGCCTCGTCGCAGATGAAGAACGCCTCCTGCAACGAGTCGATGAGCGCGGCATGCCAGCGTTCATGGTGGCTGCGCGTGCGTGCCAACGAGATGTTGACCTGTACGCGGGCCAACAGTTCGGCGGCGGCGAAGGGTTTCACCAGGTAGTCGTCGGCACCGGCACGCAGGCCGTCGATGGAGGCCTCCGGGCCGGCGCGCGCCGACAACAACAGGACCGGTAGCGCTGCGGTGCGGGGATCACCGCGCAGTGCGGCGACGAGTTGCAGACCGTCGATGTTCGGCATCATCACGTCGCTGACCACCAACTCGGGTGGGTGACTGCGAATCTGGTCCAGCGCCTGCCGGCCGTCGGCAGCCTCCTCGACGGAATACCCGGCGCCGGTGAGCAACCGCGCGATGTAGTGCCGCATGTCGGCGTTGTCGTCGGCCACCAGCACCCGGGCCGGTGAATGCTGTTTCGGGACAGGAGAGTCCGCCGAAGCGCCGTCGGCTGCCGCGTCGTCGCCGGGGAACCAGCGCAATGCCTCGGCGAGATAGGGCTGCGGTGTCGGGGCCGGTGCCGTGCCCACCTCGGGCTGCGCGCGGACGGACTCGGCCGGTAGGTGGGCACTGCCGAAGGGGATGCGTACCGTGAAGCTGGTGCCCACGCCCTCTAGGCTTTCGGCGGAGATGGTGCCGCCGTGCAAGGTGACGAGTTCACGCACCAACGCCAGCCCGATGCCGCTGCCCTCATGCGATCGGGCCCACACGGTCGGGATGCGGTGGAACCGCTCGAACAGTCTCGGCAGCTCATCTGCGGGTACACCGATTCCGGTATCGGCGACGGTGATGATGGCGTGGGTGTTGTCTGTTTGCGTCCGGACCGTGATGGAACCTTCGGCGGTGAACTTGACCGCATTCGACAAGAGGTTCAGCACCACCTTCTCCCACATGTCGCGGTCGAGGAACAGTGGCTCACCCAGCGGGGTGCAATCCACGATGAACATCAGACCCGCTCGCTCGACCGCAGAGCGAAATCCGCTGGCCAACTCGGCCGTCAGTTCGGCGGCGTCCAGCGGTGCGTAAGTGGCCTCCATCCGGTCGGCTTCGATCCTGGAGAAGTCCAGCAGCGTGTTGACCAGCTTCATCAGCCGTAATCCGTTGCGCTGCACGACCTCCAGTTCGCGACGCGCATCATCGGCGATCTCATCGTCGGTGAGCAGTTCGGCCACCGGGCCCAGCATCAAGGTCAGCGGGGTCCGGAACTCGTGGCTGATGTTGGAGAAGAAGACGGTCTTTGCCCGGTCCAGTTCGGTGAGTTCGGCGGCGCGCCGTTGCTCGGCCGAGTAGCTTCGAGCCCGGCCGATCTCGCCGGCGACATGTCGGGCGACCAGGTCGATGAAGCCGCGGTAGGCATCATCGGGCGGCCGGTACCGGTTCAGGCCGGCGATGAGGACGCCGTACGGTGCGACGCCTTGCTGGGCAAGGGGCGCCAGCAGCGCCCGGACGGGCGGGCGCGGCCACGGTCCGGCGGGCAGGTCACCGAACGCGTCGCCGTCGAGGTCGATGACCGTGGTCTGGCCACCGAAGGCGGGTCCGCACGGCCAGACGCCATCCGCGGTGATGGGTAGCACCTCGGGCGCGGCGGGGTGGTCGGCCGGGAGTCCGCTGCGCGCCGCCAGCCGCGCGCGACCGTCACGGTCGAACAGGTACAGCAGGGTGAATGGCAGATCGAAGGGGTTGCGGCTGAGCTTCATGCCCACCGCGTGCAGCGTCTGCTCTTCGGAGGGAAGAAGATCGGGATTCGACCCGAGCTCGCGAAGCGTGGCCATGCGCCGCTCGCCGATCACCCGGATGGTTTCTTCGCTCACCACGCACAACAAGCCGACGATGCGTCCGTCGTCGCCGCTGAGCGGGCTGTAGGAGAACGTGTGATAACTCTCCTCGGGGAAACCCGAACGCTGCACGATCAGCATCAGACCCTCGTCCCAGGTCGACTGCCCGGTGCTGAGTACCTGTTCGATGCGCGATTCGATATCGCCCCAGATCTCGGCCCACACCTCGCGGGCGGGGCGTCCCAGCGCCCACGGATACTTCTCACCCAACGTGTGGTGCCGATAGGAGGCGTTGCAGAAGAACGTCAGTTCCGGGCCCCAGGCCATCCACATGGAAAACCGTGAGCTCAGCACGGTCCGCACCGCGGCTTGCAGGCTCAGCGGCCAGGTGGACGGATCGCCCAACGGTGTGTCCGCCCAGTTGACTCGGGCAAGGTCCTTGCCGACCTCGGAGTCTGCGGCGAAAACGTCACCGGCCGCGAAGGACCGGCTGTCGTCGACGGTCATTCGCCGGCCGGGTTCTCGGTCGGCAGCGTCGCCTCATGCTCCGACACCAGCCAGCGGGCGACCTCCACCAGTTTGATGTTGGCGTTCTGCGACGTCTTGATCAAGAGCTCGAAGGCCTGCAGGCCGTTCAACTTCCGCTCGTGCATCAACAGTCCCTTGGCCTGGCCGATCAGGTCGCGGCTGGCCAGGGCTTGATTGAACTGATCCTCGGCCTCGGCGCCGAGCATGGCGAAGGACGCATGCTGAGCCAGCACGTCACCGATCAACAGCGAGTTCGCCGCGAAGACGCCGGGTTCGTCGCCATAGATCGTCAGCACCGCCAGGCGGCCCTCGGTGGCGAACAACCGCAGCCACAGTGCACTGCGGACACCGCGTCGGACGGCCGCCTGCCCCAACCGGGGCCAGCGAGCGTCGGTGGACATGTCGGCCACGTGCACGCTGCGGTGGCGGCGCAGCGCCTGCTCCCACGGCCCCTCGTCCAGCGATGTCTGCGCATGGTCGAGCTCACCGATGATGGGGCCGGTGGCCGCTTCGGTCTCGACGCGACCGTCGGTGACCACCGAGACGCCGGCCCACCGCGCGCCCGGAACCATGTCCACCGCGCCCGCGACGATCGTCTGCAACGTGGCCGAAGTCTCGCGCTGATGCTGGAGTTGGCCCGCCAGGGCACCCAACATTTCCACCCATTCGGGCACGGACCGGTCGTCCATGACAGGAGAGTATGCGATCGGGGCATTTCGGCAGACCAGAGCGCCGAGAGCATCGTTTGCTGGACTGTCCGGTGGCGTCGACGTTGCCCGAATGATGGGTCCGCGGGTTTCCCAGTAGGTAGCCTGGCCCCAGCATCGGAGGCGCGGGCTGCTTCGCACTGATGTCAGGTGAACTCAGGGTGATCAGCAGCCGCGTTGAGCAGCCAGCGGGATCGGAGCCTCACCGCCGGAAGAGATATCGCAGGTGTGAGAACACGGGCCACAGTGGGTACCCCCGACCGGCGGCAGACGGCCGCCAGGGGTGGGAGGTCACGATGCTCAAGTGGCTGGATCGTGTGCAGCAACGCAGCCGCGCGGCCGGCTTCGCCATCGCCGTGGTCTACAAGTACATCGATGATCAGGCCAACTACCTTGCCGCCCTGATCACCTATTACGCCTTCGTCTCACTGTTCCCGTTGTTGCTGCTGCTGACCACCGCACTCGGCGTCGTACTGCGGGACCGGCCCGACTGGCGCGAGCAGATCGTGGACTCCGCGATCAGCCAGTTCCCGCTGCTCGGCGATCAACTCAGCGAGCCGAGCGCGCTCAGCGGCGGCACGACCGCCGTCGTCATCGGCATCGTCGGTGCGCTCTACGGCGGGCTGGGTGTCGGCACGGCGCTGCAGAACGCGATGGACACCGTCTGGGCCGTGCCCCGCTACGTGCGTCCCGATCCGATCAAGGCCCGGTTGCGCAGTCTGATGCTGCTGTTCGTGCTCGGGTCGGCGCTCATCGCCACCACACTGTTGACGGCCATCGGCAAGAATTGGGCGAGCCTGGGATTCCTGGGCACCGGGGTGGTCCTCATCGCGTCGCTGGCACTGAACACCGCGGTCTGCGTCGCGGCGTTCCGGGTCACCACCGTGCAGGAACTGAGCGTGCTGCAGGTCCTTCCCGGCGCGGTGCTCGCCGCGGTGCTGTGGCAACTGCTGCAATGGTTCGGCGCCACCTACGTCTCGCACGTGGTGGCCTCGGCCAGCGTCACCAACAGTGTGTTCGCCATCGTGCTGGGCCTGCTGGCCTTTCTGTATCTGGTCGCCACATCGCTGCTGGTGTGTGCGCAGATCAACGCGGTCCGGGTGAACCGGTTGCACCCGCGGGCGCTGCTGACCCCCTTCACCGACAACGTCGATCTGACCGCCGCCGACCGCCGTATGTACGCCGGCCAGGCCGAGGCACAGCAGGCCAAGGGTTTTCAACGCGTGGATGTCACATTCGACGAACCCGACAGCGGTGAAAGCGTTTCCGGGCAGGGAGGCGAGGGTATGGCCGGAGCAAGCCGTTAGAGGAAGGGGACACCCGTGAGTGTCACCGGTCGTGCGAAATCTGCCAGCCGATTCGTGATGAAGATGCAGCGCCGGATCGTCATCGCGCAGGCCCTGTGGTGGCCCACGCTCATCCTGACCGGCGCGGTGGCCGGCACCGCGGCGGCCGTTGCGGTCAAACGCCGCGCGGCCGCGCCGCCGCCGCAGCCGGAACTGGTGTGACATGCGAATCGTCATCACCGGTGCCTCGGGCAATGTGGGCACCGCCCTGCTGCGCCGACTCACCGAGACCACCGATCATGAACTAGTCGGGATCGTGCGCCGCCCGCCCGAACCGGTCGACGTGTACGCGCGCGTACGGTGGCACAGCGTGGACCTGGCCGACAGTGACGCCTCGGCCGGCCTGCGACCCATCCTGGACGGTGCGGACGCCGTCGTGCACCTCGCCTGGGGATTTCAGCCCACCCGCAATATCGATTACCTGCAGCGGCAGGGCGTCGGCGGCACCGCCGCCGTGCTGCAGGCCGCTCACGCCGTATCGGTCGGCCAGTTGCTGCACATGTCCTCGGTCGGCACCTACGCGGCCGGTCGGTACGGCACGCCGGTCGACGAAACCTGGTCGACCGCAGGCATTTCCACCTCACCGTACAGTCGGCACAAGTCGGCCGCCGAGGCACTGCTCGACGAGTACGAACGCACCCACGGCGACACCGGCGTCAGGATCGCCCGGATGCGGCCCGGGTTCATCGTCCAGCGCGCCGCGGCCAGCGGCCTGATGCGCTACGCGCTCCCGGGCTATGTGCCGATGCGCATCGTGCCGCTGTTGCCGGTTCTGCCGCTGGATCGCCAGCTGTGTATCCCGCTGATCCACAGCGACGATGTGGCCGCCGCCTTCGTCAGCGCGATCGAACGGCGGTCCGCAGGTGCTTTCAACCTGGCCGCCGAGCCGCCCGTGACCCGTGACGTGGTGGCAGCGGCAATGCACGCCAAGCCCATCCATCTGCCCTCCGGCATTCTGGGCACACTGGTCGACGTCAGCTGGCGGGCCAGGCTGCAACCGATCGACCGCGGCTGGCTGGACATGGCATTCAGCGTTCCGCTGCTCGACTGCTCGCGGGCGCGCGCTGAACTCGACTGGCAGCCGCAGTGGACGTCCGCAGCGGCGCTGGCCGACGTGCTGCACGGAGTCGCCGCCGAGGCGCACACGGACAGCCCGCCACTGCGCCGACGCTCGCTGCTCGAGCAGTTCGCCCGGGACCTCACGAAAGACCAGTTGACGACGAGACGGCTGCCATAACGTTTGCGGCGCTCCCGCCCGGGGATTCAAGCGCTCGTGAACGAGTGGGAATGTGTGGTCGTCGGCGGCGGAGCGGCGGGGTTGAGCGCCGCCCTGGTGCTCGGCAGGGCTCGGCGGCGGACGCTGTTGATCGATGCCAACCGACAGAGCAACCGTGCCGCGCCCGCGATCGGCGGGCTGCTCGGCTTCGATCAGCGATCTCCGGCCGAGCTGTACGCCAAGGGCCGTGAGGAGCTGACGGCATACCCGAGCGTCGAGTACCGCAACAACGAGGTGCTGTCCGGTAGGCCCGTCGAGGCCGGCTACGCCTTGGAACTCGATGACGGACAGGTGGTTCACAGCCGTCGCGTCCTGCTCGCGACCGGGATGGATTACGTGCCGCCGGACCTGCCCGGCGTGGCGGCGATGTGGGGATCCTCGGTGTTCCAGTGCCCGTTCTGTCACGGCTGGGAAATGCGCGACAAACGTTTGGCGGCATTGGCATCCGGTGCCGAGGCGGTACACGCGGCTTTGATGTTGCGCGGCTGGAGCGAAGACGTGGTGCTGCTGACCGACGGTCCTTCCGACCTCGACCCCGCACAGACACAATTGCTCGCGACGGCGGATGTCACCATCGACGAGCGCCGCGTCACCGAACTGATCGGCTCCGATTCGGTGCTGTCCGCCATTTCCTTCAGCGACGGTGATCGCTTGGAACGGGACGGTTTACTGGTGGAAGCACCGCTGCGGCAACGATCTACGCTGGCTGAGCAACTTGGTGCCTCGGGCACCGCCGGACCGCTCGGGCCGGACGTGCTGACGATCGATCCGTTGCATCGGACCGACGCACCGACGGTGTTCGCGGCGGGGGACCTGTGCGCCGAACAGCCCTATATCGCGGGTGCGATCGCCGCGGGTTCGCAGACCGCGATGATCGTGGTGCAAAGCCTGTTGGCCGACGAGTTCGGCCTGCCCTACCCGCCGTGACGTCGACGGCGGTGGTCTCAATCGTTGTCGGCGTCGGGCAGACCCTCCGGCGGCGGCGTCGCGTATGCGGGATTGGCCGTCGGCACTTCGGTATTGGGCTCATCGCCGGGTTGATTCTCGGTGTCGCCGCCATCTGGTGATGTCATCGGACTTCCTTCTCTAGGGTTGGGATACGGGGTCATCCGTTGAGCCGGCGCCCGGCCGCGCGCGTCACCACGAACAGCACCGCGCCCGCAGCCAGCAAGATGCCCGCGAACAGCCAGACCTTGGCCGATTGCTGGGTCAACAGCACGATGCATGACGCCACGCCGAGCACCGGCACGATCGTCCACACGCGGAAATGCGGGTGGTCGACGCGGTCGCGGCGCAGCACCAACACCGCGATGTTGGTCGAGATGAACACGAACAACAGCAGCAGCACCACGGTCTCGGCGAGTGTGGACAGGTCACCGATGAGCGTGAGCAGCATGGCGACCGCGGTGGTGGTCACGATCGCCACCCACGGTGTGCGCCGTTGCGGCAGAACGCGACTGAGCTGGTGCGGTAGTAGACCATGCTCGGCCATCCCGAACGCCAGCCGGCTGGACATGATCATGGTCAGCAGGGCGCCGTTGGCCACCGCAACCAGCGCGATGGCGCTGAACGCCCAGTCGGGTACGCCCAGACCGGATGCCGACACCACGTCGAGGAGTGGGCCGCTGGACTGTGACAACTCTTCGGGCGCCAGCACCGCGGCACTGGCCAGACCGACGAGGACGTACACGATGCCCGCGGTGATCAACGATGCGAACAGCGCCATCGGATAGACCTTGCTCGGATCGCGGATCTCCTCGACGACATTGGCCGATGTCTCGAATCCGACGAACGAGTAGTAGGCGATGATCGCCCCACCCAGGATCGCCACCGCCGGCGTCGAACCGTTGGGAAATTCGACGACGCGACCCATATCGCCGCGGCCCTGACCCACCATCACCGCACCCGCGATGATCACGATCAGCAGACCGGTCAGCTCGATGGCGGTCATCACCACATTGCTCTTCATCGACTCGCTGATACCGCGGGCGTTGAGCGCGGCCACCAAACCGAGGAAGACGATGGCGGCCGGAACGGCGGGCACATCGATGAAGGTGGCCAGATAGTCACCGGAGAACGCCAGCGACAGGCCTGCCGCGCTGGTCACCCCCGCAGCCAGCATGCAGAAGCCGACCAGGAACGAGATCAGCGGCCGGCGGAAGGCACGCTCGGCGAACACCGCGGCACCGCCTGCCTTCGGATATTTGGTTACCAGCTCGGCATACGAACCGGCCGTCAGCAGCGCCAACAGCAGCGCCACCAGCAGCGGTGCCCACAACGCTCCGCCGACCTCGCCGGACAGCACGCCCATCAGTGCGTAGATACCGGCGCCCAGCACGTCGCCGAGGATGAACAGGAACAGCAGCGGCCCGGTGATCCTGCGCTTGAGCTTGCCGTCGGGCGCGGCGTCGGGCGGTGCGTGCACCGCAGCGTCGGAGGCCATGCGGCGGTGTACCCCGCCAGAACCGGTTGCAAGCCTGAGGATGCCGACAACGTCGTCCATCCAACGAAAGAACGCTCCGTACACGCGCACGATCCGTTTCAACGCCTGACGAACGAGTATCCAGTCGGGGTGCCCGGCGCGTGGCGATGCAGCGCGCCGATGCCACCTGACCGATGACAGCGATGGCCCGCCAGAGCCACCGGCCGGCGTGCCGCAGGGGGACCGATGACAGATCAGAACAAGTCCGACCAGGCCCGAAAAGGCCTGATCGACTCCGTGAAGGGTAAGGCCAAGGAGATCGCGGGCGCCGTGACCGGCAACGACTCGTTGACGGCCGAGGGACAGCTGGAGCAGACCCAGGCGCGTCAGCGCAAGGAGGCCAACAGCGCCGAGGCCGTCGCCGACGCCGAGGCCGACGCGGCCCGCGCCGAAGAGACCGAGGCGCGTCAGCGCGCCGCCACGCAGCGCACCGCGGTGCAGCGCAGCACTGCGGCCGTGGAGGATTCGGTGGACCGCCAGCGCGCCGTGCAGGAGCAGGCCGGGGTGCAGGCCGTACACCAGGACGCGGTGCGCGAGGAGGCGCAAGCCGTGCGCGACGCCGAGCACGAGGTCCGACGCGCCGAGGCCCGAGAGCATGTCGAGGCGCGGCAGGCCGGGGCCGAGGTATCGGAGGCGCTCGATGATCACGCAGCACAGGTGCACGACGCACAGCAGGAACAGGCCAAAGCCGACGCGCTGCGACAACGTGCCGACAAGCTGACCGATCAGTCCGACCTTCCCTGAACCGCAGAACCAGGAGCCCGAAATGAACCTCATCGAACTGCCGCGCACCGTGCTGCGGCTGCAATATCAGATTGTCCGAATTCCGTTGCAACTGCTCGAAGATCGCGTCATGTCGCGGATGGAGAGCGAAGCGCCCGCGCGACTGATCTACGAACGGTCCCTCGGTGCGCTGGACGCGGCGATCGGTAATGCGTTGGGCGAGCGTCGGATGGCGCACGAAGGTGTCGTGCTCGCCGAGCGCAGCGCCGCGCGCGCCCGGGCGGCGCAACTCGATGCCGAGGCGGATGTCAAGCGGCAGCAGGCCGACGCCCGGTTGCGGGATGCGAAGGACGACGCGCTGCAGGACCGCAGGCAGGCCCGCGCCGCGAAGGAGTCGGCCGTCCAAGGTGCCCGCGAGGATGCCGCGCAACGCCGGCATGACGCCGAGGAGAGCGCCGCGCAAGAGTCCGCTGCGGTGCGACAGCAGGCCGCACAAACCGCGGCGCAGAAGAAGGAATCCGCCGAGGCTGCCAAACAGCGCGAACTGGATCGGATCAAGGCCGCCGAGAAGTCGGTGGCCGGCGACGCCCAGGACAAGCGTGCCGATGCCCGCGCGAAACAACGGGCGGCCGATGACAAACGGGCCGAGGCCGATCGGGTGGAGGAGTTGGCCGAAGCCGAGCGGCGCGAACGTCAGGCGCAGCGCAGCAGCACGTGATGCTCAGTCCGAGGGTTCGTCCCGGTGTTTCTCCACCACATCCGGGGCAACCTCGCGGGTGGCCATGCCCCCGGTCCGGCCCTGATCGGTCGGACCGGGCGGTGTGGCCTTTTCGTCGTTTTCGGCGTGGGACGAGGGTCTGGGATCACTCATGCGCAGGGAGTGCCCGGTGTGAGGCGGAGTGAATCCTGAAACAATCGATGCCATGCGCGACGTCGCCTCGGACAAGGTCATCATCGTCACCGGTGCCGGCAGCGGCATCGGCCGTGCCACCGCACGCGCCCTGCTGGACGCCGGCCACCGGGTGGTCCTGGCGGGAAGGCGGGCGCAGACCCTGACCGCGGCGGCCGACGGCAGGGCGAATGCGCTGACCGTGCCGACCGATGTCACCGACCCGGCCTCGGTGCGGGCACTGTTCGAGCAGACGACGGCGGCTTTCGGACGGGTCGACGTGCTGTTCAACAATGCGGGCGTATTCGGTCCCGGTGCGTCGATCCTCGACATCGACGACGACGCCTGGCACTCGGTGTGGCGGACCAACGTCGACGGTGCGGTGTTCTGCGCCCGCGAGGCGGCCCGCATCATGTCCACGCAATCGCCGCGCGGTGGCCGGATCATCAACAACGGATCGCTGGCCGCGCACCGGCCCCGGCCCGACAGCGTGGCGTATGCGGTGACCAAACACGCGATCAGCGGCCTGACCGCCTCGATGCTGCTGGACCTGCGGGACCACGACATCGACGTCTGCCAGATCGACATCGGCAACGCCGCCACGGAAATGACCAGTGGCTTCACCGAACCGTCGATCGATGTCACCCACGTCGCCGACACCATCGCCCACATCGTCAGTCTCCCGGTGACGGTGTCGGTTCCGACCATCACGGTCATGGCCCGCGGAATGAACTATGTCGGGCGTGGCTGACCCCGGCCACTTTGTGGTCAACTGCTCGATCCTGCTGACCCACCTGCCGCTGCTGCGCCGACCGCAGGCCGCCCGCGATGCCGGCTTCGGGGCGGTCGAGTTCTGGTGGCCCTTCGACGATTCGGTGCCCGGTGACGCCGAGGTCGATGCGTTCGTGCGAGCGATCGGCGACGCCGGGGTGCGCCTGGCCGCGCTGAACTTCGCCGGTGGCGATATGACGGCAGGGGAGCGCGGCATCCTGTCAGATCCGCTGCGCATCAGCGAGTTTCGCGACAATGCCGAGGTGGCGTTCGGTATCGGTGCACGGCTGGGAACCTCGGCGTTCAATGCGCTGTACGGCAACCGGATCGCGGGCTGCCACGCCGCGCGCCAGGACGAGGTGGCCGCGGGGAACCTGGCGCTGGTGAGCGCCCGGGCCGAGGAAGTCGGGGCCACCATCCTGATCGAACCACTCAGTGGTGTCGCCGGTTACCCGCTGCGCACCGGGGCCGAGGTGATCTCGGTGCTCGACCGGATCGGTGCACCGTCACTGCGCCTGCTCGCCGACCTCTACCACCTGAGCGTGAACGGCGATGACCTCACCGGCGTCATCGAGGCGTACGCCGACCGCATCGGACATGTTCAGTTGGCCGACGCCCCGGGCCGGGGCGAACCCGGGACCGGGGACATCGACTTTTCGACGCATCTGGCGCATCTGCACCGGCGCGGCTACCGCG
Organism: Mycobacterium sp. NPDC003323; assembly: GCF_053589535.1. NCBI lineage: Bacteria > Bacillati > Actinomycetota > Actinomycetes > Mycobacteriales > Mycobacteriaceae > Mycobacterium > Mycobacterium sp. NPDC003323. The sequence goes on from NZ_JBSFSB010000016.1 coordinate 92,118, forward strand.
GCGACGTCAGTCTCGAATACCGCAGTGCGGCGGCGGATCCGTTCGGATGGCTTGCGCCGTCGCGGCGATCCGCCGGCCCGTGGAACCGTTGATCAGCGGGGTGCGGCGTCGCCGAATTCGTAGCGCTGCGCCACGGCGATCAGTTCCTCGCGAACCGTCGAGTGGGGCATGGCGTTGATCCGCGCGTAGAGGCGTCGCCGGCTGTTGGCCCGCTTCACATCGGCACGAAACTTCGCGAACGACATTCTTCTCACTCCTAAAAGTGCCCTGGGTCACAGGGCATTGGCTTCAAATCTGGTGTCACAGTTGGGATCACCGAACAGTGCAACGCTTCGATCGTCGGTGTTAATTCGATGTAACGCAAGTTTTGCGATGTGAGTTTGGTGACAGAGGAGCCTATTTCGTGCCGAGCGCGGCAGCGAGCGTGCTGCTGAGCAGCATCCGCAGTTCGTCGGCGCCTGCGGCTTCGAGTGCGGCCGTGCCCAGCACGCGGCGCATCAACAGGACCCCGGCGATCACCGACAGCACAACCTCGCCGCGTAGCGCACCCTGCGGACCCGGCAGCCGCCGCGCCAACCGCGCGCCGACGTGCCGGGTGATCGCGTCGCGCACGATCTCGGTGGCGCGCGGATTGGACACCGAGCGCAGCAGGATCAGGAAGGGCTCCGGGGTGTCGACGTCCGGAGCGGTCCGCTGCACCAACGCCTCGACGATGCCGCCGATGAGCGCCTCGGGGTCTTCGGCCACGAACACCGGAGTGGCGAACGAGGTGTCGACCGCTTCGGCGAACAACTGCTCCTTCGACCCGAAGTAGCGGTTGACCAGCATCGCCGTCACGCCGGCATCGCGGGCGATCTCCCGGACGCCGACACCGTCGTATCCGGCGCGGGCGAAGTGCCCAACGGCCGATTGCAGGATCGCCTCGCGGGTCGCGGCGGCGTTGCGGCGGCGCGGCGGTGCTGGCGGCATGTCGCCACGGTAGGGAATAACCCGGGCGAAATCTACATTTGTAGACATGTTGATAAGTCTACCGCTGTAGATATGGAGGACGTCATGGATATGGGACTGGCCGGCAGACGCGCGCTGGTCACCGGATCGAGCACCGGACTGGGGCGCGCGATCGCAGAAATGCTCGCGGCGGAGGGGGCGGCGGTCATCGTCCACGGTCGCGATGCCGCCCGCACGCAGGAGGTTGCCGCCGGGATCCGCACGTCCGGCGGACAGGCCACGGCCGTGCTGGGCGACCTGAGCAGCGACGATGGGGCCGCCGATGTGGCCCACCACGCCGGGGAGGTCGACATCCTGGTCAACAACGCCGGCTATTACGACGGACTGTCCTGGTCGCTGGCCACCGCCGAGGAATGGTTGCGGATCTATCAGGTCAACGTGGTCTCGGGAGTCCGCCTGATCGGTCACCTGGTACCAGGGATGCGACGGCGCGGTTGGGGCAGGGTCATCCAGATCGGCGGCGGGCTGGCGCTGCAGCCGGCCGCATTGCAACCGCACTACAACGCCACCCTGGCAGCGCGGCACAACCTCACCGTGTCGCTGGCCCGCGAACTGGCCGGCACCGGCGTCACCGCCAACATCGTCGCGCCGGGCGCCATCCTCACCGATCCGGTGCGCGACCTGACCACCTCCGTGGCCGACCAACACGGTTGGGGGCCCGGCTGGGAGGACATCGAACGGTCGGCGTCGGCGCAGTGGTTCCCGAACGACATCGGACGCTTCGGCCGACCCGCGGAGATCGCGGCCGCGGTCACGTTCCTGGCGAGCGAACACGCCGGCTACACCAGCGGCGCCGACATCCGCGTCGACGGCGGCGTCGTCCGCAGCGTCTCCTGAAATCCCCATCAGCACAACGAAAGCAGCGAACAATGACACAGCAATCCCTGGTATTCCTGGTCTCCGGCGCCTCCCGCGGGCTTGGCCGCGATATCGTGTCCGCCGCGCTGGCGGCCGGTCACCGGGTGGTCGCCGGAGCGCGGTCCACCTCGGCGCTGGCCGATCTGGCCGCCGATCACCCGGACCGCCTCGCGGTCGTCGCCCTCGATGTCACCGACGGTGACCACGTGCGCGCCGCCATTGCCGCCGCGGTGAACCGCTTCGGACGCCTCGACGTCCTGGTCAACAATGCCGGCTATGCCAACATGGCGGCCATCGAGGATGTCGACTTCGACGACTTCACCGCACAGTTGGACACCAACTTCCTCGGCGTGGTCCGCCTGACCCGTGCCGCGCTGCCCATCATGCGGGCCCAACGCGGCGGGCACATCGTGCAGGTCTCGTCGGTGGGCGGCCGGATGGCCCGGCCCGGACTGGCCGCGTATCAATCGGCGAAGTGGGCGGTCACCGGCTTCTCCGGTGTGCTCGCCATGGAGGTGGCGCCGCTGGGCATCAAGGTCACCGTCTTGGAGCCCGGAGGTATCCGCACCGACTGGGCGGGATCGTCGATGCGTATCGACCCGGTCCGCGCCGAGTACGCCGAGACCGTCGGCGCCGCAATGGCGATGAGTCGCACCGGCAACCTGGTGGCCAGTGATCCGGCCAAGGTCGCCGCGCTGGTCCTCGAGATCGTCGGGATGCCCGAGCCGCCGGCGCGGCTGCTGGTGGGACCGGATGCCTACCGCTACGCCACCGCTGCCGGACGGGAACTGCTGGCATCCGACGAGCGGTGGGAGGCGCTGAGCGTCTCGACCGCCGCCGACGACCTCACCTCGGATCAGCTCGATCCGCTCGCAGCCCAGAATGGCCGGGAGACAACATCATCCGGCGCGTAGCGTGAGCAGCGTGATCTCGCTGGGCGCGAACACCCGAAAGGGTGGCCCCCAGTACCCGGTGCCGCGGCTGGTGTAGAGCTGTGTGCGCTCACCGTGCGCGCTGAGCCCGTGGACCACCGGCTGGTCGAGCCGCACCAGGAAGTTGAACGGCCAGATCTGGCCACCGTGGGTGTGTCCGGAGATCTGCAGGTCCACCCCGGCGGCCACCGAATGCCGGATCTGCTTGGGCTGATGCGCGAGCAACAGCACCGGCAAGCCCGGATCCGCACCGGCCAGCGCGGTGGTCAGGTCCTGCCCGTGCCCCGCGGCACCCGAGCCCGCCGCGGTGTCGTCGTCCACCCCGGCGACGACCAGTCGGTCACCGCCGCGTTCGACGATCAGGTGGCGATTGTGCAGGGCGTCCCAGGCGAGGGACTCCATATGGTCCATCCAGCCCTGCGCCTCACTGAAGTACTCGTGGTTACCGGTGACGTAGACCCGCGTCGCGGCCCGCACGGTGGCCAGCGGGGCGGCCTGTTCGCGGCGCACGTCGACGGTGCCGTCGGCAATGTCCCCGACGTGGCAGACGATATCGGCGTCGAGATCGTTGACCCGGGCCACCATGTCCGCCGACCACCGTGCACGGTCGATCGGGCCGTAGTGGGTGTCGGTGATCATGGCGACCCGCAGCCCGTCCAGACCACGGCCCAACCGCGGCAGATGCACCTCGACCTGCCGGATCCGCGGGATGCGCATCGCCTCGCGATATCCCCAGACCAGCAGACCGGCCGAAATGGCCAGAACCGCAGTGGCAACGATCCGTGATCGCATCGGATCCTCGACACCGGCGGCCAGCAGCACCAGACGGGCCACATTGCCCATCACCGACCACACGAACAACACCCAGATCACCCCGAGCAGCACGTCGCCGATGGCGGACGGGACATCTCGGTGCTTACCGTGCCCGGTGAACAGCAACGTCGGCAAGGCGATGAGCATGGCGGCGAAGATCAGCGTGCCGACCACGGTCACCGGGGCGGGCCAACCGCCCGCCGCGACCACCGTCCACCACGGCACGCCGAACAGCAACGTCAGCACGGTCATCACGACCGCGGTACGACGCAGGCGTACGCGGGCCCGGCGGGGTTGACGTGCGGTTTCTTCGACCACTTCGGCTGGGTTGTCGGTCATGGCACCGCGATCTTGATACGTGACGGTGTCACCGACGCTACCGACGCGGTGCACCGTCCGGGTTTCGCTGACATGACCTGCACGGACCTGATCTTGTTGCCGAACGGACCTGTTCGCCAGTGCCTGTGTGACGTAAGCTGGACGCATCCTGCTTTTTGCTCGACGGTTAAGAGTCAGCCTGCGAGCCATCGCGCCCTACCATTTATGGTCTGCGAGGTCTCCGATGACCGATTCCAATTTTTCCTATTTTCACCCGACATGCACCGTGGTCGAACGGTGGGTCGGCTCGACCCTCATCATCGACTGCACCGGCGCGCTCGACGTGACCACGGCGTCCGTGCTCGAAAGCCACATCTGCGCCGGGTTCAAGGCGAATCCGACCGCGATCGTGGTCGATCTGTCCGGTCTCGACTTCCTGGCGGCTCGCGGCATGAATGTGCTGATCGGCGCGAACACGTCGCTGCGCGGCCGTATCGCCTTCGCGGTGGTCGCCGACGGGCCGCGTACCCGCCGCCCGATGGCGATCCTGGGCCTGGACACTGAGGTCGACATGCACACCACCGTGGACACCGCACTGGCATCTCTCGGTCCTTCCACAGCGGCGGCGGGATAGATCGAACCGCCTCTGCCCGCTGGATTTCGGTGGTGTTATCCGGGTAGCGTCTCGCCGCCGATCGGTGCCAGTACCTCACCGCTGTAGTACGACGACATCCGGCCGGCGGCGAAGAACACATACGACGGTGCGATCTCATCGGGTTCGGCGGCACGTCCCATCGGGGCCTGCTCGCCGAACGACTCCGTCTTCTCGGCGTCCATGGTCGCCGGGATCAGCGGAGTCCACACCGGGCCCGGTGCAACACAATTCACCCTGATGCCGCGGTCGCTGAGAGCCTGGGCCAACGAATAGGTCAGTGCCAGGATGGCGCCCTTGGTCGCCGAGTAGTCGATCAGCGACTTGTTGCCGCGCAGTCCGTTGATGGAACTGGTGTTGATGATGTTGCCGCCCGGTGTCAAATGTGACAGCGCCGCCTTCGTGACGTAGAAGAAACTGTCGATGTTCACCGCGAACGTGCGGCGCCACTGCTCGTCGGAGAGTTCGGCCAGATCATCGACGGGTGACTGATAGGCGGCATTGTTGACCAGGATGTCCAGCCCGCCGAGGGTCGACACGGTGTCGGCGACGATCTGGCGGCAGTGTGCGGGGTCGGCCAGGTCTCCCGGGAGTGCGAGGCCGCGTCGCCCCTGCGCTTCGATCAGACCGACCGTGTGATCGGCATCGGCGTCCTCTTCCAGATAAGCGATCGCCACGTCGGCGCCCTCTTTCGCGAAGGCCGCGGCGACCGCGCGCCCGATCCCCGAATCGCCGCCGGTGATGAGTGCTCGCTTACCGGCCAACAGATCGCGACCGACGTAGTCGCGCATCTCATCTCGAGGCCGACGGTCCATCTCGTCGGTGCGTCCGGGGTAGGGGATGACACCGTGCGGGGCCGGGTCGGATTGCGATGACATGGTCTCTCCAGGGGTGCTGCGGTGGTCTGGTGCGGGATGCGCGTGAGGTACCCACCCGTTGGGGCCCGAAACACGCCGGGCGTGTGCCCGCCACCCGTGCATGTGCTGCTGTTCTGGCTCGCCGACGAGAGCCACTGCACCGCAGCATGTCCCGGGCCTTCTGGACGGAGTGCGAATTTGCGCGGTTTCGCAAAATGGATAGAACTGATGCTGGCACTCCGCGGTGGCGAGTGCTAAATTCTGAATCGCACAGTGATTTGGCTGCCCGCCGGGTGGCGGGCTCCGGACATGACGAGGAGGTGGATTGCTGTGCTTCGTTTTGATCCATTCGGTGACGCCGTGACCCGGGAACTCGCAAACCAGGTCGGCTCGGCCCGTGCCCCACGATTCATGCCGATGGACCTCTACAAGGTCGACGATCATTACGTGCTCACCGCGGACCTGCCGGGTGTCGATCCGGGTTCGGTGGATGTCAGCGTGGACAACGGCACCATGACCCTGACCGCGCATCGCAGCGCTCGATCCGATGAGGCGGTGCAATGGCTGTCCAACGAGCGATTCTCCGGAACCTACCGGCGCCAATTGTCTCTCGGTGAGGGCATCGACTGCTCCCGTATCTCGGCCACCTATGAAAACGGTGTGTTGACGGTGAGCATCCCGCTTGCCGAGCGTGCCAGGCCGCGCCGCATCGAGGTGACTCACGCGGGCGGTGCCCGCACCATCGAGTCCAGTACCGCCGGCTCGACCTAGAAGTCGGGTATCGCGCACGGCCGCAGTCAGTCGACTGCGGCCGTGCATCCGGCAACAATGAAGTCCGGCCGTCGCTCTTGCTGGCACGCAACACATCCCGTCAACCCGGTCGGATCGACATCCGAGGGGGATGCTATGCCACGTGACGGCCACGGCGGTGAGGAGTCGACAACCCAACGTGTGGGTTGGTACCGATACCATTTCGGCGACGAACGCTGGGAGTGGTCGGACGACGTGCTGTCGATGCACGGGTATCCTCCCGGAAGTATCCGCCCGACAACGGATTTGGTGCTCAATCACAAGCACCCCGAGGACCGGGACCGGGTCGCGGCCGCGTTGCAGACCATCCGGCGTACGCATGAGCCGTTCAGCATCCGGCATCGCATGGTCAATGTGCACGAGGATGTGCGCGAGGTGATGATGATCGGTGAGAGCCTGCGCGATGCCGCAGGGGAGGTGGTCGGTGCGCAGGGCTACTACATCGATGTGACGCCCGATGACAAGGCGCGCGACGTCGCCATCACCGAGGCGGTGTCCGAGATCGCCGACAACCGGGCCGTCATCGAGCAGGTGAAAGGCATTCTGCGACTGTTGTACCGCATCGATGCCGACGCGGCGTTCGCGGTGCTGAAATGGCGGTCCCAGGAAACGAATGTCAAGCTGCGCGCTCTGGCCGAACAGCTGATGAGCGATTTCACCGAGGTGGCCGGCGGAGACTCCCTGCCGCCGCGCACGGTGTTCGACAACATCCTGCTGACCGCACACAACCGGGTGTCGGCGCGCAGGAAGGACTGACTCCGGCCGGCACCGTGAACAATGCGCAAAGAACGCGGTTGCGGGTGTCTACACCGCGTATGGGCCGACCCACGATTGCGTCGCATGGCGTAGGTGTAAAAGGCATGACACTTCCGGACGTCGACCCACTCCCGCCTGCGCGGTGCGCTGTCAGTGCCGGGCACAGCGTGCCGGCCACCGGCCTTGCCGATCGCCGGGTGGCCGAGTGGGCTCGTGGACATGGCATCTCGGTGACCGCGCACGACGATCGTGACCTCGACCTCATCCGCTACCACCGCATCCGGCCCATCCAGGTCGTGTTCCGCTGCGGCGGTGCCGAAACCGCATTGCGGCGTGCCGTGGCCTCCGCGGTGTCACGTTTCGTCGTCACCTCGGAACCGCAACTGACCCGCCTGGCGGCCTGGGCGGACGGTGTCCGCTACCTCTACCTCGACGATCGGGCCCCATTGATGCTGGGGGACGGCCGGCTCAGGGTGATGGGTCTGCACTCTCACGTCGGCGATGACGCCGATGCTGATGAATGGGGTTGTGCAGCATGAAAACTCGTCGCACGATCGGCGGTCGTGCGGGCATGCGGCTCGGTGATCCGACGGGTCGTCCTCAGCGGCGGGTCGACCGAGCTGTGGTGCCGTGCGGATTCGGACGTGGCAAGGGCCATCATCGCCGCGGTCGAGATTGCGGTGGTCGATGAGAGTGCGCGCCATCAGTTGGCCTGCCCGGCCATCACGTTCGCCGCGCAGCACTGAGGGCCGGGGTCACCGGTCGATCCGCGAGCGCGCGATATCGGCGGCGCCGTTGCCGGTGATGAGCCACAGGGTGACGAGCCCCTCCACCAACTGTTCGACGGTTACTCGTGCGCGGCCATCGATGAACGCAAGGATCGCATCCGCGGTGCCGCCGATCACGAAGGCCGGCGCGATCTCGGCCAAGGGGTCGGACTCCAGTTCGACATCGTGGACGGTGCGGGCATGCCCGACCAGCACGGCCGTCAGCCCGCGCATCACCATTTCGCGGTGTTGGTGCAGGGCGGGGGAGGTGGAGACGCCGCCGAGGAGCACGCGCGCCCGGCGCGGATCCATGACCAAGGTCCGCACCACGGTGTCGACGGCGACCGTGGCCTGGCGTTCCAGCGATTCGGCAGTCGCGGTTGCCACCGCCGTCAACGTCGCGGCGCTGACCTCAAGGGCGATCTCGTCGACGGCGGCTGCGGCCACGGCATCCAGGTCGGTGAAGCTCTCGTAGAAGTAGCGCTTGTTCAGGCCGGCGGCCCGGCACAGCTTGTCGACGGTGATGGCGCGCCATTCGTTGGCCGCGATGACGTCGAGGGCGGCCTCGATCAAGCGTGCCCGCCGGTACAGGCGGCGCGCATCGGCGGACTGACCGCCGTAACTGCGTTGGGAAACCTCGGGCACCGCACGATCGTCCCATCTCATCGGTGCACACCCTTGACACGCATCCAATAATTCTGGCACGGTTTGGTGCCAGAGTGAATGGCACAACTTCGTACCAGAATTTGAGAAGAGGATCATGAGCCTTTCGTCGGCAGCACGCGACACCGGACACCACCCCTCGGCCGGCGCCTCGGTGCTCACCGACCTGCGCACGCTGGCCGCGACGGCGCCGGCGCTGGCGCGCCGCCATGGCTGGGATTACCTGCGCGATCTGGGCGACGACGGCCGAAGCGGTCAACTGCACCTACTGTTCGCCCAGGGCAGCGCACCGCAATGCCTCGACGGTGCATTCGAAGGCTTGATCGTGGGCAAGTTGTTCGGCATTCCCGAGGCGCAGCTGGCCAACCCGCTGCTCAAGATCGATCCCACCTGGCGCGGCAAGACCTTCGACGACCGGTCCGGTACGGGGTTCAACCGGCTCTCGTTGATCTCGCGTGTGGCGATGCCCGTCATTGCTCCCGGTTATCGCGGCCTGCGGCGCGTCGGATCGGAGATGGTCGGCTTCCACTTCAAGCACTCCGTCGATACCGCGGCGGTGGCTCCCTTCATCAAGGTCCGCGCTCTCGACTACGGCGTCGAGGAGTATCGCAATCCCAGCGTGCGCACCTTCCCGATCAAACGCACCCGCGATGAGATCGTCGAGCTGACACCGGGTTTGTACCTCGGGCGGGCGCTGCTCACCATGCCCGACGGCGAGGTGCGCCTGATCGCCTACTTCGCGTTGCGCGAGTTCAGTGACGAGGGCGCGGTGCACGCATGATCGCGCTGCGCGGTGCGGTCGCTTGCGTCACCGGGGGAGCCCGCGGCATCGGACTGGCCACCGCAACCGAACTGAGCCGCCGCGGCGCCACCGTGCTGATCGGCGATATCGACCACGCCGAAGCCGAACGTGCCGCCCGTCAGATCGGCGCACACGCGACCCATCTGGACGTCACCGACGTCGCCAGCGTCGCGGACTTCCACGCGCGGGCAACCGAACTGGGCCCACCGGCCATGCTGGTCAACAACGCCGGCATCCAGTACATGGGCGCCTTCGCCGATCAGCGGATCGAGCTCTACCACCGCGAGATCGCGGTCAACCTGACCGGCGTCGTCAACGGGATGCACACCTTCCTGCCGGGGATGCTCGAGCGCAACCGCGGTCACATCGTCAACATCGCCTCGATGGCGGCCAAGGTCACCACGCCGGGAATGTCGGTCTACTGCGCCACGAAGTACGCCGTCGCGGCGTTGTCCCGCGCAGTCCGTGCCGAGATCGCCTCCTCGGACGTCACCGTCACCGCCGTGCTGCCGACGGCGGTGCACACCGAGCTGACCGCCGGCGTATCGCTGGACCTGCTGCCGACCCGGCGGCCCGAACAGATTGCCGAGGTGGTGGCCGACAGCGCGAGCCATTCGTGGCGCGAGGTCACGGTGCCGCGCTGGCTGGCACCGGTGGCGATCATCGAGGAGATGGCACCCGAACCCATGCTGCAGTGGATGAAAGGCATTGCGACGCAGCGGCGCCCGCCGGGTGACTTCGACGCCGATGTACGGCGGGCCTACTTGGACCGGATCGGGCAATGAGCACCGCCGTCGGGTCCGAGGCCGCCGCGGCCGCGAAGGTGCGACTGCAGTACGCCGCCGCGTCGTTGACATCGCGGTTTCCCAGTCGCGAGCATGCCCTGGCGCGACCGCCGGCGGGCTCCGGTCTGCGTCCGGTCATGGGCAACTACGGCTTTCCGGTGATCGGGCACATCATGAGCTCGCTGGTCGACCCGCTCGATTTCGCGCGCCGACGCTACGACCGGTACGGCCCGGTGTCGTGGGCCGGTGGGGTCGGCTTCCGGATCGTCACACTGATGGGTCCGGAGGCGCTGGAGGCGGTGTGGATCAACAAGGACAAGGCTTTCTCCAGCGAGCGTGGCTGGGCGCCGGTCATCGGCCCGTTCTTCCATCGCGGGATCATGTTGCTGGACTTCGAGGAACATCGCGATCACCGGCGGATCATGCAGCAGGCTTTCACCCGGTCGGCGCTGGACGGATACCTGCGTCTGATGGGGCCGGGAATCGACCGGACGGTGGCCGACTGGCCCTCGGCTCAACGGTTTCCGTTCTACACCGCCGTCAAGGACCTTCTGCTGGATCTGGCCGCCGAGGTGTTCGTGGGTGCGACGCTGGGCACGGAGTCGGCACAGCTGGCGGCCGACTTCCACGACACGGTGTGCGGCGGGCAGGCGCTCATCCGGGCCGACGTGCCGGGTGGCACGTGGGCGCGCGGGCTGCGCGCGCGGGAACGGTTGGAACGCTACTTCGCTCGGCAGGTGCCCGGTCGCCGGGCCGGTGACCGGGCCGATCTGTTCTCGATGCTGTGTCACAGCCGCAGCGAGGACGGTGAAGGGTTCTCCGATGCCGACATCGTCAACCACATGATCTTTCTGTTGATGGCCGCTCACGACACCAGCGCCATCGCGATCGCGATGCTCGTCTACGAGCTGGGTATGCACACCTCGTGGCAGTCGAAGTTGCGTGCCGAAGCCCTGGCCGGCGATGCGGAGCTCAGTGTGGATGGCCTGCAGGGCTATCCGCTGCTCGACGCCGCCTTCAAGGAGATCCTGCGGATGTATGCGCCGGCCGGGACGCTGTTCCGACAGGCGGTCAAGGACACCGAGGTGGCCGGTCACTACATTCCGCGTCGCAGCCAGGTGGCCGTCAACGTGTACGCGTCGATGCGGCTGGCGGATTGGTGGTCCGAGCCCGACACGTTCGACCCGGGCCGGTTCACCGATGGGGCGGATGCGAGTGCGGTCCATCGATACGCGTTCGCGCCGTTCGGTGGGGGCGTCCACAAATGTATAGGCCAGCAGTTCGCCGATATGAGCGTCAAGGCGATCATGCTGGCGGTGCTGCGCAACTTCGACTGGCGTATCCGCTCGGGCTATCGGCCCCGGATGGTGTGGGGCACCGGTCCCACGCCGGCCGACGGTCTGCCGATCACGATGCAACGACGCGCCTGACACGTCAACGGGCCCCGTCCTTTTCCAGGACAGGGCCCGTCGGTCCAACTGTGCCGGCTTCTACTTCGCGTTCTCAGCGGTCTTTTGGCGTGCCTCGGCGGCGTCGGCGGCGGCGCGGGCCGCGTCGGCCTGGGCTTCCTTCTTCGCGACGTTGCGCTCGGCCTCGGCCTTGTCCTGCTGGGCTCGGCCCTCGTCGCGCAGGCTGTCGTTGTCGGTCACGATGCCGATGACTTCCTTGGCCTTGCCCTTCACATCCTCGACGACACCGCTCACGGCGTTCTCGGGTCCACTGTCAGCCACTTCAGGCTCCTTTCGGTCAGGTCGATCGCTGGCTCAGAGGTACCCCGATGGTCAATTCGCGCAAACGGTGATCTATATCACACCGCGTTTCGCGGACCGCCGTTACCGCGCGGCCGGGTGAAGGCGCCGCGAATCGATTTGTCCCGCAATCGTTGCCGCGGCGACGGGCATGGTGGCCCGTTCTCAGAACGGTGGCGGGTCGCTGTCGGTGTAGGTGGTGGTGTGGTCGGGGGCTCGGGTCTTCGCGGTCGGGTGTTTGCGGGTGTGTTCGAGTGCGAGTTCGGTTGCGTTGCGGACGCGTTCGGCGTTGATGCGGTATTCGCGGTCCTGTTGTCGGGTCCGCTGTCGGGTGGGCAGGGTGGGTTCGCGGGTGTCGTGGT
>NZ_JBSFSB010000017.1:0-65557 GCF_053589535.1 Mycobacterium sp. NPDC003323
GCTGCCGCTGAAGCGCAGGCGCCGCAGAACGATGCCGAGGCGCAACCCGAGCCGCACAACCCACCGTCCTCACCGCCCGCACCGTGTGATGATCCAGCGTCGGTGTGGGAACAGCTACCGCTGCCCACCACCTTCGACGAGCTCGCCGAGCGCATCGACGCGGTCGAGGCCGCCGCCGCAGCCGCAGCCACCCCGCCACCATCGCTGCCCCCGCTGACCGGCCCCGCCTACCGCGACACCCGCACCCAAGCCCAACGCCAACACGACGCCCTCAAAGCCGTGCTACGCGAGATCCTCGCCTCCGGGCGCCTGGGCCAACACAACGGGCTCCCCGTCACCGTCGTGGTCTCCACCACCTTGAGTGAGTTGGAATCCGGGGCCGGGATCGCGGTCACCGGGACCGGCACCCTGATGCCCATGCCGGACCTGATCCGGTTGGCCGAGCATGCCCACCACTATTTGGTGGTGTATCGACAACACACCGCCGAACCGCTCTACATGGGCCGCACCAAACGCCTGGCCACCAAGGCCCAACGCCTGCTGCTGTACAACCGTGACCGCGGCTGCACCCGGCCCGGTTGCACGAAATGTGCCAACCACTGCCAGGCCCATCACGCCGACCCCAGCTGGGCTAACGGCGGGCTCACCGACGCCGACACCCTCGGACTGGGCTGCGGGCCGGACAACCAACTCGCCGAACTGGGCTGGACCACCCGCATCGACCCCACCACCGGACGCGTGCACTGGCACCCACCACCGTTGATGGACACCGGCCAAGACACCATCAACCACCACTTCCACCCCGAAGAACTCCTGAAACCGGAGCGCCCGGAAGAGGATGAAAGTGGCTGAGCAGCTGGGCCGGAAGAACTCAGCCCGCCTTGAGCCGGATCTTCCAGCGCACGAAGCTCAGGTAGCCGATGCTCAGCAGCGCCAGCATGCCCATGTCGAACCACCAGGCCGACCCGGTGTGCTCCCAGTGCGAATCCTTGGGCGTCAGTGGCCCGGGCACCAGGTGGATCAAGTCCACCGTCGAGGCCGAGGCCGCGAAGCCCCAGCGCGCCGGGGTGAACCAGGACAGCTGATCCAGCACCAGACGGTCGGTCACCGGGATCATGCCGCCGGAGAACACCAGCTGGCTCATCACGGCCACCACCAGCAGCGGCATGATCTGCTCGTTGGACTTGGCCAACGCCGAGAGCGCCAGACCCACCATCGCGGCGGTCACCGTCGTCGCACCCATCACCACGAACAGCTCCAGCGTCGGGCTCAGGAACGTCAGCGCACCCTGGGTCGGCGCGCCCTTACCGGCGATGGCGATCGCGGTGACGATCGAGGACTGGATGATCGCGAACACCGCGTAGATGCACACCTTGGCCATCAGGTACGCCGTCGTCGACAACCCGACGGCCTGTTCGCGGCGGAAGATCGCACGCTCTCCGATCAGGTCGCGCACGGTCAGCGCGGTACCCATGAAGATGGCACCGACATTGAGCAGCACCAGGATCTGGCCGGGCTCGTTGGGGGCGTCGCCCATCGGATCGGGCACGCCGAAGCCGACGGTGCCGGGCACCGACAGCGACAGCACACCCATGATGAACGGCAGCACCGCCAGGAAGGCGAAGTAGCCGCGGTCGGAGACGATCAATCGCATCTGCCGTCGCGCGATGGTGGAGAACTGCCTGCGCACACTGGTTTTCGCGGGTTTGCCGAGATCGCCCGGTTTTTCCGAGGCCTCCGCCTGCGGTGGCGGACCGCTGCGCGCCAGGTAGCGCTGATGGGATTCGTCGGGATCACCGGCGACAGCGGAGAAGATGTCTGCCCAGTTGGTGGTGCCCAGCTCCGGGCCGATCTGGCTCGGCGGGCCGTAGAACGCGGTCTTACCGCCGGGCGCCAGCAGCAACACCTGATCGCACACGTCGAGGTAGGTCAGCGAGTGCGTCACCACCAGCACCACGCGGCCGGCGTCGGCCAGCTGGCGCAGCATGGTCATCACCTGGCGGTCCAGCGCCGGGTCCAGGCCCGAGGTCGGCTCGTCCAGGATCAGCAGCGACGGGCCCGTCAGCAGCTCCAGGGCCACCGACGCGCGTTTGCGCTGACCACCGGAGAGCTTGTCCACCCGGGTCTCCAGGTGCTTGGTCATCTCGAGCTCTTCGAGGACCTGCAGGACGACGCGCTCGCGGTCCTCCTTGGTGGTATCCGGGGGCAGCCGCAGCTCGGCCGCGTACATCAGTGCCTGCTTGACCGTCAGCTGGCCGTGCACCACGTCGTCCTGGGGCACCATGCCGATTCGGGAACGCAGCGAGGCGTATTCGGCGTGGATGTCGTGTCCCTCGAAGGTCACCGTGCCCGATGTCGGGTGGGTCAGGCCGGCGACCTGCTTGGCGAACGTCGACTTACCGGCGCCGGAGGGGCCGATCACCGCGGTCAGCGTGCCCGGCCGCGCGTCGATCGAGATGTTGTTCAGCAGCGTCTTGTTGTTCTCGATGGTCCACGTCAGGCCACGGACCTCCAGACCACCGGTGCGGGTGGCGGCCTGGGTCTCCGAGCCGCGCACCAGCGTGCCGCCGGTGAACACCAGGTCGACGTTGCCGATGGTGACGACGTCGCCCTCGCGCAGCAGCGCGTCGTCGACCCGCTGGCCGTTGACGAACGTGCCGTTGATGCTGCGGTTGTCCAGCAGCTCGGTACCGCCGGGGCCGGACACCAACGTGGCGTGATGCCGCGAGGCCAGCACATCGGGAATGACGATGTCGTTGTCGGTGGCGCGACCGATCTTGATCCCGCCGGGCGGCACGTCGGGTGCCTTCCCCGGACGCAGGATCTTCAGCATGCTCGTCGCGAGGTTGTTCTCCGATGGGCGGGCCACCGCCGTGGGTCCCATCGCTGTCGGTGCGGGATCCGACGGCGGGATGTAGGTCGGCTGTGAACGCGACACGGGCGCCGCCGGCCGGGGCTGCTGTCCCGTCGAGTAGGGCTGCTGTCCCGTCGGGTACGGGTTGTACGGCTGGGTGCCGCCGGGGTGGTGCGGCTGCGGACCGGACGGGTAGCGCGGCTGCGACGGCGACGGGCCGGTGGACCAGTTCGGGGGCGGCGGCGGGGGAGGAGCCTGCGGCGGAGGCGGCTGCGTCGGCGGTTGGGTCTGCCACGTGCCGCTGGGTCGCGACATCGGCACCGCGGCGGTCGGCGGGGGGCTACCCACCGCGCCCTGATGGCGGCCGACCTCGAACGCCAGCTGGGGTCCGTCCGGATTGCCGATGTTGATGTGCTGGCCGTCGGCGATATCCAGCGTCGGAACGCGCTGGCCGTTGACATACATGCCGTTGAGGCTGCCGTTGTCGATGGCGATCCAGCGGCCCTGATCGAAGCGCAGCACCAGGTGGGCGCGCGAGATCAGCGGGTGGGCGATACGCACGTCGGCACGCAGGTCGCGGCCGACGACGACGTCGTTGCCTGCGGAGAAGGTGCGGGTCGATCCCTCGTATCGAACGGTCAACGCGGGCGTTCCGGGGCGGCTCATCGGGACCAACTGTATCGGTTGGGCATCCCGCTGTGCCCGGCCGCAAGGGCGTTTGTTGCCGTTCTGGTGCCGAAGCGTCAGACGCTCAGCGTGTCCGGCGCACCGGTCACCACGCAGTGGGTGTGGCTGTAGATGGTCGGCATGCACTTGTTGCAGTGCGTGCACGCCGAGCGGACGGACGCGTCGGCCTTGATCCGATTGACCAGGTCCGGCTCGGCCAGCAGCGCGCGGCCCATCGCGACGAAGTCGAAGCCCTCGGCCATCGCCTTGTCCATGGTCTCGCGATTGGTGATGCCGCCGAGCAGGATCAGCGGCATCGACAGTTCGGCCC
Source organism: Mycobacterium sp. NPDC003323 (assembly GCF_053589535.1). Lineage (NCBI taxonomy): Bacteria > Bacillati > Actinomycetota > Actinomycetes > Mycobacteriales > Mycobacteriaceae > Mycobacterium > Mycobacterium sp. NPDC003323. The sequence goes on from NZ_JBSFSB010000017.1 coordinate 3,852, forward strand.
GGAACGCGCGGGCGTGCCGCAGCAGATAGGCCTCACGGTAGGGATACTCGCGCAGGAACTTCGTGCCGGTCATCCGCATGCCCCAACTGATCGGCGGTTTGAAGGCGCCGGCGAATTCCTTGAGCGGCGCGTCACCGTGGAACAGGTACATCGGGTTGACCAGGGAACTGCCCGCGGTCAGCTCGATGGCGTCCAGGCCGCCGTCTTCCTCGAGCCACTTGGCGGTCTGCAGGGACTCGTCGAGCGGGATGCCGCCGCGCACGCCGTCGGTCATGGTGAGTTTGGCGGTGACGGCGATCTGGCGGGCGCCGTGGTTGTCGACGGCATCGCGCACCGCCCGCACCACGCCGCGAGCCACCTTCGCCCGGTTCTCCAGTGAGCCCCCGAACTCGTCGGTGCGCCGGTTGAGCAGCGGGGAGAGGAAGGAACTGGCCAGGTAGTTGTGCCCGAGATGCACCTCGACGGCGTCGAAGCCGGCATCGATGGCCAGCCGGGCGGCATCGGCGTGGGCGGTGATGACCTCGCGGATGTCGTCCTTGCTCGCCTTGCGGGCGAACCGCATCGACAGCGGGTTGAAGAACCGGATCGGCGCCAGCGCGGGCGCTTTGTTCGTGCGGGCATTGGCCACCGGTCCGGCGTGGCCGATCTGGGCGCTGATCGCCGCGCCCTCGCCGTGCACCGCGTCGGTGAGCCTGCGCAGGCCCGGAATCGCCTCCGGGCGCATCCAGATCTGCCAGCCGTCGGTGCGGCCACCGGGGGCGACGGCGCAGTAGGCGACGGTGGTCATGCCCACTCCACCGGCCGCCGGAAGCTGGTGGTACTTGATCAGATCATCGGTGACCAGCGCATTCGGGCTGGCGGCTTCGAAGGTGGCGGCCTTGATGATGCGGTTGCGCAACGTCACCGGCCCGAGCTTGGCCTCGCCAAACACGTCGGTGAACACTTCGGGCTGGGTGTTCATACCGGGCGAGCCTGCCACAATGTCTGTCGTGGCAGCGACGATTCTGGACGGTAAGGCAACCCGCGATGAGATCCTCGACGATCTCAAGGGCCGGGTCGCGAAACTGACGGCGGCGGGACGGACCCCCGGGCTGGGCACCATCCTGGTCGGCGACGACCCGGGATCGCAGGCCTATGTGCGCGGTAAGCACGCCGACTGCGCGAAGGTCGGCATCAACTCGATCCGTCGCGATCTGCCCGCCGATATCAGCCAGGCCACCCTGGACGACACCATCGACGAACTCAACGCCAACCCCGAGTGCACCGGTTACATCGTCCAACTCCCGCTGCCCAAGCATCTGGATGAGAACGCGGCCCTGGAGCGCATCGATCCGGACAAGGACGCCGACGGCCTGCACCCGACCAACCTGGGCCGGCTGGTACTCGGTAAAGAGGCGCCGCTGCCCTGCACACCGCGCGGCATCGTGCACCTGCTGCGCCGCTTCGACGTCCCGATCGCCGGTGCCCACGTCGTGGTGATCGGCCGCGGTGTGACCGTCGGCCGGCCGTTGGGGCTGCTGCTGACCCGCCGTTCGGAGAACGCGACGGTGACGTTGTGTCACACCGGAACTCGTGACCTGCCCGAGCTGACCCGGCAGGCCGACATCATCGTGGCCGCGGTCGGGGTGCCCTTCATGGTCACCGCGGACATGGTCAAACCCGGTGCGGCGGTCGTCGATGTGGGCGTGAGCCGGGTAGAGGGCAAGCTCACCGGTGACGTGGCCCCCGACGTCTGGGATGTCGCCGGTCATGTGTCGCCGAATCCGGGTGGGGTGGGCCCGCTGACCCGGGCGTTCCTGTTGACCAACGTCGTCGAGCGCGCCGAACGCGCGTAGCGATGACACTGCAGGAGTTCGCCCGCAAGGTCTTCGCCGGCCAATGGCCGATCCTGTTGGTGGCGTTGATCTTCGCGGCGTCCTTCGGCCTGGTGGTCACCGGCTACTGGCGCCGCGGTGCGCTGGTGATGGGGATCGCCGTCGGGGTGGCCGCGGCGCTGCGGCTGGCGCTGCCCGACGACCGTGCGGGTCTGCTGGTGGTCCGTTCGCGGGCAATCGATTTCGCGACGACGGCGAGCGTCAGCGCGGCGATGCTCTACATCGCCTGGACGATCGACCCGCTGGGGACCAGCTAACGTCGAATCTGAAGTAGATGAGGAATTTTGACTGCTTTTCCGCCATCTACTTCAGATTCGGTATCCAATTCAGCCCAGCTCGGCGCGGATCCCCACCGTGACGTACGGCAGCGCCAGTCCCGAACTGTTGGCCAGCGCCGGATGCGTCGCCAGCAGATCGCGGACCTGGTCCAGCGTGCGGGTGCGCACCGCGGCCGGTGAGGTGATGCAGTAGCTGCGCGAGGCCACCAGATCGATCAGTGCCTGCGGTGTCAGGTAACTGGTCCACTCGACCTGGGTCCGCTCGATCGGACCGAACGGATCGGCGAGTGTCACCTCGTGGTTCAGCGGATCGTGCTCATGCCCGATGATGGCGCCCAGATCCTTGACCCAGCCCATGCGTTCGTCGCGGGTGTTCCACACCAGGCCGAGTCGCCCGCCGGGGCGCAGCACCCGAGCGATCTCCGCGGCCGCCCGCTGCGGGTCGAACCAGTGCCAGGCTTGAGCGACCAACACACAGTCGACGCTGTCGTCGGGCAGCGGAATCTCTTCTGCGGTTCCCAGCAGCGCGGGAGTGTCGGGCAGCGAGGAGGACAGCACGTCGAGCATCTCCGGGATCGGGTCCACCGCAACGACATCGAGGCCGCGTTCGACCAGGCGAACCGTCAACTTGCCGGTGCCGGCGCCGAGGTCGAGGACCTTGTTGGCGCCGTCGGGCAGCAGCCAGTCGATGGCCTCCGGCGGATAGGAGGGCCGCCCGCGTTCGTAGGCGGCGGCCTCCTCACCGAAGGACAACGACCTCGGATCAGGGCGGCTCACCGGGCCGCGATCTGCAGTGTCCGGCGGATCAGCGGCGCGACGGCGTCGGTCTCGACCAGGAAACCGTCGTGCCCGTAGATCGAATCGACGACCGACAGGCCGTCGCAACCCGGCAGTAGCTCAGCCAGTTCCTGCTGTTGGCGCAGCGGGTAGAGCCGGTCGGAGGTGATCCCGCCGACCACCACGGGCACCGGGCAGCCGGCCAACGCAGCCTGCACCCCGCCGCGGCCGCGGCCGACGTCATGGCTGCTCAGCGCGTCGGTCAGCGCCACGTAGGTGCCCGCGTCGAACCGGGAGACCAGCTTGCCGCCCTGATGCTCCAGATAACTCTGTACCGCATAGCGGCCGCCGTTGGTCGGGTCCTCGTCGCCTTGGGCCTCGTTGGCGAACCGCGAATCCAGTTCGGCCTCACCGCGATACGTCAGGTGCGCCACCCGACGGGCGATCTCCAGCCCGGCGGCCGGACCGCGTCCGGTGCCGTAGTAGTCGCCGTCCTGCCAGTCCGGGTCGGCCTTGATCGCGGCGACCTGGGTGCTCTGGGTGCCGATCTGATCGGCGGTGGCACGGGCCCCGACCGCCAGGACCAGCCCGGCGCGCACGGTGTCGGGGTGACCGACCAGCCACTCCAGCGCGCGGGCGCCGCCCATCGACCCGCCGATCACCGCGGCCACACCGGTGATGCCCAGCGCGGCCAGGGCGGCCAGGTCGGCGTTCACCTGGTCGCGGATGGTGATTGCCGGAAACCGTGAGCCCCAGGGCTTTCCGTCGGGAGCCGGCGAGCTGGGACCGGTCGAGCCACGGCAGCCGCCGAGGGCGTTGGTCGCGATGGCGCACCACCGGTCGGTGTCGATGGCCGCGCCGGGTCCGGCCACCCCGTCCCACCAACCCGGGGTCGGGTGGTCGGGTCCGGCGGGTCCGGTGATGTGCGAGTCGCCGGTCAGTGCGTGCAGCACCATGACGACGTTGTCGCGGGCTGCGGACAGCTCGCCCCAGCGCTGAAAGGCGATGGACACGTTGTCGAGGACGACGCCGCTCTCCAGGGTCAGGGAGCCGATGTCGACGACTCCGAGCTCACCGTCAGCGGGCAGCGTCGAGGGCACGTCGCGCACGATGTCGAAGATGGTCATGTCGCCTCACACCGACGCGACGCTCTGACCGGTACCCGCAAAGGCACGCGCAGCGGCGAAACCCCGATCCAGATCGGCGAGGATGTCGTCGATGCCCTCGATGCCGACGGCGAGCCTGACCAGCCCCGGTGTGACACCGGTAGTCAGCTGTTCCTCAGCGGTGAGCTGCTGATGCGTGGTCGAGGCCGGGTGGATCACCAGCGAGCGCACGTCTCCGATGTTGGCGACGTGACTGTGCAGGGTGAGCGCGTTGACGAAGGCCTTGCCCGCCTCGATACCACCGGCCAGCTCGAAGGCCAGCACCGCGCCGGTGCCCTTGGGTGCGAGCTTGCGCCCGATCTCATACCAGGGCGAGCTCGGCAGGCCCGCGTAGTTGACCGAGATGACCTCGTCGCGGCCTTCCAGGTACTCGGCCACCCGCTGTGCGTTGGCCACGTGGCGCTCGATGCGCAGGCTCAGGGTCTCCAGACCCTGGGCGATCAGGAACGCGTTGAACGGCGCGGCCGCCGAGCCCAGATCACGCAGCAGCTGCACACGCGCCTTCAGCGCGTAGGCCGGCGGGCCGAGTTCGGCGAACACCACACCGTGATAGCTGGGGTCCGGGGTGGTGAACGCGGGGTGGCGGCCCTGGGTCCAGTCGAAGCGGCCGCTGTCGACGATCACGCCGGCGATAGCCGAGCCGTGCCCGCCCAGATACTTGGTGGCCGAGTGCACGACGATGTCCGCGCCGTGCGCGATCGGCTGGATCAGGTACGGCGTGGCGATGGTGTTGTCCACGATCAGCGGGACGCCGTTGTCATGGGCCACCGCGGCGACGGTCGGGATGTCGAGCACGTCGATCTGGGGATTGGAGATCGACTCGGCGAAGAACGCCTTGGTGTTCGGCCGGACCGCCGCGCGCCAGCTCTCGGGATCGTCCGGGTTGTCCACGAACGTAGTCTCGATGCCGAGCTTGGGCAGCGTGTAGTGCAGCAGGTTGTAGGTGCCGCCGTAGAGCCGCGGGCTGGAGACGATGTGGTCGCCGGCGCCGGCCAGGTTGAGGATCGCGAACGTCTCGGCGGCCTGGCCCGAGGACAGGAACAGGGCCGCGACACCGCCCTCGAGGGCGGCGATGCGCTGCTCGACGACGTCGGTCGTCGGATTCATGATGCGGGTGTAGATGTTGCCCGGCTCGGCCAGGCCGAACAGCGCGGCCGCGTGCTCGGTGTCGCGGAACGTGTACGACGTCGTCTGGTAGATCGGCAGGGCCCGCGCATTGGTCGCGATATCGGGCGTCTGACCGGCGTGGATCTGTTTGGTCTCGAACGACCAGTCCTGATCTGGCGTGCTCATGAAGAACGAACCTCCATCTGTGTCTGGGGGCCCGGTTTGAGCGGACCCGCGCTTGCCGCGTAGCCGTCACGGCTACTCAACCTGGTCTTCACCCGGAGCACCCCACCGCGGTTGGAGGGTTGCCGGCCAGCAAGCCGGGGCTTGATGCTGGCGCTCATGACCGAAACAAAGACTAACTCACCACCTTGACCTGGTGCCACCTGGTTGCCGTCGTCCTGTCAGGACAAACCTACTGACCAGTAGCGAAAGCTGACCCGTCACGGGTTCGTCGGCCCTTGTAGTGTTGCCCGTGAGGGCAGCCCCCGGTCGTCACCCATGCGGTCGCGGGCCGTCCGCCGAGCGGAATCGTCGCTGTCGAATCACATACGGCAGAGCCGATTTTCGCTGCATCTGTCCGACAGTGACGCCGGGAGTACACATGAGCGCCGAGCAGCCGACCATCATCTACACGTTGACCGACGAGGCGCCGCTGTTGGCGACATACGCCTTCCTGCCGGTGATCCGTACCTTCGCCGATGCCGCCGGCATCGACGTCAAGACCAGTGACATCTCCGTGGCCGCGCGCATCCTGGCCGAGTTCAGCGACCGCCTGACCGACGAGCAGAAGGTGCCCGACAACCTCGCCGACCTCGGTGAGCTGACCCAGGATCCCAGCGCCAACATCATCAAGCTGCCCAACATCAGCGCGTCGGTACCGCAGCTGCTGGCCGCGATCAAGGAGCTCAAGAACAAGGGCTACGACCTTCCCGACTTCCCCGGCGACCCCAAGACCGACGAGGAAAAAGAGATCCGCCAGCGCTACGGCAAGGTGCTGGGCAGCGCGGTGAACCCCGTGCTGCGCGAGGGCAACTCGGATCGCCGCGCGCCCAAGGCGGTCAAGGAATACGCCAGGAAGAATCCGCACAGCATGGGTCAGTGGTCGCAGGCCTCGCGCACCCACGTGGCCACCATGAAGACCGGCGACTTCTACCACGGTGAGAAGTCGATGACCGTCGACAAGGACTGCAAGGTCAAGATGGTCCTGCAGACAGGCTCGGGCGAGACGGTGCTCAAGCCCGAGGTCAAGTTGACCGCCGGCGACGTCATCGACAGCATGTACATGAGCCGCAAGGCGCTCGTCGAGTTCTACGAGGAGCAGATCGAGGACGCCTACAAGACCGGCGTGATGTTCTCGCTGCACGTCAAGGCCACCATGATGAAGGTCAGCCACCCCATCGTGTTCGGGCACGCGGTGAAGGTCTTCTACAAGGACGCCTTCGCCAAGCACGGCAAGCTCTTCGAGGAACTCGGCGTCAACGTCAACAACGGCTTGTCCGACCTGTACGACAAGATCGAGACGCTGCCGGCCAGCCAGCGCGAGGAGATCATCAACGATCTGCACGCCTGTCACGAGCACCGGCCCGAACTCGCCATGGTCGACTCGGCCAAGGGCATCTCGAACTTCCACTCGCCCAGCGATGTCATCGTCGACGCCTCGATGCCGGCGATGATCCGCCTCGGCGGCAAGATGTACGGCGCCGACGGCCGCACCAAGGACACCAAGGCCGTCAACCCGGAGTCGACCTTCTCCCGGATCTACCAGGAGATGATCAACTTCTGTAAGACCCACGGCCAGTTCGATCCCACCACCATGGGTACCGTTCCGAACGTCGGTCTGATGGCGCAGAAGGCCGAGGAATACGGCAGCCACGACAAGACCTTCGAGATCGCCGAGCCCGGCACCGCCCAGATCGTCGACATCGACACCGGTGAGGTGCTGCTGGAGCAGGACGTCGAGGAGGGCGACATCTGGCGCATGCCGATCGTCAAGGACGCCGCCATCCGCGACTGGGTGAAGCTGGCCGTCAACCGGGCCCGGCTGTCCGGGATGACGACGGTGTTCTGGCTCGACGACGAACGCCCGCACGAGAACGAGCTGCGCAAGAAGGTCAAGGAGTACCTCAAGGAAGAGGACACCGAGGGCCTGGACATCACGATCCTGCCGCAGGTGTGGGCCATGCGGTACACCCTGGAGCGCGTCATCCGCGGCCAGGACACCATCGCCGCGACCGGCAACATCCTGCGCGACTACCTGACCGACCTGTTCCCGATCCTGGAGCTGGGTACCAGCGCCAAGATGCTCTCGATCGTGCCGCTGATGGCCGGTGGCGGGCTGTACGAGACCGGTGCCGGCGGCTCGGCGCCCAAGCACGTCAGCCAGCTGGTCGAGGAGAACCACCTGCGCTGGGATTCGCTCGGTGAGTTCCTGGCCATCGGTGCCAGCCTGGAGGACCTGGGCAACAAGACCGACAACCCCAAGGCCAAGGTGCTGGCCGAGACGTTGGACACCGCGGTCGGCCGGCTGCTGGACGAGAACAAGTCCCCGTCACGCAAGGCCGGCGAGCTGGACAACCGCGGCAGCCAGTTCTACCTGTCGCTGTACTGGGCGCAGGCGCTGGCCGACCAGTCGCAGGACAAGGAACTGGCCGAGCACTTCGCGCCGCTGGCCAAGACCCTGGCCGAGAACGAGGACACCATCGTCGGTGAGCTCAACGAGGTGCAGGGTGGGCACGCCGACATCGGCGGCTACTACTACCCGGACCCGGAGAAGACCGCGGCGGTGATGCGGCCGTCCAAGACGTTCAACTCCGCGCTGGAGTGCGCGCGGAGCTAGTTCGTCGCGATCTACGTCAGTTCAGCCTCGATGGGGTCAACCCGTCGAGGCTGAACTCGTGTAGGGGTCGGCTGCTTGGCCGCTATCCCGCCGGGGGTGACTCGCGCTTCGGCTCGGTGTGCTGGTCGACGAACTCGGCGATCAGCTCGGTGATCTGCCCGGGCGCCTCCAGCATCGGGATATGACCGAGTCCGGGCAGTCGGGTCACCTTCGCGTCGGTCGGCAAATTCTCGATGAAGTACTTCGTGCCGCGCGGGCTCGGGAACACCCGGTCCTTCTCGCACAGCACCAGGTGCGTGGGCACACCGACGCTGGCCAGCTCCAGCAGGCCGGGCAGCCGCAGCGTCTTCACCAGCAGCTGGATATAGGCCGTGCAGTGTGTCGCGTCGTCGACGAGGGCGACCAGGTCGGCGCGGCTCGGGCCGTCGGCCGGGCCGCTGACCGGCAGCGTGGCGATCCGCGTGCCGAACGGCAGGTCCAGGATGCGCGGGCCGATCAGCCGGGCGGCGATCAGAGCCGGGCCGCCGGCCAGGAACTTGAGCACGGTCTCGTACTTGGTGGGGGAATGCTGGCTCCAGCCGCCGGCCGGGGCGATGGCGGTCAGGGTGCGGGCCCGCCCGCGCCGTTCCAGTTCGAACGCTACCCAGCCGCCCAGTGAGTTGCCGACGACATGGGCTGTCTCCCAGCCGATCTGGTCCATCCGACGTTCCACGTCGTCGACCAGCGCGGCGGTGTCCAAGAACCAGGTGCCCGACCGGGCGCCGCCGTTGTGTCCCACCATGGTGGGCGCAAGCACCTCGAAGCGGCCGGTGTCGGCCAGTTGATCGGCCACCGTGCGCCAGACGTTCTGGGAGCACAGGAACGGGTGCAACATGAGTATCGGTTCACCCGATCCGCGATGGATGGGCGCGCGTTGGGTCATAGCGCCCGACAGTATGGCGGTACCGCCGGTACCGCAAGGGGTCCTTGTCGGGGTGCTGGACTAGGGTCGTCGACCGTGATCGTCACCACCGTCAACGCCAACGGCATCCGGGCCGCGGTCAAGCAGCGCTCGACGGAGAACCTCGGGATGCTGCCGTGGCTCAAGGAGAGCACTGCGGACGTCATCTGCCTGCAGGAGACCCGTGCCGACGACGAACAGCTGGCCGACGCACTGGCGCCGGCGCTGGCCGACGGCTGGCACCTCGCCTCGGCCGAGCCGCATGTGAAGGGCCGCAACGGCGTCGCCGTGTTGTCCCGCACACCGTTCGACGCGGTGCGCATCGGTTCGGGCGCCGACGAGTTCGCCGCGCACGGCCGCTACATCGAGGTCGACACCGCGGGCGCCACGGTTGCGAGCGTCTACCTGCCCACCGGCGAGGCCGAGACCGACCGCCAGCTGGAGAAGGAACGCTTCATGGCCGCCGTCCAGGCGCGCATGGCGGTGCTCTTGGCGCAGGGCCGCGACACCGTGCTGTGCGGCGACTGGAACATCGCGCACACCGAGAATGACATCAAGGCTTGGAAGAACAACGTCAAGAAATCCGGTTTCCTGCCCGCCGAACGGCAGTGGCTCAGTGATCTGATGGCGACCGGCTGGGTGGACGTGGTGCGCCAACTGCATCCCGACGTTGCCGGCCCGTACAGCTGGTGGTCATGGCGCGGCAAGGCTTTCGACAACGACGCGGGCTGGCGCATCGACTATCACCTGGCCAGTCCGGGTCTGGCTGCCCGTGCGGTGTCGGCGCGGGTCGAGCGTGCCGAGTTGTATGCGCTGCGGTGGTCCGATCACGCACCGGTGACCGTCGAGTTCTGTTGAGCCCAGTCCGGGCGCCGGCCCAGATGTGCGAGGATCCGGTCGAAATCGGTTGCGGCGGAACCGTGGTGGGCCGGGCCGAAGGGTGCCTCGGGTGCCGTTCGGGTCTCATCGTCGGGGATGCCCAGCACGATCGGTAATGCCGCGGTGACGCTTTCGTCCGACGGCCGGTAGTTGCGGCCCAGGCCGGCCGCGACATCCCAGCCATGCACCAGGTAGTCCACGAAGTGCATCGCCATGGCGACCGATCCGGGAACCGCGGCGTCCGGGCCGAATTCGGGCAGGGCACACATGGTGTCGGCGACGCCCTCGGCGCCGAACGCATCGAGCACGTCATGGGCGGCCGCGGCGTAGTCGTCGCGCGGATCGCTGACCGTGGCGGGATCCCATAGTCGCAGATCGCGGCCGGCGCCGCGGACCGAGGCGGCGAAGCCGCGGTGCTGGACGGTCATGTGTGCCAGCAGTTGTTCCAGCGTCCAGTCCGCGCATGGGGTGGGCCGCGCGAGGTCCGACGCGTCGACGGCGTCCACGATGGCGATGGAATCCAGGACAACCGCGTGGTGCAGGGGTGCGATGTCAGCGATATTGATAAGCATGTACATACGATAGGCGCGGGCTTATTATTGCGCAACGCTTAGCATGAGCCGGTGCCGCGACGTCCCGATCTGGCGGCCATGCTCGCCCCGTTGCTTCGCGACATGGCCGCCGCCGAAGTACCGGTGTTGACCGCGCACGGGCTGACCATGTGGGGCTACGCCGTGCTGTGTGCGCTGGACGGGGGGCCGGTGCGCACCCAGGCCGCCCTGGCCGAGGCCATCGGCGCCGACAAGACCCGCATCATCCGCACGCTCGACGAGCTGCAGGACCGCGGACACATCGAACGGCACGCCGATCCCGAGGACCGGCGGGTGCGGCTGCTGTCGATCACCGTGCGTGGCCGGGAGGTCAAAGACGCCGCCCAGGCCGAGATCCAGCGCGGAGAGGAACGCTGGCTCGGCCGGTTGAGTGCCGCCGATCGGCGCTCGTTTTTGCGCGTGCTCGACCTGCTGAGCCACGCCGAAGCCGAGTAGGCGAAAATCGAAGCATCATGAGCGTCCCCACCAAGAGCGTCGTGTTCTCCGGCGCGCAGCCCACATCGGATTCCCTGCATCTCGGTAACGCCCTCGGTGCGGTCAACCAGTGGGTGAGCATGCAGCGCGACTACGACGCCTACTTCTGCGTCGTGGACCTCCACGCCATCACCGTCCCGCAGGATCCGGCGGTGCTGCGCAGGCGCACCCTGGTCACCGCCGCGCAGTATCTGGCCCTCGGTGTGGACCCGGCCCAGGCGACGATCTTCGTGCAGAGCCACGTGCCCGCGCACACCCAGCTGGCGTGGGTGCTCGGCTGCTTCGCCGGGTTCGGCCAGGCCTCCCGGATGACGCAGTTCAAGGACAAGTCCCAGAAGCAGGGCGCCGAGGCGACCACCGTCGGCCTGTTCACCTATCCGGTGCTGATGGCCGCCGACATCCTGCTCTACGACACCGATCTGGTGCCCGTCGGTGAGGATCAGCGCCAGCATCTGGAACTGGCCCGCGACCTCGCCGAGCGCATCAACGCCCGGTTCCCCGACACCTTCGTCGTGCCCGAGGCGACCATCCCGAAGGCGACGGCGAAGATCTTCGACCTGCAGGACCCGACGGCCAAGATGAGCAAGTCCGCGGCCACCGACGCCGGTCTGATCAGCCTGCTCGACGACCCGAAGAAGACGGCCAAGAAGATCCGCTCGGCCGTCACCGACAGCGAGCGCGAGATCCGCTTCGACCGCGAGGCCAAGCCGGGCGTGTCCAACCTGCTCACGATCCAGTCCGCGGTCACCGGCGCCGATATCGACACCCTGGTCGCCGGATACGCCGGCCGCGGGTACGGCGACCTGAAGACCGAGACCGCCGACGCCGTGGTGGAGTTCGTCACCCCGATCAAGACGCGGGTGGACGAATTGCTCGACGATCCCGCCGAACTGCAGGCGGTGCTGGCCAAGGGGGCCGAGCGCGCCAACGGGGTGGCTTCAGCCACCGTCCAGCGGGTATATGACCGGATGGGTTTCCTGGCGCCGACCATCTGATCTGAAGGGATGCCATGCCTGAGCCTGACTCGGACGACAAACCCGGTGTGGTGGACCGGTTGCGCAATCGATATAGGTGGTTCGACCGGGTCATGGTGGCCCAGGAGCGCTACAACGACTGCAAGGGCGACTTCTACGCCGCGGGCATCACCTACTTCACGATCTTTGCGCTGTTCCCGTTGTTGATGGTGGGCTTCTCCATCGGCGGTTTCGTCCTGGCCAACCAGCCCGATTTGATGGTCGAGGTCGAGGACAGGATCCGTTCGGCGGTCTCGGGGGACCTCGGCGCCCAGCTCGTCGAGCTGATGGACTCGGCCATCGAGTCGCGCGGCACCGTCGGCATCATCGGCCTGGCCACCGCGGCCTGGGCCGGCCTGGGCTGGATGAACAACCTGCGCGAGGCGCTGAGCCAGATGTGGGAACAGCGCCACGAACCCGCCGGCTTCGTGGCGACCAAGCTCTCGGACCTGGCCGCACTGGTCTCGGCGTTCGTCGCGTTGATGTTGACGATCGGCCTGACCGCGCTGAGCAAGCAGTCGGCGATGACCACCGTGCTGGGGTGGTTCGGGCTGCGCGACGTCCCCGGCCTCGGGGTGGGGCTGCAGGTGGCGTCCTGGTTCGTCGCGATCCTCATCTCCTGGATGCTGTTCACCTGGATCATCGCCCGGCTGCCGCGCGAATCGGTCAGCTTCCGCAGCTCGCTGCGCGCGGGACTGCTCGCGGCGGTCGGGTTCGAGATCTTCAAGCAGGTGGCCTCGATCTACCTGCAATCGGTGCTGACCGGTCCGGCGGGCGCGACGTTCGGCCCGGTGCTCGGGTTGATGGTGTTCGCCTACATCACCGCGCGACTGATCCTGTTCTCCACCGCATGGGCGGCCACCGCGCCGGAGAACCTGGCCGCCGCCCCGGTGGACCCACCGGGACCGGTGCTGATCCGGCCCCGGGTGGAAGTCCGCGAGGGTGTCGGATTGCCGGGCGCAGCAGCCGGTTTCGCCGCAGGAGCGCTGGGCGGCCTGGGGCTGGCCCGGTTGTTGCGCCGCAATCGTCAGTGACCGATCGACGCCTCCGGCGTCAGTGACCGATCGACGCCTCCGGCGTCAGTGACCGATGAGTTTGAGACCGACGACGCAGCCGATGATCCCGACGATGAGCGCCACCTTGATCAGCGAGGCGCCCTCGGAACCGGTCAGCATGGCGTAGCCGACGGTCAGCGCGGCGCCGATGCCCACCCAGATCGCGTAACTCGTGCCGATCGGGAGGGTGCGCATCGCGTACGCCAGTCCGCCCATCGAAAGCACCAGTGCGACACCGAAGACCACCGACGGAACGAGCCGGCTGAAACCCTCCGATTTACCCAGCGCGGTGGCCCAGACGGCCTCCAGCACGCCCGACACCACCAAGATCAACCATGCCATGGCACACCTCCGTTGGCTGCCGTCTTGTCGCTGGCCGGGTACGGTGCCGTCTCGTCCGGTGTCACATGGTGACAATTCGACGGTAGCAAATGGGGGTAGCGTCGGGCCGGTGTCCTTGGTCACCAGCTGGTCGGAGTCGATGGGCCTGCGCGTCCCGATCGTGAACGCCCCGATGGGCGGTGCCGCGGGCGGGCGACTGGCCGCCGCGGTCACCGCGGCCGGCGGCCTGGGCATGATCGGGATGGGCAGTTCGGCCACCCCCGACGCGCTGCGCCACGAACTGGGCTTCGTCGACGGCGTTTTCGGGATCGGGCTGGTGCACTGGGTGATGCGCGACCGGCCGGAACTGTTCGACGTCGCCGTGGCCGCCGGGCCGGCCCTGCTGAGTATCAGCTTCGGTGACGAGTGGAGCTGGGTGCGCCGCGCCCACGAGGCCGGCGTCACGGTGACCACCCAGGTCGCCTCGGTCGAGGCTGCCCGGCGTGCGGTCGACGCCGGTGTCGACGTGCTGGTGGCCCGCGGTGCCGAGGGCGGTGGCCACGGCGAACCGCTGCTGGGGACGCTGCCGTTGTTGACGGGAGTGCTTGACGCCGTAGATGTTCCGGTGCTGGCCGCCGGCGGCATCGCGTCGGCGCGCGGGTTGGCTGCGGTGCTGGCCGCGGGTGCCTCGGGGGCCTGGCTGGGCACGGTGTTCGCGGCCTGCCCGCAGGCGCTGACCCCGGATTCCGCACGTACCCAGTTGGTGGCCGGACAGGACACCGAACTGACCACGGCGCACGATGTCGCCGCCGGATACCGGTGGCCGGCCCACATTCCCGAGCGGGTGCTGCGCGGGTCCCCGGTCAATGCGGGCCAGGGTGTCGGGCAGGTGCGCGCGTCCGTCGACGCGGGTCAACTGGTGGCCGATCTGTGCGCCGGAGCCGAGCAACTGTTGCGCCGCTGGGGATCTGGCTGATGTCAGGCGCGCTGCGGACGCCTGTTCAGTGACCTGGCCACCATGATGAGGGCGAACACGATGATCGCGCCGACCAGTCCGACCCCGATGCGCACCGGCACGGCATCGACGGTCGTGGGCAGTGCGGTGGCCGCGACGGCTGTCGGGTCCGGGGCTGCTTCGGGCTTCTCTGGACTGAGCGAGGGGTCGGGTTCGATGAGCGTGCCGACCTTGGTGCCCGCCGGCGTCGCGAAGCCGTAGTCCAGCAGTCGGGCCGCCTGCTCCCACGGCGCGATCGGGACCCGGGTGCCCTTGAGCAGGACCGCGACCAGACGGCGACCGTCGCGTTCGGCGGCGCCGACGAAGGTTTGTCCGGCGTCGTCGGTGTAGCCCGTCTTACCGCCGAGTGCGCCCGGGTAGTTGTACAGCAGCCGGACGTCGTTCTCCAGCTCGTAGGTCGGCCACGCGTACTTCTCGGTGGCGACGATCTTGGCGAATGTCTCGTTCTGCCAAGCGTATCGGTAGAACAGGCCGATATCGTAGGCCGAGGTGCTCATGCCCGGTCCGTCCAGGCCGGACGGGGTGGCCGCGCGGGTGTCGCGGGCGCCGAGCTTGCGGGCCAGGGCGTTGATCTTCTGCAGCGCGGCGTCCATGCCGCCCAGCTGCATGGCCAGCGCATGGGCGGCATCGTTGCCGGACACCATCATCAGCCCGTGCAGCAGATCGTTGACGGTGTAGCGCTCGCCGATCTTGACGCCGACGCTGCTGCCCTCGGCGTGCTCGTCACCCTCGGTGCCGGTCACCACCCGGTTGATGGGCAGTTCCTGGATGGACTGCATCGCGGTGAGCACCTTGATGATGCTCGCCGGGCGGTGCCGGCCGTGCGGATCCTTGGCGGCGATGACGTCACCGGTGTCCAGATCGGCGATCAGCCACGCCTCGGCCGACACGTCGCCGGGCACCGGTGCGGTGCCTGCCGCGGTGACGATCCCGCAGCCGCCGAGTGCGTCGCCGCCCAGTGGAGTGGCGGGCACCGGCAGCGGCCCCGGGGTCGGGTCGCCGGGCTTGGGGACCTCAGAGGCGTCGACGGCCGGCGGTGTCGTCTCCCGGTACGGGCACGGGTCCGGCGCCGGATCAGCGCCCGCGGCGGGCGTACCGACCAGCGCCGGACCGGTCAGCATCAGTGCCGTGGTGACCACACAAGCCACTCGGCGCAACGTCGCGAAGGAAGCCATGATGAGTGCAGATTAGGAGACCGCAGCCCGATTTCCGGCTCGCCACGCTGTGGCTGATGTGACTTATGTGATTGATGAGGTTCAACGACGGCGACGGTGCGCCCAGATCGAGAAAACACCGCTCATCTCGAGCTGGACGCACCGTCGGCGCTCGTCCAGGTGTGCCGCCGTCACATCCGGCGGCCGGCCTCCGACAACACGTTGTGCAGGATGTCGTAGATCGCGTCGAACTCGGCCTGCCCGCTGATCAGCGGGGGAGCCAACTGCACCACTGGGTCGCCACGGTCGTCGGCGCGGCAGTACAGGCCGGCCTCCCACAGGGCGGGGGTCAGGAAGCCACGCAGCAGCCGCTCGGACTCCTCGTCGTCGAACGTCTCCTTGGTGGTCTTGTCCTTGACCAGTTCGATGCCGTAGAAGAAGCCCTCACCGCGCACATCGCCGACGATCGGCAGGTCGTAGAGCTTCTCCAGGGTGGCCCTGAACGCCGGGGCGTTCTCCTTGACGTGGGCGTTGATGCCCTCGCGTTCGAAGATGTCCAGGTTGGCCAGCGCGACGGCCGAGGACACCGGATGGCCGCCGAAGGTGTAGCCGTGGCCGAACACCGTCTGGCCGTCGTCGAACGGTTCGAACAACCGGTCGCTGGCGATCATCGCCCCCAGTGGCGAGTAGCCGGACGTCAAACCCTTTGCGCTGGTGATGATGTCGGGGACGTAGCCGAAGTCGTCACAGGCGAACATCGAGCCGATCCGGCCGTAGGCGCAGATCACCTCGTCGGAGACCAGCAGCACGTCGTATTCGTCGCAGATCTCGCGCACCCGCTCGAAGTATCCCGGCGGCGGCGGGAAGCAGCCGCCGGCGTTCTGCACCGGCTCCAGGAACACCGCGGCGACGGTGTCGGGGCCCTCGAACTCGATGGCCTCGGCGATCCGGTCGGCGCAGTACCGGCCGAACGCCTTCTCGTCGTGCGCGTATTCGGCAGGCGCCCGGTAGAAGTTGGTGTTCGGTGCGCGGAAGCCACCGGGGGTCAGTGGCTCGAACGGTGCCTTGAAGGCCGGGATACCGGTGATCGCCAGCGCACCCTGCGGGGTGCCGTGATAGGCGATCGAACGCGAAACCACCTTGTGCTTACCGGGTTTGCCGGTCAGCTTGAAGAACTGCTTGGCCAGCTTCCAGGCCGACTCGACGGCCTCGCCACCGCCGGTGGTGAAGAACACGCGGTTCAGGTCACCGGGTGCGTAATGGGCGATCCGTTCGGCCAGTTCGATCGCGGTCGGGGTCGCGTAGGACCACAGCGGGAAGAAGGCCAGCTGCTCGGCCTGCTTGGCCGCGGCGGCGGCCAGTTCCTCCCGGCCGTGGCCGACCTGGACGACGAACAGGCCGCTCAAGCCGTCGATATAGCTGTTGCCCTGGTCGTCGAAGATCCGGGTGCCTTCACCGCGGGTGATGATCGGCGGGGTGATACCGGCACCGTGGCGGGAGAAGTGTCCCCACAGGTGGCGGTTGGCTTTGGCGGCGAGATCGCTTGCCGCGCTTGTGTTTGTCTCAGTGATAGTCATCTCGTGCCCCAGTTGTATTGCTGCTTGACAAGTTTCAGATAAACCAGCGTTTCGGTGGATATCACCCCTGGGACGGCGCGGATCTTGGTGTTGAGCAGGTCGAGCAGGTCGCCGTCGTCCTCGCAGACCACCTCGACGATGGCGTCGAACGTTCCGGCGGTCAGGACCACGTAGTCGACGGACTCCAACGCGGCGAGCTTCTCGGCCACCTTGGTGGTGTCACCGGTGCAGCGGATGCCGATCATGGCCTGGCGGGCAAAGCCCAATTGCATCGGATCGGTGACCGCGACGATCTGCATGACGCCGGCGTCGACCATGCGCTGCACGCGCTGGCGGACCGCCGCCTCGGACAGGCCGACGGCCTTGCCGATGCCGGCGTAGGACCGCCTGCCGTCCTGCTGCAGCTTCTCGATGATGGCTTTCGAGAGCTCGTCGAGCTGGAACGCCGCGCCGGGGCGCGAATGGTTGATCCGCAGGGACACAGCGGAGGCGCCGGGCGGGGAGTCCGGGTTCGACATGCCCACGATTGTGCACGGAATCCGTCGTCGCAAGCAACCATTTGTATGAAATCAGGCGTTCGCGATGCCGCCTATTGCCGGAATGCGTAGCCTTGCTGGTTGTGAGTGCTCAGAACGTGGCCCTTGCGGGCAGTTGGATCAATGGTGCAGCAACAACCACGGCGGGGCCGTCTTTTGACGTGATCAATCCCGCCACCGGCGCGGTGGCCGCGACATATGCGCTGGCCACCCCGGCCGATGTGGACGCCGCGGTGGCGGCGGCGCGCGCGGCGCAACCCGCCTGGGCGGCCGCGCCGCCGGTCGAGCGTGCCGGCGTGCTGGCCAAACTGGCCGAGTTGATGGACGCGGCCGCGGACGTCTTCATCGCCGAGGAGGTCGCCCAGTGCGGCAAGCCGGTGCGGCTGGCCACCGAGTTCGATGTCCCGGGCAGCATCGACAACGTCGCTTTCTTCGCCGGGGCGGCACGGCATCTGGAGGGCAAGGCCAGCGCCGAGTACTCCGCCGATCACACCTCGGCCATCCGGCGCGAGGCCGTCGGCGTCGTCGCCACCATCACGCCGTGGAACTACCCGCTGCAGATGGCGGTGTGGAAGGTCATCCCCGCACTGGCCGCCGGCTGTGCGGTGGTCATCAAACCCGCCGAGATCACCCCGCTGACCACGCTGACGCTGGCGCGCATCGCCACCGAGGCCGGGCTGCCCGACGGCGTGCTCAACGTGGTGACCGGTTCGGGCGCCGATGTGGGCGCGGCGCTGGCCGGACACCGTGATGTCGACGTCGTCACCTTCACCGGGTCCACCCCGGTGGGGCGCAGGGTGATGGCCGCCGCCGCCGTGCACGGTCACCGCACGCAACTCGAACTCGGCGGCAAGGCGCCGTTCGTGGTGTTCGACGACGCCGATCTGGACGCCGCCATCGCTGGCGCGGTCGCCGGATCGTTGATCAACTCGGGCCAGGACTGCACCGCGGCGACCCGGGCCATCGTCGCGCGCGATCTCTATGACGACTTCGTCGCCGGTGTCGGTGAGGTGTTCTCCAAGATCGTCGTCGGCGACCCGCATGACAAGGACACCGACCTGGGGCCACTGATCACCTACGCGCATCGGGAGAAGGTGGCCGCGATGGTCTCGCGGGCACCCGATCAGGGCGGACGCATCGTCACCGGCGGTGTCATCCCGGATCTGCCCGGCGCGTTCTACCGGCCGACGCTGATCGCCGATGTGTCCGAGGCCTCGGAGGTGTACCGCGACGAGATCTTCGGTCCGGTGCTGACCGTGCGCGCGTTCACCGATGACGACGACGCGCTGCGCCAGGCCAACGACACGGATTACGGGCTGGCCGCCTCGGCGTGGACGCGCGACGTGTACCGCGCCCAGCGCGCGTCGCGGGAGATCAATGCCGGATGCGTGTGGATCAACGACCACATCCCGATCATCTCGGAGATGCCGCACGGTGGGGTGGGAGCATCCGGCTTCGGAAAAGACATGAGTCAGTACAGCTTCGAGGAGTACCTCACCATCAAGCACGTGATGAGCGATATCACCGGGGCGGCCGACAAACAGTGGCACCGCACCATCTTCACCAAGCGCTGATCACTATTCGTCGCGCGGGATGACGATCACCGGCGCGTCGGTGCCGGCCAGGATGCGCGAGGCGGTCGAGCCCAGGAAGATCCGTTTGGGAGCGGCGAAGCGGCTGGAGCCGACGACGAGGATGTCGTCGGTATCCCAGTTCAGTTTCTTCAGAGCGGATTCCAGCGTCATGCCGTCGGCGACCAGCGATTCGATGTCCGGCGAGTCGGGCAGCGCGCGGGCCGCCACGTCCAGATTCTGCTGTGCCGCGCTGACCTGCATGGTGCGCAGATCCTGTAGGTCCTCGGCCTCGGCGAGGTTCTCCGCCGACACGAGCGACACCATCCGGATAGCCAGGTTGGCCGCACTGGCCAGCGTGATGGCGAACGGCAGCGGGTTGTCATCACCCGGGCGGCTGGGCACCGCGGCCGTGACGGTGGTGATGGTGTCGGGCGCATCGTCGGCATAACCGCGTGGGGCCAGCGCCACCGGGATCGTCGAACTGTGCAGCAGCGCACTGGATACCGGGCCGATGACATGGCCGCCGAAGAAGCCGTCGCGGGCGCCGCCGACGACGATGAGGTCCGATTCGTGCGCCTCGGCGAATTTCTCCAGTTCCTCGGCGAACGATTCCCCGACGAGCACGGTGGCATCGACCGACTTGGCCGGACCGGTCAACGCAGAGACCGCCCGGGCGATCCACTGCTTGCCTTTCTCGACGAGTAGTTCCTGGTACTGCGCACGGCCGGGATGCCCGTCGGGCAGCTCCTCGCGCACCACCAGCACGACGTCGACGTCGGCATCGAAGGTGCGGGCCAGGGCGGCCGCCAACGCGACGCCGTCGTCTCCGGTGGGGGTGGCCAGATAGCCGACCGTCAGATGCATTGTCGTGCCTGCGCTTTCGTGTCAGTAGACATCGGGGACCTTGACTTCGGTCTCGGCATTCAGCGTCTCACCCCGGAAGAAGCGTTTGGTGCCGAATGCGAAACACGCCAACATCAGCGGCACGCCGAGCACCAGCATGCCCACCCCGAGGACAAAGACGCCGCCGACCGGGCCGAAGGCGGTGAACCCGTAATCGGGGGCGATCATGTCCTTGGCGCTGATGCCGAACGCGACGGCCATCGCCGTTCCGCCGAGCAGTGGGAAGATGCCGCGGAAGAACAGATCTCGCGCCGAGCGCAACAGCGTACGGCGGAAGTACCAGACGCAGGCGAAGGCGGTGATGCCGTAGTAGAACGCGACCGCCAGGCCCAGCGATGCGACCGAGTCGGCGAGCGCGTTCTCCGACAGGAAGGTCAGTACGAGATAGAAGAACAGCGCCATACAGCCCATCACGATGGTGCCGAACGCCGGTGTCATGTACTTGGGATGCACGTTGGCGAATCGTCTGGGCAGCGCCTCGTAGACCGCCATCGACAGCGTGCCGCGGGCGGTCGGCAGGATGGTGGTCTGCGTCGACGACAGCGCCGACACCGAAACCGTGAGCAGCAGAAGCGAAGCCAGGATGGCCCCGCCCACCGGTTCGCCGAGCACGGTCAGCACGTCGTCGGTGTTGTTGGGGTTGTTCAGGCCGATACCCACGACACCGAAACCGGCGAACGACTGCACCGCGTAGGCCACCAGGACGTAGGTGCACACCAGGATGACGGTGGTGATGACGGCTGCGATACCCGGTGTGCGGCCGGGGTTCTTGGTCTCCTCGCCGACGGCCAGGCAGGCATCCCAGCCCCAGTAGATGAAGACGCACAAAATGATCGCCGCCGCGATCGACGAGATGTCCAGGCCCGCCGGCCACAGCCAGGCCGGCGACGGGCTGACGGCCTGAGCGCCCGCGGTGCCGCCGAAGACACGGATCAACGCCCAGATGCTGGCCGTGATGAGCACACCGAATTGGATGGCGATCAAAACGTTCTGCATGCGTTCGGAGACCACTACGCCGCGCGCGCTGACCAGTGTCATCGCGATGATGAAGAAGGAGCCCAATGCCACCTTGGCGAACAGGTTGTCCGCCAACGCCTCCTGGCCGAGGAACTTGAACAGGTAGATCGCGGCGATCTCGGCGACGTTGGCCAGCACGATGATCGCCGACACGGCCAGTCCCCAGCCGCCGATCCAGCCGATCCACGGGCCGAATGCCTTGGTGCCCCACGTGAACGTGGTGCCGCAGTCCGGGGTATCGGCGGACAACTCCTTGTAGGCGAAGGCGACCAGCAGCATCGGGATGAAGGCCAGCACGAACATGGCAGGCGCCTTGTCCCCGACGTTGAGCACCACATACCCGAGCGTGGCGGCCAGACTGTAGGCCGGTGCCACCGCGGCCAGACCGATGACCACATTGCCCACCAGTCCCAGCGCGCCGGCCTGCAGGCCCTTGTCGGTGGTGATCGGCTGTTCCGCGAGTGCCATGGCTAGGAATATATGGTTTCAGTTGTCTCTCGACACCGATACGACGGAAAGATTGCTTGATCCAGGTTTCAGCGACGGATTCGTGATTCGGGAAGGGGTTGGTATCCGCCCTAGACTCGGCTCATGACGGCGAGCGCGTGGACCGACGAGTTCGAGCGGTTGCGTCCACACCTGCTGGCCCTCGGCTACCGGCTCACCGGAACCTTCGCCGATGCCGAGGACATCGTGCAGGACGCGT
Organism: Mycobacterium sp. NPDC003323; assembly: GCF_053589535.1. Lineage (NCBI taxonomy): Bacteria > Bacillati > Actinomycetota > Actinomycetes > Mycobacteriales > Mycobacteriaceae > Mycobacterium > Mycobacterium sp. NPDC003323. Next base: position 25,668 of record NZ_JBSFSB010000017.1, read on the forward strand.
GGTTGCGCCGGCACGGGACCGCCGAGCAGATCGTCGATCTGCGTGCCTGGCTCACCACGGTGGTCAGCAGGCTGGGACTGGACCGGCTGCGCTCGGCCGCACATCGTCGCGAGACCTATGTCGGGCAGTGGCTGCCCGAGCCGGTGGTGACCGGTATCGCGGGCGGGGATCCCCTGGCCGCCGTGGTGGCGGGCGAGGACGCGCGGTTCGCCGTGATGGTGGTGCTCGAGCGGCTGACGCCCGAACAGCGCGTCGCCTTTGTGCTGCACGACGGGTTCGGTGTGGCGTTCGCCGAGATTGCCGAGATCCTGGGCGTGAGCGTGGCGGCGGCCCGCCAGCACGCCTCGCGGGCGCGCCGGGCGGTCTCGGCCGCCCCGCCGCCCACGCCCAGTGACGCGCACAACGACGTAGCCGGGCGACTGATGGCGGCGCTGGCCGACGGGGACATGGACGCCGTCGTTGCACTGCTGCACCCCGACGTCACCTTCACCGGTGACTCCAACCGCCGGGCGCCGACGGCCGCACGCGTCATCCACGGGCCGGACAAGGTGGCGCGGTTCCTGTTCGGGCTCGCGCAGCGGTACGGGCCGAACTGGCTGGCCGGCACCGAGTTGGTGCTGATCAACGGCGAGCTCGGCACCTACACCGTGGGTGCGCCGGCCGTCGACGGCTACCCCGAACTGATGCCGCGCATCAGCGCGATGACCATCACTGACGGTTTGGTGCGCGCGGTGTGGGACATCGCCAATCCGGACAAGTTCACGGCGTCTCCGCTTGCTGCGCCCACGGGACCCGGCACGCGTCCCCGGAGCTGAAGCCCTGCTCGGTGATGCCCAGCGCCGAGTACATCCGAGCCCGCATGTTCTCCACCCCGATCTGATAGGTCAGCTCGATGACCCCGTCGTCGCCGAATCGTCGTCTCAGGTCGGCGACCTGCTTATCGGTGACGCTGTGCGGGTCGGTGGTCATCGCGTCGGCGTAGCCGATGGCGGCGCGCTCGTCGGCGCTGAACAGCGGTGACGTCGCGTAGTCGTCGATGTGGCTGAGCCGGTCGACGTCCAGGCCGTCGAGCCGCTGCAGCATGGACCCGAAATCCACGCACCACGAGCAGCCGATGGTGCGGGCCGCCCAGAACACCGCGAGTTCGCGGACGCTGGCAGGCAGCTTCTTCGACCCCGCCTGCAGCAACATCTCGTGCACCGCGTTCGCGGTCAGCAGCCGGGGATGATGCGCGGCGACCGCGAACGGTTCGGGCACCTCACCGAACTTGCGCTTGGCGAACCGGTACATCAGCCGGGTCAGCACGCCGGAGTCCTTCGGGGACAGGGGAGCAATTCTCGTTGTCATAACCCTCAGACGAGACAGCACCGCCGATTGTGACAGCGGTTCTAGTTCGAACCCACCGGGTGCGGGTAGAGAAGAAGCGTGACTGAGAAGCAGCTGCCGAGCCGGGGCTCGGTGTTCGGTGCCCATCTCCGATCGTCGGCCATGGTCGCCATACAGATCGTCGCGGTGGCCGCGGCGCTGTGGATCTTCGCCTGGGTCGTCGGGAAGGCGTGGGTGATCATCCTGCCCGTCGCGCTGGCGGTGGTGATCTGCACGGTGCTGTGGCCACCGGTGCGCTGGATGCGAGACAAGGGCGTACCGGCCGCCGCTGCCGCGTTGTCGGCGCTGTTGGCCGCCTTGGCCGTGATCGCGGGACTGATCACCGCGGTGGCGCCCGCGATCGTCGAACAGTCCACCGAGCTGGCCGAGCAGGCCACCGCCGGTGTGGTGCAGGTGCGCGATTGGCTGGACGGCCCGCCGCTGAACATCAGTCAGGCGCAACTGGATTCGGCGGTCACCGCGATCACCGACCGGCTCAACTCGAGCAGTGCGCAGATCGCGACGGGCGTGTTCACCGGTGTGGGTGCGGCAACCTCGGCGCTGGTCACCCTGTTCACCACCATCGTGGTGCTCTTCTTCCTGCTCAAGGACGGGCCCCGGTTCATCCCGTGGCTGCGCCGGTCGGTCGGGTATCCCGCCGCCCCGCACCTGGCCGAGGTGTTGCAGCGCATCTGGGCCACCCTGGGCGGGTTCATCCGGACCCAGGCGCTGGTCAGCCTCGTCGACGCCGTGCTGATCGGGATCGGACTGGTGGTCCTGGGCGTGCCGTTGGCCTATGCGCTGGCGATCATCACCTTCATCGGCGGCTTCGTGCCGATCGTCGGTGCGTTCGTCGCCGGTGGTCTCGCGGTGCTGATCGCCCTGGTGGCCAACGGGCCGATCAACGCGCTTCTGGTGCTGGCGGTCATCATCGCGGTGCAGCAGCTGGAGGGCAATGTCCTGCAGCCGTGGTTGCAGTCGAAGTCGATGAAGCTGCACGCGGTGCTGGTGCTGCTGGCGGTGACCCTGGGCGCCTCGACGTTCGGTGTCATCGGTGCCTTCCTGGCGGTGCCGGTCGCTGCGGCGGTGGCGGTCATCGTGCGGTACTACGACGAGCAGGTCGCCGAGCGGGCGGGGGAGAACATCGGGCCCGAGCCGCCGCCGGAGTAGCGCCGCGAAAGTGAAGTCGATCGCTGGAAAACTGCGAAAAGTCGCGATCTTCTTCACTTTCGTCATGGGTGGAACCGAACATCGGTGGGCTGCGTCTGAATCTGCATGCTCATCCGTGGAAGTGCGGCCCTGGCCGCAGGGACCGTCACCCGGCACCAGCTGAACACCAGCTTCGACATGCTGCACCGCGATGTCTACGTCGCCCGCGGTACGGCGCTGACCCCGGCCGACAAAGCGATGGCGGCCTGGATGTGGGCGGACGGTCGGGGCGTCGCCGTGGGACTTTCTGCGGCCGCGCTGCACGGTACGAAGTGGATCGACCCGGCTGAACCGGCCGAACTGAACCAGGCGAGCAGGCACAAGACCCGCGGAATCCTGCTTCACAGCGACCGGCTGACCGAATCCGAGATCTGTGTCGTCGACGGCATCAGGGTCACGCCGCCGGCGCGCACGGCGTTCGATCTCGGCCGCCGACGCGGGCTCACCCAGGCGGTGACGCGGGTCGATGCGCTGCTGCAGGCGGTGCCGGAACTGCAACTGGCCGAGGTGCAGGCACTTGTCGACGGACATGGGGGAGCCCGCGGGATGGTGCAGCTGCGGAAGGTACTGGGTCTGGTCGACTACGGCGCCGAATCACCGCAGGAGACGCGACTGAGGCTTGTGTTGACCTGGGAAAGACTGCCGCCCAGCGCAACTCAGATCAACGTCTACGACGGGTACAGCCTGGTGGGCCGCCTCGACATGGGCTGGCCCGAATGGAAGGTCGGGGTCCAATACGACGGCGCGCAGCACTGGACCGATCCGCGCCAACGGACACTCGATATCGAGCAAGACGCCCGTTATCGCGAGTTGGGCTGGCGAATCATTCGGGTGGGGGCGGAGCTGCTGAGATATCGCAGGCCGACGATCATCCGGCGGGTCCGGGCGGAGCTCGATGCCGCGGGCGCACCCCACCCCCTGCCGAACGTGAACACGATCGCGGGGATCGGGCGGAAACTCGCCATCTAGCTCACGTTCGGCCGGCAAGAACCTAGCGCGCGAACATCAAAGCGCGCTTGACCTCCTGGATCGCCTGGGTCACCTGGATGCCGCGCGGGCAGGCCTCGGTGCAGTTGAACGTCGTGCGGCACCGCCACACCCCGTCGACCTCGTTGAGGATGTCCAGGCGCTCGGCCGCACCCTCGTCACGCGAGTCGAAGATGAAGCGGTGGGCGTTGACGATTGCGGCCGGGCCGAAGTAGGACCCCTCGCTCCAGTACACCGGGCACGACGTGGTGCAGCAGGCGCACAGGATGCACTTGGTGGTGTCGTCGAAGCGGGCCCGGTCGGTCGCGCTCTGCACACGTTCCTTGGTGGGCGGGTTGCCGCTGGTGATCAGGAACGGCTTCACCGCGCGGTAGGCATCGAAGAACGGCTCCATGTTCACGATCAAGTCCTTTTCCACGGGCAGGCCGCGGATCGGCTCGATGGTGATGGTCAGCGCCTTGGAAGCCTTCTTGGGCAGCATGTCGCGCATCAGCACCTTGCAGGCCAACCGGTTCACACCGTTGATGCGCATGGCGTCCGACCCGCACACGCCGTGCGCGCAGGACCGGCGGAAGGTCAACGTGCCGTCGAGGTACCACTTCACGTAGTGCAGCAGGTTGAGCAGTCGGTCGCTCGGCAGGCACGGCACCCGGAAGCTCTGCCAGCCGGCCTCGTCGGGGGCGTCCGGGTTGAACCGCGCGATCTTCAGCGTGACCATGACCGCGCCGTCGGGTACGGGCGGCAGCTCCGGCCCGTCGGTGGCGGGCTTCTCGAGAACGCTAGTCATATCAGTACTTCCGTTCCATCGGCTCGTACCGGGTCTGGACCACGGGCTTGTAGTCCAGCCGGATATCGCTCAGCAGATCGGTGCCCTCTTTGTAGGCCATCGTGTGACGCATGTAGTTGGTGTCGTCGCGGTTGGGGTAGTCCTCACGCGCATGCCCGCCGCGGGATTCCTTGCGGTTGAGCGCGCCGACGACGGTGACCTCGGCGAGCTCCAGCAGGAAGCCCAGCTCGATGGCCTCGAGCAGGTCGCTGTTGTAGCGCTTGCCCTTGTCCTGCACCGTGATCCGCGAGTAACGCTCCTTGAGCGCGTGGATGTCGGTGAGGGCCTGCTTCAGCGTCTCCTCGGTGCGGAACACCGCGGCGTTGTTGTCCATCGACTGCTGCAGCTGGGTGCGGATGTCGGCGACGCGCTCGTTGCCGTGCTCGGAGAGGATGTCGCCGACCCAGTTGACCACCATGTCGGCGGGGTTCTCCGGCAGCTCGACGTGGTTGTGGTTGAGCGCGTACTCGGCGGCGGCGATACCGGCGCGGCGACCGAACACGTTGATGTCCAGCAGCGAGTTGGTGCCCAGCCGGTTGGCGCCGTGCACCGACACGCACGCGCACTCACCGGCGGCGTACAGGCCGGGGATGACGTTGGTGTTGTCGCGCAGCACCTGGCCGTTGACGTTGGTCGGGATGCCGCCCATGACGTAGTGGCAGGTCGGGTACACCGGCACCAGCTCGGTCACCGGGTCCACACCCAGGTACGTGCGGGCGAACTCGGTGATGTCGGGCAGCTTGGCTTCCAGCACGTCCTCGCCGAGGTGGCGCACGTCGATGTAGACGTAATCCTTGTTCGGTCCGGCGCCGCGGCCCTCGAGGACCTCCAGCACCATCGAGCGGGCCACGATGTCACGCGGGGCCAGGTCGACGATGGTCGGCGCGTAGCGCTCCATGAAGCGCTCACCGTCGGCGTTGAGCAGGCGTCCGCCCTCACCGCGCACGGCCTCGGAGATCAGGATGCCCAGGCCGGCCAGACCTGTCGGGTGGAACTGGTGGAATTCCATGTCCTCCAGGGGAAGTCCCTTGCGGAAGATGATGCCCAGGCCGTCACCGGTCAGGGTGTGGGCATTGGACGTGGTCTTGTACATCCGGCCCGAACCGCCGGTGGCGAACACGATCGCCTTGGCGTGGAAGACGTGGATGTCACCGGTGGCCAGCTCGTAGGCGACCACACCGGTGGCCACGGGGCCGCCGGGGGTGTCGGTGAGAACGACGTCGAGGGCGTAGAACTCGTTGAAGAACTGCACGTCGTGCTTGACGCAGTTCTGGTACAGGGTCTGCAGGATCATGTGACCGGTGCGGTCGGCGGCGTAGCAGGCCCGGCGGACCGGCGCCTTGCCGTGGTCGCGGGTGTGACCGCCGAAGCGACGCTGGTCGATGCGGCCCTCGGGGGTGCGGTTGAAGGGCATGCCCATCTTTTCGAGGTCATAGACCGCGTCGATGGCTTCCTTGCACATGATCTCGACGGCGTCCTGGTCGGCGAGGTAGTCCCCACCCTTGACGGTGTCGAAGGTGTGCCATTCCCAGTTGTCGTCCTCGACGTTGGCCAGCGCGGCGCACATACCGCCCTGGGCCGCGCCGGTGTGGCTGCGGGTGGGGTACAGCTTGGTCAGCACCGCGGTGCGGGCGCGCGGCCCGGCTTCCACGGCCGCGCGCATACCCGCGCCACCGGCACCGACGATGACGACGTCGTAGCGATGTTCCTGAATCATGCTTTGTCCTTAATTCCCGTCGCTTCGCTCGCCCAGGGTCCGATTAGATGTTCGCGTCGAAGGTGACCAGCACGTAGCTGCCCAGCACCAACGTGAAGCCGGTCGCCAGCAGCAGCAGCGAGTTCAGCCAGAACTTGGTGGTGTTCTTGCGCGCGTAGTCGCCGATGATGGTGCGCATGCCGTTGGCGCCGTGGATCATCGCCAGCCACAGCAGTGCCATGTCCCAGATCTGCCAGAACGGCGACGCCCAGCGCTGCGCGACGAAGTTGAAGTCGATGCGGTACACACCGTCTTGCCACATCAGCATGATGAACAGGTGGCCCAGCGCCAGGAAAACCAGCGCGACGCCGGAGAACCGCATGAACAGCCAGGCGTACTTCTCGAAGTACGGGATGCCGCGGGGCCTACGCGGTGCGCGCGGGTGATCCAGGCTCGCGGGCCGGTCGTGCTCCTTCTCCTGCACCGGGGCGATTCGCCCCTCCTTGTGGTGCGGGGACCATGCTCCGGTTGTCTCGCTCACAGGAAACGCTCCGCCATGTGCATTCCGATCACTCCCACGGACGGGACCATCACGGCGATCCACACGCCGGCGATGACCCACAACATCTTGCGCTGATACTTGGGACCCTTTTGCCAGAAGTCGATCAGGATCACCCGGATGCCGTTGAGCGCGTGATACAGCACCGCGGCCACCAGGCCGAGCTCCATCAATCCGATGATCGGCGTCTTGTACGTCTCGATGATCGAGTTGTAGGCCTCCGGGCTGACCCGGACCAGTGCCGTGTCGAGCACGTGCACCAACAGGAAGAAAAAGATCGTGGCACCGGTGATGCGGTGCAACACCCAGCTCCACATGCCTGGGTCGCCGCGGTACAAGCTGCGGCGGCGCGCCGGTTTGGATCGCGGTGCCGGGATATCGGATTCCGCGGTCGTGGCTGTGCTCATCGAGTCCTCCAACGCCTTCGGTGGACGTCCGGGGACAAGGCTGAATCAGTCCCCAAACCTCGGGGCGACTCTAATCCCATTTGTGGTGCCCGAAGAACTAGCGTGGGGGCCGAAAGGGGTCCTTTACCATAAAGTTAGGGTTACCTATGTTGCTTCCCTGCTTCGGGAGGGTGGTTCTCGGAATGCATTCAGACGATGGTGAACGGGCGCCCAATGACTGGTGAAATCGACTGGAAGGCGTTGCGGGACAAGGCGATCGAGGTTGCCAGGCGGGCGTACGCGCCGTACTCGGGATTTCCCGTCGGGGCCGCGGCGATTGTCGACGATGAGCGATTCATCCTCGGATGCAATGTGGAGAATGTCTCATATGGCCTAGGTCTCTGTGCTGAGTGTGCTGTGGTCTGCGCCCTGCATTCCAGCGGTGGGGGACGCCTGATCGCGCTCAGCTGTGTGGCCGCCGACGGCGCCCCGCTGATGCCCTGTGGGCGGTGCCGGCAGCTGCTCTTCGAGCATGGCGGCCCAGAGCTGTTGATCGATCATCCGACGGGGCCGAAAAGGCTGGCTGACCTGCTGCCGGACGCGTTCGGCCCCGATGACCTGGAGCGGGTATGAGCATGTTCGATGCACCCTCGGTGATCCGGACCAAACGCGACGGCGGCGTCCTGTCCGACGCCGCCATCGACTGGGTGATCGACGGGTACACCCACGGCCGGGTCGCCGACGAGCAGATGTCGGCGCTGCTGATGGCGATCTTCCTGCGCGGGATGACCCGTGCGGAGATCACCCGCTGGACCGCGGCCATGATCGGTTCCGGGGAGCGGTTCGACTTCACCGATCTGGGCCGGCCACTGGTGGACAAACATTCCACCGGCGGCGTCGGCGACAAGATCACCATCCCTTTGATACCGGTGGTACTGGCTTGTGGCGCAGCGGTTCCGCAGGCAGCCGGGCGCGGGCTCGGCCACACCGGCGGCACCCTGGACAAGCTGGAATCCATCGCCGGATTCACCGCCGAACTGTCCAGGGCGCAGATCCGCGATCAGCTCGCCGGGGTGGGTGCGGCGATCTTTGCCGCCGGTGAGCTGGCCCCGGCCGACCGCTTGATCTACGCGCTGCGCGACATCACCGCCACCACCGAGTCGCTGCCGTTGATCGCCAGCTCGGTGATGAGCAAGAAGCTCGCCGAGGGCGCCCGGTCGCTGGTGCTCGACGTCAAGGTCGGCAGGGGCGCATTCCTCAAAACCGAGGCCGAGTCACGCGAGCTCGCCGCGACCATGGTGGCGCTCGGCAACGACTCGGGCATCCCGACCCGCGCGCTGCTCACCGATATGAACCGGCCGCTGGGCCGCACCGTCGGCAACGCCGTCGAGGTGGCCGAGTCCCTGGAGGTGCTGGCCGGCGGCGGACCCGACGACGTCGTGGAGCTCACGCTGGCGTTGGCCACCGAGATGCTCGGCGCCGCCGGCGTCGACGCCGTGGACCCCGCCCAGACCCTGCGGGACGGCACCGCCATGGACCGCTTCCGCGAGCTCGTCGCCGCCCAAGGGGGAGACCTGGACCAACCGCTGCCGATCGGCGCGCACACCGAGACGGTGACGGCCGATGCCGGCGGCGTGATGGGCGATATCGACGCGATGGCCGTCGCCATGGCGGCCTGGCGACTCGGTGCCGGTCGTGCGGCGCCCGGACAGCCCGTGCAGTTCGGTGCCGGGGTGCGCATCCACCGTCGCCCCGGCGAACCGGTCGCCGCCGGCGAGGCGTTGTTCACGCTGTACACCGACACCCCGGACCGGCTGGCGCCCGCCCTCGCCGAACTCGAGGGTGGCTTCGGCGTCGGGACGCAACCGGCCGAGATCGGTCCGCTGGTCATCGACCGCATCGGTTAGCGGCGAACCGGCGACGGTTCGGTGAACAGCGCTGCCCCGGCTTGCGGTGGCGAGCAAGATGGACAGATGAGTACGCCATTGACGCTGGACCTCATCCAACAAGCCCCCAAGGCCCTTCTGCACGACCACCTCGACGGCGGACTACGCCCGGCCACCGTGCTGGAATTGGCGCAGGAGACGGGCTATGACGGCCTGCCCGCCGCCGACGTCGACGAGTTGGCGACGTTCTTCCGGACCGCCGCACACAGCGGGTCGCTGGTGCGTTACCTGGAGCCGTTCGCCCACACCGTCGGGGTGATGCAGACCCCGGATGCCCTGCATCGGGTCGCCTTCGAGGCCGTCGAGGATCTGGCCGCCGACAACGTCGTCTATGCCGAGATCCGGTTCGCCCCGGAACTGCACATCGACGGTGGGCTGTCCCTGGACGCGGTCGTCGACGCGGTGCTCGACGGTTTCGCCGAGGGTGAGAAGGCTGCCGCCGGGGCCGGCCGCGCGATCGTGGTGCGCTGCCTGGTCACCGCGATGCGCCACGCCGCCCGGTCCCGCGAGATCGCCGAGTTGGCGGTGCGCTTCCGCGACCGCGGGGTCGTCGGCTTCGACATCGCCGGTGCCGAGGCCGGCTACCCGCCGAGCCGCCATCTCGATGCCTTCGAGTACATGCGAAGCAACAACGCGCGCTTCACCATTCACGCCGGCGAGGCGTTCGGGCTGCCGTCGATCCATGAGGCCATCGCGTTCTGCGGGGCCGACAGACTGGGCCACGGGGTGCGCATCGCCGACGACATCACGGTGGCCGAGGACGGCAGCTTCGAGCTCGGCCGATTGGCGGCGATCCTGCGGGACAAGCGAATTCCGCTCGAGCTGTGCCCCAGCTCGAATGTGCAGACCGGCGCGGTCGGCAGCATTGCCGAGCACCCGTTCGACCTGCTGGCGCGGGCCCGGTTCCGGGTCACCGTCAACACCGACAACCGGTTGATGAGCGACACCACCATGAGCCAGGAGATGCTGCGCCTGGTCGAGGCGTTCGGCTACGGCTGGAGCGATCTGCTGCGCTTCACCATCAACGCGATGAAGTCGTCGTTCCTGCATTTCGACGAGCGACTGGCGCTCATCGACGGGGTGATCAAACCGCGCTACGCGGTGCTGATCGGCTGATCACTCGGTGCGCAGCCGCGATTCGACGAACCGCTCCAGCTCTTCGAACTGCTCGACGGCCGCGGCCGTGGAACCCCTGGGCGCGGGCTTCTTCGGATCGAGCACATGGGCGACGAAGGCGCCGAGGGGCTGATCGGCCTCCAACGCCTTGGACACGCTGGGATCCTCGGCGTAATCGCCGACGTCGGTGAGGAATTCGAGAGCGAGGTCGAGCTGGTCGCGGTCCACGGCCTCGGGTCCGTCGGCGATGTCATCGGCCAGCCCGGAGAGCACGTAGATGTTCTCGTCGGTGACCTCGACGCGCAGCGAGCCGTCGGTGGCGGCGGTCCGGATGATCTCGTAGGTGCTGAATCCGGAAAGGTCGCTCTCGTGCTCGTCGGCCAGATAGCGGGCCAGCGTGCGCTCGGAACTGAACACGCTGATGCGACCGTTGCGGCCGAGGAAGCGCGGTTCGTCGCCGATGTAGCAGCGCAGCGTGTAGAGGGTGCCGCCGCTGGTCATGATGCGGATCGGGTCGATGCCGACCTGGGTCCAGAAATCCTCGTCGCTGCCCAGCACCTGGCGCTCGGCCTCGGCCTCCAGCGCGTCTTCCTCTTCCTCGGTGTCGACCTCACCCTCGATCACCACATCGTCGTCATCGTCGACGGCGATGTCGTCTTCCTCCGGGGCGGGCTCGGCCAGTTCGGCCTCGGCCTTGGCCGATTCGGCCGCGTTCACCTCGGGGGTGCTGACCAGCCCGTCGAGAGTATCGATGACACCGTCCCAGGCGCGGCCGATGACGGCTTCGATCTCCGACCAGCGCTTGCGGCCCGCGCGGCCCTCGAACGCCTCGATACCGCCGCCGAGGGTGCCCAGCACCGGGTTGCCGTTGAAGAACTTGGTGATGGTGGGCAGCTCGCACACGTTGCCGATGGCCGAGACGATGCCGAGCGCACCGCGCAACGCGGCCACCGAGTCGGCGTTCGGCTTCTCGGCCACCACCTCGGGCACACCGATCAGGTCGTGCTGCTGGTCCTCGGCCGGGTCGAACCGGTGCGCGTTGGCCCGGGTGAGCCTCTCCCAGGCCGGGTGATCGGTCAGATCGTTGTCGTCGTTGGTCCGCACGAACGCGGCCAGGTCGGCGGCCGACTCGAAGGCGAAGATGTCCTCGTCCTTGCCGAGGAAGGCCTCCCACTCGTCGCCGGCGTCGCGCCACCGCGGAGCCCACAGGGTGTACAGGTCGCCATTGGTCAGTCCGAGCCGGACCGGCACGATGTCAGCCGCCATGCGCCATAGCGTAACGATGCGGGCTGTGAGCTCACGCAGGTCGTCCCACTTCGCGACCGGCTCATGCGGTCGGCCGCCAGAAGCCCTGGAATCCCTGCCCGGCATTGGTGGTGCGGATCGGCGACAGCTGCACCGGATCACCGGCCTCGATCATGGTGCCGTTGCCGACGACCATCGCGACGTGACCGTCCCATACCGCCAGATCCCCGGGGCGCAGTGAACCGGCGTCGACCGGGGCGCCGATGTCCTGTTCCTGGGCCAGTCGCGGGATGGTCAATCCGGCCTCGCGGTAGGCCCACTGGGTCAGGCCGCTGCAGTCCAGCCCGACCCCGGCCGTCGTACCGCCCCACTGGTAGGGCACTCCCAGCTGGGTGAGCGCGTGCCGGACCGCGCCCGCGGCGACGGGATTGGGTGCGGTCACGGTGCTGCCGTCGGGCAGCCGCACCGCCTCGCCGGCACCGAACTGCGCGGCGTCGGGCAGCGGGGTGTCCCGGTGCGCGGCGAGCACGGCCTCGGCGGGCGCCGAACCCGGCCAGGGCATCGCAGGCGGCATGAACCCGGCCGGTGCCGCGGTCGGCAGCGGCGGTGCCGCGGACGCGCCGCCCGAGGCGACTCCGCTCAACCGGCCCTGCAGGTCGTCGACCAGCCGGCCCGCGGTCAGCTGTGCGCGGCGGGACTCGTCGGCGAGGGTCTGGGCGACACCGGGGGTGTCGAGCGCGGGCTCCAGGACGGCGGCGCGCGCCTCGAACTCGGCGATCAGGCTTTCCAGTTCGCCGCGCACCGAGTCGACGGCGTCGGCCGCGCGTTGTACGTCCGCGCGCAGGTCCTCGAGATGATCGGCGAGCCCCTGTGCCGCGGCGACGGCCCGGCCGAGGTAGGTCTGCGCGGACGCCGCGCCGGCCCCGCGCCAGAGCTCACGCAACCGGTCACCGGCGCGGGCGAGCGCGTCGGCGGCGTCGGTGAGCCGGCGGTGCAGTCCGGCCAGTTGCGTGATCGCCTGTGCGGAATCGCCGGAGCCGAGCTGGGCCAGCAGCCCGTGTAGCGGGGCGCTCAGCGCGGACGGCACGTCACCCGCCCAGCGCGGCGACGGCGCGGTGCTCGGCGTCGGCGTAGGCCGTCGCCGTATGCCCGGCGGTGGCGGACGCTCCGACCAGATCGGCACCGAGGTCGCGGGCACGCTGCGCCGCCGTGGCCAGTGCGCGCGTCAGCGCGGTCGAGAACTCGGCGCCGACGGGACCCAGCGCGGCGTGCACCGCGGGCGCGGCGGCGGGCAGGGCGGCGGCGACTGCGTCGAGATCGGTGGCGATCCGGGACAGCTCGGCGCCGAGGACGGTGATGGCCGCGGTATCAGCGAACATGTGGTTATGACGCGGCGGGCGGCCGTTCGGTTCCATCGGGTTTCCGGTGCGGGTCCCGCCGCCACGCCGACTAGTCTCTGAGCCCATGGATGTCCGCGTCGTCGATCACCCGCTGGCCGCCGCCCGTCTGACCGCGCTGCGCGATGAGCGCACCGACAACGCGGCGTTCCGGGCCGCGCTGCGCGACCTCACCCTGATGTTGATCTACGAGGCCACCCGGGATGCGGCGACCGAGAGGATCACGGTGCGCACGCCGCTGACCGAGACGACCGGGACCCGACTGGCGAATCCACCGCTGCTGGTACCGGTGCTGCGCGCCGGGCTGGGCATGGTCGACCAGGCGCATGCGCTGATTCCGGAGGCCCAGGTCGGCTTCGTCGGGATCGCCCGCAACGAGGAGACCCACCAGCCGACGCCGTATCTGGCCTCACTGCCCGACGATCTGCGCGGCCGTTCGGTTTTCGTGCTCGACCCGATGCTGGCCACCGGCGGATCGATGGCGCACACGCTGGGTCTGCTGCAGGAACGCAACGCCGATGACATCACCGCGGTGTGCGTGGTGTGCGCGCCCGAGGGCATCGCCGCCCTGGAGCGGGTCGCTCCCGGGATCCGGCTGATCACCGCGACCGTCGACGAGGGACTCAACGAGATCGCCTATATCGTCCCGGGCCTCGGTGATGCCGGTGACCGGCAGTTCGGTCCGCGCTAGCTACCAGCGCTCGGCGACGGCGCGCACGGCCTCGGCCAGTTCGGTGGCCTGCGCCCGGGCGGCGGCCAGGTCATCGGTGGGTGGACGCCGAATCTCGATATAGGACTTGAGCTTCGGTTCGGTGCCCGAGGGACGCACGACCACCCGTAACCCGTCCCCGGTGAAGATCAACGCGTCGGTGCGCTGCTGCCCGCGGTGCTGTGCGAGGTCCTCGACGGTCACCGGGTAACCGGCGAGTTCGGTCGGGGGTTGGGCGCGCAACCGGGCCATCGCCGCATCGGCGTCGTCGACGCGCCGCGACACGGCGGCGGTGTGGTGCACGCCGTGCCTGCGGGCCAGGTCGTCGAGGGCGTCGAGCAGGGTGCGGTGCTGAGCGCGCAGGGCGGCGACCAGATCGCACACCAGCACCGCGGCGCTGATTCCGTCCTTGTCGCGCACCGCCTCCGGGTCCACGCAGTGACCGATCGCCTCCTCGTAGGCGTAGATCAGGTCGGATCCGGCGCGCGCCAGCCATTTGAATCCGGTCAGCGTCTCGGCGTGACGTGCGCCGTGACTCGCGGCGATGGCCGCCAGCATGCGTGAGGACACCACGGTGCTCGCCACCAGCGCCTGTCCGGGTGAGGGGTGCAGTGACAGCAGGTGATCGCCGAGCAGCCAACCGGTTTCGTCGCCGCTCAGCATGCGCCAGCCAGTGGGCACAGCCACGCCTACCGCACAGCGGTCGGCATCGGGATCCAGCGCGATCGCGATCTCGGCGCCGACCTCGGCGGCCAACGCGAGCAGGGCGTCGGTCGCTCCGGGTTCCTCGGGGTTGGGAAATGAGACGGTGGGGAAGTCCGGGTCCGGCGCGAACTGGGTGTCGACCACATGCACGTCGTCGATACCCGCCAATGCCAATGCGTCCAGGGCGAATTCGCCGCCGACACCGTGCAGTGGGGTCAGGGCCACGCGCACCGGGCCCGCGGATCGGCGCACGGATGCCGCGCGCTCCAGATAGGCCGTGACGATCTCGGCGCCCGACGGCGACACCGGCACCCGGGTGATCTCGTCGGCATGCGGAGCGCGGGCGATCGCGGCCTCGATATCGCGGTCGGTGGGGGAGATGATCTGCAGACCACCGTCACCGAACACCTTGTAGCCGTTGTCGGTGGCCGGGTTGTGCGAGGCGGTGATCTGCACACCGGCCGCAGCGCCGAGTCGCCGGACCGCGAAGGCGACCACCGGGGTCGGCGCCGGGGCGAACAGCAGTCTCACCGAGAACCCCTCGGCGGCAAGTACTTCGGCGGCCGCCGTAGCGAACTGTTCCGAACCGTGCCGGGCGTCGCGGCCGACCACGACCTGCGATCCGCCCAGGCAACGGTCCTTGAGCACCTGGGCCAGTGCCCAGGTGGTGCGCAGGACGACGGCCAGGTTCATCCCATCCGGGCCGCCGCGCAGCGGACCGCGCAATCCCGCCGTGCCGAAGGTCAACGGGTGGGCGAAGCGGCGGTCGAGTTCGTCGTCGGCACAGCCGGCCAGTTCGGCGGCGGTGGCCGGGTCCGGGTCGTGGGCGATCCAGTCCTGCGCCGAAGTCATGCCCCGATTGTGCCCGCCTCGGCGTCGGCGAGCTTGCGCAGCACCGGGGCGACGAGCATCAACAGGTCGAATTCCAGATCGGTGAGGTTCTGCCGCATCGAGTTCGACAGCCAGGTGTCACGTTCGGCGCGGTCGGCGGCCAGCAGTTCGGCCCCCGCATCGGTGAGTTGGACGAGCTGCCGTCTGCGGTCGGCGTCGTCGGTGCGGCGCGAAGCCAGCCCGGCCGCCACCAGGCCGTTGATGCCGTCGGTCAGCGATTGCACCCGCACGTGCATCCGGGCCGCCAACTCGGCGGGTGTCGCGGCACCGGTCCGGGTGACCTCGGCCAGCACCTGCATCTGACTCAGCGTCAGTCCGTGGTCGGGCCGGTGCCGGCGCAGCTGGCGCGCGACGGCCATCACCGATTCCCGCAGTTCGGTGGCCGCGGGAATGTCCGCATGCGTCATATACCAAGTTATACCTTGGTATTTTTCGGATAACCAGCAATTTGCTCCGTTCTATTCACAAGGGGATACTTGTCATCAAAGGAGGTGGGCATTGACCGGCAAGGTGCGCGGGGCGGCGAAGTGGGCGGTGCTGGCGGTCGTCAGTGTCGCGGTCAGCGCCGGCTTCGGCGCACTCGGTGTGCCCTCGGCCGCCCTGTTCGCCGCGTTGGTCGTCGGCATCGTGCTGGCCCTGTCGTCGTTCGCCCCGGCCGGCGTGCCGCGGCGCGCCGGCGTGACCGCCCAGGGAATCCTCGGCGTCTACATCGGGACGATGGTGTCCGAGGACGCCGCGGGAGCGCTGGGGCCGCACTGGCCGGTGGTGATCGCGGTGGCGGTGGGGACTCTGGTGCTCAGTGTGCTGTCGGGAGCCCTGTTGGGATTGCGTCGAGATGTCACTCCGCTGACCGGGTCGCTGGCGTTGACGGCCGGTGGCGCGTCCGGTCTGGTCGCCATCGCGCGGGAACTCGGCGGTGACGAACGCCTGGTCTCGGTGGTGCAGTATCTGCGCGTCGGACTCGTGACGGCATCCATGCCGATCGTCGTGACGCTGGTCTTCCATGCCGACCGGTCGCATCCGTCGTCGACGCCGTTGAGCCAGGCAGACCCGGCGCCGTGGTATCTGAGCCTGGCGATGCTGCTGGCCCTGGTGGTGGTCGGGACGCTGGTCGGCAAGGCCGTCCGGCTACCGGGAGCCGGCCTGCTCGGTCCGCTGGCGTTCACGGTGGCCCTCGAATTGTCCGGCCAATCTAACGGTTTGACCGTCCCGGTGGTGCTGGTCCAGATCGCGTACCTGTTGATCGGCTGGCAGGCCGGATTGGCGTTCACCCGCGAATCGCTGCGCTCGGTCGGCCGGGCGCTACCCGCGGCGCTGACGCTGATCGTGGTGTTGACCGTCGCCACGGCGGGCCTGGGCGTGTTGCTGGCCCACGTCACCGGCCTGACCCTGCTGGAGGGCTACCTGGCCACCAGCCCGGGCGGGGTGTACGCCGTCCTGGCCACCGCCGTCGAGACCGGCTCCAACGTCACCTTCATCATCGCCGCCCAGGTGGTGCGGATCCTGCTGATGCTGTTCGCGGCGCCGTTTTTGGCAAAGGGGATGGCCGCGTTGAGCCGGCGGCGGAGTCGAGACCCGGTCGGCGTCAGCGCAGCACCCGATAGATGATGGGCTGGGCGGCAACGCCATTGGCCTTGAAGATGGCGAGCACGAACCGCCGGAACTCCGGATGGAACAGCAGCACCGGCAGGAAGGTGCGCAGGTTCGGCCAACTCGCGTGGTTGACGATGCGGAAGTCGGTGCGTTCACCGGGCAGCGGGCGCAACAGCGTCGAGTTCGGCAAATCGGTGTGCCGCTGGAACCAGCCCGCCGTGTACTCCCACACGTCGTAGACGGTGTCGGCGTCGTCGCAGTGGAAGTAGTTGAACAGGAACCAGTCGTCGCGGCGATGGTCGACGGCGGCGATGCGCGCGGCATTGTCGGCGGCCACCTGATAGGTGTTCTCGCCGAGTTCGGCGAGCAGCGCGCGGAAGTCCGGGTCGGCGCGCACGCGATCGACGCCGTCGTGGTCACGGGTGCGGATCAACACCACGATGTCGTGACGCGCGGGCCGGACCCCGGCGCGGGCCAGCAGTGCGGCGCCCTCGCCGGGCGGCCGCACCGCGGGGCGAAAGAGCGTCACCTCGAGCACATCCGCGCGGGTTCGCAGGGTGCGGCACAGCGCGGCGGCCCGGGCCAGCACGGCGCTGCGCCGCCGCGAGGGCAGCGGGAACGGCCCGGCCCACTTCCCGATCTCGGCGGCCAGCACGAGGTAGCCGGCACCGTCGGGATCGGTCAGTGTCGCGGGTATGGCCAGCTGGGCGTTGACGATCTCCATGGGTGTCTCCTTTCTCAGCGCCGGTCCAGTCCGGACAGGCGGAAGGCGAGGGCGCGTCGCACCGCGGGCACCGTGCCTGCGGTGCGCATGACGGCATTGCGCAGCGGGCGGCGCCGGGCCGACAGCGTCGCCATATCGGTGAGCCGGCCCGCCAGCGCGACCACCCCCTGGGCGGTGCGCCTGCGCGTGCGGGCGTAGTCGCCGAGCAGCTGTGCCGGTTCGCCGCGCAGCACCCGTGACAGCGTCTCGCCGGCGGCGACGGCGTCCTCGATGCCCAGATTCATGCCCTGCCCGCCGGCGGGAGAGTGCACGTGCGCGGCATCGCCGGCCAGCAGGATCCGGCCCTGGCCGAAGGTGTCGGCGATGCGGTGGTGCACCCGGAACCGCGAGCCCCACAGCACCTGCTCGACGACCGCGGGATGTCGCTGCGGCCCGCGCTCGTCGAGCAGGCCCTGCACGAAGGCGGTATCGGGCTCGGCGGGGGCCTTCTCGACCGTCGCGACGATCCGGTGGCGGTTGTCGGGCAGTGGGGCGACCACCACCAGGCCGGCCGGCGAGAAGTAGAGGATCACCTCATCGGCCGGGACGCCGCCGGACAACTGCACATCGGCCAGCACGAACGATTCGGCGTAAGTGCTTCCGATGAAACCGATTCCGGCCTGCGTCCGGACGGTGCTGTGCAGGCCGTCGGCGCCCAGCAGGTAGTGCGCGTCGATCCGGCGGCCGTCGGCGCAGGTGGCCACGATGCCGTCGTCATCCTGGGTGATGCCGGTCAGGGCGACCGGTCGCAGCACCTGCCCGCCGAGGTTCGCCAGGCGCTTGCGCAGGAGGGTTTCGGTGTCGGCCTGCGAGATCATCAGCGTGTAGGGGTACGCCGTCGGCAGCGAGTCGAAGGGCACCTCGATGAGCACGGCGTCGCGGTCGCGGATGGTGAAGGCCGGGGTGTGCACACCGCGGGCCACCAGGTCCGGCGTCACGCCGTAGGGCTGCAGCAGTTCCAACGTGCGGGCGTGCACGACCGCGGCACGTGAGGTGTTGGCCCCCTCGGCCGCGCGGTCGATCACGGTGACGTGGTGGCCGCGTTGGGTCAGCACTATCGCGGCGGTCAGCCCGACCGGTCCGGCACCGGCGATCAGGACTTCTGGCATCACGGCTCCTTTGTCAACAAGCGTTGGTCAACGGCTGTTGACTTACCGTAGGCGAGTGTTGCGCGGATTGTCAACGGTCGTTGGCCTACGATCGTTGACATGAGGCGACCGGCGTCCGAGACCAAAGCGGTGATCTTGTCCGCGGCCCGCGAACGCTTCGCGGCCGACGGCTACGAGCGGGCGACCATTCGGTCCATCGCCGCCGACGCCGGGATCGACCCGGCGATGGTCATGCGCTACTACGGCAACAAAGAAGGGTTGTTCGCGGCCGCCGCGGAGTTCGACCTGGAACTGCCCGATCTGGCGCAGGTGCCGGTCGACGGCATCGGGGCCGCGCTGGCCGCCCACTTCGTCGAACGGTGGGAACGCGATGAGGCGCTGCTGATCCTGCTGCGCGCCGGCGTCACCAACGAGGCGGTGGCCCAGCGGATGCGGACCATCTTCGCCGCACAACTGGCGCCGGTGATCGCCAAGGCCATCGGGGATCCCGAGCAGGCGCCGACGCGCGCCAGCCTGGCCGCCTCGCAGGTGCTCGGCATGGCGCTGTGCCGCTACGTGCTGGCCTTCCCGCCGCTGCAGCAGATGACGCGCGACGAGGTGGTCGGGTGGATCGGGCCGACCCTG
Source organism: Mycobacterium sp. NPDC003323 (assembly GCF_053589535.1). Classification (NCBI taxonomy): domain Bacteria; kingdom Bacillati; phylum Actinomycetota; class Actinomycetes; order Mycobacteriales; family Mycobacteriaceae; genus Mycobacterium; species Mycobacterium sp. NPDC003323. The sequence goes on from NZ_JBSFSB010000017.1 coordinate 44,794, forward strand.
CAGCGCTACCTGGTCGGCTGACCCGGCGAGCTACAGTCGCGCGATCACCGACGCCAGCAGCGCACCCATCCGGGTCGCCGACTGCCTGCCGGCCTCCAGCACTTCCTCGTGGTTCAGCGGCTGCCCGGTCATGCCGGCGGCCAGGTTGGTCACCAGCGAGATGCCCAGCACCGCGGCGCCGGCCGCACGCGCGGCGATGGTCTCGTGCACCGTCGACATGCCGACCAGGTCCGCGCCCAGGGTGCGCAGCATCCGGATCTCGGCCGGGGTCTCGTAGTGCGGGCCCGGCAACCCGGCGTAGACCCCCTCCGCCAGCGACGGGTCGATCTCGAGGGCGACCGCCCGCAGCGCCGGGGAGTACGCGTCGACCAGATCGACGAACTGCGCGCCGACCAGTGGTGAGCGTGCGGTGAGGTTGAGGTGGTCGGCGATCAGCACCGGTTGCCCGACGGACATGTCGGCGCGCAGCCCGCCCGCGGCATTGGTGAGGATGACGGTCCGCGCGCCGGCGGCGCAGGCGGTGCGCACCGGGTGCACGACGTGGCGCAGGTCGTGTCCCTCATAGGCGTGGATGCGCCCGACCAGCACCAGCACCCGATGTGCGCCGATGACGACGGAGTGCACCTGGCCGCTGTGGCCGGCGGCGGTGGGCGGGGTGAAGCCGGGCAGGTCGGCCATCGGCAGCGACGCCGACGGCGCACCCAACGCGGTCAGCGCGGGCGCCCAGCCCGACCCCAGGACCACCGCCACATCGTGGCCGGATACACCGGTCTGTTCATGGATCGCGCGGGCGGCGTCGTCGGCGGCCGACTGGGGATCTGACACGAGTGAGATACTGCCAGGATGTCCACGGTTACCGCGTCGTCGAGCGTCGAGGACGCCGTCAACCGCAACAGTGGCGACCTCATCGCGCTGTCCCACGACATCCACGCCGAACCGGAACTGGCCTTCGCCGAGCATCGCAGCTGCGCCAAGACCCGGGCGCTGGTCGCCGAGCGCGGGTTCGCCGTCACCGATGCGGCCGGCGGTCTGGACACCGCCTTTCGCGCCGAGTACGGCAGCGGGCCCCTGGTCATCGGGGTGTGCGCCGAGTACGACGCGCTGCCGGGGATCGGGCACGCCTGCGGGCACAACATCATCGCGGCGTCCGCCGTCGGTACCGCGCTGGCCCTGGCCGATGTCGCCGACGAGCTCGGGCTGACGGTGGTGTTGGTCGGCACCCCGGCCGAGGAGGCCGGCGGCGGAAAGGTGCTGCTGATCGACGCCGGGGTGTTCGACGACATCGCCGCGGCGGTGATGCTGCACCCCGGTCCCGCCGATATCGCGGCCGCGCGGTCGCTGGCGTTGACCGAGGTGGCCATCGGCTACACCGGGCGTGAGTCGCATGCGGCCGTCGCGCCGTACCTGGGCGTCAACGCCGCCGACGCGGTCACCGTCGCGCAGGTGGCGATCGGGTTGCTGCGCCAGCAGTTGGCACCCGGGCAGATGATGCACGGCATCGTCACCGACGGCGGACAGGCCACCAACGTCATCCCGGCGCACGCCGAGCTGCGCTACACCATGCGGGCCACCGACATGACGTCGCTGAAGGCGCTCGAAGAGCGGGTCGCGGGGTGCTTCGCCGCCGGCGCGGTGGCCACCGGCTGCTCGCACACCGTGCGCGAGACCGCGCCGCCGTATGACGCGCTGGCGCCGGACCCGTTCCTGTCCGAGGTGTTCCGGGCCGAGATGGTGCGGGCCGGGCGGCATCCGCTGCCCGTCGAACTGGAGGCGGCGCTGCCGCTGGGCAGTACCGATATGGGCAATGTCACCCAACTGCTGCCCGGTATCCATCCCGTCGTCGGCATCGACGCCGGCGGGGCCTCGCTGCATCAACCGGAGTTCACCGCCGCGGCCGTGGGGCCGAGTGCGGACAAGGCCGTCGTCGACGGCGCGATCATGTTGGCCCGCACCGTCGTTGCGTTGGCGGAGAACGCCGACGAACGCGACCGGGTGCTCGAGGCGCAGGCCCGGCGGAGGGCATCATGACGCTGCGAACCCACACCGAGGCCTGGCTGGCCGCCCATCACGACGATCTGGTGGCCTGGCGCCGGCACATCCACGCGCACCCGGAACTGGGCCGCCAGGAGTTCGCGACCACCGAGTTCGTCGCCACCCGGCTGGCCGAGGCCGGACTCAACCCGAAGGTGCTGCCCGGCGGCACCGGGCTGACGTGTGACTTCGGGCCCGAGGACCGCCCGCGGGTCGCGTTGCGCGCCGATATGGATGCGCTGCCGATGGCCGAGCGCACCGGTCTGCCGTTTTCCTCGACGGTGCCCGGCGTCGCCCACGCCTGCGGTCACGACGCACACACCAGCGTGCTGCTCGGCGCGGCCCTGGCGATGGCGTCGGCACCGGAACTGCCGGTCGGGGTGCGGCTGATCTTCCAGCCCGCCGAGGAATTGATGCCCGGCGGGGCCATCGACGCGGTGGCCGCCGGTGCGGTTGCCGGGGTGTCGCGGATCTTCGCGCTGCACTGCGATCCCCGCCTGGAGGTCGGCAAGGTCGCGGTGCGGCTGGGGCCGATCACCTCGGCGGCCGACTCCATCGAGATCACCCTGCATTCGCCCGGCGGGCACACCTCACGCCCGCACCTGACCGGGGACCTGGTGTACGCGCTGGGTTCGTTGATCACCGGGGTGCCCGGGGTGCTGTCGCGCCGTATCGATCCGCGCAAGAGCACGGTGATGGTGTGGGGTGCGGTCAACGCCGGTGTGGCCGCCAATGCGATACCGCAGACCGGGACACTGGCCGGCACCATCCGCACCGCGAGCAGGGAGACCTGGCTGACGTTGGAATCACTTGTCCGCGAGGTGGTCTCGTCGCTGCTGGCACCGTTGGCCGTCGAGCACAGCGTGAACTACCGGCGCGGGGTGCCGCCGGTGGTCAACGAGGAGCTGTCCACCCGGATCTTCACCCACGCCATCGAGGCGCTCGGGCCGACGGCGTTGGCCGACACCCACCAGTCCGGTGGCGGCGAGGACTTCTCCTGGTACCTGGAGGAGGTGCCCGGCGCGATGGCACGGCTCGGGGTGTGGCCGGGGCACGGGGCGCAGCTCGATCTGCACCAGCCGACGTTCGACCTGGACGAGCGGGCGCTCGCGGTGGGTGTGCGCACGATGGTCAACCTGGTGGAGATGTCTGCCTAGGCGCGAGCGACCGTGTCGGTACGTTGACACGCCGTATTTCTGGGCACTTTGCGGTCGCTCACGCCAGAGGCGAGTTGTGCACAGTGCCGGATTCATGCACAGATGAGTCCGAGGGTCTATCGCCGCCAAGCCGCGTACGCCCAGCATCGCAGAGGTGAGCGATGCATTGGATGAGTTGTTCGACCGCCAGGGCGGGGTGGCCACCGGCGCGCAGCTTCTCGGTGTGCTGTCGCGGCGCAAACTCCAGACAGCCCTTGCCTACGGGTCGGTCGAGCGGCTGTGGCACGGCATCTACAGCCGCGCCGAACCCGATCGTCGGCTGCTGCTCAGAGGTCTCGATTTGGCCTGCGGCACAAGTGTTCCGATCTGCCTGGGGACGGCCGCCGCGGAGTTCGGATTCGATACCGAGGATCCACCCGACCTCCACGTCCTCAGCCCGGACGGGTCGCGGTTGCGCAGCGCCGACGGGCTGGTGGTCCACCGGCGCGACGGTGCGCCGCTGATCGAGATCCGCGGCCGGCCGGCGACGGCGCCGGCGTGGACGGCGGTGGAGGTTTCCCGCGCCTTGCGCGGCGGTCGGGCACTGGCCACGCTCGATGCGGCATTGCGCAGCGGACACTGCATTCGCGACGAGTTGGTCTGCGCCGCGCGGGCCCAGGCCGGTCGGCGGGGGATCGTCGAGGTCCGGCGGCTGATCCCGTTGGCCAACCCGCTCGCGGAATCTCCGATGGAGAGCGAGGCGCGGTTGGTCATGCTCGACGGTGGTCTGCCGGAGCCGCAGCTGCAGTACGAGATCCGCGACGGCAACGGCGATCTGCGCCGATTCGACTTCGCCTGGCCGCAGGCCAAGGTCGCCGCCGAGTACGAAGGCGTCGACTGGCACAGCGGGGCCGACGAGATGCGTCGGGACCGACGAAAGCTGGCGGCGGTTCAGGATGTCGGCTGGGTCTCGGTGCCCATCCTGCTGGAGGACGTGCGCTATCGGCCGGCGGGACTGGTGGCGCGGCTGGATCAGCACCTGCGCAGAAGAGCGGCGGCGTGAGCGACCGCAGAATGCGCGCCGACGCGGCGTGTCAACGTACAGACACGGTCGTTCGCGCCAAAGGGGCTAGGGGCCGACGTTGCGTGCCGGCCGGGTCCGGATGTCGTGCACGTACTCCGCGGGCGCGCCGGCGATCTCGGCGGCATCGGCCATCACCCCGAGATAGCGGGCCGAGGGCAGCCCGCCCTCCCAGGCGTCGACGACATACAGCCACGCCAACGCCGGATCGGTGCTGGTGTCGGAGGACAGCCGCTCCACCCGGCACCGGATCTTCTTGTGGAAGCCCAGTTCGGAGCCCTCCCAGCGGTCGAGGTTGGCCTCGTCCTCGCTCGTCACGTCGTAGAGCACGACGAACACCTTCGAGTCCGGGTCCTCGACCAGGGTGGCCAGCGACCCTTCCCAGCTGTAGTCCTCGCCGCCGAAGGTGAGGCGCCAGCCGTGCAGCCAGCCGGTGCCGGCCATCGGCGAATGCGGCGCGCGCTGCAGCATCTGTTCCGGATGCATGTTCGATCCGTAAGCGGCGTAGAGCGGCACGCGCCAACTCTATGCGGTTGCCCGGGCCCGAGCGCAGCGACCCGGGGGATTGGGTTCGGTGGGCGCGCTCGCGACGAACCACTAGGTTTAGACCGTGCCTACCAGGATCGTGATCATCGGCGGTGGACCGGCCGGCTACGAAGCCGCTCTGGTGGCGGCGACCCGGGGCCCGCAGGTCGCCCAGGTCACCGTCGTCGACAGCGACGGAGTCGGCGGGGCGTGCGTGCTGTTCGACTGCGTGCCGTCCAAGACGTTCATCGCCTCCACCGGTGTGCGCACCGAGTTGCGGCGCGCCAACGGACTGGGATTCGACATCGCGATCGACGACGCCAAGATCTCGCTGGCGCAGATCCACAACCGGGTCAAGACGCTGGCGCGGTCGCAGTCGGCCGATATCGGCTCGCAGCTGCTCAGCCACGGCGTCTCGGTGGTGGCCGGCCGCGGTGAACTCGTCGATGACGTCCCGGGCATGGCGCATCACCGGGTGAAGGTGACCACCCCCGACGGCAAGACCGGGGTGCTCAAGGCCGACGTGGTGCTCATCGCCACCGGCGCCACCCCGCGGGTGCTGCCCAACGCCAAGCCCGACGGTGAGCGCATCCTGAATTGGCGTCAGCTCTACGACCTGACCGAGCTGCCCGAGCATCTGGTGATCGTCGGCTCCGGTGTCACCGGTGCCGAGTTCTGCAGCGCCTACACCGAGCTCGGCGTCAAGGTGACGGTGGTGGCCAGCCGCGACCAGATCCTGCCGCACGAGGACTCCGACGCCGCCGCGGTGCTGGAGGAGGCCTTCGCCGAGCGCGGTGTCGAGTTGGTGAAGAACGCCCGCGCCGACGCGGTCACCCGCACCGAGCGCGGCATCAAGGTGGCGATGGCCGACGGCCGTGTGGTGGAGGGCAGCCATGCCCTGATGACCGTCGGCTCGGTGCCCAACACCACGGGTCTGGGGCTGGAACGCGTCGGCATCGACCTGGGTCCGGGCAACTACCTCAAGGTCGACCGGGTGTCGCGCACCTCGGCCCCCGGCATCTACGCCGCCGGGGACTGCACGGGCTTGCTGCCGCTGGCCTCGGTGGCCGCGATGCAGGGCCGCATCGCGATGTACCACGCGCTCGGCGAGGGCGTGTCGCCGATCCGGCTGCGCACGGTGGCCGCGGCGGTGTTCACCCGCCCCGAGATCGCCGCGGTCGGTGTGCCGCAGACCCGGATCGACAGCGGTGAGGTGCCGGCCCGCACCCTGATGCTGCCGTTGACCACCAACGCGCGGGCCAAGATGTCGCTGCTGCGGCGGGGTTTCATCAAGATCTTCTGCCGGCCCGCCACCGGTGTGGTGATCGGCGGTGTGGTGGTCGCGCCGATCGCCTCCGAGCTGATCCTGCCGATCGCGCTGGCGGTGCAGAACAATCTGACCGTCACCGACCTGGCGCAGACGCTGTCGGTGTACCCGTCGCTGTCGGGTTCCATCGTCGAGGCGGCACGGCGCCTGATGTCGCACGACGATCTGGACTGACCTCGACTAACGGTCAGGTCCTGGGCTCGACGGGCCACACCGGCCGGTCGCGCAACGTAGGCTCGAGGGCGTGACTGACCCGATCTCTGGCAATGGTCAAGCTCAACTCGGTCCCGCCCAGCGTGCGACGGCGTGGGAGCGGCTCGGCAGCGAACAGTTCGACGTCGTCGTCATCGGCGGCGGCGTCGTCGGCGCCGGGGCCGCGCTGGATGCCGCCACCCGCGGGCTCAAGGTGGCGCTGGTCGAGGCGCGCGATTACGCGTCGGGCACGTCGAGTCGCAGCTCCAAGATGTTCCACGGCGGTCTGCGCTATCTGGAGCAGCTTGAGTTCGGCCTGGTGCGCGAGGCGCTGCACGAGCGCGAACTGTCGCTGACGACGCTGGCGCCGCACCTGGTCAAACCGTTGCCGTTCCTGTTCCCGTTGACCAAGCGGCTGTGGGAACGCCCCTACATCGCCGCAGGCATCTTCCTCTACGACCAGCTCGGCGGCGCGAAATCCGTTCCGGCGCAGAAGCATCTGCTCAGGGCCGGCGCGCTGCGGTTGGCGCCCGGGCTCAAGCGCAGCTCACTGATCGGCGGTATCCGCTACTTCGACACTGTCGTCGACGACGCCCGGCACACCATGATGGTGGCGCGCACCGCGGCCCACTACGGCGCGGTGGTGCGCACCTCGACGCAGGTGGTGGCCCTGCTGCGCGAGGGCGACCGGGTGACCGGGGTGCGGGTGCGTGACTCGGAGAATGGTGCGGTCACCGAGGTGCGCGGCCACGTGGTGGTCAATGCGACCGGGGTGTGGACCGACGAGATCCAGGCGCTGTCCAAGGAACGCGGACGGTTCCGGGTGCGCGCATCCAAGGGTGTGCACATCGTGGTCCCGCGCGACCGCATCGTCAGCGAGGTGGCGATCATCCTGCGCACCGAGAAGTCGGTGCTGTTCGTCATCCCGTGGGGCACGCACTGGATCATCGGCACCACCGACACCGACTGGAATCTGGACCTGGCCCATCCGGCGGCCACCAAGGCCGATATCGACTACATCCTGGGCCACGTCAACGCGGTGCTGGCCACCCCGCTGACCCATGACGACATCGACGGTGTCTACGCCGGTCTGCGTCCGCTGCTGGCCGGGGAGAGCGAGTCGACCTCCAAGCTGTCCCGCGAGCATGCCGTCGCCGTGCCGTCACCGGGTCTGGTGGCCATCGCCGGGGGCAAGTACACCACCTACCGGGTGATGGGCGCCGACGCCATCGATGCCGCAGCGCAATTCGTGCCGACCCGGGTGGCGCCGTCGATCACCGAGAAGGTCCCGCTGGTCGGCGCCGACGGTTACTTTGCGCTGGTCAACCAGACCGAACACGTCGGCAACCATTACGGGTTGCATCCCTACCGGGTGCGTCATCTGCTGGATCGCTACGGGTCGCTGATCGGGGAGGTGTTGTCGATGGCCTCCGAGAATGGGGTGGTCAAACCCGAACTGCTGGAACCGATCACGGCCGCACCGGTGTACCTGAAGGTGGAAGCGGTGTATGCCGCCGCGGCCGAGGGGGCGCTGCACCTGGAGGACATCCTGGCCCGCCGGATGCGCATCTCGATCGAGTATCCGCACCGCGGTGTCGACTGTGCCCGTGAGGTCGCCGAAACCGTTGCGCCCGTGCTGGGTTGGAGTGCCGAGGAGGTGGACCGCGAGGTCGAGACCTACCTGGCCCGGGTGGAGGCCGAGGTGCGATCGCAGACCCAGCCCGATGACGAGTCCGCGGATGCCCTGCGGGCGGCCGCTCCCGAGGCGCGCGCCGAGATCCTGGAACCGGTCCCGCTGAATTGAGCATGCCGTCCAGTCACGCCGGTATCGGACCGTCGCGGGTGCGCGTCCACGGCGGCAGGCTGGTCGACGAGTTCGAACGGCGATGGGCGGCCGGGTCGAAAGTGGTTGCCGGGGAGGTTTTCTCGGCAGCAGGACTACCGTTCGACGAGCATTCCGTGCTGGCCCCGGGAGCCTACGTGTACCTGTACCGGGACCTGCCCGACGAGGTCGAGGTCCCCTTCGAGATGCCGATCCTGTATCGCGATGAGGACATCCTCGTCGTCGACAAGCCGCATTTCCTGGCGACCATGCCCCGCGGCGGCCATGTGGTGCAGACGGCGCTGGTGCGGCTGCGCCGAGAACTCGGTCTTGCCGAGCTCAGCCCGGCGCATCGACTGGACCGTCTGACGGCCGGGGTGCTGCTGTTCACGGTGCGCCGTGAGGTGCGGGGCGCCTATCAGACGATGTTCGCCGCCGGCCGCGTGCACAAGACGTACCTGGCGCGGTCGGCCGGGTCGCCTGCGGTGGGACTGCCGACCGTGCTGCGCAGCCGGATCACCAAGGTGCGCGGGCGGCTGCAGGCGTTCGAGGAGCCGGGAGACCCGAACGCCGAGACGCATGTCGAGGATCTCGGTGCCGGGCTGTACCGGTTGCAGCCGACCACCGGACGCACCCATCAACTGCGGGTACACCTGGCCTCGATCGGCATCCCCATCGCCGACGACCCGCTCTACCCCGACATCGTCGACGTGGCGGCCGGGGACTTCTCCCGTCCGCTGCAGCTGCTGGCGTACCGCATGAGGTTCGGCGACCCGCTCAGCGGGGTGCCGCGCGAGTTCGTCAGCGGCCGACGTCTGGACGGCGGATGATCTGCGAGATGCCGCCGTAGTGCCGCAGCGTGTGCGTCTCGGCCAGCGGGTTCTCGTCGAACAGGTACTCGACGTAGATCTTCTTGATGTTGCGCGCGAGATCGACGGGGATGTTGGCGATGACGGCGGCTTCCAGGCCCTCGATGTCGATCTTCAGGATGTCGATCTGCCCGTGCTTGTCGATGACATCACGCAGCACCTGCTGAGAGTTGACGCACGTCACGGTCAGTGAGCTGCCGAACTCGGCGTTCACGCCGCCGTAGCGGCCCGACTCCTCGAAACCGAATTCGACCTCGCCGGCGACCGCGCCGACCGCGACCTCCTGCAGGGTGTAGCGGCCCTCGAACGGGCGCAGATTCTCCTGCAGGCGGGTCACGTTGCGCGGCAGCGGTTCGAACAGGTACGTGTACGCCTCGGGACTGCGCGACAAGAAGTAGGCGGCCGAGATGCCGATATTGGACCCGAAGTCCACGATCACCCGGTCGGTGGCATCGGCGTGGTAGTCGGTCCGGCAGAAGATCTCGTTGACGGTCAGCACATCATGCGACGAATACAGCCGCAGCGCGACCCATCCCTGCGGTGTGCGCACCCGGACCGTGGTGGGGTATTCGCCCGAGCTGGTCAGATAGCGCCGGAAGATGTCCACCGGGTGCTCGTAGACCCGCAGCATATTGCGCGCGGCGGTGTAGTTCCGGCGGTGCAGCACCGAACCGGCAATTTTGCCGACGCCGCGCCCAGCGATCTGCATTGCACCTCCACCAGTGACGGGCCGCCCTTCGGAGACGGGTGCCCGGTTGCCAATGAGGTTAGTCGTCGCTGGGGATATCCACAGCTTAGGTGAACCTGGTTACCCAGGTGATGCCGCCGGATGTCGGCGCCGACGATGACCCGCCCGGACGGGTTTACCGCACGTCAGCGTGCCGGTCTGGTCTACTACCGGCGTGGACCGCAGCGCGTTTGACCAATTGTTCGACATGTCCGATCGCACGGTGATCGTGACCGGTGGCACCCGCGGTATCGGGCTGGCGCTGGCCGAAGGCTTCGTGCTGGCCGGTGCCCGGGTGGTGGTGGCAAGCCGCAAGCCCGATGCTTGCTCGGCCGCGGCGCAGCATCTGCGCGAGCTCGGCGGCCAGGCCATCGGGGTGCCGACGCACATGGGTGACGTCGACGATCTCGGCGCGCTGGTGGCGGCCACCGTCGCCGAGTTCGGCGGTGTCGACGTCGTCGTCAACAACGCGGCCAACGCGCTGGCACAGCCGATCGGGCAGATGACGCCGGCGGCGTGGGAAAAGTCCTATGCGGTGAACCTGCAGGGGCCGGTGTTCCTGGTGCAGCACGCCCTGCCGCATCTACGCGAGAGCCCGGCTGCCGCGGTGCTCAACATGGTGTCGGTGGGTGCCTTCAATTTCGCGCCGTCGCTGTCGATCTACGCCTCCGGGAAGGCGGCGTTGATGTCGATGACCAGGTCCATGGCGGCCGAACTGGTCTCTGCGGGTGTCCGCGTCAACGCGATCGCCCCCGGGCCGGTGGACACCGACATGATGCGCAACAACCCGCAGGAGGCCATCGAGGCGATGACCAACGGCACGTTGATGCGCCGACTGGCCTCGCCGGACGAGATGGTGGGGGCGGCGCTGCTGTTGTGCTCGCAGGCGGGCAGTTACATCACCGGTCAGGTGGTCATCGTCGACGGCGGCGGGACCCCGCGCTAGTTCTCCTTGCGGTTGGCGAACGCCTCGGCGAAGGCTCGCATCTCACCGCTGGTGCCGGCCAGGATCTGGCTGCGGTTCTCGACCTGCAAGGCGGTCTCCAGGCAGCCCGCGTCGAGGTTGGCCCACAGCACCTGTTTGGTCGACTCCAGGCCGAACTTGCCGTAGCCGCAGAGTGTTTCGGCGATGGTGATGGCCTCGGCCGGGGCGTCGGGGCAGACCCTTGACACCATGCCCAGGCGCAGGGCCTCGTCGGCATCGACGGTGCGCGCGGTCAGGATCAGGTCGAATGCCGGGCCGGCGCCGATGATGCGCGGCAGCATGTAGCTGACGCCGATATCGCAGCCGCCGATGCCCAGCTTGATGAACTGCGTGCAGAAGCGCGCACTCTGGGCGGCCACCCGGATATCGGCGGCCATCGCCAGCGCGAAGCCACCGCCGTAGGCGGGCCCGTTGACCGCGGCGATCACCGGTTGGCGCAGCCGGTGCAGCTTGACGGCCAGACCGGCGATCCGTTCCTGCCAGCGCATCCCGGCGCGGGGCTTCTCCAGCCCGGCCGAGACCGGGGGCGGGGTGGGGTCGGTCAGATCCAGCCCGGCGCAGAAGCCGCGCCCGGCCCCGGTGAGGACCACCACCCGACAGTCGTCGTCCTCGGCGATGCTGTCCAGCGTGCGATGAAGGTCCTCGACGAGTTCGGGCGACAGCGCGTTCAGCTTCTCGGGCCGGTTCAGCGTGATGACGGTGATCTCGGGACGCGGATGGGCGAGCTCCAGGTTCGGCATGCTGCTGACCCTAGGTGCTCTGGCTGCTCCAGCCGCGGACTCCGATGGTGATCATCGACATCTGTTTGATGGCGGTCTGTTTGATGGCCTCCAGGGCGGCCTCGTCACCGGCATCCTCGGCGAGTTCGGCGATGGAGATCATGGCGTTGACGAACAGGTTGGCCAGGACGTTGAGATCCTCGCTGCTCCAGTCCCGCAAGCCGGGGAACCTGGCCAGATCGATGGCGAGTTCGGAAGTGATCAAGCGTATTTCGGTGCGGATGGCGTAACGCAGCACGCTGACGCCGCTGGCGCGCTCGCGGGTGATGAACCGCCAGTGCTCGCGCCGTTCGCTGATGCTGGCGATCAGGATCTCGGCCGAGGAATCGATGACGTGGTTGGGATCGAGCTTGCCGGCCCGGGCGCCGCGCAGCATGTCGCGCAGCGATCGGAACGACTCGTCGATCAGGACGAGCCCGAGAGCCTCCATGGAGTCGAAATGCCGGTAGAACGCGGCCGGCGCGATGCCGGCCTCGCGGGCGACCTCGCGCAGGCTCAGACCGGTGAAACTGCCCTGTTCGAGCAGTTGCAACGCGGCCGCGACGATGGCGCGTCGGGTGACGGCCTTGCGTTCCTCACGCGAGAGCGTGTCCTTGGCCGACCGACTTCTGCCGGTGCGGCCGGGCCGTCCCGACCGGGTCCCGGGTGCGTCGCTGTCCACAACCATCGAGCCTACCGGTGTGACGACGCTGGGTACCCCACCCGTATGGCGTCACACGTTTGTGAATTGGGAGTACAACTGTTCACTCTGTAATGGCCATCACAAGCTGCGGGAATTGGTTGACGGGACCGATGGTACTGACTCATGGTGTACACATGTTCACCGAAACGTTGACGCACCGGCTGCGGGACCGGGTCCTCCGGTCATCGCTGCTGGATCTGTTGACCGGACCGCACGGCGTGGACCGGTACACCGAGATCGTCGATCCGGTGTGGATCAAGGGCGATGCCCGCGCGAAAGTGGTGGCCGTCCGCCGCCAGACGACCCGCAGCGTGACCCTGATGCTGCAACCGAATGCCGCATTCCCGGGATTCTCCGCGGGGCAGCACATCAACCTGTCGATCGAGATCGACGGCCGCCGACGCACGCGCCCGTACTCGCCGGCCAGCGCCGAGGGCAGCCGCCTCATCGAGCTGACCGTCGGTCTGCACGACGGCGGTCTGGTCTCGACCTATCTCTACGAGAACGCCCGACCCGGCATGACCGTCGGCCTGGATTCCGTCGGCGGCGATTTCTTCATGCCGGCGCAGCGACCCCGGCGCATCCTGTTCGTCTCCGGCGGCAGCGGCATCACCCCGGTGCTGTCGATGCTGCGGACACTGCAGGCGGAGGGCTTCGATGGCGAGGCCGCCTTCGTCCACTACGCCCGCTCGGCCGAAGAGGCTTGCTACCGGAACGAACTCGACCGCATGCCCGGTGTGCGCGTGCTGCATGGTTACACCCGTACCGATACCGGCGCCGACCTCGACGGGCACTTCGCGCCGCACCACCTGTCTGCCGCGATGGCGGACCCGGAGGCCATCTATGTGTGCGGCCCACCCGCACTGGTCGACGCGGTGCGCGAGATCCGGCCCGACGCTCGGTCGGAGAGCTTCGTCCCGCCCGTCTTCGCCGTGCCGGCCGAAGCGACCGGCGGCACGGTGAGTTTCACCGGCAGCGGTGTCCGGGTCGCCGACAGCGGCCAGACGCTGCTCGAGCAGGCCGAGGCCGCCGGCCTGAACCCCGAGAGCGGCTGCCGGATGGGCATTTGCTTCAGCTGCACCCGCCCCAAGACCCGTGGCGCGGTACGCAACCTGCTCAACGGCACGGTGTCCACCGGCGACTGCGAGGACATCCGCATCTGCGTCAGCGCCCCCGTCGGCGATGTCGAAATCGACCTCTAGACAACGCGAAAGGACTAAAGACATGACTGCCATGCTGGAACTGCCCGTTGCGACCCCGGCGGCCAAGAGTCGCAAGTACACGCTGACCCCCGAACAGTTCGAGGCCTTCGGCGCGGAACTCGACGCGATCCGGGAACGTCAGCTGGCCGATCTCGGCGAGCGTGACGCCACCTACATCCGCCAGATCATCAAGTGGCAGCGCGGACTGGAAGTCGGCGGCCGCGCGTTGCTGTTCCTGCCGCCGGCCTGGCCGGTCGGCACCGTGCTGCTGGGCCTGTCGAAGATCCTGGACAACATGGAGATCGGCCACAACGTCATGCACGGTCAGTACGACTGGATGGGCGATCCGGCGTTGCGCGGCCAGAACTTCGAATGGGATTCGGCGTGCCCGTCCAACCAGTGGCGGCACTCGCACAACTACATGCACCACACGTACACCAATATCGTCGATCTGGACCGCGATATCGGCTACGGCATCCTGCGGATGAGCGAGGACCAGCGCTGGCACCCGTATTACCTGGGCAACCCGGTCTACGCGTTCCTGCTGATGGTGCTGTTCCAGTACGGTGTGGCGCTGCACGAGTTGGAAACCGAGCGCATCCGCGCCGGCGAGATCAAGCTGGCCGACAAGAAGGACATGCTCACCGAGATGTGGGCCAAGGTCAAGAAGCAGACCATCAAGGACTATGTGGCGTTCCCGCTGCTGGCCGGACCGTTCGCCCCATTCGTGTTCGCCGGCAACATGACCGCCAACCTGATGCGCAACGTGTGGTCCTACACCATCATCTTCTGCGGGCATTTCCCCGAGGGCACGCACGAGTTCACCGTCGAGGAGACCAAGAGCGAGACCCGCGGCCAGTGGTACTACCGGCAGCTGCTGGGATCGGCGAATCTGTCCGGCGGCAAGTGGTTCCACATCTTCAGCGGCAACCTGTCCTTCCAGATCGAGCACCACCTGTTCCCGGACATCCCGGCGCACCGTTACGCCGAGATCTCCGGCGAGGTGCGCGAGATCTGCCAGCGCTACGGTCTGCCCTACAACAGCGGACCCATCCACAAGCAGTTCTTCTCGGTGGTCAAGAAGATCTGCCGGCTGGCCCTGCCGAACCGCAAGCCCGCCGTCTGACGTAGGTTTCGTCGGCCGACGCCGAGCGTGGTGGGATGCGCCTCATGGTCGACTGCACCGTCTGAACGGGATCAAAGGGCTGCCGCCACCGTGATGGTGACCACGGTGGTCGGAGACACCTGGCCGCCGTCGGAGGCGATGTAGGTGAACGAATCCGACCCGCTGTGGTCGGCATCGGGGATGTAGGTGAAGGTCCCGTCGCCGTTGTCGATCAGATCACCGTTCAGCGGGTGGTCGACGATGATGGCGGTGAGGCCGTCGCCGTCGCCGTCGGTGTCATTGGCCAGCAGCTGGTCGGCCTCGATCATCACCGTGGCTCCGTCGGTGGTCACGGTGTCCGGGTTGGCCACCGGTGCGTCCGGGACCGACGCCACCGCCACCGTGACCCGGGCTGTGGAACTGGCGCCCAGACCATCGGACACCGTATAGGTGAAGCCGTCGACCCCGTGATAGTCGGCATCCGGGGTGTAGACGAAGGAGCCGTCCGCGGCCACGGTGACCGTGCCGTGATCTGGTTGCCCGACAGCGGTGATCGTCAGCTCGTCCTTGTCTGCGTCGGTGTCGTTGGCCGTCAACGACGTCCTCGAAATCGTCAGTGCGGCATCCTCATCGGTGCCCAACGAGACGTCGTCGACCGCGACCGGCACGTCGTTGACCCCGGTGACGTGCACGGTCACCTGGACCGGGGTGGAGATCAGCGTCCCATCGTTGACGGTGAAGCTGAAGGTGTCGGTGCCATGGAAGTCGGCGTTCGGCGTGTACGTCCAGGCGCCGGTGCTCTCATCGATGGTCACAAATCCGTTGGCGGCCTGGACACCCAGGTTGTACTTCAGGGAATCGGCGTCGGCGTCGGTCCCGGCCAGGGTGCCGCCGACGCCGTTCACCGCGTCCTCCACGACGGTGCCGTGCAGACCGGATGTCGCGATCGGACGGTCGTTGACCGCCGTGACGGTCACGGTGATGGTGGCCGACGACTGGGCGCCGGCCGCGTCGGTGACGGTGTAGGTGAACGTGTCCACACCACTGAAATCCGCACTGGGCGTGTAGATGTAGCCGGCGCCGTCGGCGGTGACCGTCACCGTTCCACCGGCGGGCTGCGTCACCGACACGGTGACCTGGTCGCCGCCGTCGCCGAGATCGATATCGCTGAATTCGAAGGAACCGGTGATGGGAGCTCCGTCCTCGGTAGCGGTGTCGGTGCCGGCCTGCGCGGTCGGTGCGTCGTTGACCGGATTGATCGTGACCGTGACGGTGACCGGATCCGAGATGGCCCGACCGTCGTCGACGGTGTAGGTGAACGAGTCCGCGCCGTGGAAGTCCGGGTCTGGGGTGTAGGTCCAGGTTCCGCTCGGATCGATGGTGACCGAGCCGTGCGCCGGGGAGCTGTCCAGGGTGAACGTCATATCGTCTGCCTCGCCGCCGGCGGCGGTCAGCTGTCCGCTGATATCGCGATCCTCGTCGCCGGATGCCGCTGCCGGGTTGCCGGCGGGTGGGTCGTAGACCGGGGTGACGGTCAGTGTGACCTGTGCCGGGGTGGAGGTGCCGGCGGCGTCGGAAACGGTGAAGGTGAACGAATCCGTGCCGTGGAAGTCGGCATCCGGGGTGTAGGTCCAGCTGCCGTCGGCGTTGACGGTCACGCGGCCGTGGGTGGCCTGTGTGTCGAGCGCATACCTCGGTGCGCCGGCCGATCCGTCGATATCGGTGGCCAGCAGCTGCCCACCGAAGGTGGTGTCCTCGGCGCCGGTACCGGCCTGCCCCGGCAGTGCGACGGGTGGATCGTCGACCGCGGTGACCTCCACGCTGACGGTGACCGGCGTGGAGGCGCCCTGCCCGTCGCTCACGGTGAACGTGAACGAATCGATGCCGGTGTAGTCGGGATCCGGGGTGTAGGACCAGGTGCCGGTGGGGCTGACCGTGACGGATCCGTGGCGCGCCTGGTCTGCCACTGCGTACCCGAGACTTGTTGCGGCAGAGTCGATATCATCGGCCAGCAGCTGGCCGCCGAACGTGGTGTCCTCGGTGCCGAAGCCGGACTGGCCGGCCAGTCCGAACGGGGCATCGTTGACCGGCGTGACGATCACCGTCACGGTTGCGGTGGCCGATACGCCGCCACCCGCGCCGATGGTGGTGGCGGTGTAGGTGAACGAGTCGGTGCCGTGATAGTCGGCGTCGGGGGTGTAGGTGTAGGTGCCGTCGTCGTGCAGCACGACCCGACCGTGGGTGGGGCCGGCGGCCAGCGAGGCGATCAGCGAACCGTCGCCGCCGGGTTGTGCACCGTCGCCGGTACGGATGCCGTCGTTGGCCAGCACGTTGCCGGTGCCGTCGGCGTCCTCGGCGGTGGTCAGCGCGTCATTGCGGACGACGGGTGTGATTGTCCCGGTGGGCGGTTCGGTGCTGTCGGGGTTCACATGGATGGTGATGACGGCGGTGTCGGTGTGCCCGTGCCACTTCTTGAACATCCAGCCGAGCGGCCCGTGTAGATGGAAGCCCCGCATCTTGTCGGACACGCTCACGGTGAAGATGTCCATGCCGGTGAAGTCCTGATCGGTCGGTGTGTAGACGAGTGTGCCCGTCGACTGGTCCACCGTCACCGTGCCGTGTTCGGGCGCACGGGAACCGGTGGTCGGAACCCGGTAGGTCAGCCGGTCACCTTCACGGTCGGTGGCACCGAGGTCGATCGGCGTACTCGATTGGCCCGGGTCGAGGGTGAGGGTGATCTCCTGATCGTCGACCCGGGGTGACCTGTTGAAGAAGGTGTGCTCGATCTCGCGGCGGGCCCAGGCCAGGGCAACCCACAGCAATCCGGGTTGTGCGGTACCGCCGGGCGGGTTCAGGAACGCGCTCAGCAGATTCTGCGCGATACCCAGCACGCTGTACACCGCCGCGACCGGTACGCCCACCAACAGCTCGATCGGGGTGGGCAGATCGAGGTTGACCGGGGCCACTGAGCACCCGCACGTGGCGGTCATCGGTGCCGCATCCGGTGCGCCGGAGGCGACCCGCAGGGTGGGCGGCGTCACCTCCGGTGTGGTCGTCTCCGCGGTGGTCGCGGTGACCAGGGGGCGTACGGAAAGGGCTGGTGCGGATGCAGATTGCGCGGCGTGCCGAGGACCGGAGGAAGCGCGCTCGGGTTCGGCGAGCGTATTGGTGTCCCGGGGGTCGGTGGGGCGGGCCGGCTCGGCGGGGGCGGTGTCGTCGAGATTCCCGGCGTCCTCGGTGTCTTCGGTGCCGTTGTCCGGGTCGTCGGACGGTGCGGGCTCCTCGAGCTCCGGTGCTTCGGTGTCGGTGTCGTCGGTGCGGGGTTCGTCGACTTCGGCCTCGTCGTCCGGAACGTCCGGATCGGTCTGTGGCCCGGATGTCGGCTCGGAGGCGGACTGAGCGTCATCCGAAGAAGTTGACTGCGTCTCTGAGTCAACTGACGACGATTCCGCCGATGCGGACTTGGTCGACGCCTCGTCGGCACGCGCGCTGCCGGCGCCGTGCGCGGTGCTGACGGCGAATCCCACGCCCAGCGCCACCGCCAGTGCACCGACCCGGCCGATCGGCATACTCAAACCTGGTGTCAACGCGGGTGTGGCCTGTAGCTGGAAGGTCGGGAACGTCGCCTGCACGACGCCCGCGCCGCGGGCACGGCGATGCCGTCCCGTTGGCGGGCGTTGTTCGGGTTGTGCATTCACTGCGATGCTCCTCATTCGAATCGATCAGGTGAGCGGGATCAGAAGTCCCGGTCGGCGGTGCTTGTTTCGGTGGCGTTGGTGCTTGTCGCCGTGTTGCCTGCGGCATCGCGCACCGCGGTATCCGGTACCCAGGTCATCGTTGTATCCCCGATGTTGGTGCCTCGCACCGCGCCCAGGGGCACGCCCAACGTGGTGGAGTAGTTGTACTCACCGAGGGTGATCGTGACCTTGGTGCGGTCGGACGACAACGTCATCGTGGACCCGGAGAACCAGATGTTGGGCCCGGTCAGCAGCGAAACGGCCCCGCTCACGTAATTGACTCCACCCAGGCTCACCGAACCGAGCGCGAGTTGCGTGGTATCGGTGCTGTCGTACACCCGCAACACGTCACCGAAACCGAGCAGGTTCAGCAGTCCCAGCGAGCCGTCGTAGACCCGCACGGTCACGTTCCTCGAACCCGCTCCGTCCCAACCGGCGATGATGCTGTTCGGGTCGATCGGCTCACTGAAGGTGTAGGTGATGGCGTCACCCTGATTCAGCAGACCGGCGGTGCCGCTGTTGACCGACTGAACGTCGACTGCGGTCGGCGCGATGTCGTCATTCAGCGTGAAGCTGGCGGTGCTCGTGCTCGTCGCGCCCTGACTGTCGGTGATGGTGTAGCTGAACGTCACGACGCCGTCGTAGTTACGGAAGGTGTTCGGGGTGAAGGTGACAACGCCGTTGGAAGCGACGTTGATGGAGCCCGCGGCGGAGGGCACCTGAGTCCAGCTGGTGACCGAGCGGGTGTCGCCGGCGTCCACGTCGGTGTCGTTGTCGAGGACGTTGCCGATGACCTGACCCGGCGTCACCGTGGACTGATTGATCGTGCCGAAGTCCTCGGCGTTGGCGACCGGGGCATCGTTGGCCGCGGCGACGGTGATGCTGACGGCGGCGGTGGCGGTGGCACCCAGCCCGTCGGTGACGGTGTAGGTGAAGCTGTCGGCACCGTGGTAATTGGCTGTGGGCGTGTAGGTGTAGGTGCCGTCGGCGTTCAAGACCACCGTGCCGTGCTCGGCCGGGGTGGTCACCGTCAGAGTCGTGGTGTCTCCGGTGTCGACGTCACCGAACCCGACCCGCCCGCTGATGGCGGTGTCCTCGTTGCCTGAGCCGCCGGTGACGGCGCCGGCGGCGGTCGGAGAATCGTTGACCGCCGTCACCGTCATGGTGACCAGGATCGCCGCGGTCGAGGCAGGCCCGTCGGAGGCCTGATAGGTGAACGTGTCGGTGCCGTTGTAGTTGGGATCCGGGGTGTAGGTGAACGTGCCGTCGGAGTTCCACTGCAGTGAACCATGCTGCGGCCCAACGACAACGGTAGCTGTCAGGGTGTTGCCGTCGGGGTCGGTGTCGTTGCCGAGCACGTTGCCGCTGTAGGAGGTGTCCTCTGTGGTGGTGAAGCTGTCGGCAGCACCGACCGGTTGATCGTTGACGGCGGTGACGGCGATCGTGACGCTGGCGGTGCTGGTCGATCCGTCCGCATCGGCGATGGTGTAGCTGAAACTGTCGGTGCCGCTGTAATTCGCGGCCGGTGTGTAGGTGAACGATCCGTCACTGCCGACGGTGACCGAGCCGTGAGCCGGTTGGGTATTGCCCACGACGGTGATGGTGTCGCCGTCGACATCGGTGTCGTTGCCGAGCAGATTGCCGCTGCTCAACGTGGTGTCCTCGGCGGTGCTGAAACTGTCCGCCCGGGCGACCGGCGCATCGTTGACCGCCGCGACGGTGACGTTCACCGTCACCGGGGTGGACACGCCGCCGTGACCGTCGCTGACGGTGTAGGTGAACGAATCGGTGCCGGTGTAGTTGGTGTTCGGGGTGTAGGTCCAATCGCCGTCGGCGTTCACGATCACGGTGCCGCGGCCGGCTTGGCTCGACAGCGCGTACGTCAGTGTGTCGCCGTCGATATCGGTGCCGGTCAGTGTGCCGGTGATGGCGGTATCCTCGTTGCCCGACCCGCTGAGGCCGGCGGTGGCGGTCGGAGCATCGTTGACCGGGGTCACCGTGATCGTGACGCTGACCGGCGCGGCGGTCGCGGTGCCATCGCTGACGGTGTAGGTGAAGGTGTCGGTGCCGTGGAAGTTGGCGTTCGGCGTGTAGGTCCAGGTGCCGTCGGCGTTGACCGTCACGGTGCCGTTGCCGGCCTGGGCGCCCAACGCGTAGGTCAGCGAATCGCCGTCGGCGTCGGTGGCCGTCAGGATGCCACCCATGCCGCCGGATGCATCCTCGGCGCCGGTGGCGGCCAGGCCGGTGCTGCCGACCGGAGCATCGTTGAGCGGGCGCATGTTGATGGTGACGGTCACCGGCGCCGAGGAGGCGCCGTCGGCATCGACGATCGTGTAGGTGAAGCTGTCGGTGCCGCTGTAATTCGCGGCAGGCGTGTAGGTCCAGGTGCCGTCCTCGTCGACGTCGACCACGCCGTGATCGGCGTCGGTTTCCAGGACATAGCTGAGCTGTCCGGGGTCGGTTGCTTCGATGTCGGTGCCGGTGAGGGTGCCGCCGATGGTGGTGGAGTCTTCGTCGGCGTCGATGGTGGTGGGGGTGCCGGTGGGGGCGTCGTTGACGGCGTT
>NZ_JBSFSB010000017.1:65652-68920 GCF_053589535.1 Mycobacterium sp. NPDC003323
AGGTGAACGAATCGGTGCCGGTGTAGTTGGTGTTGGGGGTGTAGGTCCAGGTGCCGTCGGAGTTGACGGTGACGGTGCCGTTGGTGGCGCCGCTGCCCAGGGTGTAGGTGAGGGTGTCGCCGTCGACGTCGGTGCCGCTCAGCGTTCCGGTGATGTCGGTGTCCTCGTTGCCCGATCCGGTCAGACCGGTTGTGGGGGTGGGGGTGTCGTTGACGGCGGCGAGGTTGATGGTGACGGTGACCGGGGTGGAGATCAGTGCACCGTCGGTGACGGTATACGTGAAGCTGTCGGTGCCCGTGTAATTGGCGGCCGGGGTGTAGGTCCAGGTGCCGTCGGCGTTGAGGGTGACGGTGCCGTTGGCGGCCTGGGTGGACAGTGTGTAGGACAACGAGCTTGTGGCGCTGTCGATGTCGCTGCCGGTGAGGGTGCCGCCGATGGTGGTGGAGTCTTCGTCGGCGTCGATGGTGGTGGGGGTGCCGGTGGGGGCGTCGTTGACGGCGTTGACGGTGATGGTGACGGTGACCGGGGTGGCGGTCGCGGTGCCGTCGGTGACGGTGTAGGTGAACGAATCTGTGCCGGTGTAGTTGGTGTTGGGGGTGTAGGTCCAGGTGCCGTCTTGGTTGACGGTGACGGTGCCGTTGGTGGCGCCGCTGCCCAGGGTGTAGGTGAGGCTGTCGCCGTCGACGTCGGTGCCGCTCAGCGTTCCGGTGATGGCGGTGTCCTCGTCGCCCGATCCGGTCAGACCCGCAGTGCCGGTGGGGACATCGTTGACCGCCGCGACCGTGACCGTGACCGTGACCGGGGTCGAGGTCAGGCTGCCGTCGTCGACGGTATACGTGAAGCTGTCGGTGCCCGTGTAATTGGCGGCCGGGGTGTAGGTCCAGGTGCCGTTCGCGTTGACAGTGACGGTGCCGTGGCCGGCCTGATTCCGCAGCGTGTACGACAGCGACGTGCCACCGTCGACATCAGAGCCCACGAACGTGCCGCCGGCGGAGACGTCCTCGGTGACATCGATGGCGGAGTCGATGCCGGTGGGAACGTCGTTGACGGCGATGACCGCGATGATGACGGTCGCCGGATCGGAACGCAGGGCACCGTCGGACACGGTGTAGGTGAAGCTGTCGGTGCCGTTGAAGTTGGCGGCCGGGGTGTAGGTCCAGGTGCCGTTGGCGTTGACGGTGACGGTGCCGTGGGCGGCCCCGGTGCCCAGGGCGTAGGTGACGGTGCCACCGTCGATGTCGGTGCCGCTCAGCGTTCCGGTGATGGCGGTGTCCTCATTGCCCGAACCGGTCAAACCCGCAGTGGCAGTAGGTGCGTCATTGACCGCCGCGACATGCAGGACCACCGTGACGGGTGGGGAGTCGGCATTGCCGTCGTCGACGGTGAAGGTGAACGAGTCATCACCGTTGAAGTCCGGATCCGGCGTGTAGGTCCAGGTGCCGTCGGCGTTGACCGTGACGGTCCCGTTGGCGGCCTGGGTGGTCAACGTGTACCTGAGGTCGTCGGCCTCGGTATCGATGTCGGTTGCGGTCAGGGTGCCCCCGAACGGTGTGTCCTCGGAACCAGTCGCCTCCGAATCAGCGGCGCTCGGAGCATCATTCACCGGGGCGATCGTCACGGTCACGGTGATCGGGGTCGACGTGAGGTTTCCGTCGGACACGGTATAGGTGAAGCTGTCGGTGCCGTGATAGTCGGTCGCCGGGGTGTAGGTCCAGGTGCCGTCGGCATCGAGGGTGACGGTGCCATGGGCGGCCGGGGTGCCCACCGCGTAGCTGAGGGTGTCGCCGTCGAGGTCCGTGGCCACCAGGGTGCCGCCGATGGTGTCGGAATCCTCGTCGCCGGCGATGGTCGTGTCGGTGCCGGTGGGTGCGTCGTTGGCAGCGGTGACCGTGACGGTGACCGTGATGGGTGTCGACGTGCTGGTGCCGTCGGTGATGGTGTACGTGAACGTATCGGTACCGCTGAAATTGGCTGTCGGCGTGTAGGTCCAGGTGCCGTCGGCGTTGACGGTGGCGGTGCCATTGGCGGCCGCGGCGCCGAGGGAGTAGCTCAGCGTGGTCGAGTCGACGTCGGTACCGGCGAAGGTGCCTCCGCTGGATCCGCCATCCTCGACCGTACTGACCGCCGTGGCGTCTGCGGTGGGCGCGTCGTTGACCGGGGTGACGTAGATGGTGACCGAGACCGGTGCCGAATGCAGCTTCTGGTCGAACACCGTGAAGGTGAAGCTGTCGGTGCCGTGGAAATCGGTTGCCGGTGTGTACGTCCAGTTACCGTTTGTGTCGACGGTGACGGTGCCATGGGCGGCCTGGCCGGCCAGTGCATAGGTGAGATTGCCTGCGGGAGTGTCGGTATCGGTGCCGGTGACCGTGCCGGTGATGACGGTGTCCTCGTCGCCGGTCTGGGACAACCCGGGCGTGCCCACCGGTCGGTCGTTGACCGCGGGGACGATGATGGTGACCGTGACGGGCGCCGAGACCGACTGGCCGTCGGCGATGGTGTAGGTGAACGAATCCACTCCGTTGTGGTCGGCGGCCGGCGTGTAGGTCCAGGTGCCGTCCGGGTTGACCGTCACAGAGCCGTGCGACGCATCGGTGTCGAGTGCGAACTCCAACTCGGCCGTGGTGTTGTCGACGTCGGATCCGGTCAGTTGTCCGCCGATCCTGGTCGAATCCTCAATCCCGGCGACGGTCGAGTCGCTGCCGGTGGGGGCGTCGTTGACCGCGGCGAGGTTCACGGTCACGGTGATCGAGGTGGAGCTCAGCGCCCCGTCCGACACGGTGTAGGTGAAGGTGTCGGTGCCGACATAATTGGCGGCCGGGGTGTAGGTCCAGGTGCCGTCGGCGTTCACGGTGACGCTGCCGTGGTCGGCTTGATTCCTGAGTGTGTAGGTCAACGTACCTGCGGGACTGTCGATATCGCTACCGAGCAGGGATCCGCCGATGGTGGTCGAATCCTCTTCGGCGTCGATGACGGTGTCGGTTCCGGTGGGGGCGTCGTTGATCGCGGCGACGGTGACGGTGACGGTGATCGGGGTGGAGGTGGTGGTGCCGTCGGTGACGGTGTAGGTGAAGGTGTCGGGGCCGTTGTAGTTGGTATTGGGTGTGTAGGTCCAGGTGCCGTCGGGGTTGACGGTGGCGGTGCCGTTGGTGGCGCCGGTGCCCAGGGTGTAGGTGAGGGTGTCGCCGTCGATGTCGGTTGCGGTGAGGGTGCCGCCGGTGGTGGTGTCTTCGACTGCGGTGACGGTGGATCCGGTGCCGGTGGGGGCGTC
>NZ_JBSFSB010000017.1:69018-94769 GCF_053589535.1 Mycobacterium sp. NPDC003323
GCCTGGCCGGCCAGGGTGTAGGTCAGGGTGTCGCCGTCGATGTCGGTTCCGGTCAGGGTGCCGGTGATGGCGGTGTCCTCGTTGCCCGATCCGGTCAGACCCGTTGTGGCGGTGGGGGCGTCGTTGACGCCCGTGACGGTGACGGTGACGGTGATCGGGGTGGAGGTGGCGGTGCCGTCGGTGACGGTGTAGGTGAAGGTGTCGGGGCCGTTGTAGTTGGTGTTGGGTGTGTAGGTCCAGGTGCCGTCGGGGTTGACGGTGGCGGTGCCGTTGGTGGCGCCGGTGCCCAGGGTGTAGCTCAGGGTGTCACCGTCGGCGTCCACACCGGTGAACCGGCCGCCGGTGGTGCCGTCTTCGAGCACCGTGACGACAGAATCGGTACCCGTCGGCGTGCTGTTGACCGCGTTGACGGTGATGATGACGGTGACCGGCACCGAGCGCAGATGTCCGTCCGACACCGAGAAGGTGAAGCTGTCGGTACCGGCGTAGTTCACCGCCGGGGTGTAGGTCCAGGTGCCGTCGGCGGCGACGGTGACCGTGCCGTGGGCCGGCTTGGACCTGACAGTGAACGTGAGGTTGCTGCTGTCGATATCGGTTCCGGTCAGGGTGCCGGTGATGGCGCTGCCTTCGTCGCCCGATCCGGTCAAACCTGTTGTGCCGACCGGTGCGTCATTGATGGGCGTGACGGTCACGTTGACGGTGACGGGGTCGGAGGTGGCACCAGCTCCGTCGGTGATGGTGTAGGTGAACGAATCCACCCCGTGGTAATTGGCGGCCGGGGTGTAGGTCCACGTGCCGTCGGCGTTGACGGTGGCGGTGCCGTGCGAGGCCCCACTGCCGATCGCATAGGTCAGGCCCGAGGCCGGCGTCTCCTTGTCGGAACCGGTGAACTTCCCGCCGATCTTGGCGGTGTCCTCGACCGCGGTGACGTTCGCGTCGGCGCCGGTCGGGGCGCTGTTCGCCGATGCCACGGTGATCGTGACGGTGGCCGGGGTCGCCCGCAACTTCCCGTCGAACACGGTGTAGGTGAACGAGTCCGCGCCGGTGTAGTCGGGATCCGGGGTGTAGGTCCAGGTGCCGTCTGCACCGACGGTGACGGTGCCGTGTGAGGCCCCGGTGCCCAGGGCATAGGTGAGCCCGCCATCGGGGGTGTCGATATCGGTGCCGGTGAGGGTGCCGCCGAACGTGGTGTTCTCATCGCCGGTTGCGGTCAGACCGGTGGTGCGGACGGGGGCGTCGTTGACCGGGGTGACGGTGATGGTCACGGTGACCGGATCGGACTCGGCACCGGCCGAATCGGTGATGGTGTAGGTGAAGGAATCGGTGCCGTCGTAATCCGGATCCGGGGTGTAGGTCCACGTACCGTTCGCCGAAACCGTGGCGGTGCCGTGGCCGGCGTTGCCGGCGAGGGTGTACGTCAAACCTGACGCCGGGGTTTCGACATCGGTGCCGGTGAGGGTGCCGCCGGTCGGGACGTCCTCGACTGCGGTGACGGCCGAGTCGCTGCCCACGGGTGCGCTGTTGACCGGGGTGACGGTGATGTTGACCGTCACCGGGGTGGATGTCAGCTTGCCGTCGGACACGGTGTAGGTGAACGAGTCCGATCCGGAGAAGTTGGCCGCCGGCGTGTAGGTCCAGGCGCCCGTCGTGGCGTTCACGGTGACCGTGCCGTGGGCGGCCTGGCCCTTGACCTTGTAGGTGAGGGTGGTGCTGTCGACGTCGGTGCCGCTCAGCGTCCCGGTGATGGTGCTGCCCTCGGCGCCCGAGCCCGTCAGACCGCCGGTGCCCACGGGTGCATCGTTGACCGCGGTGAGGCGGAGGGTGACGGTGACCGGATCGGAGACGTTGACGCCGTCGGAAATGGTGTAGGTGAAGCTGTCGGTCCCATTGAAATTGTGGTTCGGGGCGTAGGTCCACGTGCCGTCACCGTTGACGGTGACACTGCCGTTGGCCGCCTGACCCTGCAGGACGTATGTCAGGTCCGCGGCGTCGGTGTCGGCATCGGTGCCGGTGAGTTGGCCACCGATCTTGGTGGAGTCCTCGATGCCGGCGACCGTCGAGTCGCTGCCCGTCGGCGCCGCACTGCCGGCACCGGCAGAGGTGGTCGTCATGGCCGTCAGCGGCATGACCGGGTCCTCGACCGCGGCCGAGTCGCCGACCTCGGTCGGCGTCAGTTCTGCCGCCGACGAGTCGAGCTCGCCCGAGGTCGTCGGATCGAGGATGAGGGCGTTGTCCTGAAGGTCGGCGTCGGCGTCGCGAATGGCCGCGCGGGACAGTTCACGTCGGGTCCAGGCCAGCAGGGACAAGACCAGCAGGGACTCGACGGGTTCGGCCGGACCTGGGTTGGCCGACGGTGCCGTGCGGGAGCTGATGGTTTCACCGGCGACCGCCACCGCGTCATCGGCGCTGCCGATGACGGCTTGCGCCGCATCGACCGCGGGTGTCCAGCTCATGGTGATGGCATCGGATGTATCGGCCGACGCCGGGGTCGGTGCCGCGGGTGCGGTCAGCTCGCCGGCACTGTCGGGGAGGGTGGCCGTCGTGGTCGGTTCCGGCGCCGGAGCCGCCGGATCCTCCACAGTTGCTGCGGCATTGCGTGACCGGGTCTTGCGTGCGGACGACGGCGTAATCCGTACCGGCTCGGAGATTGCTGCGGCGGTGTCGCCGGCGTCGTCGTCGGAGGTCTGGGAGCTCTCGGTGTCGTCGTCCTCGGTGGCGGCGGTCTCGCCGGCATCCTTGGTTGTCGCGTCGGCATCGTCGGGTGACGAGTGGCTGGTCGAGTCGGTTTCGGCCGAATTCGCGCTCGGCGATGCCGAATTCGGTTCCGAGCCCGATGTGTCGGATTGTGATCCGGTGTTGGCACCGGGGCCGTCATCGGTGCCGTTGGAGGCGCCGTCCTCGGCGTGCGCGATGCCCACGCCGAGGCCGGTGCTGGCGGCGAATCCGATGCCGAGCGCCACCGCGAGCGCACCGACCCGGCCGATCGGGATCCCGGACGCGGTAAGGGCCGGGATCGGCATCTCGAACGTCGGCTGACGCGACGGGCTGTTGCGTGCGCGACGATGCCGTGCCTTGCCCTGGCCATGCTTGTGGGATGCGTGTTGTGGCATCGTGTGCTCCCCCGACTTCAAGCCGCCGTGACGGTTGCGGCGCGATACGCATGGCTCCTACGTGACGTCCATGCGGCAGCGCTAGGCAAACCGTGGCGCAGCGCCGGTGGGGTCAAAAGACCTGCCGGATACTGATCTTGAGCATGCCTGATACGTGCAGCAAAAATATACAACATCGTTAATTGCAAAGTGCTCGACTTTGCGAGCAAATTTACGAAACCGTCAGCCAAGGAACGAAGAATCGGCCGGTTCCGGGCCGTCAGAGACCGCCGAGGGCGCTCAGATTGCCTGACAGTTCGGGCACCAGAAGCGGATCCGGTCGCCGCTGTCGTCCCGCTCGATCGGGGTGCCGCAACGCCGGCACGGCTCACCGGCCCGGCCGTAGACCCAGAACTGCTCACCGCGGCGCGTGTTGCCGGTGATGATCCGATTCGACCGGTTCCGGTTCAGCCACAACATGTCCCGGGCCCGCTGCACCATGCGCAGCGGGTCGGCCAGCGTCCCGACCGGCGCATCGGGTGCCCGGCCTAGCACGAAACACAGTTCATTGGCGTAGACATTGCCCACCCCGGCCATCACCCGCTGGTCCAGCAGCGCGTCGGCCAGCTCGCGGTCGGGATCGGCGACCAGGTTTGCCCTGGCGACCTGGGGATCCCAATCCGGCCCCAACAGGTCGGGGCCGAGGTGGGCGACGGCAACCTGGTCGACTCGGCGTTCCAACACCTCCAGCACGCCGAGGTCGACACCGTAGGCCACGGTCTCGGCGGTGCCCAGCACGATACGGATCCGGTGCTGCGGTCCCCGGAACGATCCGATGACCCAGCTGCCGTCCATCTTGAGATGCGAGTGGATGCTGGCCTCGCCGACCCGGATGAACAGGTGCTTGCCGCGACTGAGCACCTCGTCGACCACCTGACCGGTCAGATCCACCGCCGCATACTTCGGCACGCGGATATCGCAGCGGGTCAGGGTGCGACCCACCAGTGCCTCCCGCAACTTCGTGGCGGCGCGGTAGACGGTGTCACCCTCGGGCATGTCTCCATTGTGGCGGCTACCGCAACCGTAGACCCCGCGGTGTGCGGCTGAAACCGGCGGCCAGCAGCGTTTCCTGCACCGTCGCGCGGGCCTCGTCGGAGGCCGCCTCCAGCACGTTGACACCGTTGATCCGTTCGACCAGCAGTGACGGCACCCGCCCGGCACCCACCAGACCCGCCAGCGCGCCGGCGGCGGCGTGCTGGGCCTCGGGGTCCGCGCCGAAACTCAACAGCGATCGGCCACCGCGTTCCAGGAACCACACCAGCACACCGTCGACGAGCACCACCAGCGCCCCGGCCTTGCGGCCCGGCCGGTGTGTCATCTCGGTGTCGTCGGGCCAGGGCAGCGCCATGCCATACGGGTTGGCCGGGTCGGTGGCGGCCAGCGCGACGGCGTGGAACTCCGGCCGTTGCGGATCGACACCGTCGAGATAGGAGCGCAACCGGTCGACGGTCGAGGCGGCGGCGAACTGCGCCCCGCCGAGCGACTCGACGAAGTACCCGCGCTGACAGCGGCCGGCGTCCTCGAACGCGGTCAGCACCTTGTAGAGCATCGCGAAACCGCCCGGAACGCCGTCGGCGGCGCCGCGGGTCAGCACGCCGTAGCGGTTCAGCAGCAGTTCGGCCTGGAAATGTGCCCGCACCGTGGAATCCGGTGTGGCCGTGGGAAGCGCGGACCAGCGCCCGGCGACCGTCGGATCGGCGCGCTGCTGGCCCTGGGTGAGGCTGTACCGGCTCAACCGCGGTGGACGTTGACGCTGCCGGTGCGCGGGGGCACCGCTTCGGCGCGGACCCGAGAGCACCGCCCGCATCGGGGCGAACGTGTCGCCGGTGACCCAACCGGCCCAGATCAGATCCCACAGCGCGGTCTTGAGGTCCTCCCCGGCGGAACCGTCGGCCAGTTGACGGAAGAAGAACGCCCCGCCGTGACCGAGGGATTCGAGGATTGCGCGGTGCTTGTCGGTGAAGTCGATATCGACCGGCGCGGACAACGTCAGCGGTGCGGACTCGCTGAGATGGAAGGCGATCCAGCCGTCACCGGTGCCGATCTGGCCGGCGCCGGACCAGGTGACCTCGCCGGAGGCGAGCAGCTCGTCGAGCATCGCGGGCTGATAGTCGGCGACCCGCTGACCGAAGACCAGTGACTCCACCGCCGATGCCGGCAGCGGGTGCCCGGCCAACTGCTCGATCACCGCGGCCAGTCCGTCGATCCCGCGCACCTGATCGGTGCCCAGATGTTGCCAGGCCGGCAGGAACCGCCCGTAGGCGGCGGTGCTGACCGGTTCGACCGCGGCCCGAAGCGCCGCCAGCGACCGCCGGCGCAGGATCTTCAGAACCGTTGCATCACACCACTGTTCGGAAGAACTCGGGGTGGCGGTGAACTCGCCGCGGATCAGCCGGCCGTCGGCGGCGAGCCGTCCGAGCACATCGGAGGTGACCCGCAGCCCGAGCCCGAATCGGGCCGCTGCGTCATCGGTGCTGAACGGGCCGTGCGTACGTGCGTAGCGGCCGAGCAGGTCGGCCAACGGGTCGGCCACCGACTCGGTCAGACTGACCGGGACCCACACCGGGACCGCGACCCCGACACCGTCGCGCAGCAATCCGACGTCCTCGACGGCGACCCACCAGGTGGCACCGGCGTAGGAGACCGTGAGAGCGCGGCGGGCCTCCCGCAGGCCTTCCAACCAACCACCGATATCGGCGGTGGTGGCGCGCTCGGCGATCTCCTCCTGGGTCAGGGGCCCGAGCAGGCGCAGCAGGTCGGCCACACCCTCGGCGTCGCGGGCGGCGCGGTCGGGTTCCAGATGCTGCAACTGGCGCGCGGTGGCGACCACCACGTCGGGATCGAGCAGGTCGTGCAGTTCCACCCGGCCCAGTAGTTCGGCCAGTAGCACGGTGTCCAGCGACAGCGCCGCGGCCCGTCGCTCGGCCAGTGGGCTGTCGCCCTCGTACATGAAGGCGCCGACATAGCCGAACAGCGCCGCCGCAGCGAACGGCGACGGTGTGGCGGTCTCGACCTCCAGCATCCGTACCCGCCGCTGCGCGACCTGGGCCATCAGTTCGGTCAGCGCCGGCACGTCATAGACATCCTGCAGGCACTCCCGGACGGCCTCCAGCACGATCGGGAACTCCGGATACTTGCGCGCGACATCGAGCAGCTGCGACGCCCGTTGGCGCTGATGCCACAGCGGGGAACGCTTGCCGGGATGGCGACGCGGCAGCAGCAGGGCGCGGGCGGCACACTCGCGGAAGCGGGAGGCGAACAGCGCCGAGCCACCCACCTCGGCGGTGACGATGGCATCGAGTTCGTCGGCCTCGAACACGAAAAGGTCTGCGCCGGGCGGCTCGTCGCCACCGTCGGGCAGTCGCACGATGATCCCGTCGTCGGAGGCGGTGGGTTTCTCGTCGATGCCGTACCGCTCGCGCAGTCGCCGCCCGACGGCCAATGCCAGCGGCCCGTGCACCCGCAGGCCGTACGGCGAGTGCAGGATGACCCGCCAGTCACCGAGTTCGTCGTGGAAGCGTTCCACCACCAGGGTGGTGTCGCTGGGCACCGCGCCGGTGGCCTGGCGCTGTTCGTCGATCAGCTGCCACAGGTTGTCGGTGGCATAGTCGTCGAAACCGACGTCCGCGCAGCGCTGTCGGAATGCGTCGGTGTCCAGGCGGGCGAGCTCGCCGGTGAACGCACCCACCGCGGCCCCCAGTTCGGCGGGCCGGCCCACGCTGTCACCGCGCCAGAACGGCAGCCGGGCCGGCAATCCCGGCGCGGGTATGACCAGCACCCGGTCATGGGTGATCTCGGTGATACGCCAACTGGTGGCGCCCAGTGAGATGACATCACCCGGCCGCGACTCGTAAACCATCTCCTCATCGAGTTCGCCCACCCGCGAAGGCTTTTCGTCCTCAGAGGCCAGATACACGGTGAACATCCCGCGATCGGGGATGGCGCCGCCGGAGGTGACCGCCAGACGTTGTGCGCCCGGGCGGGCGGTCAGGGTGCCGGCGTCACGGTCGTAGACCAGCCGCGGTCGCAACTCGGCGAACTCGGTGGACGGGTACTTCCCGGACAACAGGTCCAACGTCGCTTCGAACGCGGTGCGGGGCAACGTCGCGAACGGTGCGCTGCGCCGCACGGCGTCGAACCAGGCATCGACGTCCAGCGGCTCCAGCGCGGCAGCGGCCACGGTGTGCTGGGCCAGCACGTCCAGTGGGTTGGCGGGCACACGCATGGTTTCGATCTGCCCGGCGCGCATGCGTTGCACGGTGACCGCGCAGTCGATCAGGTCGGTGCGGTGTTTCGGGAACAGCACGCCCTGGGAGATCTCACCGACCTGGTGTCCGGCGCGGCCGATGCGTTGCAGGCCGCTGGCCACCGACGGCGGGGCCGATACCTGGATCACCAGATCGACTGCGCCCATGTCGATGCCCAGTTCCAGGCTGGAGGTCGCGACGACGGCCTTGAGACGACCGCTCTTCAGATCGTCCTCGACCAGCGCGCGCTGCTCCTTGCTGACCGATCCGTGGTGGGCCTTGGCCAATTCGGTGGGGGCGCCGAAACTCTGCCCGCTGGCCATCACATGGGCCGGCGCGCCACCGGCGACCTTCGTGTTGGCCGAATCGGGCAGCTCGACACCGGTGCGTTCGGCGTGGATCTCGTTGAGCCGTGAGGTCAATCGCTCGGCCAGCCGACGCGAGTTGGCGAACACGATCGAGGATCGGTGGGTCTCGATCAGGTCCACGATGCGCTGTTCGACATCCGGCCAGATGGAACCCTCGGCCAGGTTGGTCATATCCGGGACCGGCACCTGGACCTGTAGTTCGAAGGTCTTGTCCGCGGGCGGGGACACGATCGTCGCGGACCGTCCGGTGAGGAAGCGCGCGACTTCCTCGGCCGGGCGCACCGTGGCCGACAGGCCGATCCGTTGCGCCGGCCGGTCCAGCAGCGCGTCCAGCCGCTCCAGCGAGACGGCCAGGTGCGCACCGCGTTTGGTCGCCGCGACGGCATGTACCTCGTCGATGATCACCGTTCTCACGCCGGCCAACGTGTCACGGGCGGACGACGTCAGCATCAAGAAAAGCGATTCGGGGGTGGTGATCAGGATGTCGGGCGGGCGGGTGATCAGATCGCGGCGCTGCTTGGGTGTGGTGTCCCCGGACCGCACGCCGACCGTGATGGCGGGAGCGGGCACGCCGAGCCGCTCGGCGACACGGGTCAGCCCGGTCAGCGGTGTGCGCAGGTTGCGTTCGACGTCCACGGCCAGCGCCTTGAGAGGCGAGACGTAGAGGACCCGGGTGCCCGGGGTCTCCGACGGGGATCGGGCCAGGTCGTCGATGGCCCACAGGAACGCCGCCAGGGTCTTGCCCGAACCGGTGGGGGCGACCACCAGGGTGTCACTGCCCTCGGCGATGGCGGCCCAGGCCTGCGCCTGCGCGGCGGTCGGTGCGGGGAACGTCGCGCCGAACCAGTCCCGGGTCAGTGTGCTGAACCGGGCCAGGGGATCTTCGGCGGCCATGCGACCATAGTGCCCCGACCCACCGACAAGTAATCCTGCCGGCGGGTAAACCCCTGTACAGCGCGGGTATCCGGGAATATGATCTTGAGTACGTGCAGGCGGTCGGCACCGTCTGCCCGTGGTTCCGGTCGCGGGGTACCGGGACCGGCTCGCCGTGACTCGATCGCGGCGTGTTGGAGGAGGGCCTGATGAGGGTTCTGAACATTGTCACCGTTCCCGCTCTGGTCATCGCCGGACTCACTGTTGCTCCCGAGGCCGCCGCGGACTGCACCAGCTCCGGGGGTACGACGATCTGTTCACAGGGTGAGGTTCGTGGGTCGGATACCGGCAACGGGCCGAGCGGTTCGTCGGGACCGTATGTGCCCTACGCGTGTGGTGACGACTGGTACACCTGCGACAACTACTACTGGGGTATCGATGTCGACCTCAACCCGGACTTCGACAGACCGGGCAGGCCCCAGATCGGTGGGCCGGGAGGACCGGGTGGCCCGGACATCGGTCGAGGTGGCGGTCGCGGAGGTGGCCGCAGATGACGATCCGAACGAGGAGAGCGACATGCTGTTGACGTGGAACCCGGCGCGGCGGATCGCTGTCGCGGCCTGCGGCGCATTGGCCGTAGGGTTGGCGCCCGCCGGCCCGGCGTGGTCGGAACCGCCGCCCCCGAACTGCACCGCGGCCGATCTCACCGGGATTCTGGCCGGGGTGTCGGCGGCGACATCGGCCTATCTGTTCACCCATCCGCCGGTCAACGATTTCTTCACGTCGCTGGGTGGCAAGCCTCGGGAGGAGCGCCGCGCCGCGATTGAGCAGTTCATGACGGCCAACCCGCAGGTGCGCGACGAGCTGCGGGCGATCCGTCAGCCCGCCAAGGACTTCCGCGACCGCTGCGGCGGCTAGCGACGTTCGACCGAGACGGCATCGTAAAGCTCGGCCGGGATCCCGGGGACCCGGCCGAGGGCGTCGAGCAGACTGTGCGCGCACGCGTCGGCGACGAACCCGGCATCCAGCGTCGGGTCCAGCACGCGCTGGCGGCACAGTTCGAAGGTGAAGGCCAACCAGCCGTACACGATCACCCGCAGCCGCCGGATCGTCGCCGCCGGCACCTTCTGGCCGGCCGCGATGTGCACGGCATCGATGATCCGGTCGGCCTGTTTGTCGTTGGCGATCTGGTCGATACCGTGTAGCACGGGATCGGCCCGCCCCATCCCCATATAGGCCGCCCAGGCGCCGTGCGGATGCTGCTCGTCGTAGTGCAGGTAGGCGGTGACGCCGGCCCGGATCTGCTGGAACAGGCTCTGTTCGGGATCCAGCGGCGCATCGGTGGCCTCGAACAATCGCTCGCCCTCGGCCTGGACCACGGCCGCGAAGAAGGCCCGCTTGTCGGGGAAGTAGTGGTACATCAGGGCTCGGGAGATACCGGCCCGTTCGGCGATCTCGTCGATGCGGACCTGGTCGTAGGGCCGCTGGCCGAACACCTCGGCGCCCAGGCTCAACAGCTCGTGGCGGCGGTCATCGGGGGAGAGGCGTCGCCGGGATGCGCCCATGCGGGGAGCCTAACGGGCCCGGATCCGGTGGCCGGCCCAGGGTCAGGAGGCGACGCGGAATGCCTTGACGACCTTCGTCGGTGTGACACGCACGACCAGCTCGCCGGGCACCCCGTTGCGCCGGCCGTATTCCTCGGCGCGATCGGCGCCCATGTACCGGCCGCCGGCCCGCACGGCCACCGACCGCACCTCGTCGAGATCATCGGACACCGCGACCGTGCCCTGGATCTGCACGAAGGAGAACGGCGGATGCGGATCATCGACGCAGACAACAACTCTCGGGTCACGAGCGAAGGCACGCGCCTTGGCCGACCCGGAGTCGGTGTTGAACACCAGATCGTTTCCGTCGACCACGAACCACACCGGAACCACCAGCGGCCGCCCGTCGGCAGCGGTGTATCCCAACATCCCGGTGCGGGTTCCGGTCATCAGGAAGTCGATGACGTCCGGGTCGAGTGTCGCCATGGTCGTGAGTCCTCTCGTTATCCGGCAGTATCTTTCGCGCCGTCCCGCAGCGCCCGCTGGTACCGGCGCATCCCGGTGATCCAGCGGTCGTAATCGGCACCCTTGCCGCGGTACATGTCCAGCACGCCGGGGTGCGGCAACACCAGGAACCGATCGGCTCGCACCCCCTCGAGTGTTTCGGCGGCGACGTCCTCGGCCGACAACACCGCACCGGCGGCGGTGATCGAGGCCGCCGCGACCCGTGCGGTGGCGTCCGGGGAATCGGTGATGGCGTCCAGCAGCGGGGTGGCCACCCCCATGGGGCAGACGCAGGTCACGCCGATCCCGTTGTCGCCGTGCGTGATCGCCAACCACTCGGCGAACCCGACGGCCGCATGCTTGCTGACGGCGTAGCCCGCCGCGCCTATCTGGGTCAGCAGGCCTGCCGCGGATGCGACCGCCACGAAATATCCGCTTCCGCGCGCCGTCCATTCCGGCAGCAGCGCCTCGGCGGCCCGGATGTGCCCACGCAGGTTCACCGCCAGCACCCGGTCCCAGTCGGCGTCGGCACCGAGTTCGGGTGCCCCGATGATGCCGGCATTGGCGACATAGATGTCGACGGGGCCGAAGGCGGTTCGCGCCGCGTCCAGCAGCGCCGCGATCCCGTCGGTCGACGCCGCGTCGGCGCCCACCCCCACCGCGCGATCGCCGATGCCGGTCGCGGTCTGCGTCGCCGCCTGCGTGTCGATGTCCCCGGCCACCACGGACGCTCCGGCCGCGGCGAACGCCTCGGCCAGCGCCCGGCCGATACCCGAACCCGCCCCGGTGATCACGACGACCTTGCCTTCGATCTGCATGGTTCGTGTCTACCAGTGGTCAGCGCACCTGTTCGCGCAACTCCCGCTTGAGTACCTTGCCGTAGCTGTTCTTGGGCAAGTCCTCGACGTAGACGTAGCGCTTGGGCCGCTTGAACCGGGCGATCCGGTCCAGCAGGTGTGCGTCGAGGTCGGTCTTTGCGGCGGTGCCGACGATGAAGGCCACCACCACCTCACCCCACTCCTCGTCGGGTGCGCCGACGACACAGGCCTCCTGCACGCCGGGGTGCTCGATGAGCACCTCTTCTACCTCGCGCGGATAGATGTTGCTGCCGCCGCTGATCACCACGTCCTTCGAACGATCGCGCAGCGTCAGGAACCCGCGGCCGTCGAACGAACCCATATCGCCGGTGTGCAACCATCCGCCGACCAGCGTGGCCGCCGTCGCGGTGGGATTGTTCCAGTATCCGGACATGACAACATCACCGCGGCAGACGATCTCACCGACATCGCCCATTGCGGCGGGGCGGCCGTCGGCGTCGAGCACCGCGACCTCGACACCGGAGCGCGGATATCCGACCGAGCCCAGCACGGCATCCGGTGCTGCCTCGTGATCGGCCCTGCGCAACCCGGTGATGGTCATCGGCGCCTCACCCTGCCCGTACAGTTGGACGAAGACCGGTCCGAACGCCGCCATCGCCTTCTTCAGGCTGTCGACGTACATCGGACCGCCGCCGTACACGACGGTCCGCAGGTTCGCCGGCCGCGCCCGGCCGGTGCCGACCAACCGTGCCACCATGGTCGGCGCCAAGAAGCAACTCACCCCCGGATGGTGCGCGCACAGATCGAGGAACTCCTCGGGTTCGAATCCGGCCGATGCGGGGATCACCTGGCGCGCCCCACGCAACACATAGGGCGCGATGTACAGACCCGACCCGTGCGACATCGGCGCTCCGTGCAGGAGGCTGCAGTTCTCGTCGGGGGAGTCGAAGTCGGCCAGGTGCGACACCGTCATCGCCATCAGGTTGCGGTGGCTGAGCATCGCGCCCTTGGACCGCCCGGTGGTACCGCTGGTGTAGAACAGCCAAGCCAGCGCCTCGGGGTCGGTGTCGGCCGGCGTTACAGCGGCGGACTTGAGGCGGTCGGCATAGGCGGTGGAGTCGACGGATTCCACCGGGACCTCGGTGGCGCCGGCAAGTGCACCGGCGATCTTGGGGGAGGCAAAAACGACTGCGGCACCGCAGTCTTGGAGGATCTGGGCCGTCTCGCGTGGGTGGAGCTTGAAGTTGATCGGCACCACCGCGCAGCCGGCCGCCCACACCGCGAACATCAATTCGATGATCTCGGGCCGATTCTCGGATGCGATCGCGATCCGCGCGCCGGTGTCATGATCGGCTCGGATCGAGGCGGCCAGCCGCAGCGCCCGGTCGCGCAGCTGCGCCCAGGTGTGCAGTTCGGCGGTGCCGAGATACACCGCGCCGCGATCGCCGAATCGCGCTGCGGTTTGTTCCAACAGCGAGAACAGGTTCACCGGGCGATCCACTCGGAGGTCAGGGCGAACTCCGACAGGTACTTCGTCGAACTCCACCCACCGTCGACCACGATGGTCTGCCCGTTGATGAACGCTCCGCCGGGGGAGCACAGGAATGCCACGGTGGCGGCGATATCGTCGACGGTTCCGAGGCGGGTGTGCGGTGTCATCTCGGTCTGCATCTTGCGAAACCCGGGGTCGTCGAGGCGGGTGGCCACCATCGGCGTCAGCGTGACCCCGGGCGCGACGGCGTTGCACCTGATGCCCTGGGCGCCATACTGACAGGCGATATGGCCCGTCAAGGCCGTCAGACCGCCCTTGGCGGCCGAATAGGCGCCGCCGCGCAATCCGCCCACCACCGCGAACGTAGACGTCACGTTGATGATCGCCGATCCGGATGGCATGTGGGCGATGACATCGCGGGCCAGTCGGAACGGGGCACGCAGCATCAATCCCAGGAAGTAGTCCAGGGATTCGTCGTCGGTCTCATGCAGCGGCTTCGGGCTGCCGACCCCGGCGTTGTTGATCAGGAAGTCGATGTGCCCCCACCGCGACACCGCGGCCTCGACGATGCGGGCCGGCGCATCGTCGGCCGTCAGGTCGACGGCCAGGGTCGCGACGCGTTCGGGATCCCCGATCGCCCGCTCCAGATCGGCCAGGCGCTGCGCATCGCGGCCGGCACCCAGCACCGCCATGCCTGCGGCGGCAAGAGTGGTGGCACAACCGAATCCGATACCGCTGCTGGCACCCGTGACGATCGCTACCTGCATGTCAGTGCGGCTCCTTGGTAAGTACTGCTCGGATCTGATGTTTGAGGACCTTGCCGGCGTCGTTCTTGGGTAACGCATCCCAGATCGCCACCTGCTCGGGTCTCTTGAACCCGGCCAACCCGTGACCATCGAGCAGCGCGGCCAGATCCGCGACACTCGGCGGGGTCTCGGCGGCGGGAACGATCACCGCGCAGGCTCGTTCGCCGGTGCGGCTGTCGGGTACGCCGACGACGGCGATCTCGGCGATGCCCGGGTGGCCGATGAGGACGTCCTCGATCTCCTTGGGCGAGATGTTCTCACCGTTGCGGATGATGATGTCCTTGGCGCGTCCGGTGACCACCAGATGGCCGTCGTCGGTGAACCGACCCAGGTCGCCGGTGCGGAAATAGCCGTCCGCGTCGAAGGCCGACGCGGTGTCGTCGTCGTGCAGGTAGCCGACGAAC
Organism: Mycobacterium sp. NPDC003323; assembly: GCF_053589535.1. NCBI lineage: Bacteria > Bacillati > Actinomycetota > Actinomycetes > Mycobacteriales > Mycobacteriaceae > Mycobacterium > Mycobacterium sp. NPDC003323. The sequence goes on from NZ_JBSFSB010000017.1 coordinate 83,224, forward strand.
ATCTGCGGACCGCGTACCCGGATTTCGCCGTCGCACAGCACGATATCGGCGATACCGGCCCGGCCGTCGGTATCGGCGGCCCGGCGTGGGTCATCCGGGGAACCGACGGTGGACACCGGTACCTCGGTCGATCCGTACACCCGGGTGACGATCGCCTTCTCGAAGAAGTCGGCTGCTCTGCTGATCAACGACGGCGGAACCGACGCGCCGCCACAGATGAACACCTTCAGATCGGGCAGTGTGCTGTCGGCGCGCTCGGCGGCAGCCAGCAGGCCCTCCAGGAACGGGGTGGCCCCGGCCATGTGTGTGCACCGATACCGCTGCATCAGGGCGACGGCGGTATCGGCATCCCACTGCGGCATCAGGACAGCCGTGCAACCCAGCAACAGCGGGCATTCGAAGGCGTAGATCGATCCGCCGATATGCGCGATCGGGGACGGCACCAGGAACGTGTCGCCGGGCTCGACGCGCCAGTGCTCACCGAGCTGTCGGATCAACGCGTGGATCGATTCATGGCTGTGCAGAACACCTTTGGGACGCCCGGTGGTGCCGGAGGTGTACATGATCATGTGCACCTGTGCGGGATCCACCTCGCGCGGCGCCGCGGGTTCACCGGTCAGCAGCTCGCGCAGTGGTGTGTGGCCGTCACCGCGGACCACCACGACCTCGGGTGGGGATGTCATGTCCTCGGTGATCCGGCGCAGCATGGCGGCGTGATCGTGCCCGCGGAACTGCTCGGGGATGAAGATCATCCGGACATCCGCGTCGGCCAGGATGAACCGCAGCTCGCTGTCGCGCAGCGACGGCAGCACGGGATTGACCACCATGCCCGACATCGTCGCCGCCAGGTAGACGACGGCGGCCTCATGCCAGTTCGGGAGCATGAAGGTGACGACGCTGCCGGCCGGCATGCGTGCGGACATCGCCGCGGCCAACGCGCCTGCCTGCCGGTGCAGCGTCGCGGCGTCGAGTGCGATATCGCCGTCGACGATGAGGATCCGTTCGGGACAGGTGCGCGACGCCTCGACGAGCGCATCGGCAAGGGTGCTCACGGCGTGCCCTTGACCCGCCGCATGGTCATCGAGTGCCGGTAGTGCTGTGCCGGATGCGTGTTCACGGTCACCTGGGCGATCTCGCCGTCGGAGGTGGTGTAGGTGCGCTGCATCTGTAACGCCGGTGTGCCGACCGCGACCCGGAACAGCGCACCGAGATCGGCGTCGACCAGAACCGCCAAGATCTCCTGGTGCACCTCGACGATGCTGACGCCGTAGAGGTCCTCGATGAGTGGGAAGATCGGACCAGAATGCCGCTGCAACATTCTGCCGATCGCGGCGAAGGCGCGGTTGATGTAGTACTCGGTGCGACAGATGGGTGCCTGTGCGTCGGCATCCTGTCGGTACCCGTGCACGGCGAGCCACTGCTGTCCGATGGTGAGTCCGGTGCGCTCGGCCAGGTCGGCGTCGATGGTGACCATGGCATTCGACTCGATCTCCATCCGTGCGCCGGCCGCGAACGCGAGCAGATCATCGATCGACATCACGTCCTGGGCATAGGAACTCGTCGACGGCCGCGGTACCACCAGCGTGCCGGCACGCGGGCGGGAGGACACCAGGTTGTCATCGCGCAGCCGCCGTAGCGCCTCTCGGACGGTGTAGCGGCTGACGGCGAAACGTTCGCACAGTTCGTGTTCGGTCGGTAGCTGTGATCCCACCGGATACACCCCGTCGACGATTTCCTTGCGCAGCGTCCGTGCCACCTGCAGGTAGCGGTGCTCGGTGGCATCGGCGATGCGGGGCGTCATGTGCGTCGCAGCGTCCACACGCTGCCCTCGCCGTCGGCCGAAAGGTACAGGGTGCCATCGGGTCCGGCAGCAATACCGGCGAACGGTCCCTGCGGTCCGGAGAACGGCGGCATACCGCGCAGCGGTTTCGGGGTCACACCCGGTGGTGCTCCGACCGGCAGTCCCGCGGCCACCGTCTCGCGAACACCGGTCGACAGATCCACCGCGATGACGGCCTTGGTGCCGGCATCGACGATGTAGAGCACGGTGTCGCGAACCGCGATTCCCTGCGGTGTCACCAGATCGTCGACCACGACGTCGGTCCCCGATGGCGTCACCCGCAGCACCGCGCCCAGCACCGACACCAGCAGATGGCCGTCGATGTCGACGGCCAATCCGACCGGTGTGTCCAACCCTTCGGCGAGCGTCTCGGTGGCGGTCTCGCGGATCGCCAGCACCCGGCCGGTGCCCTGTTCGACGACCACCGGCGTGCCGTCTGGCAGCACCGCCACGCCGTACAACTGGTCCAGACCGTCGGCGAGATAACCGGTTTCGTTGTCGGCCGGGCGATAGCGCGCGACCTGCCCGCCCGAGGTGGTCACCATGAACTCACCGGGACCGATGGGTGTCAATCCGCGCACGAAGCCCGGATAGCCTGGGCTGAAGAGCATCCCGACGGTATCCAGCGAGCCGTCGGCGCGCACCCGGTACAGGTAGGTGCCATCGGCGACATGCACCATTCCATCGGCGCCGACCGCGATGTCCAGCGGCCAGTTCAGGCCGCCGGGCAGCACATCGCGGGTGGTGCCGTCGGAGTCGATCTCGGTGATCGAGCCGGTGAAGTTCGACACGAACAATCTGCCGTCGACGAACGCGCAATTGTCCAGTCCCGGAGTCAGTGTCGCCACGGTGCGAGTGTCGCCGGTGCGTGGATCGATGCGCAGGACCTGGCCCGTGGCCACCTGGGTGGACACCATCGTGCCGTCGGTGTCGAACTTCACCGAGTCCGGCACCCCGAGGTCACCGGCGACGACCTCGGGCTCACCGCCGGCGGGATCGACCCGCCAGATCTGGTTGGCATTCATCACCGGGAAGTACAGGAGACCGTCGGGCCCGAATTCCATGGCGTTCGGCGACGGCAGATCGGACAGGATCTGACGCGGCCGGCCGCCGGCGAGGTCCATCTCGAACAGGCGCCCACCCTCCCGGCATTCGTTGACGAACAACCTGCCCTGATGCACGGTGATGCCGTTGGCGGACGGGAGGTCGTCACACAGCACCCGTGTCGAACCCGATGTGTCACGGACGCTGACGCGACCGTCCATCACCTCGGTGGCGAACAGGGAACCGTCGTCACCGAAGGCGAGATCATCCGGGGCGATGATGTCGCCGCCCTTGGCGCTGACGGTTTGCAACTCGCCGGTGACGATGTCCAGCGCACTGATCTGGCTGCCCGTCACCTGCGCGATGTACAGCCTGCCGTCCGGGCCGGTGCGCAGGCCATTGGCGCCGAACAACCGGCTGGGGGCCGTGGCCCGCGTGAGCACCCAGCCCGCGGCGGCCTCCGGGGATGACGCGACCGGGTAACGGCCGGTCTGCAGGACTGTCATGGGCGCGACGTTAGCAAGGCCGAGCTAGTCCAGACAATAGTCGTCTTCGCGGCTGCAATCGGCCTTGACGGGCGCATAACCGCTGCGGAATAGTATTCTTCAATAGGTAGAAGGGCATATCTTGTACGGACAATTGAGCAGGACGGGCGAGTGTGGGCCTGCCCCGGAAAGTGGGCCATGGGCGACCTACTGACACTCGACGGACGCATCGTCGTGGTGTCCGGTGCCGGCGGGGGCGGCATCGGGACCACCGTCACGCGGTTGGCGGCGCAGGCGGGCGCCACGGTGATCGCGGTGAGTCGGTCGCGGGACAATCTGGACACCCATGTGGCCCCCTTGGCCGAAGCGGGTCTGGCGGTGGTGCCGGTGGCCGCCGACGCGGCCACCGACGAGGGCATCACCACCGTGCTCGCCGCCGCGCGCAAGGCCGACGGCGCGCTGTACGGGCTGGTCAACATCGCCGGTGGCGCGGCGCCTGCCACCTGGATGCCCGCCACCCGGGTTTCGCGCGCGGATTGGCGAGACCTGTTCACCGCCAACCTGGAAACCATGTTCTTCATGAGTCAGGCGGTTGCCGCCGAGATCCGCGCCCAGGGCAATCCGGGCTCGATCGTGTCGGTGTCCTCGATCAGCGGTATGAACAGCGCGCCCTATCACGTCGCGTACGGCACCGCGAAAGCCGCGATCGTCGCCGCGACCCGCACCCTGGCGGTGGAACTGGCCGCCGACGGCATCCGGGTCAATGCCGTCGCCCCCGGGGTCACCGAGACCGCGGCCTCGGCCACCTACGTCGACGACGACCCGGAACGGGACCGGACCGCAATCGCCATGGGGCGCCGCGGCACTCCCGTCGAACAGGCCGGCGCCATCCTGTTCCTGCTGTCGGATCTGGCCGGTTATGTGACCGGCCAGACTTTGTTGGTGGACGGTGGGCTGAACCTGAAATGGACCCATCTCGGTGCCGACAACACGTCGTTGTTCCTGAAGGACGAGAACTTCCGCCAAGCGATCAGTCGGATCTGAAAGGACAAGCCCATGACGCATACCGAATCCGACCTCGACGCAGCCATCGAGATCGATGCCGACCCCGATGACTCCACCGGGGTCATCGCCGAGGACCTGTCACAGCCGATGACGATCCCGGTGGATGCCTACATCTCGCCGGAGTACGCGCGCAATGAGCGAGATCGCTTGTGGCGCAAGGTGTGGCAGCAGGTGGGGCGCGTCGAGGAGATCCCGGAGGTCGGCAGCTACCTCACCTACGACATCCTCGACGACTCGATCATCGTGGTGCGCACCGGACCGGGCGATTCGGATTTCGTCGCCCATCACAACGTCTGCATGCACCGCGGGCGCAGATTGATCGACAAGCCGGACGGCGCCAAGAACGCCGTCGGCAAGGCGCGTAAGTCCTTCGTGTGCGGGTTCCACGGCTGGACCTACGGTTTGGACGGGGCGTGCACCCACATCCGCGAACAGGACGACTGGCAGGGCAAGTTGACCCCGGCCGCCACGCACCTGGCACCCGTGCGGGTCGACACGTGGGGCGGATGGCTCTTCGTCAACATGGATCCCGAGGCCGAATCACTGGCCGACTATCTGTTCCCGGCCTCGAAGATCCTGGACCCCTTCGGGCTGGAGAACATGCGCTACAAGTGGCGCAAATGGCTGTATTTCGACTGCAATTGGAAGGTCGCGATGGAGGCCTTCAACGAGACCTACCACGTGTTCACCACCCACCCCGAGTTCAACAAGTTCGGCGAGTTCAAGGGCTGGGCCAAGGCGCAGGGCAAACACAGCAACATCGGTTACGACGCACCGAAGGGCATGGACGAGACCAAGTCCAAGATCCGCCTCGGCACCGGAGATCCGCGCATCTCGACCGCCGAGATGCAGGTGTACACCATGGAGGAGACCAACGCGACCACCACGCAGACCCTGGTGAACGCGGCCAAGCGTCTGGTCGACGAACTTCCCGAGGGCACCCCGGCCGATCAGGTGCTGGCCCACTGGCTGGCCTCGGCACGACGCGATGACGAGGCGCGCGGGGTGATCTGGCCGACGATCCCGCCGGACATCCTGGGGCAGAGCGGTACGGCGTGGCAGGTCTTCCCGAACTTCCAGATCGGGCAGGGGTTGACCAGCGCGCTGTGTTACTCCGCGCGCCCAGATCCGAGTTACGACCCGAACAAGTGCATCTTCGAGGTCGCCGTCTTCGAGCTCTACCCCAAGGGCGAGGCGCCGAAAACCGAATGGGCTCATACGCCGAAGGATTCGCCGAACTGGCTGTCGGTGCTGCCCCAGGATTTCTCGAACATGGCTGCGGTACAGCAGGGCATGAAGTCGGCCGGATTCCCTGGCACGTTGCCCAATCCGTACCGGGAGCGCAGCACCGTCAACCTGCACCACCAGCTGTCCAAGTACATGGGCAGCGGCGACCCGCGCGACATCTAGCGATTTGCTCAAGGAGACAATTATGAAGGTCAATCTCGGTACCGGTGCGCAGAACTCGCACGACTGGGAACGCGTGATGGCGGGTGACTTCAGCACCCCGCCGGCGACGCCGGACTACAAGTGCGTGCAGGCCGCGCTGGCGCTGGGTGATCTGGCCGAGCCGCTGGGCTTCGACGGGATCTGGTTCCCCGAGCACCAGGGCACCCCATACGGCATGACCCCCAACCCGATCCAGGCGCTGACCTACTTCGCCGGCCGCACCGAACGGGTCAGCCTCGGTACCTTCGTCGCGGTCGCGCCGTGGTGGAATCCGGTGCGGCTGGCCCACCAGATCGCCTACCTCGACATCGTTTCGAACGGTCGCTACAACACCATCGGCATCGGTCGTGGGGTGTCCAAGAGCGAATTCGACGCCGTCGGCGTGCCCCGCGAGCAGAGCCGGCAGCGGTTCAACGAGACGCTCGACATCCTGGAACTGGCCTTCTCCGGCAAGCGGTTCTCCTACGACGGTGAGATCTTCACGTTCCCGGAGATGTCGCTGCGGCCCGAACCGATCAGCACGGACCTGTTCTCGCGCATCTTCAGCTCGTCCTCGACCGCCGAGTCGCTGGAGATCCTGTCCCGACGCGGCATGGTGCCGCTGTTCGTCGGTAACAAGCCGATCTGGGATGCCGGTGAGGAGGTCCGCAAGGTCAACACCTTCCGGGCCGAGGAGGGATTCGAGCCCTGTCAGCCCAAGAACGTGATGTTCATGTACTGCACGGCCAAGGAGGACGACACCCTGGCGGCGCTGACCGAGCAGTGGATCTGGACGGCGAATCGCGACGTGAACGTCCACTACGGATTCGCCGACGCCTCGAACTTCCGCGGCGTCAAGGGATACGAGGCATACGCGGCGCGGGAGGCGACCGCCACCGCGGTGCTGGCCTCGCAGGTCGGTGACCAGAAGAAGGGCGGCCCGCCCGGATACCACGCCTCCAACCTGCTGATCGGCACGCCGGAGGTGGTTTTCGAGAAGCTCAAGGCCGCCCAGGAGGCGTGTTCGTTCTCCGAGGTGACCATCGTCCCGCAGTTCGGCACGATGCCCTATGAGGACGCCATGGAGAGTACGAAGCTGTTCGCTCGGGAGGTGCTGCCTGCCGTGCACGAGATGGCGGCCCCGCTGCATCCCGCTGCGATGCCGGAGAGCGCCACCGTATGACCCAGATCGACTGCGGGCCCAGCGAAACCCCCACCGATATCGATATCCCGGCGCTGCAGGAGAAGTACGCGGCCGAGCGGGCGAAGCGGCTGCGGCCCGAGGGTGGTGACCAATACCTCGAACTGGAAGGCGATTACGCCGAGTTCTACGAGGTGGACCCCTACACGCAGCGGGTTGCCCGCGACCCGATCGTCGAAGACGTCGACGTGGTGATCCTCGGCGGCGGGTTCGCCGGATTGCTGGCCGGCGCCCATCTGAAGAAGGCCGGCGTGGACGGTATCCGCGTCATCGAGATGGCCGGCGACTTCGGCGGGGTGTGGTACTGGAACCGATTCCCCGGAATCCAGTGTGACAACGACGCCTACTGCTATATCCCGCTGCTCGAAGAACTCGACTTCATGCCCAGTAAGAAGTTCGCCGACGGCGCCGAGATCTTCCAGCACTGCCGCAATATCGGCAAGCATTTCGGTCTATACGACGGCGCGCTGTTCTCCACCCAGGTGCGTCGACTCCGGTGGCAGGATGACGCGCAACGCTGGCGTATCGACACCGACCGCGGGGATGAGATCCGGGCCCGGTTCGTCGTCATGGCGCAGGGCTCCTACAACCGGCCCAAGCTGCCCGGGATCCCCGGGATCAAGGAATTCACAGGTCACGTCTTCCATTCGGCACGTTGGGATTACGACTACACCGGTGGAAGCGCCGACGGAGGGCTCGACAAGCTCGCCGACAAGCGCGTCGCTCTGGTGGGCACCGGTGCCACCGGCATCCAGCTCGTGCCGCATCTGGGCCGCGATGCTCAGCAGCTGTTCGTGTTCCAGCGCACCCCGTCTTCGGTCGATGCGCGCAGCAACACCCCGACCGACCCGGACTGGGCGGCCTCGCTGCAACCGGGCTGGCAGGAGGAGCGCAAACGAAACTTCCACAACTGGTCACCCTTCGTCGGCGTGGTGTTCGGCGAACCGGATCTGGTGTGCGACTTCTGGACCGAACTCGGGCGCAACCTGACCGCGCGGATCGCCGGCAGTGAAGATCCGGCGTCGGTGGGCATCGAGCAGATCATGGCGTTCCGTGAAGAAGAGGACTACAAGATCATGGAGCGGCTGCGCCGCCGCGTCGCCGAGATCGTCGAGGATCCCACGACCGCCGAGGCGCTCAAACCGTATTACCGGTTCATGTGTAAGAGACCGACGTCCAGCGAGCACTACCTGGCGACCTTCAACCGGCCCAACGTGACATTGGTCGACGTGTCGGCGTCCAAGGGTGTGGAACGGCTCACCGCCAACGGTATCGTCGCCGACGGCGTCGAGTACGAGGTGGACTGCGTGATCTTCGCCAGCGGCTTCGAGATCTCCACCGAGATCCACCGCCGCTTCGCGATCGACGAGATCAGCGGCCGCGACGGGCTGTCGCTGTTCGAGTATTGGCGCAATGACTACAAGACCCTGCACGGTATGACCAGCCGCGGGTTCCCGAACCAATTCTTCATGGGCTTCATCCAGGGTGGCGTCTCGGCCAACACCACGGCGATGTTCGAACAGCAGGCCAAACACATTGCCTACATCATCGCCGAGGCGCAGAGCCGAGGTGCTGTGTCGGTGGAGCCCAGCCAGGAGGGCCAGGACGGATGGGTATCGACCGTGCGCGAGCTCTCGATCGACAACTCGGCCTTCGAACTGTCCTGCACGCCCGGTTATTACAACAACGAGGGTCGCGGTGGTGCGGTGCGCAACGGCGCCTTCCTCGGTGAGTTCTATTCGCCGGGCTTCTACGCGTTCGACGACCTGATCGCCCAGTGGCGCGCCGACGGCGATCTCGCGGGGTTGGAGCTGCGGTGACCCTGCGCTTCGACGACCGCGTCGCCGTCATCACCGGCGGCGGCCGAGGCCTGGGTCGCGAGTACGCCCTGCTGCTGGCATCGCGCGGGGCGATGGTCGTCGTCAACGATCCCGGTGGCAGCCTCACCGGGGACGGATCCGATGCCGCCCCCGCACAACAGGTGGCCGACGAGATCGTCGCCGCCGGGGGAGCGGCCGTCGCCAACACCGATTCGGTGGCGACACCTGAGGGCGGCCAAGCGATCATCGACGCCGCGGTCACGAGTTTCGGACGGATCGACATCCTGATCCACAACGCCGGCACCGTCCGTCGTGGATCGCTTCGGGACCTGAGCCATGAGGACTTCGACGCCGTGGTTGACGTGCATCTGCGCGGTGGATTCCATGTCGTGCGACCGGCATTCCCGCTGATGTGTGACCAGGGGTATGGCCGCATCGTGCTGACATCGTCGATCGGCGGACTGTACGGCAACCACAATGTGGCCAATTACGGTGTCGCCAAGGCCGGGCTCGTCGGCTTGTCCAACGTGGCCGCGCTGGAGGGCGCCGAGCACAACGTCACGTGCAATGTCATCGTGCCCAGTGCGGTCACCCGGATGGCCGAGGGCATCGACACCTCGGCCTATCCGCCGATGGGGCCCGAACTGGTGGCGCCCACGGCGGCGTGGCTGTCCCACGAGTCCTGTTCGGTGACCGGCGAGATGATGATCGCGATCGGCGGCAGGGTGGCCCGGGCCTTCGTCGCCGAGACGGCAGGGGTGTACCGACCGTCGTGGACCGTCGAGGATGTCGCCGAGCACCTCGATCAGATCCGCGATGACACCGCGCCGCTGGTGTTCGCCCCGGTGCCCGACGGTCACACCGACCACATCAGGTACTCCTTTGCCATGGCAACCCAAGGGGCTCAACATGGCTGAGAGCGCGGGACCATTGGCCGGGGTGCGCGTCATCGATGTCACGGCAGTGGTGATGGGTCCGTATTGCACCCAGATCATGGCCGATATGGGTGCCGACGTCATCAAGATCGAACCGCCCGAAGGTGACATCACCCGCAACGTGGCGGTGGGTCCGTCTGCGGGTATGAACGGCGTCTTCGTCAATGTCAACCGCGGGAAACGCAGTGTCGTACTGGATCTGCGCTCCGAGGAGGGCGCGGCGGCCCTGCGCGCCCTGGTCGCGACCGCCGATGTGTTCATCCACTCCATGCGGGCCAAGGCGATCGCGCGGCTCGGTTTCGACTACGACTCGGTGGCCGCGATCAATCACGGCATCATCTACACCAACTGCTATGGATACAGCAGGCGCGGGCCCGATGCCGACCGCCCCGCGTACGACGACACGATCCAGGCCGAGTGCGGACTGCCCGCCGTGCAGCGTCAACTCACCGGCGACGCAACGTATGTGGCGACGATCATGGCCGACAAGGTCACCGGTCTCACCGCCCTGTACGCCACCATGATGGCGCTGTTCCATCGGGAGCGCACCGGTGAGGGCCAGGAGGTGGAGGTCAGCATGTTCGAGACCATGGCATCCTTCATGCTGGTCGAACATGCCAACGGCGCCATGTTCGACCCTCCGCTCGGGCCGGCGGTGTACCCGCGAACCGTGGCGCCGAACCGGCGGCCATACGCCACCAAGGACGGCCACGTCGCCGCACTGATCTACAACGACAAGCACTGGAATGCGTTCATCGCCGCGGTGCAGCCTCACTGGGCGACACCTGAGTACGCGACGTTGGCGATGCGGGCGAAGCAGATCGACACGGTGTACGGTCTGGTCGCGCAGACGATGCTGGAGCGCACCACCGAAGAGTGGCTGAAGTTGTTCGCGGAGTTGGAGATTCCCGCATCACCGATCAATACCCTCGATGCGTTGTTCGATTCACCCCAGCTCAAGGCCGCCGGCCTGTTCGAGACGGTGCAGACCCCGGACGGCCCGGTGCGGTTTCCCGGGGTGCCGACGTGGTTCTCCCGCACGCCTGGCCGCGTGCGCGGGCCGGCGCCGCTGTTGGGTGCCGATACCGACGCGGTGCTGGCGGAGTTGCAGGCCGACGTTCGGCCGTAGACGCGCAGCTGCGGGTGTCTCGGCGGATCAGATGCGCGTTGGTAACCGGTAAGTGGTTCCGTTGCCAACGCTTCCTGCGCCGGGGCGGGGGCGGGTTGCGTTCGATGGGGCCCTCGCTGTCCAGGAAGGCCACGACGGTGTCGTCATCGACGCTGATGACCGGTACTCGATGAAAAGCGCGCTGTGCATCGACTCTCGCCACACCAGCGTTGCGTCACTGAAGTCCTGATCAGTTTCCGGCAAAAATCGTGTCGGAATTCTGTTGCGCGGTGCTCATGTGATGTATCAGGACATCGGTGACAGTTGATGTATCAGGACATCGGTGACGGTTATCGGGGTTTGGGGCGTGGGCCGCGTGGTTGTCCGTTGCCTACATACTTCACACCGGTTGCGGGTCGGGTGTGTTCGACGAGGACTTCGCCGTCCAGGTCGGTCACGATGACCTTGTCGTCGACGCTGACGACCAAGACTTGCTGGAAGGCGCGTTGTGCGTCGACTCGGTAAGTGACGGAGTCCAAGCCGATGTTGCCTATGGAGCTCACCGTGCGGATGACGGTGTTGGCGGGCAGATCGACGGGTGACGGTGCTTGAGGAAATTG
>NZ_JBSFSB010000018.1:0-94101 GCF_053589535.1 Mycobacterium sp. NPDC003323
CTCGCCCGCGCCATCAACGCCGCCAGGATTCGGTGATCGACCGCCTCATCCTGGCGGGCGCGTTCCTCGCGTTCGGACTGCAACGCCAACAACTCAGCGGTGTCGAACACCGAGAAATCAGCATCCAACAACGCCTTCACCGACGCGGCACGATCACAGACCGCGGCGGCTACCGCGTCCCGGGACTGCACCACATCCGACTTCATGACCCGAACATACGTACGACCACCGACAAACCAGGCCGGAATGTGAAACGAGATACCAACGGGGCCAGAGAAATTCGCGTCGCTCGAATGTCGCTGCCCAGGTGGGCAGGGAGATCAACGGCGGCCGCCCCGACGGCAGTTGATCTCCCTGCGGAATCAACCCTCGACCGGCCCCCGAATGCCGAGCACCGGCTGACGCGGACCGCCGCGGTTGAAGTCCGGACACCAGGGTGAGTGGCCGCGATCGTCGCGCCAGGCGATCTGCAGGCCGCGGACCGGACCACCGTGATAGGCCACCGCCCAACCCATGTGGACATCCGGTGCGGTCATCTCGACGAACTCGGCAAGCGAGTCGTCGGGAAACGTGATGGTGTCACCGGGCAACGGTTCCACCTTGTGCGTCATATAGTGCGCCGCCGCATTCAGCAGCAGCATGGAGCGCTCGGGCGGCAGCCCCGTGACGAGAAGCTCCGGCAGCCCCGCATCGCTCAAGCCGATGGTGTACGCGAACGGTGGCTGGTCCTCGACGTACTGCACCGCCCAGCCGTTCTTGACCGCGATGTGTCGCAGGACGTCCAGATAGTCCTGTCGAGTGGCCTCGGGATGATCGCATTGCCAGCACATGTTGTGCCCCTTCCGTGATGAGTTGTCTTCACCATGCGCCGCAGCACCGACAACCTCGCCTGGCAGAATCGGCAGGTGCCCACGCTCAACGGTCAGGTCTCACACTGGTTCGACACTCTGCCGACGCCGCGCCCGCGGCTACCGGGTGACCGCGATGCCGATGTCTGCATCGTCGGCGCCGGCTATACCGGGCTGTGGACCGCGTATTACCTGAAGAAGGCCGACCCCTCGCTGCGTATCACCGTGCTGGAGGCCCGTTTTGCCGGCTTCGGCGCATCCGGCCGCAACGGCGGCTGGTTGTCCGGACTGGTCCCCGGTGACCGTCGGCGGATGGCGAAAACCCACGGTCGCGACAAGGTCCTGGCCTGGCAGCAGGCGCTGAACGCCGCCGTCGACGAGGTCATCGCAGTCGCCGACACCGAAGGGATCGACGCCGGCGCCGTCAAGGGCGGCACGCTGGAGATCGCCCGCAACCCGGCTCAGGCCGCACGGCTGGCGGCCACCGTCAAGGAAGAACGTCGCTGGCAGAACGATGTCACCGTGTTGACAAAAATCGAAGCCGCAGAACGCATTCGGTTCGACGGCGTGGTGTCGGCGTATCACACGGAGCACTGCGCGCGCATCCAACCGGCGGCTCTGGCGCGGGGTCTGGCCGATACCGTCGAGCGCCTCGGCGTGACGATCTATGAACGTTCGCCCGTGATCGAGATCGCGCAGGGCCGTGCCGTCACCGTCACCGGTACCGTGCGCGCACCCATCGTGCTGCGGGCCACCGAAGGGTTCACCCCCGTGCTGCGCGGGCTGCACCGGCGATGGTTGCCGATGAACAGTTCGATGATCGCCACCGATCCGATACCGGCGGCGCTGTGGGACGAAATCGGCTGGCAGGCAAGAGAAACAGTCGGCGATACCGCGCACGGCTTCTTCTACGCCCAGCGCACCGTCGACGACCGGATCGCCATCGGCGGTCGCAGTGTGCCCTACCGCTTCGGGTCGCGCACCGACACCGACGGCCGGGTTCCCGCCGGTACCATCCGGCAGCTCACCGAGGTGCTGCATTCGCTGCTTCCTCAGGTGCGCAGCGTGCCGATCGCGCACGGTTGGTGCGGCGTGCTGGCGGTGCCCCGGGACTGGGAAGCCGGTGTGGCGCTGGACCGCGCGACCGGGCTGGGCTGGGCCGGTGGCTATGTCGGCCACGGGGTGACGGCCACGAACCTCGCCGGACAGACACTGGCCGACCTGGTGCTCGGGCGGGAGACCGAGCGCACCGGCCTGCCGTGGGTCGGCCACCAGTCACGCAACTGGGAGCCCGAACCGCTGCGCTGGCTGGGGGTGCGCGGTCTCTACATCGCCTACAAGCTCGCCGACCGGCAGGAGGCCCGCCGCGCCACCGCCAAGACCTCTCCGATCGCGCGCGTCGCCGACCTGATCACGCGCAAGCCGCACTAGACGGACTCGGCGCGCTCCTTGAGCCGCTGCAGGGTCAGCCGAATGTGCTCGGCATTGGCGGCGTCGCGGTCGCTGACGCCGGTGGCCAGACCGGCGATCTTCTTGAACCACCCGGCCCGACGATCCCACGTCGACTCGGTGACGGTGCAACCGCCTTCGGTGGCAACGATGTCGTACCTCCAGTGTGCGACCGGGAAGATCGCGGACTTCACATCGAAGGCGAATGTGCTGCCGGGGTCTGCGGCGGTGACGGTGCACGTGGTGGTCCAGGACTTCGACCCGCTGCGGTTCTCGCCCTTGAACACCGCACCCGGTGCCGCCGCGGATCCCTTGGTCCACGACATCGCGTGCGCTTCCTCGGCCAGCGATCCCAAGGTCGGTAGGTCGGTGATCAGGGCGTACACCGCCAATGGTTCGGCGGCGATGGTGACGGATGCGTGTACCGGAGCGGTCATGGATCGATCGTAGACAGATCGACCGTGACGGGAATCACCTTGCCCCTGGCTGCGTTGACAACGTCATGACGGACCGACGGCCCCGGCAGCCGAGCGCCGAGCACCCCATCACGATCACGCCCACCGGGCGGCGGGTCACCGTCAGCGTCGGGGGAGTCCAGATCGCCCAGACCGATGACGCGCTGACCCTTCAGGAGGCCAGTTATCCACCGGTCCAGTACATCCCACTGGCCGATGTCGACCCGACCGCGTTGGCGTGCAGCGCCACCACCACCTATTGCCCCTACAAGGGTGACGCGACGTACTACCACGTCCACGATGTGCACGACGTCATCTGGACCTATGAACACCCCTATCCCGCCGTCGCGCAGATCGTCGGCCGCGTCGCCTTCTACCCCGACAAGGCACGTATCGAACTGGCCTAGATTGGTGGGGTGCCGTCCACCACGCTGAGCTTCAGTGGGCCGGTCAGTCCCGGGTTGACACTGGCCCCGCTGCGCCGTGGCACCGGCGACCCCTGCTACCGCGCGATCGGCACCGACATCTGGCGCACCTCATTGCTGCGCAGCGGCCCGGTGACCGCCCGGATCGCCAAGACATCGCCGGACACCGTCGAATGCGAGGCGTGGGGAGCGGGGGCGGCCGAATTCCTCGACGACCTGCCTGCACTACTGGGCCACGATGACACCGCCTCGGGCTTCGACCCGGTCGAACCCACCATCGCCGAGGCCCATCGACGAGTACCGCACCTGCGGTTGGGCCGCACGGGCCGGGTGCTGGAGGCGCTGGTGCCGGCGGTCATCGAACAACGTGTCTACGGAAAGGACGCCTTCCGGGCCTGGCGGATCTTGACGACCAAGTTCGGGCAGCCGGCACCGGGTCCGGCGCCCGCCGGGATGCGGGTGCCGCCCAGTGCCGAGGTGTGGCGCCGCATCCCGTCCTGGGAGTTCCATCTGGCCAATGTCGACCCCGGCCGCGCCCGCACCGTCGTGGGCTGCGCCCAACGCGCCGACGCACTGGAGCGGTTGACCCCGGAGCGCGCCGTGCAGGGCTTGAAATCGCTTCCGGGAGTGGGGGAATGGACCGCGGCCGAGACCGTGCAGCGTGCCTTCGGTGACGCCGACACACTGTCGGTCGGTGACTTCCATCTCGCCCGGACGGTCGGCATGAGCCTGCTCGGGGTACCGATCGACGACGCCGCGATGGTCGAACTGCTCGAACCCCTGCGGCCGCATCGGCATCGCGCTGTGCGATTGCTGTATGCCAGCGGGCTGGCCGTCAACCCGCGGCGGGCACCGCGGCAGGCCATCCCGAACCTGCGCGCCCTGTAGGAGTGATTACCGGAGGGCCTGGCTGGGTATGCGATGCGGCGAGCTACAACAAGCCTATGAAGCCGACGCAAAGGAGACACCATGACTGCGTTCACCATCCCGGGGATGACGGATAAGCAGGGCACCGAGGTGGCCGAGCTGCTGCAGAAGCAGCTCAGCACCTACAATGACCTGCACCTGACGCTCAAGCATGTGCACTGGAACGTCGTCGGCCCGAACTTCATCGGTGTGCACGAGATGATCGATCCGCAGGTACTCCTCGTCCGCGATTACGCCGACGAGGTGGCCGAGCGGATCGCGGCACTGGGCGGTTCGCCCAAGGGCACCCCGGGAGCCATCCTGAAGGACCGCACCTGGGACGACTACTCGGTCGGTCGCGACAATGTGCAGGCCCACCTGGCCGCCGTCGACCTGGTCTACACCGGGGTCATCGAGGACACCCGCAAGAGCATCGAACGGCTCGACGAGCTCGATCTGGTGTCCCAGGACATGCTGATCGGGCACGCCGGCGAACTCGAGAAATTCCAGTGGTTCGTCCGCGCGCACCTGGAGAGCGCCGGCGGACAACTGGTGCACGAGGGCAAATCCACCGAGAAGGGCGCGGCAAGCGAAGCTCGCGCCTGATCCGGCTCAGCCCCGGTAGGCGGTCAGCCGCGCGGTGAGCGCGACGCGGCCGTCATCACCTATTCCCTGTGCCTCGGCAACGCCGCTGCTACGTCCTACGTGCAGCGGCGTTGCTGTGTAATGAGATTGGCCACCGCCGATCAGCCGGCGCAGGTAGTTGATGCGCAGCGACGCGGTGTGCAACGGCTGATCGGGACGCCCGGCATTGAGCGCCGCCGAGGCGACGAGCTCCAGACCTGCCGCGGCGACACCGCCGTGCACGGCGCCGAGGGTGTTGTTGACGCTCGGATGTGCCAGCTGTCGCAGCACCGCGCCGCTGCCACCGGCCTCGGCGATCTCGACGGCCATCAGCTCGCCGAGATCGGTGGGCAGCGTTTCGACCGGCTCGGTGGGCTGTTCGAAGGCACCCGGCACGTGCACCGCCGCGGTGATGTAGAAGGTCCGCACCGTGGCCAGCCCGATCTCGCGACCGCCGTGGGTCAGATCGCACACCGACAGCGAGGTGGCGCCGGCCGCTCCGATGGCGCGGCTGGACGCCAGCACCGGGACCGTCGGATCGGCGGTGACGATCTCGTGGGCGCCCGGACAGAACTCCATGGCCAGTTCGCTCGACACCGTCCAGTGCCCGTCCGGGCGGCGCGCGTGGTTGGCGAACCCGGCGATGTGGTCGACGAGGATGGCCAGCGGCGCGAGGCTCGGTGCGCCGGTCAGCGGGTTGTTCATGCCGGTGACCGGCATGGTGGCCGCGTAGCGGGTGGGGCCGTCCTCGACGTTGACGATGCCGAATCGGCCGGGCGGGGTGGTCTGCGGGTAGGACATCACGCTCCAGCTTGCGGTGATGCGGCGCGGCGTATACGGCCAGGGGGTATCCAACGAGGCAAAAGGGCATTTCCTAAGAATCTGGCCAACCTTTCAGCAAATTTGCCAAGCCGTCAAACGACCAGTTGAAGCGGTTGTACTTGGATTGATGGCAAAGTGATGTGACCAGCGTCTCAAAAGTCGGCATCGTCGGCCGTGTGGGCCCGATCCTTCGAATCCGTGCGAAATATGTTGCCTCGCAGACGGATCGGCACGAAAATCGAGGCGTCGAAGTGGTATCCGACCGAAGTGCCGAAACAGTCTAGTTAGGTCTGGCTAAGTTGGCATGCCTTGCGGTCTTTGTCATATCGTTTTGTCCACTTGTGGCGAGTGGGTAGACGCCGTCGTTCAGTGCTGCACGAGGGCGCCGCGATCGCCAGCCCGGTGAACGACGCTTCGCGCAGGCACAACAGTAAGGGTCAGGTGGATTGCCGATGGCAACAGTGCCCAGCGGGCTCTACAACCCCGCATACGAGCACGACTCTTGCGGCGTGGCGATGGTCGCCGACATGCACGGTCGCCGCAGCCGCGACATCGTCGACAAGGCGATCACCGCGCTGCTGAATCTCGAGCACCGCGGCGCCGCGGGAGCCGAACCCAACACCGGTGACGGTGCGGGCATCCTGCTGCAGGTGCCGGATGCCTTCCTGCGTGCGGTCGTCGATTTCGAATTGCCCGAAGAGGGCAGCTACGCCACCGGTATCGCGTTCCTGCCGCAATCCAGCCGCGACGCCAACCTGGCCTGCGAGGCGGTCCAGAAGATCGTCGAGGCCGAGGGTCTGCAGCTGCTCGGCTGGCGCGATGTGCCCCACGACGACTCCTCGCTGGGCGCGCTGGCCCGTGACGCCATGCCGACCCTGCGCCAGATGTTCATCGCCGGCGCCTCGGGCATGGAACTGGAGCGCCGCGCGTACGTGATCCGTAAGCGGGCCGAGCACGAGCTGGGCACCAAGGGTCCCGGCCAGGACGGTCCCGGACGCGAAACCGTCTACTTCCCAAGCCTTTCGGGTCAGACCTTCGTCTACAAGGGCATGCTGACCACGCCCCAGCTGCGCGCCTTCTACCTGGACCTGCAGGACGAACGGCTGACCAGCGCGCTGGGCATCGTGCACTCGCGGTTCTCGACCAACACGTTCCCGTCCTGGCCGCTGGCGCATCCGTTCCGGCGGGTGGCGCACAACGGCGAGATCAACACCGTCACCGGCAACGAGAACTGGATGAAGGCCCGTGAGGCGCTCATCCACACCGATGTCTTCGGCTATCACAACGACCTGAACAAGATCTTCCCGGTGTGTACCCCCGGCGCCTCGGACACCGCGCGGTTCGACGAGGTCCTGGAGTTGCTGCACCTGGGCGGACGCAGCATCGCCCACGCGGTGCTGATGATGATCCCGGAGGCCTGGGAGCGCAACGCCGAGATGGACCCCGCCCGGCGGGCGTTCTACCAGTACCACGGCTCGCTGATGGAGCCCTGGGACGGCCCGGCCTCGGTCTGCTTCACCGACGGCACGGTCATCGGCGCGGTGCTCGACCGCAATGGTCTGCGCCCGTCGCGCATCTGGGTCACCGCCGACGGACTGGTCGTGATGGCGTCGGAGGCCGGCGTGCTGGACCTCGACCCGTCGACCGTCGTGCAGAAGATCCGCCTGCAGCCCGGCCGCATGTTCCTGGTGGACACCGCGCAGGGCCGCATCGTCGCCGACGAGGAGATCAAGGCCCAGCTCGCCGCCGAGCACCCCTACCAGGAGTGGTTGGACGCCGGCCTGTTCCACGTCGACGAACTGCCGCCGGGCAAGTACGTCAAGATGCCGCACCACCGAGTCGTGTTGCGCCAGCAGGCATTCGGCTACACCTACGAGGAACTGAACCTGTTGGTGGCGCCGATGGCGCGCACCGGCGCCGAGGCGTTGGGCTCGATGGGCACCGACACCCCGATCGCCGTGCTCTCGCAGCGGCCCCGGTTGCTCTACGACTACTTCCAGCAACTGTTCGCCCAGGTCACCAATCCGCCGCTGGATGCCATCCGGGAAGAGGTGGTGACCAGCCTGCAGGGAGTCATCGGCCCCGAGGGTGATCTGCTCAACCCCGACGAGCACTCCTGCCGCCAGATCGTGCTCCCGCAGCCGATCCTGCGCAACGCCGACCTGTCCAAGCTCGTCGACGTCGACCCCGACCACGAGATCCGCGGCCGCAAGCACGGCATGCGGGCCGCCGTCGTCAGCTGCCTGTACCCGGTCGCCGACGGTGGTGCCGGTCTGCGTCGCGCGCTGGAGGATGTGCGCACCAAGGTCAGCCAGGCCATCCGCAACGGTGCCCGCATCATCGTGCTCAGCGACCGGGAGTCCACCGAATGGCTGGCCCCGATCCCGTCGCTGCTGTCGACCGCCGCCGTGCACCACCACCTGGTGCGGGAGCGCACCCGCACGCAGATCGGCCTCGTCGTCGAATCCGGTGACGCCCGCGAGGTGCACCACATGGCGATGCTGTGCGGTTTCGGCGCCGCCGCGATCAACCCCTACATGGCCTTCGAGTCGATCGACGACATGATCGACCGCGGTGTCATCACCGGGATGAGCAGCGATGCGGCCAAGGCGAATTACGTCAAGGCCGCGGGCAAGGGTGTGCTGAAGGTGATGTCCAAGATGGGCATCTCCACGCTGGCCTCCTACACCGGCGCGCAGCTGTTCCAGGCGATCGGCATCAACCAGCGGTTGCTCGACGAGTACTTCTCCGGATTGCATTGCCCGACAGGCGGTATCGACCTCGACGATATCGCCGCCGACGTCGCGGCCCGGCATCAGCTGGCCTATCTGGACCGGCCCGACGAGTGGGCCCACCGGGAACTCGAGGTGGGCGGTGAATACCAGTGGCGTCGCGAGGGCGAATACCACCTGTTCAACCCCGACACCGTGTTCAAGCTGCAGCACTCGACCCGCACCGGGCAGTACGAGGTCTTCAAGGAGTACACCAAGCTGGTCGACGACCAGAGTGAACGGATGGCCTCGCTGCGTGGCCTGCTCAAGTTCAAGGACGGTGTGCGGCAGCCAGTTCCGATCGACGAGGTCGAGCCGGCCAGCGAGATCGTCAAGCGCTTCTCGACCGGTGCGATGAGCTACGGCTCGATCTCGGCCGAGGCGCACGAGACCCTGGCCATCGCGATGAACCGGCTGGGCGGACGGTCCAACTCCGGTGAGGGCGGGGAGAGCGTCGACCGGTTCGACGTGGACGAGAACGGCGACTGGCGGCGCAGCGCCATCAAGCAGGTGGCCTCGGGTCGCTTCGGTGTGACCAGTCACTACCTGTCCAACTGCACGGACATCCAGATCAAGATGGCCCAGGGCGCCAAGCCCGGTGAGGGCGGTCAGCTGCCGGGTCACAAGGTCTACCCGTGGGTGGCCGAGGTGCGGCATTCGACCCCCGGAGTCGGCCTGATCTCACCGCCGCCGCACCACGACATCTACTCGATCGAGGATCTGGCCCAGCTGATCCACGATCTCAAGAACGCCAACCCGTCGGCGCGCATCCACGTCAAGCTGGTGTCGGAGAACGGCGTCGGCACCGTGGCCGCCGGCGTCTCCAAGGCACACGCCGATGTCGTGCTGATCTCCGGGCACGACGGCGGTACCGGCGCCACACCGCTGACCTCGCAGAAGCATGCGGGCGCGCCGTGGGAGCTCGGCCTGGCCGAGACGCAGCAGACCTTGCTGCTCAATGGACTTCGCGATCGCATCGTGGTCCAGGTGGACGGCCAGCTCAAGACCGGTCGCGACGTGGTGGTCGCCGCGCTGCTGGGCGCCGAGGAATACGGATTCGCCACCGCACCGCTGGTGGTGTCGGGCTGCATCATGATGCGGGTCTGTCACCTCGACACCTGCCCGGTCGGCGTGGCCACCCAGAACCCGGTGCTGCGCCAGCGCTTCAACGGCAAGCCCGAGTTCGTCGAGAACTTCTTCATGTTCATCGCCGAAGAGGTCCGCGAACTGATGGCGCAGCTGGGATTCCGCACCGTCAACGAGATGGTCGGCCAGGTCGGCGCCCTGGACACCACCCGGGCCGCCGAGCACTGGAAGGCCCACAAGCTGGACCTGGCACCGGTGCTGCACGAGCCCGAGTCGGCGTTCATGAACCAGGACCTGTACTGCAGCTCGCGGCAGGACCACGGCCTGGACAAGGCGCTGGATCAGCAACTCATCACCCAGTGCCGCGAGGCCCTGGACGCCGGGACGCAGGTGCGCTTCAGCACGAAGATCGCCAACGTGAACCGGACCGTGGGAACGATGCTCGGCCACGAGGTGACCAAGGCCTATGGCGGGCAGGGCCTTCCGGACGGCACCATCGACATCACCTTCGAGGGCTCGGCGGGCAACAGCTTCGGTGCCTTCGTGCCGCGCGGGATCACGCTGCGCGTGTACGGGGATGCCAACGACTATGTCGGCAAGGGACTCTCGGGTGGACGCATCGTGGTGCGACCGCCGGACAACGCCCCGACCGACTACGTCGCCGAGGACAACATCATCGCCGGCAACGTGATCCTGTTCGGTGCCACCAGCGGTCAGGCATTCCTGCGCGGCCAGGTCGGCGAGCGGTTCGCGGTGCGCAACTCGGGTGCGCACGCGGTGGTCGAGGGCGTGGGCGACCACGGCTGCGAGTACATGACCGGCGGCCGGGTGGTCATCTTGGGCCAGACCGGGCGCAACTTCGCCGCCGGTATGTCGGGCGGTGTGGCGTTCGTCTACGACCCCAGCGGCGCGCTGGTGGGCAATGTCAACGGTGAGATGGTCGACCTGGACGACCTGGAAGCCGATGACCTCGGATGGTTGCAGGAGATGATCGTGGCGCATGTCGATGCGACGGATTCCGCAGTGGGACGGCGGATCCTGGCCGATTGGGACGGCGAGGCCAAGCACTTCGTGAAGGTGATGCCGCGCGACTACAAGCGGGTGCTGACCGCGATCTCGGAGGCCGAGACGGCCGGCGCGGACGTGAACGAGGCGATCATGGCGGCGGCCCGTGGCTGATCCGAGCGGTTTCCTCAAGCACACCGTCCGTCAGACCCCGGCCCGGCGGCCGGTGGACCTGCGTCTGCAGGACTGGAAAGAGGTCTACGAGGAGTTCGAGCACGAGTCCTTGCAGGTGCAGGCGTCGCGCTGCATGGACTGCGGTATCCCGTTCTGCCACAACGGCTGTCCGCTGGGCAATCTGATCCCGGAGTGGAACGACCTGGTCTACCGGGACCGTTGGCGCGACGGTATCGAACGGCTGCACGCCACCAACAACTTCCCGGAGTTCACCGGTCGGCTGTGCCCGGCGCCGTGCGAGGCGTCGTGCGTGCTGGGCATCAACCAGGATCCGGTCACCATCAAGCAGGTCGAGGTCGAGCTCATCGACAACGCCTTCGACCAGGGCTGGGTCACGCCGATGATCCCGACGGTGCGCACCATGAAGAAGGTTGCGGTCGTCGGTTCCGGTCCGGCCGGCCTGGCCGCGGCCCAGCAGCTGACCCGCGCCGGCCACAGCGTGACGGTGTTCGAGCGGGCCGACCGCATCGGCGGCCTGCTGCGCTACGGCATCCCCGAGTTCAAGATGGAAAAGCGCCACATCGACCGGCGGCTGGAACAGATGGAGGCCGAGGGCACGCAGTTCCGTACCGGTGTGAATGTGGGCGTGGACATCACCGTCGCGCAGCTCGACGAGGAGTACGACGCCGTCGTGCTCGCCGGCGGCGCGACGGCCTGGCGTGATCTGCCGATCCCGGGCCGTGAGCTCGACGGTATCCACCAGGCGATGGAGTACCTGCCGTGGGCCAACCGGCTGCAGCAGGGCGATGACGTCGCCGGACCCGACGGCGAGCCACCGATCACGGCGAAGGGCAAGAAGGTCGTCATCATCGGTGGCGGTGACACCGGTGCGGACTGCCTGGGCACCGCGCACCGCCAGGGTGCGGCGAGCGTGCACCAGTTCGAGATCATGCCGCGTCCGCCGGAGACCCGCGCGGAGTCGACGCCATGGCCGACCTACCCGCTCATGTACCGGGTGGCCTCGGCGCACGAAGAGGGTGGCGAGCGGGTGTTCTCGGTGAACACCGAACAGTTCTGCGGTACCGACGGCCGGGTGTCCTCGCTGAAGGTGCACGAGGTGCAGATGAAGGCGGGCAAGTTCGAGAAGGTCGAGGGTTCGGACTTCGAACTCGAGGCCGACATCGTCTTCCTCGCGATGGGTTTCGTCGGCCCCGAGCGCGCGGGTCTGCTCGATGAGCTGGGTGTCGAACTGACCGATCGCGGCAACGTCGCGCGCGACAAGGACTTCCAGACCACCGTTCCGGGCGTGTTCGTGGCCGGTGACATGGGGCGCGGACAGTCGCTGATCGTGTGGGCGATCGCCGAGGGCCGGGCGGCCGCCGCCGGCGTGGATCGTTATCTGATGGGCGAGTCCGCGCTGCCCCGGCCGATCGAACCGACGGCCGCCCCGCAGCGCTGAAGCGTTTTCACTTCAGCAACAGAAGTCACACCAGAAACATCCGATTTTTAATCGGCGTGCCGGTTGGTGTTAGCCGCGTCACAGGTGTCTAATGGCTGTGCAGGGGTTGTGCGGTAAAGTGACCCCACGGTGCAGCTATTCGCCGACCGCAGGAGTTCCCACCGTGTACATGACACCCAATTCACGGTCACTGATGAGTCGAATCGCCTGGTCATGGCTCCGTCATCCGCGTCGTAGCCGTGAGTTCCCAGCTAAGCACGAACGCCTGATCACCCCCGCCGAGTTACTCAGATACGGCTACTGACCCGGCCTGCCGAAGCTCGGCGGACCGGATCAGAGCACGTTTGCCGAATCGTAATAATTTCGTGACCGTCAGTCTTAAGAAGCGGTCTGCAACCCCGAGTCTCGGATGGCCTGGGCCAGCGGCTCCAACACGGCAGGGTCATACGGCGGCGGCAGGTAGATGATCGCCAGATCCAGGCCCTCGGCGCCCAGCGCGGCGGCCTCATCGACCACCTTGGCGTAATCACGGTCCTCGCCCAGGCGCACATGTGCCGACAGGGTGATGTCCTTCGGGTCGCGGCCGATGTCGGCGCAGTGCGCGGCCAGCACGTCGCGCTTGCGGGCGAACTCCTCCGGCGTGCCGCCCACGAAATTCCAGTGATCGGCGTACTTGGCGGTGATCTTCAGCGTGCGCTTCTCGCCGTTGCCGCCGATACAGAACGGCGGATGCGGCTGCTGCGGACCCTTCGGTTCGTTGCGCGCGTCTTTGAGCTGGTAATACGTGCCGTCGAAGGTCGTCGTTTCCTCACTGAGCAGACCCTTGAGTACCTCGCAGGCCTCCTCGAAACGGTCGAACCGCTCCTTGATGCTGCCCAGTTCGATGCCGTAGGCACCGGACTCCTCCTCGTTCCAGCCTGCACCGATGCCGAGTTCGAGGCGGCCGCCGGAGATGATGTCCAGCGCCGAGGCCATATTGGCCAGCACCGCCGGGTGCCGGTAGTGGATGCCGGTCACGAGCACCCCGACACGTAGTCGCTCGGTCGCCTGCGCCAGCGCGGTCAGCGTCGTCCAACCCTCCAGGCAGGGCCCGGTGGAGTCGGAGAAGATCGGATAGAAGTGGTCGAATGTCCAGCCGGATCGGTAGACGTCGATATCGTCGGCCGTCTTCCAGATGGCCAGCATGTCCGACCAGGTGGTGTTCTGCGGGGAGGTTTTGAAGGCGAAGTCCACACTTGGTCAACGACCATCGGCGGTCCACGAATTCCGGCATACGACGCGCGATCGGGTGCGATGAGATCCGTGCGCGGCGCCGGTCGGTATGTCCGTGATCGATATGACAACGGTGAGCGCACGCACCGCCGCGGTACTCGGGGGCGTCCGCGACGATCAGTTGGACAGTCCGACGCCATGTGCGGAACTGTCCGTGTGCGAGTTGGTGGCGCATCTGGGCGAACTGGCCTCGGCCTTCGGCGCCGCGGCGGCCAAGAACCTGGGCGAGTTGACCGACCGTCCACCCGGTGCGGGCGGATACCGCCTCGAGGATGGGTGGCGCGACGACTATCCGGCCCGGCTCTCCGCACTGGCCGAGGCGTGGCGGGCGCCGCAGGCGTGGCAGGGGATGACACGGGTGGGGGCGGTCGACCTGCCGGGTGAGGTGTGCGGGCTGGTGGCCCTGACCGAGGTGGTGGTGCACGGCTGGGATGTTGCGGTCGCCACCGGGCAGACCTACGCCGTCGATGACCACACCGCGTCGATATTGCTGGAGCACCTGACCGCCTTCACTGCCGATGGCCCGGTGGAGGGGCTCTTCGGTGCACCGGTGCCGGTCGTCGACGACGCCGGCGACTTCGTGCGGGCGCTGGCGTTGAGCGGCCGAGACCCCACATGGGACGGTGTGTGACCGGGCGGCGGCACGGGCACACTTGAACCATGGACCGCATGGACCCGGTGGCCGCGCTGCGCCGGATCGCGTACTACAAGGACCGCGCCCGCGAGGATTCCCGGCGGGTGATGGCATATCGCAACGCCGCCGACGTGGTCGAGGCGATGACGCCGGAGCATCGCGAGAAGATCGGCAAAACCAACAGCTGGCAGACGCTGCCGGGTATCGGTCCCAAGACCGCGAAGGTGATCGCCCAGGCCTGGGCGGGCCGCGAACCCGACACCCTGGTCGAGTTGCGCGAGACCGCCGCCGACCTCGGCGGCGGCGAGGTCCGTGCCGCCCTCAAGGGTGACCTGCACCTGCATTCGAACTGGTCGGACGGATCCGCGCCGATTGCCGAGATGATGGCATGCGCAGCCGAACTCGGGCACGAATACTGCGCGCTGACCGATCATTCCCCCCGCCTGACGGTGGCCAACGGCCTGTCCCCGGAACGGCTACGTCAGCAACTCGACGTCATCGACGAACTGCGCGAACAGTTCTCGCCCACGTTGCGCATCCTCACCGGGATCGAGGTGGACATCCTCGACGACGGCACCTTGGACCAGGAGCCCGAACTGCTCGAGCGCCTCGACATCGTGGTCGCCAGCGTGCACTCGAAACTGAAGATGGATGCCCCGTCGATGACGCGGCGGATGGTCCGCGCAGTCAGTGGGGGACAGGCGAACATCCTGGGCCACTGCACCGGCCGATTGGTGGCGGGCAACCGCGGGATCCGGCCCGAGTCGACGTTCGACGCCGAAAAGGTGTTTGCCGCCTGCCGGGACAACGGCGTTGCGGTGGAGATCAATTCGCGTCCCGAACGCCGCGATCCACCCACCAGGCTGCTGGAGTTGGCACGAGAGATGGGGTGTGACTTCTCCATCGACACCGACGCGCACGCGCCGGGGCAGCTCGACTTCCTCGGCTACGGCGCCCAGCGCGCACTGGACGCCGAGGTGCCACTGGAACGCATCGTCAACAGCTGGTCGGCGGATCGGCTGCTGGAGTGGGCATCAGCTCGTTGAGCTGAACGGATTGTGTTCGGCGATGAGCCGTTCCATCCGCGCCTCGTCGATGCGGGCGTGCACGCTGGCCGATTCCTGCTGATCGCGGATCACCTTGGCGAGGGTGAACGCGCTGGTGACCAGGAACAGCACGGACATCCCCAGGAACAGGCGTTGCCAGATGTCGAGCGGCAGACAGGTGATGCCGGCCAGGACCCCGATGAAGCTGACGCCGAAGGCGATCGTGGCCTGCAGCGCGAAGGCGGCGGTGACCTTGGCCGTGTCGGTGAAGGTGTTCATGACAGCAGCCTGCCGGGATCCGGGGCCGAGCGGATGGGTGGAACTACTCAATCTCCTCAGTCGGGCAGCATGGGCATCTCCAATCCCGGGTCCCGGCCCAGCAGCACACCGCGGGTCACCGAGCCCTTTCCGAATCGCTGCCGTACCTCGTCGACCGCCGCATCCAGCGCCAGCGGATCCGACGGGCCGGTGAACGGCAACTCCAGCTGGGCCGCCCCGTCGCGATCGATATTGGATACCGCGAAACCGATCAGCGTCAGGCCACGCTCGGCGATCAGTGGCGCGGCGCCGGTCACCAGGTCGCGGGCCGCGGCGAGCACCGGGTCGGTCGCGGCGGTGGCGCGCGGCATGGTGTGCGAGCGCGTCACGCGCGCGAAATCGTCGAACCGCAGGCGCAGCACGACGGTGCGACCGGTGCGTCCGGCCGCGCGCATGCGCCCGGTGATCCGGTCGACGAGATTGACCACCACGGCGTCGATCTCGGCGTCGGACATGCCGCTGCCCGCTCTCCCCAGCGCGCGCTGCGCGCCGACCGAGCGCCGGCGCGTCCCGGTGACGACGCGGCGGCGATCGATGTTGTGGGCCAGCGCGAACAGCTGGCGGCCCATCCCGGCCCCGACCATCGCGCCCAGCGAGGTCTCGCTCAGTTCGGCGACATCGGCCACGGTGTGGATGCCGTGCGTGCGCAGCTTCTCGGCGGTCTTTGCGCCGACGCCCCAGAGCCGGCGCACCGGCAGCGGATGCAGGAACGCCAGCTCCCGGTCCGGTGGCACCAGCAGCAGGCCGTCGGGTTTGGCCTCCTGGCTGGCGACCTTGGCCAGGAACTTGGTGCGTGCGATGCCGACCGTGATGGGCAGGCCGACGTCCACCCGGATGCGCTCGCGCAGCCGGGCGCCGATCTGCACGGGGGTTCCGGACACCCGGCCGAGACCACCGACATCGAGGAACGCCTCGTCCACCGACAGCGGTTCGACCAGTGGGGTGGTGTCGCGGAAGACCTCGAATACCGCGCGGCTGGCCTCGGAGTAGGCGCGCATCCGCGGCGGCACCACGACGACGTGTGGGCACAGCCGTCGGGCCTGATGCCCACCCATCGCGGTACGCACGCCGTAGGCCTTGGCCTCATAACTGGCGGCCAGCACGACGCCGCCGCCGACGATGACCGGCCGTCCGCGCAGCGCGGGATCGTCACGCTGCTCGACCGAGGCGTAGAACGAGTCGAGATCGGCGTGCAGGATATGGGCCGCACCGGACACGAACATATGTTCGCATCCGGGTCCGACAGATCAGGGCGCGGTGCCGTAGATGCTGGTCAGCCAGATGTGGGTGAGGGTGTCGACGACCCGGCCGTGCTCCACCGACGGCCGATCATCGGCGAGCGTGGCCATCATCATCTTCTCGTTCATCAGGTTCAGCGAGGTGGCCAGGTCCAGCGCGGGCAGCGTCTCCGGTGCCGCGCCGCGCTGCCGCTCGGCGTTGATCAACGCCGCGGTCAGCCCGATCCACTTCTGCATCAGACCGGCCCAGATCTCGCGGAACTCGGGGCTACTGCTGACCGCCTCGGCGCCGGCCCGCGCGGTGGCCGGATGCGAGCCGAACGAACTGAAGAAGATCTCGATACCGCGCCGGATCGCCTCGTGCGGTTCGGCGGGCATGGAGTCCATGGCGTTGTCGAAGCCGGTGTCCGCGCGCTTGATCAGCGGATCCATCAGCGACAGCAGCACCGCCTCCTTGGAGGCGAAATAGAAGTAGAAGGTCGGTCGGGAGATGCCCGCGCCCTTGGCCAGGTCGTCGACGGAGATGTCGGCGAAGGATCGCTGCTGGATCAGCCGGGAAGCGGTGTCCAGGATCGCCTGCTGCCGCTCGTCCCCGGAGGGTCGTGCGGCACGGCGGCCGCGACTGGGGCTGGCGGTGGTCACGGCCCCAGCTTAACACCGTGTCGACTTTCTCAACACACCGTTGACGGGCTCAACACCATGTTGATACCGTCGGTCCCATGAACGAACACTTCGACGTCGTGATCGTCGGTGCCGGCATCTCCGGTATCAGCACCGCGTGGCATCTGCAGGACCGCTGCCCGTCCAAGAGCTACGTGATCCTGGAGCGCCGGGAGAACATCGGTGGCACCTGGGACCTGTTCAAGTACCCCGGCATCCGGTCGGACTCCGACATGTTCACCCTGGGCTTCCGGTTCAAGCCGTGGACCTCGTCGCGGTCGATCGCCGACGGCGCCTCGATCTGGAACTACATCAACGAGGCCGCCGTCGAGAACGGCATCGACAAGCACATCCGCACCGGCCACAAGGTCACCGCCGCGGACTGGTCCGATGCCGACAACAAGTGGACGCTGACGGTCGAGACCGGCGGTGAGGAAAAGCAGATCACCGCGTCCTTCCTGTCGGTCTGCAGCGGCTACTACAACTACGACGAGGGCTACAGCCCGATCTTCGCGGGGGCCGAGGACTTCACGGGTCAGATCGTCCACCCGCAGCACTGGCCCGAGGACCTGGACTACGCCGGCAAGAAGATCGTCGTCATCGGGTCCGGTGCCACCGCCGTCACGCTGATCCCGTCGCTCGTCGACGGCGGCGCGGGCCACGTGACCATGCTGCAGCGTTCGCCCACCTACATCGGCGCGCTGCCCCTGGAGGATGCGGTCGCCGCCAAGGCCAACAAGTACCTGCCCAAGCACCTCGCGCATTTCGTGAACCGTTGGAAGGCCATCGGTTACGCCACCGGCCAGTATCAGGTCGCCCGCCGCTTCCCGGCGGTGTTCAAGCGGGCCCTGCGCCAGATGGCCACCCGGCGGCTGCCCAAGGACTTCGACTACGACAAGCATTTCAGCCCCCGCTACAACCCGTGGGATGAGCGAGTCTGTCTGGCGCCCAACGGTGATCTGTTCAAGTCGATCCGCTCCGGGAAAGCCGATGTCGTCACCGACACCATCGACCGGTTCGACGAGACGGGTATCGCACTGACATCGGGTGACCACCTGGATGCCGACATCATCATCACCGCAACCGGTTTGAACATGCAGCTGTTCGGCGGCGCCGAGGCGCTGCGCAACGGGGAGCCGATCGCCCTGACCAAGTCGATGACCTACAAGGGGCTCATGCTCTCGGGCGTGCCGAACATGGCGATCACCTTCGGCTACACCAACGCATCCTGGACGCTCAAGGCCGACCTGGTCTCGGAGTTCATCTGCCGGGTGCTGAACTACATGGACGACAACGGATTCGACCGCGTCGAACCGCAGCACCCCGGTGCCGCGGTCAAGGAAGAGCCGTTCATGGACTTCACCCCGGGCTACTTCCGGCGTGCCATGGACAGCCTGCCCAAGTCGGGTTCGGAGGCGCCCTGGCGGCTCAAGCAGAACTACTTCATCGACCTGCGCACCATCCGGTACGGCAAGGTCGACGAGGAGTCGCTGCTGTTCAGCAAGCACCGGGCGGCCGTCACGGCCTGACCGCGAAAAGACACAAACTGCCCCGAAACCGCACGGTTTCGGGGCAGTTTGCGTCTGCTCGCGCTAGGAAGCCACGGGGCCTATGCGTCGCCTCCGGCGACGACCACGATCCCGTCCTCGTCGCTGTAGGCGATCTCCCCGGGCACGAACGTCACACCACCGAAATTGACCGGCACATCACGTTGTCCGGCACCGGTTTTGGTGCCCTTGCGCGGATTGGTGCCCAACGCCTTGATGCCGACGTCGATGGTGCGCAGCGCGGCCGCATCGCGCACGGCGCCGTGCACGATGACACCGGCCCAACCGTTCTCGGCGGCCAGTCCGGCGATGATGTCGCCGACCAGCGCCGTGTGCAGGGATCCGCTGCCGTCGACGACCAGCACGCCGCCGTCGCCCGGTGTCGACAGGATGGACTTCAGCAGCGCGTTGTCCTGGAAGCAGCGCACCGTGGTGATCGGGCCGGCAAAGGCCTCGCGGGCACCGTAATTGCGCAACTGCAGATCACAGCTGCGGACATCGGGGTAGATCTCGTCGACCAGATCGGCGGTCGCGCGGGGTTGGACGGTCATTCCATGAGACTAGCGATCACGACATCGTGCACGAATTGGGCCAACCCGGGTTCGACATCGTCGTAGTACGCCGTGAACCGCGCATCGGCCACATACATCTCGACCAGGTTGCGGTGCATCTCGCCACCGCAGGTGTAGAACCGTTCGATCGATGCGCGGTGGCGTGCGGCAAGTGCGTCGGCCTGCGCGGAGCCGGGTTGGACACCGGCACGTTTGGCCGCGGCCAGGTCCTGGAGCAAGGCGTCGCCCTCGGCCTTGAGGTCGATCCAATCCTGTTTGGTCAACTTCGCCGCGCGCTGCTGCGACTGCTTCCACTGCTCGGTCTCACCCCAGCGCCGCTGCGCCTCGACGGCGTACTCCTCGCCGAAAGCGGTGGTCCCGAAGATCTCCACCTGTTCCTCCGCGGACAGCTGGATGCCGCTGCGGTGTGCGTCCATGAGTTCCTCCACTGCCTTGATGGTGCGCTGCAGCCCCTCGGCACGCTCGAGCAGCAGGGCGTGCTGACGCTGCAACCTGGTCAGCTCGTCGACCTCGGGGTCGTCGAGCAGGACGCGGATCTCCTCGAGGGCAAGCCCGGCCGCGCGGTACACCAACACCATGTGCAGGCGTTCGACATCGGCATCGGTGTAACCGCGGTAACCCGCCGGCGTGCGCACGCTGGGCGCCACCAGACCGATGTGGTCATAGTGGTGCAGGGTGCGTACCGACACCCCGGTCAGGGCGGCGACGCTGCCGACAGTCCTCTCGTCCATGGAGTCGACTATCGCGCCTGACGTCGCGTCAGGGTCAAGGCCGAAATCAGTCCGGCGTCGATCCCCGACGCGTCAGCAGCACCACCACGACGGCGAGCAGTCCGACCGCGAGCGCCGCGGCCAGCGGCAGCCGGGACTGATCCGGTCCGACGGCCGGTATCGCGGCGGGCGACGGCACCGCCTCGGCGATGGTGGACTTTGCCTGAGCCGCAACCTCTTTGGCGGCTTCCTTGGCGATGGCGGTCGGCTCGGCCTGATCGGTGGCGGTCGGCTCTGCGGTGATCGGCGCAGCGGCGCTCGGCGGCGGGGTCTCCTTCGCCGGAGCGGCCTTCTTGGCCGGGGCCTTCTTCGCGGGAGCGGCCTTCTTGGCTGCCGCCTTCTTGGCGGGCGCCGCCTTCTTCACCGGGGTGGCCTTCGCGGGCGCGGCCTTCTTGGCCGCCGGGGCCTTCTTCACCGGCGGCGCCGGCGGTGGGGGCTCGGCCGGGGCCTTCTGCTCGGGAAGGTCCTGCTCGTCGGCCATGATCTGCTCCTTTGCGATGCTGTTCCGCGTCGTCACGAGTCGTTGCGCCAATGACCCATCATGCCAGGAGTCGATCCGGGCTAACCGGACACCGCCAGGGCCGCGGCCAGCGTCAGCGCCACCACCATCAGCGCCAGTTCGGTATCGGAGCGGCGCGCCGATACCTGCGCGGTCACCCGGTGGGCCCGGGCCGAGGGCAGCCAGTGCGACCGGTTCTGCCAGGCCAGCGCGATCAACGCGATCGTGACGACCACCTTGGCCAGCAGCAGCCGCCCGTAGCCGGTGCCCAGCAGCGCGGCGGGGGACCCGACCGTCACCGCGGCGCTGACCGTCCCGCCCACCAGCAACACCACCACACACCACAGCGACAGCACCGAGAACCGCGGCAGCACGCGCGACCACTGACCGCGGTGCGCGACGGTCAGCACCAGGGCGGCCAGCGCACCGCACCACAGCGCCGCCGCCAGGGCGTGCAAGGTCACCGCGATACCGCCCAGCGCACTGTCGGACAGATGACCCGCCAGCGTGCGGGCCGCGGTTCCCAGCGCCGCGACACCGGCGATCACCCACGACACCGCAGCACCGCGGACCGTGACGGCGGCCGCGCCGACGATCAGCGCGGCCACCAGACAGATCAGGTCGGCACGACCCGCGACGGTGGCAAGGGCGTACTGCACCGTTGTGCGCGCACCCAGATCGAGAACCCGGACGTCGGCCGTGGCCGCCGCGGCGGTGATCAACCGGACCAGCTCGGCGGTCAGCCACACCCACGCCGCCACCGCCAGCGCCGATGAACTGCGTTCGGTCAGTTCCGCGCGATACCGCGCGATATCGAGCTGAGGTAGTACCGCCAGACCCAGCACCACCACCGCGGCCGCGTCGGCGGTCACCCGGGTCAGCGTGATCGGCAGGGAGAGTTGCGGTCGGGCCAGCGCCCAGGCGAGCGCGACGCCGACCACCACGACCAGCACGCCCAGCGCGATACGCCGGGCGTGGATCACGTGCGCCGGCGTCGGCTCCACCACACTCCGGCGCCGATCAGCACGACCGCGCCGACGACGAACGGCCACACCGGCAACCCGGTGTCGGTGTCCGGTGCCGCCGCGGGTGGGGGTCCATCGACCGGCGGTCCCGGCGTGCCGGTGCGGGCGACGGTGAGTTCGAAGGACCACGAACCGCTGATGACGTGGCCATCGGCCGATGTCACCCGATAATTGGCCGTATAGGTACCCGCCGGACCGAGCGGGCGCAGATCCACCTCGGCGACCGGTCCGCGCACGCGCGCCTCACCGGTCGACCAGAGATTGCCGTCGGGGCCCACCACCGTCATCGCCGCGAAAACGGTCTGTAGATCCTCGCTGAACGTCGCACTCACCGTGGCCGGTGCCTCGGCGAGGGCGGCGCCCGGTGCCGGATCGGAGGACAGCAGGGTGGCGTGCGCGAAGACCGCACCGGCACCGCTGGTGCCCAGCACCGCCAGCAGCGCGGCCAGCACCGCGGCCAGGAACGTAGAGAACCGCATCAGGGCAGACCGAGCCGCGCCAGGATGTCGGCGTCGATACCGTCGAGCTGATCCCCGATGGCCGCGTGCGCCGCGCGGCGCCGGGCCGACGGCATGTTCTCGGCGGCGGTGACGGCCGCTGCCAGATCGGTCAACCGGTCCTCGACGGCGGTGACGAACGACCGCGTCTCGGCATCCTTCGGCTTCTTCTCGGCCACCCGCCGCACCGCCTGCTCGGCGCCGGATATCCGCGCGGACAGCACGGCGCCGTGCCCGGAGAACTGGCCCACCTGGCTCAACGGCACGCCGAGCTGATCGGCCCGGCGCTGGTCGAGCAGTCCGCGCGCGGCCACCGCCCCGCGGTAGGCCAGCGGCACCAGCACCGGAACCAGCAGTCGGGAGACGGTCAGGACGCGGCGGATCCGCAGCGGGGACAGCACCTTGCCCTCTCTGGCGGCCCTGAGCTGCATCTCGGCCACCTTCAGCGCCGTGCGGTCGCTGTCGTGCTGGGCCCGCAGCTGCGCCTGCAGTGCACGGGCCGCCGCCTTGCGGTCCGCCTTGGCGCGGCGCACATCGTTCTTGGCGGCGAGCTTGGCCTCCAGCTTCGCCTTCTTCGATGCGGCGGTCCTGATCGCCCGGGCCTCGGCGCGCCGGACCGCCCGGCTCTTGCGTCGCGTGAACAAGGCCATCGGCGGTGCCTCCCGGTCATTTCGTCGATGTGATGGCGGACGGCATGGCTCATGCCACCGTTGCGGCCAACCCTATCGCTCCACACCCGATACCACTGTCGGTGCCCTTGGCCCAAGGCCGATTATCGGCTACAGCAAACGATCCGACGCCGGTGTGCGACAATTCTCGACAAGGGTGGAGATCAGCAGGATGACGCCGTGAAGGGGTGGGGACGACGTGGGTGCGCGCATGCGGGTCGCCGCAGCAGCCTGCCTCATGTCATCGGGCCTTCTGGTCGGCGGTGCCTGTGGTGCCGTCGCACTCGCCGCGCCGGACAACGGTAGCGACCGTTCCGACGGGACAGGCGCAGGCCCGACCGTGAAAAAGCCGGCGCGGCCCGGCGCCCAGGGCGGGTCCGTCCGCCCGCGCGAGGCCACCGCACCATCGGACCGCGATGTCGCGACGCAGGTACCGGAAGCGCCCGTCGAGGAGCCCGCCGAAATCGACGACAGCAAACTTCCCGACGCCATCGATGACGGGGCTGCCGAGGCGCCGGAGCCCGATCCGGGCGAAGACGCACCGGATGCCGAGGTCGACGGCGGAGAAGGCGAAGAGGACGGCAAAGAGGACGACGAGGACGAGGAGTGCGGGTGGTGGTGGCCGAGCCCGCCGGACTCGCCGATCCCGTCGTCGGGCACCGGTGGCGGGTACGACGGAATGGCCCCCGCGGCGGGACGGTCCGGCATCGGACCGGGACTCGGCGTACCGAGTGCGGCGATCCCGGAAACCCCCGAGATTCCCGCAATTCTCGTTCCCCCGCAGCCTCCCGCCGTGCCGGTGTTACCGGCACTGCCTGCGCCGGTGTTCGCGCCCGCGCCGGTCACCGGTCTCGGTGCCGGGACGTCCGGCGTCGCCGCCGCACCACGGGCACCGGCCGCCGTGCGCACGCCTGCGATAACCCGGGGCACGCCGCCTGCCGAGAAGCCGACGGCCCCGCCCGCCGCAGACGCCGTGCCGACCTCGTTCCGGGCCGGTTATGGCGAACATCTGCGCACCGCCACGATGTCCGAGGTCGCCGCCATCGCGGTGCCCGGAGCAACGGGCATCATGCTGCTCACCGGCGCCGGCGGACTGATCGGTTACCGGCAGACCCGCGCAGGTCTGGCCGTCCGATCGGGTATGTCCGGACGGTTCGTGAGTTGACCGGTTTGCCTCGTGTGCAGCGAACGTCAGCGCCATAGTGGAAGGGTCGGAAAGGGGACAGTATGCCCGCCAGTCGTCGCGTCACCCGCGCCGTGAGTTCCGTACTGGACCTCGCCCCACGACGGGGTGAGGTCACCCTGCCGCGGCTGGTCGAGGCGGTCGCCGAGGATCAGGGACGTCCGATCCAGATCAAGATGGCCGATCTTCCGCCCGGCGTGTGCGGGCAGTGGCGGCAATACGGCGACCATGATGTCTTCCTGATCCAGAAGGGCCTGCCGGCCTGGGACCGCACCCTGGCCCATGAGCTCGGCCACCTGGTGCTCGGTCACGCGGGCACACCGGTCGTCGAGGCGGCCCGCGAGGTCACCGAGCTCGCGGGGTCGGATCTGATCGGGTACATGCTCAACCAGCGGACCGGCTGCATGGGCCCGGCGGGCGAGGAGGCCGAGCAGGAGGCCGAGGATTTCGCGGCCCTGCTCATCTACCGTCTCGGCCGGTTGCCCTCGGATCGTTCGTCGATCGTGCAGGTGCGGCTCGGGGAGGCGTTTGGTTGACCGTCTGGGTGATCGCCGGTCTTCTCGGCCTGGCGACCGGCCTGCGTATCGGCTGGGCGCTGGTCAACAAACAATCTCTGGTGAGCACCGCGATGATCCTCGCGCTGGGGAGTCTCGGTATCGTCGCCGCCCTCAACTGGCAGCCGCTGACGCTGCTCATCGACACCGCGTTGCGCTGGCCGAACATCTCGGTCGCGCTGAGTCAGGTCGCGTTGATCGCCTGCGCCGCGGGCAGTTGCGTGATGATCACGACGGTCGCCTCGGACCGCAAACCGACGGCGATCCGGCGTATCGCGATCGCGCAGTACGTCTTCGCCGCCGGTATCGCCGTCGCGACCCTGGTGGACTTCTTCCGCCGGCCGCAGGAGACCGAGATGGCACCGGAGGAGTATCTGCGTCGGCACCTGGCTCCCGGCGGCTCGTCGGCCTGGCTGCTGCCGATGCTCTATGTGCTGCTGGCGCTCACCCTGGTGGCCTGGGCCGGGGTGCGGCACTCCAACCGCACCCGTCGCGGCCGGGCGCTGTTCGTCTTCAGCATCGGCATGGTGCTGATGGTGCTCGCCAGCGCGTTCTTCCTGCTCAGAGCGGTGGGTAACACCGACGTCCTCGGGGTCGGTGCGGCGGCGACGTTGTTGGGGTGCGCGATGGCGGTGGTGGCGGGCGGGTCGTTGCTGCCGAGCGTCGAGGACTGGTTCGGCGCACGTCGGGAGATGCGCGTGATCGCGCCGCTGCTGGCCGAACTCAACGAACGCCATCCCGACGTCGGTATCGGGGTGCGGCCCCGTGGACCGCTGTTGTTCCGGGTCGCCGAACAGATGTCGCTGATCTCCGACTCGCTGTATCTGGAGGCCATCGCGGCCGAGGGGCTGCGTCGTCGAGCCGTGGATGCCGGCGCCGGCACGCGAGAACCCGATCAGTCGTTGAACATTTCCGATATCGCGGATCTGGACTCACCGCCAGTACCGGCCGATGAACAGGCCCGCGGCATCGCCACCTGGATCTACGACGGCCGCGACGAGCCGACGTCGGACGCGCACGAATCGTTCCCGGGGTTGAACTGGCTGCGCCAGCCGACGACGTTCTCCGACCGCGAGTGGATCCTGGCGATCGCCGAGCAGTACCGCGGCCTCGTCCACAACACCTGACCGTCCACGCAAAACGGTGCCGCGCGCTCACGCGCTGCGGCACCGTTTCTGCAGACGACCCAGTGGAGGGACCTAGCTGTCGAGGTTCTCCCGGCGACGGAGCTCGTCGACCTTCTGCACCAGATCCTGCTGGGACTCCGGCGACAGGCCGACGGTGCGGGCGGCGATGCGGCGCACACCCTCGTCGCGCATGTTGGCCAGCCAGGTCAGTTCCTTGTCGAGCTTCTCGTAATACTCGTCATCGGTGAAGTACGCGGGCTTGATCCGGAAGAAGTTGGCGAGCGCCGTCATGGTGGTGGTCGACGGGTTCGTACGGTTGCCGGAGCGCAGCTGGGAGAGGTAGGGAGCCGACATGGTGACACCCTCGGCCTTGAGGGCGCCGATTACCTCAGCCGACGTATGCGGGCCCCGCCCCGGAGGGTAAACCGTGTCGAAGAGGCGGTTCAGTCGGGCGGCGAACGTCTTGCTCATCTAACTTTCCTCCACTTAGCTTACGAGCGATCTGCGCGAGCGTCGTATTTGCTGATCATCGTAGCGAGAGTTGTCGCCACAACCAAGTGCAAACCACTGAAAACTAACACTACCTTCACTTGGGGTGGCGCGCGAGGGGGTGTAGCTGCATGTCAACCTCACAAACCGGACCCGACGGTGTGAGCTGGCGAAGTAGAAAATAACGGACGCGCTGTTTTGCCCGGACCTACCGATCTTGACATGTTGTCAAGTTGACCTCATAGCTGATCGGCTGTGCACAGGCGTCACGCAGCAAAGATCCGAGCAGGATCTGCTGGTCGCGCGGGCGAAGTCACGCGCGGGTAGACATCGCTTGCCCTTCGCTCTGCAACATAATTGCTGGCGTTCGCCCAGCACGAGGCGGGTGACGCGGCCGGTTCCCGGCCGCATCGTCACGGCTGGTTTTGCTGCGCGGGGCGTCGGGCCGCCGCGGTCCGGCGGGAGAGGCGCAGCCGGTACAGCCCGAACGCGATGGCCGCGAGCGCGACGGAGGCCGTGACGATCAGCGCCACGGTCCGCATCTGCAGCGCGGCGTCGAACAGCAGCCACAGCCCGAACACGGCAAACAGCACGCTGGCCATGGCGTGTAGGAACTGCTCGGGCAGTCGGCGGTGCAGCAGCACGCCCGCGGCGATGGCCGCGCCGTCGGCCAGCACCATGCCCGCGGTGGCGCCGAGCCAGACGCCGGCCCAGTGATGGTCGCTGGCCAGCGCGACAGTCGCCAGCATGGTCTTGTCGCCCAATTCGGCCAGCACGAAGGAGGACACGACGGCGAACAGGATGAAGCGGGGCTCGGCGACCTTGACCTCTTCGTCGTCGTCGCCCGTGCGGCCTTCGCGCCACGTCCAGACGGCGAACAGCAGGAAGGCCACCGCGGCGGCGAAGGCGATGGGGCGCTCGGGCAGGGTGAGGCCGAGGAAGTGGCCGATGGTGACCGACAGGCCGTGCACCAGGAACGCGGCGATGCCGACCCCGGACAGCACCACCCACCACCGGTGGCGCAATGCGTAGGTCATGGTGATCAGCTGTGACTTGTCGCCGAGTTCGGCGATGAACACGACTCCGAGGCTGATGAGTGCGGCACTGAGCATGGCGACCTTTCGACACGTCGCCGGCGGTCTGCGTGCGCGACGCAGTCACCGGGCATTCGGTCGAAGGTCTCGCCCACCGCGGGTTGCGGTTCGCCGGCCGGGCTTGCGCCAGTGTGTCGACACGACGATTGGGGGCTACTCCCCTTCGCTGATGATTCGACGATAACCGGGGATATCCCGGTGCGCCAGTTCTACGTCCGAGTTCGGGTGCCCGTACTTTGGCCCATCGGTGCCGCGAAAAGGTCTATGCGGCAAGCAACATCGCAAGAATGGCAGTGTCCGGATGACTGATGGGGTCGACCCCGACCCGGCTGACCATCGAGGTGATGGTGCCGTCGGCCTCCGCCTCGACCCAGGCGGCGCGATGCTCCAAACCCAGGTGTGGGATGCCCGGCAGCAGTACGCATCCCGACGCCGCCCCGGCGCATTCCGGTAGTGACGGCGTGGTTTCGGACGGTGGATGCAGCATCAGCAGCGCCGGCGGTTGGTGGTCGGCGAAAAACCCTGGCGGAACGGCGGATTCCCCGACGACCGGCCCCTCGGCGAGAACCAGTCCGACGGTCCCGGGCTCGGGCTGGTCGGGAAGCTCCTCGCGGACACCGAAAATCGTTGTGGTGGAGAGTAATCCCGGAAGTGAAGCCACCCGCACCGCCACCATGAGCAGTTGTGCCCACTCCTTGGTGGAATCCGGCCAGCGACCCGACACGATGAAACCCTTGAGGATGCCCCGCGAATGGAACGGGGCGATCTCCACCGCTCTACCGGAACCGGTGTCCATCTGGCCTCCCGACAGTCGTACGTCTGTGATCCGACACTGCTGTGGGTCGCTGTGACTCAGGATGCGGCAGTGACGCATTAGCACGCAAGAGGACACGAGTGCCAGCGCAATGCAGAAAGCCCCGCGTGCCGACGCACGCGGGGCTTCGCCGAGCTCAGGCTCTAGCCGAAGATCAAGCCACCGGTGTTGGCGGTCGCCTTGGCGTAGCGGTCCTGGACGTCGGCCCAGTTGACCACGTTCCAGAACGCCTTCACGTAGTCGGCCTTGACGTTCTTGTACTGCAGGTAGAAGGCGTGCTCCCACATGTCCACCTGCAGCAGCGGGATGATGCCCAGCGGGACATTGGCCTGCTGGTCATACAGCTGGAAGGTCAGCAGGCGCTGGCCCAGGCTGTCGTAGCCCAGGACGGCCCAGCCGGAGCCCTGCAGGCCGTTGGCGGCGGCGGTGAACTGGGCGCGGAACTTGTCGAAGCTGCCGAACTGGTCGTCGATGGCCGCGGCGAGCTCGCCCTCGGGCTTGTCGCCACCGTTGGGCGACAGGTTCTTCCACCAGATGCTGTGGTTGACGTGGCCGCCGAGGTGGAAGGCGAGATTCTTCTCGTTGAGGAAGATCGCGGACTGGTCGTCGTTGGCGCGCGCCTCCTCCAACTTGGCCAGCGCGTCGTTGACGCCCTTGACGTAGGTCGCGTGGTGCTTGCTGTGGTGCAGTTCGTTGATCTGGCCGGAAATGTGGGGCTCCAGCGCGCCATAGTCGTAATCGAGTTCTGGCAGCGTGTATTCAGCCACTTTCGTCCTTCCTAGTCATGTGAATCGCGGTGGAGTTCGGCGTCGCATATCTCGACAACAAGCTCGAGCTCAACCTTGCTCCATCCCCGCGCACACCGCAAGGAGCGACTACCCAGACCCGACGACCCGAGACCCGGTCAGAACAGGACGATGGCGGCGAGTACGCCCAGCAGTACGAGCGCGATCACGGTCGCGCGGATGAGCGCCACCACCTGGTTGTTGGTGTAATGATGCGACGAATGCCAGTCCGACGGCGGCACCGCCGGCCCTTGCCCAATCGGGTGTGCTGCCATCAAACGCTCCTGACCTGCACGATCGCGACGTCCCCCCAGTGAGATCTGTCACACGGACTTTCTGTGACGCCGATCATAGACCTTGTTTGCTCGTCACGGAAAATCGGCTGCCGCCGGCCTGCGATCGGGCTTGCGTCGATCGAATCTGAGAGATTCGAAAACGGCAAAAATGCCACTCGAGAAACTTAGCTGGGCGAGATTTTTGCTCGGCGCCCGGCGAGGTTGTTGATCGGCCGGAGTGTCCAGACCGTATTCATCCACAGGCTCACTCCGGATTCACAGCTAGAGCCGGGGTCCTGCACAGCCGATCCGCTCCCAGCCTGTGGATGAACCTGTGGAAACTGTGGATAGCAAGGACATTGCTGCCGGGGGAATCGGTGCGCGCCGCGGTGGGCCGTGCCAGCATGGTCGGTATGTCTGACGACGTTGTGCCGCAGATCGAGGTCGGTGAACTGCCGCTGGAGTTCGGGGAGCACACCGTGCTGCTCGATGTGCGCGAGGATGACGAGTGGCGCGACGGCCACATCGCCGGTGCTCAGCACATCCCGATGGGGGATGTGCCGACGCGCATCGACGAGATCGACCGGGACGCGACGCTCTATGTGATCTGCCACGCCGGGGGACGGTCGCAGCGGGTGGCGCAGTATCTGGCCCACAACGGCTTCGAACCCGTCAACGTCGCGGGCGGCATGCTGTCCTGGGTTCAGGCGGGCCGTCCGGTGCGTGCCGGGTCGTAGGCTGGTCCGGTGATCCAGGTCTGTGCCCAGTGCGGCACGCGGTGGAACGTGCGCGACCGCCAGCGGGTGTGGTGCCCCCGGTGTCGCGGCACGCTGATGGCCCCCGACGCTGCGGCTCCGCAGGCCGCCGCCTCGTCGGTGCCGGGTCCGGGCGGACCGTGGAATGCCCGGCCGGCGGCCGGCAAGCTGCCGTCGGGCTATCGCTGGATCGCGGTACGGCCGGGATCTCCACCGCCGGCGCGCCGCCGGCGCGGTCCGCTGGGCCCGACCCCGCGTTATGCCACCATCCCGCGCTGGGGCCTGCACGAGGAGTTCGCCGATCCCGGTACGGCCGAGGCCGGCACCGACCGCCGCGCGCCGTCGCAGGCCACGGTGCGGCGCACCGTGATCGCCACCATGATCGTGCTGGGCGTGGCCGCGGTGTTGCATGTGTTGCGGTACGCGCTGATGCTCTACAACCGCGGGACCCTGCTCAACCCGATCGTGGCGGGTATCGCCACCTGGCTGCCGGTGGCCGCCAGCGCCCTGGCGTTCTTCGGTGTGCTGGCCAGCGCCCTGGTCCTGACGAACTGGTTGATCGCACGCCGCGCCGCGGCGTTCGCGCACGCCGGCTCGCCGGACCCGCGCGCCCGGCGCCGGTTGTGGGTCGGGTGCATGATCCCGCCGGTCAACCTGGTGCTCGCGCCGGTGTACGTGGTGGAGCTGGCCCGCGTCGAGAAGCGCTCCGGGCTGCCCATCGTCAGCTGGTGGATCGCCTGGTTCTTCAGCTACCTGTTGTCGACGGCGTCCATCGTGACGACTATCCTGACCGTCTTCTACACCGATGCCCAGCGCATCGCCGACAACACGGTGATCACCACGATCGCGTATCTGATGGCGCTGGCCACCCTGGTGCTGGTCTGGCAGGTGTACCAGGGCTTCGAGCGCACCCCGGTCGACCGCCCGGCTCATCGATGGGTGATGGTCACCGCCGGCGGATCGCAGCCGGCCGAGCGAGCTGCGGATTCGGCTCCCCCGGTTGAGGCAGAAGACCGGAACCCGGCAGCATAGCCATATGACCGGGGAGGATGCCGCGACCAACAACGGCCACCCGTTCGTGGTGGCGCACCGCGGTGCGTCCGCGGACCGGCCCGAGCACACCATCGCCGCCTACGAACTGGCTCTGCAGGAGGGCGCTGACGGCGTGGAGTGCGATGTCCGGCTGACCCGCGACGGTCATCTGGTCTGCGTGCACGATCGCCGCGTCGACCGCACTTCCGACGGCACCGGGCTGGTATCGGAGATGACGCTGGCGCAGCTGCGCGAGCTGGATTTCGGGTCCTGGCATGCCGGCTGGCGCGACGGCGGAACCGGCGGTGACACCGGGCTGCTGACGCTGGACACGCTGCTGACCCTGGTGCTGGACACCAAACGGCCGGTGAAGATCTTCATCGAGACCAAGCATCCGGTGCGCTACGGCGCCCTGGTCGAGAGCAAGGTGCTCGCGCTGCTGCACCGCTACGGCATCGCCGCGCCGGCCTCGGCGGATCTGGCCCGCGCGGTGGTCATGTCGTTCTCGGCGGCGGCGGTGTGGCGGATCCGCCGCGCGGCACCGATGCTGCCCACGGTGCTGCTCGGGGAGACCTCACGTCTGCTCGGGGGCAGCGCGGCCACGACCGTGGGCGCCACCGCGGTCGGTCCCTCGATCGCGACCCTGCGCGAACATCCCGAGCTGGTGGACCGGGCGGCGGCTCAGGGCCGCGCGCTGTACTGCTGGACCGTCGACCATTACGAGGATGTCCGGTACTGCCGGGATCTGGAGGTGGCGTGGGTGGCCACCAACCATCCCGGCCGCACCAAGGACTGGCTGGAGAACGGGCTGACCGGAGCCGGCCTGGACTAGAGGTTGCCGCCGGCGGCCTTCGGAGCGGTGGGATCGGCGGCGGCGCCACCGAGCTCGCGGGCCACGAAGTCCTCGAGGTGGAACAGGTTGGCTCCGGCCCGCTCGGCGATCCGCACCAGGGTGGTCATGGTGGCGACCTCCTCGACCTGCTCCTTGAGGAACCACTGCATGAACTGCTCGCCGAGGTAGTCGCCCTCGTCGCGGGCCACACCGGCCAGCCGGGAGATCTGCTCGGTGACGGTGCGTTCCTGCTCCAGCGCCAGACGCAACGCCTGCGCCGGGGTGTCGAAACTGTTGAGCACGCCGTCGACACCGGGGATCTCGACATCGAGGTCACGGTCGAGCAGGTACTGCACCAGCATCATCGCGTGATTGCGCTCCTCGACGGCCTGGGCGTAGAAGTGTGCGGCCAGTCGCGGCAGGTCGGCGCCGTCGAAGTAGACGGCGATGGCGACGTACTGCTGCGACGCGGTGAACTCGCTACGGATTTGCTCGCGCAGCAGGGTGTTGAACTTGGTGTCGAGGGTCGTTGCGTCGCTCATGGCCACCACGATAGGGCAGGTCAGGCGGCGTGTCATGCAAGGTCAACCTTATTCAGCTTAGCCATTCCTAAGCACTGTGACCGCAGTTACAACAGGCTGTGAAAGTTTGCTGAATGCAGCTCAGGGTTGGTCGGTGTCCAGCACGTCGGGCGGCACCGCGGTGTCGGCGGCCAGCGCCGAGAACAGCCGTGCGGCCGCGTCGTCGTCCCACACCACGATGGATCCGACGTCGCTGGAGGTGTATTCGGCGATCGGCACGGTGGTGGTCGTGGGATTGTCCTGCAGCGCCCAACCCAGCCGGGCCAGATCCCAGATGTGTCCGCCCTCGTCGACGCTGACGGCGCCGGCCGCGGCCTTGCCCATGGGATACCAGCGCAAGGGATTGAGCAATACGCCGGGACTGACGGCCCGGTGTAGCAGGGCCGACATGAACTCGCGCTGATTGACCATCCGGTCCAGATCGGCGCGGGCGGTGGCGCGGGACCGCACGAAGCCCAACGCGTTGCGCCCGTCGAGTTCCTGACAGCCGGCGGGCAGATC
The DNA here is from genome assembly GCF_053589535.1 of Mycobacterium sp. NPDC003323. NCBI lineage: Bacteria > Bacillati > Actinomycetota > Actinomycetes > Mycobacteriales > Mycobacteriaceae > Mycobacterium > Mycobacterium sp. NPDC003323. Next base: position 32,793 of record NZ_JBSFSB010000018.1, read on the forward strand.
GATCCCGGCCAGCGGATCGTTGATCGGTGCGGCCGGGCACATGGTCACTCCACCCACGGCGTCGACCAGTTGGGCGAAACCGCCGAATCCGACCTCCGCGTAGTGATCCAGCCGGATGCCGGTGGCCTGCTCCACGGTCTGCGCCAGCAGCGGCGCCCCACCCAGGGCATAGGCGGCGTTGATCTTGTCCTGGCCGTATCCGGGGATGGACACATAGGAATCCCGGGGCAGCGAGACCAGCGTCGGCGGTGTACCCGAGAACAAGCCGCCGATATGGGCCAGCAGCAGCGTGTCGGTGCGCCCGTTGCCGACGTCGCCGCCGGTGGCCAGGGCGTTCTGCTGTTCGGGTGAGAGGTCCTGCCTGCTGTCTGAGCCGACCAGCAGCCAGGTGGTGCCCCGTCCGGCCGGCGGGCGATCGGGATAGTCGGCCAGCGCCGGGATGCGCTGCAGTGTCGTATCCAGCCACAGACCGCCGCCGACCGCCGCGCTGACGAGCAACACCAGGATGGCCAGCAGCGTCGCGCCCCAGCGCCGGACCCGGCGGCGGGGTTTGCGCGGCGGGCGTCTGGCCGGTGGCGGCGCCGGCCGGGCGGTGCGTGCTCGGTGCGGCGGGGGTGGTTGTCGGGGTGGTGGTGGCTGTCGGAGCGGTGGGGCCGGACGGGGTGGTGGTGGCTGCCGGGGTGGTGGGGCCTGGCGGGGCGGGGTCGCCGGATTGGGTGGCCAGACCGGCGGCGGCCGGTGGCCCGGTGGGCGCCGGATCTCCTGCGACGGCTCGCGTCCGGGACGATCCTGGTTCACACCTGCGAATGTACTGCGCGCAGCGGCGAACTCAGCTCAACCAATCCAGTTCGTCGGCGGCCAGGGAGTATCCGACGAAGGCGACCGCGTCGATCAGTCCGTGGGCGACGATCAGCGGCCACAGCCGTCCGGTGCGCAGCCACACGTACCCGAAGACCAATCCCATGATGATGTTGCCCAGGCCGGCGCTGTAGCCCTGATACAGGTGGTAGGCGCCGCGCAGCAGTGCCGAGAGCAGCAGCGCCATCCCCACGCTGATCCGCAGCTGGCGCAGCCGGGTGATCAGGAAGGCTACGACGATGATCTCTTCGGCCCAGCCGTTGGCGAAGGCGATCGCCAGCAGTAGTGGGATCCGCCACCAGGTGTCGTTGATCTCGGCCGGTTCGACCGCGGCGCTGAGGCCGAGCAACCGGGCGCCGATGTAGAACGCCAGCCCGGGCAGGCCGATGAGTGCGGCCAGCGCCAGCCCGCCGGTCAGGTCGGGATGCACGCGGAACCGGCCCAGACCTATCGAGGCGGGTCCACAACCGCTGCGCCACAACAGATAGAGACCCAGCGCACCCCAGCCCACGAGTTGGGCGAACGAGGCGACGTTGAGCCCGAGATCGATGAGGTCGAACGGTGAGCGTCGTTCGTTGAGGGCCACGGTCTGGCCACCGAGGCCCAGCAGCACCGCCTCGATGAGGCGCAGTGACGCGACGTAGGCGCTCAGCCCGAAGGTGACGGCCAAGACGACCGCGATCTCGAGTCGGATGGTGCGCGGTGGCAGCGGCTCGTTCGGCAGGAAGGGCCCGGTCACCGCAGCCAGGCTAGACGGATCAGATGCGCCGCGCCCGCAGGCCGTTGAGGAACGGGCACCCCATCAGTACGCGGATGGCCTGGCTGAGCCCGTTGACGTCATCGACCGGCTTGGCGAACGGCAACCGGACATCGTGATCGCCGGTCTCGTCCTCGACACGCAACTGCACGCCGTAGCGATCCAGGCCGAGCGGGCGGACCCGGCCGCTGCGCAGGGCCTGGGGCAGCCGGTTGGCCAGCCGGTCGACGACCTCGCGGTGGGCCGACTCCAGATGGCGCAACCAGCACGACTCCAGGCCGCAGAACGGGTCGGGCGCGGCGGCCAGCAGCGCCCCCAGGCCCACGGACTCGGCGCCGGTGGAGTCGGCGACGACCACCGATTCGATCTCCAGCCGAGCCAGTGCGTACGGGGTGTCCCCGCGCGAAGCATCGTCGGCGCCGGTATTCACCTGCAGCAGAGCCGGATTGGGGTTGTCGGTGGCGATCAGGTCCAGCATGCCGGCAACCTCGCCCTCGGGCACCAGCACCATCCGGCCCTGGATCCAGACCAGTGAACGGACGGGCTCCCGCAGCGGCAGGGGCGCGTAGTCGGTCATTTCCAGCACGGCCTGGACGCCGGCCGACCCGGCCGAGATGACCATGCCGGTCAGTAACCCGTCGGCGGGAATCGTGATGGCGAAGGAGCCGTCGTCGAGCAGATGATGGACCGGTGTGGCGGTGGGATCGAGGCCCTCCACGGCCAGCATCGCGCCACCGGCCCGCGCGCAAGCGCTACGAATCCGCTCGGCCGTCGTCGGTGCCGTCGCTGTCATCTGTTGCCTTTCCGCTCAAGTGAGGTAAGCCTTACTTAACTACACGACCGCGGGGCGCGCAAGGTGTTCCCTCGCGTTCACGGCCGAGTGCTCCGGCGACCGATACTGTGAAAGGCGTGCCACGCATCGCCTACCTCGGCCCCGAGGGAACGTTCACCGAGGCGGCATTGCTGCAGATGGTGGCCGCCGGGGTCATCCCGGCCGGATCCGACGTCATCCCACAGCCCCAGGACAGTCCCGGCGCCGCGCTGGAGGCAGTCCGCAGCGGTGCAGCCGATTTCGCGTGCGTGCCCATCGAGAACTCGATCGAGGGTTCGGTGCTGCCCACCCTCGACGGTCTGGCCGCGGGCTCGTCGTTACAGATCTACGCCGAACACACGCTCGACGTCGCCTTCAGCATCGTCACCCGGCCCGGCGTCGGCGCCGCGGACATCGCGACCGTCGCGGCCTTCCCGGTGGCGCTGGCCCAGGTGCGGCGCTGGCTGGCCGCGCACCTGCCCGACGCGCGGATCGTGCCCGCCACCTCGAATGCCGCCGCGGCCAAGGATGTCGCCGACGGTGCCGCCGACGCGGGTGTCAGCACGGCGCTGGCGGCGCAGCGGTACGGACTGGCCGAACTGGCGGCCGGCGTCGTCGACGAGATCAATGCGCGGACCCGGTTCGTGCTGGTCGGTGCCCCGGGTCCGCCGCCGGCGCGCACCGGCGCCGACCGCACCTCGGTGGTGCTGCGGCTCGACAATGTCCCGGGCACCCTGGTGGCGGCCATGACCGAACTGTCGGTGCGCGATATCGATCTGACCAGGATCGAATCACGGCCCACCCGAACCGAACTGGGCGCCTACAAGTTCTTCCTGGATTGGGTCGGGCACCTCGACGACGAGGCCGTCGCCGACGCCCTGAAGGCGTTGCACCGACGCTGCGCCGAGGTGCGGTTCCTCGGCTCGTGGCCGACCGGCGCCGTGGTCGGTGCGTCACCACCCGAGGACGACGAGGCGGGTCACTGGTTACAGATGCTGCGAACGGGAGGTCCGTCATGACCGGGCGGCTGGTGCTGGTACGGCACGGACAGTCCCATGGGAACGTCGAGCGCCGGCTCGACACCCGTCCGCCGGGCGCGGCGCTCACCGAACTCGGGCACGAGCAGGCGCGCACGTTCGCCGCGAACTGGTCGCACCCGGTGGGTCTGGTGGCGCACTCGGTGGCCACCCGGGCACGCGAGACGGCCGCGGGCATCGCGGCCGGGCTGGACCTGCCGACCCAAGAATTCGAGGGCATCCACGAGGTCCAGGTCGGCGAGCTGGAGAACCGCAACGACGAAGAGGCCATCGACACATTCGAAAAGGTCTACCGCCGTTGGCATCTCGGTGAGCTCGACGTGCCGGTGCCCGGCGGTGAGACGGGCAGGCAGGTGCTCGACCGGATGGTTCCGATACTCACCGAGCTACGGTTGCGCCATCTCGACGACCGGCGCTGGACCGATGACATCCTGGTGGTCAGCCACGGTGCCGCCATCCGGCTGGTGTCGGCGGTACTGGCGGGCGTGGAGAGCGCCTTCGCGCTGGAGAATCATCTGAACAACACCGAAAGCGTGGTGCTCAGCCCGATCACCGACGGACGGTGGAGTTGCGTGCAGTGGGGAGAGGCGACCCCGCCGTTCACGGTGGCCGTGCAGCCCGAGCCTCAGACCACCGAGGCCGAGGCCGGCCCCATGGGCTGAGCGCCCCACTGCTCGGCGCATTCACACCCCACGGCGAAGCAGTCGATGGTGTAGGTGTGCGCCGCTTCCGGGGTGCGGCAGTCCGGTTCGGTGCATTCCGGCCGCTGCCCGATGTGCACGATCACGGTGCCGTGGCAGTGCTCGAGCTCGGCGTCCGCCCCGGAGTCCCGGCATTCTCGGCAGATCCCGCTCATGTCAGCCATTGTTCCATCGGCCACCGACAGGCCGTGGTTCCCACGCGGGGCCAACGCGTTCGGTCAGCCCCAGCCCAACTCGTGCAGACGCTCGTCGTCGATGCCGAAATGGTGGGCGAGCTCGTGCACCACGGTGATGGCGACCTCTTCGACCACCTCCTCCTCGGACTCGCACATCTGCAGCAGCGCATCGCGATAGATGGTGATCGCATCGGGCAGCGCGCCCGCATAGGTCGAGTCCCGCTCGGTCAGCGCGATGCCCTCGTAGAGACCGAGTAGATCGGGCTCCTCGGGATGACGCGCGGCCACCAGGAACACCACGTTGTCCGCCGCGGCGGCCAGCTGGGCAGGAATCAGGTCGAGCGCATCGGAGACCAGTTCGTCGAACCGCTTCGCGCTCATCCGCACCGGCACGCCGGTCAGGGAATCGGCGGGCCGGGAGGCGGCCCGGCCGGTGGTGGTCCGGCCGGCGGCGGTGGTGCGGGCGCAGGCGGCGGTGCCGGAGCCGGCGGTACGCCCTCCATCGGTGGCCCGGCCGGTGGCGGCGGGGCGCCGGGCGGCGGTGGCGGCGGCGGACCGTTGAGGAACGTGTTGCCCCCGGTGGGTGTCGCCGGGGCGTCCGCGGGCTGCTCCTCGTTCTGGCTGGACTGTCCCGGCAGATGCTCGTTGGATCCGGACCCCTGGCTGCTGCTGCTGCTGCTGCTGCCGGATCCGCTGTCGTAGCTTCCGCTGTCGGACTGGTCGTAGGTGATCTGCGAGCTGGTGTCCACCGGCGGCATCGGGATCGCCGGGATGGACAACCGCTCGTCGGGGATGTCCGGCGGCGGGACCGGCGGGCGGCCGTTGATCATCAGCGGGCCCTTGGCGCTGTTGAGCAGCGTGGACCAACCGCCGTTGCCCAGCGTGGCGCCGATGCTGCAGGAGACCTGGTGGCTGCCCGCCGACCAGCTCGGCAGTGCGATGGTGCTGTAGACCAGCGTCAGCGTGGTGGTGCGCAGTTCCAACGGCGCCAGGTAGGCCTCGGTGACGCGCGCGCAGTTGTCCTTGACGAAGGTGTCCTGCTCGGCCTCGGGCGGCAGCCCCTGCGGGAACTTCTCGGCCAGGTTGACCGACCCGGTCACCTCCAGGGAGTGCGGGCCGGCACAGTCGACCGGGATGTCGGTCGGCTGATTGGTGGCCGGGTCGATGCCCAGGCAGGTGCCCGCCGGCCACACCTTGGACTGGTCGATATCGGCGACCTTGCCCTGGAAGGCCTGCTGCTGATTGTTGGCGCCCGGCAGTTGCAGACCGCACAGCATGCGTCGCTCACCGGCCTGGCGCCAGGCCTTCTCCCCGGACCACAGCAGGCTGACGGTGAACCGTCCGTTCGGGTCGAAGCGGTCACCCAGATAGCGCTGCACCGCGCTCTGGCACTGCTCCTGACTGATCTGCTGGATGCGGGCCGGCGACGGCGGCGCGGCGTCCGGACCGTACTCGGTGCCCGGGAAGGTCCGCATGTCGACCGACTCGGCGACCTCGAAGCGATGCTCGGTGGTGCAGTCGACGACCTGGGCCGCGTCCGGGGTGCGCTCGGGCCAGTTCAGGCAGTCGCCGGCCTTGGCGTTGTCGAAGGTGCTGTTGGTGCGCAGGCCCAGCGCGCCGACACCGGAGTTCAAGCCGGCGAGACGACCGCCGACGGCGCTGTCGGGCAACACCGTGATGACGCCGGCGATCATCAGACCGCCGAGGGCGGTCAGCAGCAGGGCCCGGCGGGTGGCGCTCAGTGGGTTGCCCATGGACAGCGCTCGACGCCAGCGGGGGACCGCCTGTTGCGAGGCCTGTGCCTCGTACAGAAACGGTTCCGTGGCGGAGGTTTCGTCCTTGGGTTCGTCCAACATCGCCTCCCATTGTGACAGGCGTGTCACGATGTGTGACAAGTGATGCACTTGTAATGTTATGTGGTTGTGGCCCGCGCGGTCGCGCACGGCGCGGCGCAAGTAGGGTTACCGCCGTGATCGACCTCAAGCTGCTCCGTGACGAGCCCGATCGGGTCCGCGCCTCGCAACGCGCCCGCGGTGAGGATCCCGGCCTGGTGGACGCGCTGCTGGCCGCCGACGCCACCCGCCGCACCGCGATCTCCACCGCCGACAACCTGCGCGCCGAGCAGAAGGCCGCCAGCAAGTCCGTCGGCAAGGCCTCCGCGCAGGACCGCCCGGCCCTGCTGGCCCGGGCCAAGGAGATCGCCGAGGAGGTCAAGGCCGCCGAGACCGCGCAGGCCGAGGCCGAGGCCGCCTTCGCCGCGGCCCATATGGCGGTGTCCAACGTCATCGTCGACGGGGTGCCCGCCGGGGGCGAGGACGATTTCGCGCTGCTGGACACCGTCGGTACACCGCCGGTGATCGACAACCCGCGCGATCACCTGGATCTGGGCGAGGCACTCGGCCTGATCGACATGGAACGCGGCGCGAAGGTGTCGGGTTCGCGGTTCTACTTCCTGACCGGTCGGGGCGCGCTGCTACAGCTGGGACTGCTGCAACTCGCGGTCCGGTTGGCCACCGACAACGGCTTCACCCTGATGATCCCGCCGGTGCTGGTGCGGCCCGAGGTGATGTCGGGCACCGGCTTCCTGGGCGCGCACGCCGACGAGATCTATCACCTCGACGACGACGATCTCTATCTCGTCGGCACCTCCGAGGTGCCGTTGGCCGGATACCACCGCGACGAGATCCTGGACCTGTCCGACGGTCCGAAGCGCTACGCCGGTTGGTCCTCCTGTTTCCGCCGGGAGGCCGGCAGCTATGGCAAGGACACCCGCGGCATCATCCGGGTGCACCAGTTCGACAAGGTCGAGGCCTTCGTCTACTGCAAGCCCGAGGATGCCGAGGCCGAACATCAGCGGTTGCTGGGCTGGCAGCGCGAGATGCTGGCCGCCATCGAGGTGCCCTACCGCGTGATCGATGTCGCCGCGGGTGACCTCGGCTCGTCGGCCGCGCGCAAATTCGACTGCGAGGCATGGGTTCCCACCCAGGGCACCTATCGCGAGCTGACCTCGACGTCGAATTGTTCGACGTTCCAGGCCCGTCGGTTGTCCACCCGCTACCGCGACGAGAACGGCAAACCGCAGATCGCCGCGACCCTCAACGGCACCCTGGCCACGACCCGCTGGCTGGTGGCCATCCTGGAGAACCACCAGCGCTCCGACGGCAGCGTGCGGGTGCCCTCGGCGCTGGTGCCCTACGTAGGTACGGAGGTTCTGACACCGTGATCGACATCGACATCGACGAACTGCGCTCCTGGTTCGGCTTCGGCGTGGCGGGTAACTTCGCCGGGCACCTCGAACAGGCAGGGGAGGCAGTCGATTTCGTCAACGTGGAAAGCCAGGGGAGCGCACCCAAGGGGATCTTCCCGTGGTACGCCCCCGGCGTCGACGGATTCCTCGGCGAGTTCCCGCTGTCCCAGGACAGCATCACGCTGCCCGCCAGTGACGAACCGCTGAACCTGCAGATCGAACCCGAGGTGGGATTGGCCTGCCGGGTGCGCTGGAACGGCGACACCGTGGCCTCGCTGGAACCGTTCGCGCTCGGCGCGTTCAACGACTGCTCGATCCGGCGGCCGAACGCCCGCAAGATCAGTGACAAGAAGAACTGGGGTGCGGCCTCCAAAGGCGTTGCGCGCCAGTTCTTCGACATCAGCGACCTGACCCCCGACGGCCCCACCGCGACACTGCGGCTGATGTGCCACCTGCACAGCGCCGACGGTCAGCAGCACGAGTACGGCGTCGACAGCCCGCTGCTGGGCTACTCGTACTACGGCGAGGTGCTGCTGGACTGGATCACCGAACGGCTGGCCAACCAGAAGGGTTCTGCGGACACCCCGTTGGAGGATGTCGGTGCGCTGATGGTGGCCGCCGGGCATCCCGAGCACGTGCTGATCGGCATCGGCGCCACCCGCTACACCCCGCTCGGCGAGTCGACCTATCTCAACGCCGGGGACGAGGCCGTGGTGCGGGTGTACGACACCGCCTCCGATGCCGCCTCCGAACTGCGTCAGCTGGTGCGCTGAGCGTTCAGCAACTCCTCGAGGACGGTCACGAACTCGGTCGGGCGCAACGGTGTGAAGGCCGGCGCCGGCTGGGTGCCCGGCACGTCCAGGATCACCAGCGTGGACTTGATGGGGCGCCAGACGTCCAGCGGCATCCATCGCCGGGGATCGAAGCTGCCCCAGATGCGGAAACGCTCGGTGATCAGCCCCAGTGACTCCGCGCGGTAGGCGCGGACCGCGCGCAGCGGGATCACCTTCGCGGTCCCGGACGGAAAGTGGTAGCGGCGCAGCGTGATCGCCTGACGATCCAGCTGGATCATCCCGTCGTCGTAGACCGGCGACACCGACTGCGGCGCGTTCACAATCGCGTGGTCCGCAACTGATGGCCCTTGGCGGTCAGGCAGCGCCCGGTGTCCAGATTCCACTGCCACCCGTGCAGATTGCAGGTCAGCGTCGAACCCTCGACCACACCGAATTTCGACAGATCCGCCTTCAGGTGCGGGCAGCGACGCTGGATCTCCCAGCCGGCCAGTGTGGTCGAGGCGCTGTCATCGTGCGCCTCGGCGAACCAACCGTCGGCGTAGGCGATCCGCTCATCGGTCAGGCACTTGAAGAACGTGTACAGGTACTCGTTGTAACCGCCGACCCGCCATGCCTTGAACCGGGTGGACAGGAAGATGGTGTTCACCCAGTCCGGTTCGTTGTCGCGCACCACGGTGCGCACCAACTGGGCCGGGATCTCGAAGCCGTAGCGGAACTTCTCGTCCGGGACGGCTTCGCGCACCGCCCGTTTCGGGAAGTCCAGCACCACCGTCTGCACGCTGCGCGGGCCCGGCAGGCGCAGTTCGACCGGATAGCCGATACCGTCGCAGATCTGGTCGGAGGCCAGCATCATCGGCTCGAACAGCGTGCGCAACGGCTCCAGCAGCGACTCGCCGTCGGCCGGCGCCCAGGACGCCTTCGCCGCGGCCAGCACCGGAGCCTGGCGTTGGGCGTAGGCCTCGATATAGGCGGCCTTGCCGGTGGTGAACACCGCCTCGGGATCCTCGATCGGGTGCGTCAACGAGTTGAGTTCCCGCCCGGTGAAATCCGCCGTCGAGCCAGGCACCATCAGCAGGCCGCCGTCGTGGCCGTGGCGGCGCATCTGGTCCAGGAAGACCATCTGGTCGGGGAAGATGTTGGCCGGGTCGCCGTGATCGTCGTTGAGATCGCGCAACTCGGGATCCAGGAAGCAGGGCGGACCGGCCGAAGGAACCACCCAGGTGGCGCCCACCTGCGCGATGTACTGCCGGCAGCGGTCCATCTGGCGCTGGCGCTTCTGGGTGCCGAAGGCCTCCTTGGCGCGGGCAGGCATGTCGTAGACCATCGGGTACCAGATGGCACCGGAGTACTGCAGCATGTGCACGTCGATATGGCCGAACTGGGCGACCAGCACGTCCAGATCGATGGGGCGGGCGTCGTTCATGTTGAACGCGGTGGTGGTGCCGTCGGACACCACCAGCCCCGAATCGCCGATCGGCCCGTCGGCGGGGGCACGCAACGCGATGATCATCACGTCCAGGTCGCCCTTGGGGCCGCTGACCCGGTGCTTGACCGAGTCGGTGGTCTCGACGAAGGTGTGAAAGCCCAGCGCCTCCAATTCGCGGCGCAGATCGGGCACCGGATAGTCCGGCAGCAGCACGGTCGCGTCCTTGTTGACGTGCGCGGCCAGCAGCTCCGGATCGAAATGATCCTTGTGCAGGTGGCTGACGTACAGATAGTCACAGTCGCCCAAGGCGTCCCAGTCGAGTGCGGAGTTGTCCGGGAACGGGAACCAGGACGCGAAGTACGCGGGGTTGACCCAGGGGTCGCACAGGATGCTGCCGGCTTCCGTATCGATCCGGAAACCGGCGTGTCCAACGCTTGTGACCTGCACGAATAGCCTCTCTGATGGTCGGTGGCCCGAATATGAGTCTAGCGACCGTCGCGGTGCTGTTCTGCTCGGTCGGGCACCGAACTACTACGCTTACCCGTGTGGAGCCGGTATACGGGACTGTCATCCAAGCCGCCCGCCTGCTGTGGCGGTTGCAGGGCCTGAGGTTCACCGTGACCGGGGTGGAGAACCTGCCGGTCACCGGCGGGGCGGTGATCGCGGTCAACCACACCAGCTATTTCGATTTCACCTTCGCCGGACTGCCCGCCTACCGGCAGGGCCGCGGCCGCAAGGTCCGCTTCATGGCGAAGAAAGAGGTTTTCGACCACCGGATCGGCGGCCCCATCATGCGCAAGCTGCGCCATATCGAGGTGGACCGCGCCAGCGGTGCCGACTCGTTCGCCGCGGCCTGCGCCGCGCTGAAGGCCGGTGAGCTGGTCGGGGTCTACCCCGAGGCGACCATCAGCCGCAGCTTCGAGATCAAGGGGTTCAAGTCGGGCGCGGCCCGGATGGCCATCGACGCCGATGTGCCTATCGTCCCGCACATCATCTGGGGCGCCCAGCGGATCTGGACCAAGGGACATCCGAAGAACATGCGCAGGCCCAAGGTGCCGATCTCGGTCGCCGTCGGCGAACCGATCTATCCCACGCTGCCGCCGGTCGAGCTCACCGAGCTGTTGCGTCACCGGATGCAGCATCTGCTGGAGCGGGTGCAGGAGGACTACGGGCCGCATCCCGCGGGCGAATTCTGGGTGCCGCACCGGCTCGGCGGTGGCGCGCCGACATTGGCCGAGGCCGACCGGATGGACATGGAGGAGGCCGCCGAGAAGGCGGCCCGGCGTGCCGCCCAGCGCTCGGGTGAGGTGCCGGAGTAGACGGCATGGAACCGGTCTTCCGATCCCTCGAGATCGCCGGTAGGACAGCGGTGCGCGCCACCGGGACCAGGCTCACCTTCCTCGGTCTGGAGCACATCCCGTCCACCGGCGGTGCCGTGGTGGCCATCAACCACACCGGTTATGTCGACTTCCTGCCCGCGGCGCTGGCGGCGACCGAACGCGGCAGGCGCATGCGCTTCATGATCAAGGCGGAGATGAAGGAGGTGCGGTTCGTCAACTTCCTCATCACGCACGCCGGCACCATTCCGGTGAACCGCCAATCCGGTGCCGAGTCCTATCCGGTCGCGGTGCAGAGTCTGCGTGCGGGCGAACTGGTGGGGGTATATCCGGAGGCGACGATCAGTCGCAGCTTCGAGCTCAAAGCCTTCAAGTCCGGCGCGGCCCGGATGGCATGGGAGGCGCAGGTCCCGATCATCCCGCTGATCGTCTGGGGCGTGCACCGGATGTGGACCAAGGATCACCCGAGGAACCTGCGCCGCAACAACATTCCCGTCACGGTGTCGATCGGTTCGCCGCTGGCCGCCGGCCCGGACACCGAGCAGACGATGACCGAGCTGAGGACGGCGATGACCACACTGCTGCACCGCACCCAGGACGACTATCCGCACCCCGCCGGGGCATACTGGGTGCCGCGGCGCCTCGGCGGAAGCGCGCCGACGCCAGAGGAGGCCGACATGCTCGACGAGGCCGAGATGGCCCGGCGGCGGGCGGGGCGCTCCTGATGCTGCCCACCCTGATCGCCACCGACGTCGACGGCACCCTGCTCGACCAACACGAGCGGGTGACCCCGCGTACCGCTGCTGCGGTACGCGCCGCCGTCGATGCCGGCGCCACCTTCATCCTGGCCACCGGGCGCCCGCCGCGGTGGGTGCCCCCGGTCGTCGAACAGCTCGGGTTCGCACCGATGTCGGTGTGTGCCAACGGTTCGGTGATCTATGACCCGGCGACCGACCGCATCGTGTCGGCCCGCACGCTGTCGGTCGAGGAGTTGACCAAGTTGGCCGAGACGGCGGCCCGTGTCATTCCGGGGGCCGGTCTGGCGGTCGAGCGGGTGGGCCGCAGCGCCCACGACGCGGCGACGCCGCAGTTCGTCAGTTCCCCCGGCTACGAACACGCCTGGCTGAATCCGGACAACACCGAGGTGTCCCTGGAGGATCTGCTGAGCGCGCCCGCGGTCAAGCTGCTGATCCGCAAGCCGGGAGCGTTGTCCGGCGATATGGCCGCGGCACTGGCCCCACATGTCGGCATCGAAGGTGACCTGACCTATTCCACCAACAACGGTCTGATCGAGGTGCTGCCGCGCGGTCTGAGCAAGGCCACCGGTGTCGCCGAGGTCGCGGGTCCGCTCGGTGTGGACGCCGCCGATATCGTCGCATTCGGCGATATGCCCAATGACATCCCGATGCTGCAGTGGGCCGGGCTCGGGGTGGCGATGGGCAACGCCCATCCCGAGGCGATGGCGGCCGCCGACGAGGTCACCGCACCCAACACCGAGGACGGGTTGGCACGGGTGCTGGAACGCTGGTGGTTATAGCTTCCCGGCGCTGATCGGGGTGAACCGCTCGAGCTGGACCGGATGCTGCTCGGCCGGCGGAACCTCATGCGGCACACCGTCGATCACGCGGGTGACGGTGCCGTGTTCACGATCGAAGTTCAGCGTGCCGTGCTGGAAGTTCTGTTTGATCCACAGCGGTTCGCCGATTTCGGCGCTGGTCGGCAGTCCCAGCGCACCGCGCTCGAAACCCAGTGTGCCCCAAGCCTCGTAGATGGCGCCGGTGACCGGTTGTGCGCCCGACTCCGGGGACCAGTACATGGCGCCGTGATCGAAGGTGACATAGCGGGCGCTGCCGTGACCCGGTGACTCCGGTGAGGTCGGCATGCCCAGTGGGCCCTTCTCGCCGCCCTCGGTCTGCCATTTTGCGAATATCGCGCCACCGCGCAACGAGTCGACCAGATCCTGTTGTCCGGGAGGCTGATTGAACCGGGCGGCGATATCGCGCAGCAGATCCATCTGGGCGTAGGCGGCGTCCCCCGGGCAGTCGGTGTTGCCGACGTCGCGGTGGGTGAAGATGTTGGGCAGCCGCGGCGCCGCGCCGCGCGGGAACAGCGTGAAGCTGCCGCCGGCCGAGGTCAGGGTGACGGTGCCGCGCGGGTCGACCCGGTCCAGGCCCAGCCGCCAGCCCAACAGTCGGCCGGTGGTGCGCAACTGGATCGGGGTCGGCGGCTCGGCATTGAAGTCGCCGATCATCGCCACACCCCAGGTGTCGGAGTTGAATCCGCCGGTGTGCGCGCCCTGCACGGCGCGGTTCATCCCGCCGGCGCGACCCTCGAACACCTGGCCGTAGCGGTCGACGAGCGCGTTGTAGGCCATATCGCACCAGCCCAGGGTGCGGGCGTGGTACTCGTAGATCGAGCGGACGATGGCCGCCGAATCCTGCGGCGTGTAGTCGTTGCTGCCCGCGGTGTGGTGCACGACGCCGGCGCGGACACTGCGGTCATAGATGGGATCACCGCAGCGCAGCGACTCGTTGGCGCCCCACTGCGCGCGGGTGATGATCTGCGGGGCCTGCCCGGGCACGGTGACCGCGGTGGGCGGGGGCACCTGGATGTCGACCGGTGCCTGCGGCGGGCTGATGAGCACGGCGTTGACGTTCGCCGGCAGCGGCTGCTCGACATTGACCGGGATGTAGCCAAGTCCGGGCCCCGGTTCGGTGGCCTCCGGTGCGGGGGCGGCCCGCGAGACGGCGATCTGCACGGTGTTGGTGCGGCCGACGAAGACGGGTTCGGTGCCGTGGGTGTCCGGGCGCTCCGGGCCGACGCCGTCGAGCGCCTCGGCGACGTACCAGGGGCCCCAGCTCCCGTCGGCGCGTTTGGCCCGGACCCGGGCGGTGGTGCCGTCGAGATCGTCAGCGGTCAGGGCCACCAGGGAGAACGGCGTGTCCTGATGGATCTCGCGGATCGTCTCACCGGTGCCCAGATCGCTCAGCGGTTGCTGGCTGATGGCCGTCTCGGCGGACGGATTCTCCTCGGGAAGGCCGCCGATCGCCCAGGGCAGGATCGCGACCGTACCCAACACTGCGGACAGCAGTAGAGAGGGCGCTGATCGACGACGCGGCACGAGCCGATGTTACGTATGTGCTTACTGTTACCAGTGTTACGACACGCCCGTTGCCACACGCAACGGCACCGCAGAGCCGACGCTGGCTTCTGCGGTGCCGTCAGGTGACAGGACTGGGTGGGCTAGGCGCCCGCTGCCGTGGCCGCCGCGGTGGCGGCCCCCGTCGCGGCTTCGGCGGCACCCACCGCCGCCTCGGCGGCGCCGGTGGCGGCCGCGGCGGCCGGTGCGGCCGGAGCGGCGGCCGGGGCCGCGCTCTTGACCGCGGACATGATCGCCGGCATCACCATGCCCTTGAGCAGGTCGATGGCCTGGCCCGCGCCGAGCTGCTCGGCGGCACTGTTGATGGTGCCGAGCAGTCCGCCGCTGCCGGGGGAGGCGACCGGCGCGGCCAGTGACGGGTCGGCGCCCAGGATCGGGTAGGTGCCCGCCATCGGGTCCAGCCCGATGGGCTGTGCGATCGGGATCTCACCGGGCAGCCCGATCCCGCCGAGGGCCGGATCGGTCAGGCCCACCGGGCTGGTCAGACCGGGATCGGTCAGCGAGGCCGGCGACAGGGCGCCCGGCGACAGTGACGGACCGGCCGCGCCGACCGGCGGGATGCTCAGACCCGGCGTGCTCAGCTCGGGCGTGGACAACCCAGGTGCGGTGAGCCCGGGGGTCGTCAGCTCCGGTGTGGTAAGGCCGGGTGTGGTCAGACCGGGCGTGGTCAGCTCGGGTGTGGTCAATCCCGGTGTCGTCAGACCGGGGGCGGTCAGCCCGGGTGCGGTCAGGCCCGGCGAGGTCAGCCCCGGCGAGGTCAGGCCGGGGGAGGCCAGACCCGGGGAGACCAGCGTGGGACTCGCGGCCGGCGAGGGGGTGAGCAGGCTGGTGGGCATCGGCGGCATGTTGACGCCGAACTGCGACAGGCCCTGCGACAGCGCCGAGAACAGTTCCATCGGCAGATCGGTGATCATCGCGGCATGGACGAACTCGCGCTGTTGCGGTTCCTGGGCCTCGGACATCTCGGATACGGCGGCAATGGCGACTGGACTTGCGACGGCCAGGGCGGCGACTGCGCTCATGGCTGTCGAGAGCTTGCGTCGACGTCGGTTCGGCACGGAAGTCTCCTCAATACATGGACTACGTGTTTCGGGTGTTCTGCAGGTGATACGTGGTGCGGTGCGTCGGCGACGGCGGTTCTCGTGCCCGGGTAACCGACGCTCTGCCAACGTGTTTGATGGTACTGCTGTGACTTCTGTGTCTAGAGTGACGATGCGGAATCGTGAGCGAATTGCGACCTGCCGGTTCGACCGGGCACGTCACACGTTTCGGGTCGTCGGGGCCCGGTCGGATACCCTTGCTGCCGATGACCGATCAATCTGCTGGCCAGCCCACCGACCGCTTTGACCTCATCATCGTCGGATCCGGATTCTTCGGCTTGACGATCGCCGAGCGGGCGGCCACCCAACTCGACAAGCGGGTGCTCGTCGTCGAACGACGGTCGCATATAGGAGGTAACGCCTACTCCGAGCCGGACCCCGCGACCGGTATCGAGGTCCACCGCTACGGCGCGCACCTGTTCCACACCTCCAACAAGAGGGTCTGGGATTACGTGCGGCAGTTCACCGACTTCACCGGTTACCAGCACCGGGTGTTCGCCCTGCACAAGGGTCAGGCCTACCAGTTCCCGATGGGACTGGGCCTGGTCAGCCAATTCTTCGGCCGGTACTTCAGCCCGGACGAGGCGCGCGCGCTGATCAAGGAGCAGGCCGCCGAGATCGAGACCGCCGATGCGCAGAACCTCGAAGAGAAGGCCATCTCGCTGATCGGGCGCCCGCTGTATGAGGCCTTCGTCAAGGCCTATACCGCCAAGCAGTGGCAGACCGACCCGAAGGAACTGCCGGCGTCGACCATCAACCGCCTGCCGGTGCGCTACACCTTCGACAACCGCTATTTCAACGACACCTACGAGGGTCTGCCGAAAGACGGTTACACCGCATGGCTGAAGAACATGGCGGCCGACGACCGCATCGAGGTCAGGCTGGACACCGACTGGTTCGACGTGCGCGAGCAGGTGCGCGCGCAGAGTCCGCAGGCTCCCGTGGTCTACACCGGCCCACTGGACCGCTACTTCGACTATGTCGACGGCCGGCTCGGCTGGCGCACGCTGGACTTCGAGACCGAGGTGCTGCCGACCGGTGACTTCCAGGGCACGCCGGTGATGAACTACAACGACGCCGATGTGCCCTACACCCGCATCCACGAGTTCCGGCACTTCCACCCCGAGCGGGACTACCCGACCGACAAGACGGTGATCATGCGGGAGTACTCCCGTTTCGCCGATGACGACGACGAGCCGTACTACCCGATCAACACCGATGCCGATCGGGCGCTGCTGGCGGGATACCGCGACCGCGCCAAGGCCGAGACCGCGTCGGCCAAGGTGCTCTTCGGTGGCCGTCTGGGCACCTACCAGTACCTCGACATGCACATGGCCATCGCCAGTGCCCTCAACATGTACGACAACGTTCTGGCGCCGCACCTGCGCGACGGGGTGGAGCTGAACGCCGACGACGAAGGTAGATCATGAGCGACATCCCATCCGGAGCACTCGACTCCACCGAGTCGCGGGCGGTGAGCCTGCTGTCGCGGATCATCCTGCCGCGACCGGGCGAACCGCTCGATGTGCGCAAGCTCTACATCGAGGAGTCCGAGACCAACGCCCGGCGCGCGCACGCGCCGAGTCGCACCACGCTGGAGATCGGTGCCGAGTCCGAGGTGTCGTTCGCCACCTATTTCAACGCCTTCCCGGCCAGCTACTGGCGGCGCTGGTCGACGCTGGAGTCGGTGGTGCTGCGGGTGGAACTGACCGGCAATGCCCGCATCGACGTCTACCGATCGAAGGCCACCGGTGCGCGGATCACCGTCGGCGGCACCGAGGCCACCAGCGTCGACGACACCCCGGCGGTCACCGAGTTCGAGGTGGACCTGGCCCCGTTCGAGGATGGCGGCTGGATCTGGTTCGACATCACCACCGACACCAAGGTGACCGTGCACAGCGCGGGCTGGTACGCCCCGCAGCAGGCGCCCGGCCGCGCCGATGTGGCCATCGGCATCCCGACCTTCAACCGTCCGGCCGACTGTGTCAGCGCGCTGTCCGCGCTGACCTCGGACCCGTTGGTGGACAAGGTGATCAGTAAGGTCATCGTGTCCGACCAGGGCACCAGCCAGGCCAAGGACCACCCCGGCTTCGAGGCCGCGGCGGCCGCACTCGGCGACCGGCTCTCGGTGCACTACCAACCCAACCTCGGCGGGTCCGGCGGTTACAGCCGGGTCATGTACGAGGCGTTGAAGAACACCGACTGCGAACAGATCCTGTTCATGGACGACGACATCCGCGTCGAACCGGACTCGATCCTGCGGGCACTGGCGTTCAACCGGTTCGCCAAGGTCCCGACCCTGGTCGGCGGGCAGATGCTCAACCTGCAGGAGCCCAGTCACCTGCACGTGATGGGCGAGATGGTCGATTCCGAGAACTTCATGTGGACCGGCGCCGTCAACACCGAGTACGACCACAACTTCGCCAAGTACCCGCTCAACGACGAGGAGCACGAGCGCAGCCGACTGCTGCACCGTCGCATCGACGTCGACTACAACGGCTGGTGGATGTGCATGATCCCGCGCCGGGTCGCCCAGGAGCTCGGTCAGCCGCTGCCGCTGTTCATCAAGTGGGACGACGCCGAGTACGGGTTGCGCGCCGGCGAGCACGGCTACCCGACGGTCACCCTGCCCGGCGCGGCGATCTGGCACATGGCCTGGAGCGACAAGGACGACGCCATCGACTGGCAGGCCTATTTCCACCTGCGCAACCGGTTGGTCGTCGCCGCCCTGCACTGGGACGGCAAGATCGGCGGACTGATCGCCAGCCATTTCAAGGCGACCATGAAGCATCTTCTGTGCCTGGAGTATTCGACCGTGGCCATCCAGAACAAGGCGATGGACGATTTCCTGGCCGGACCCGATCACATCTTCTCCATCCTGGAATCGGCGCTGCCGGATGTGCGCAAGATGCGCAGCCAGTTCCCCGACGCCGTGGTGCTGGAGAGCGCGACGGTGCTGCCCGCCCCCTCGGACAAGCGCTGGCGGCGCAAGGTCAAGATCCCCACCAATCCGGTGTCGATCGGTGTGCGGCTGACTCGCGGTGTGGCCCACCAGCTCTCGGCCCACGATCCCGAGCACCACGTGCGTCCGCAGATCAACGTGGCCACCCAGGACGCCCGCTGGTTCTCGCTGTGCAAGGTCGACGGTGTCACCGTGACCACCGCCGACGGCCGCGGGGTGGTGTTCCGCCAGCGTGACCGCGAGAAAATGTTCGAACTGCTGCGCGAGTCGCTGAAACGTCAGGTCATGTTGTTCCGTAAGTTCAACGGGATGCGCAAGGTATACCGCGCCGCGCTGCCCGAACTGACCAGCACCACGCGGTGGGAGTCGGTTCTGCTGCCGTCCGGCGCCGGACAGTCTGCGCTGGAACAGGCCTGACGTGGCAGAGGATCTGGCGCCCGAGGAGGCGGCTCTGGTCGCGGTGCAGGCCACGCTGGCCGGCCGCCCGGGTGTGTTGGCGGGTGCGCGCGCACTCTCGCATTTCGGTGAGCACAGTGCCGGGTGGGTCGGTGTCTCGGTGCTCGGCGCCGCGCTGCAACCGCGGCGCCGCCAGATCTGGCTGACCGCCGGTGCCGGCGCGTTCGCCGCGCATGCGGCCGCCGTCGTGATCAAGCGGGTGGTCAAGCGCAAGCGTCCGCACCACCCGGCGATCGCGGTCAACGTCGGCACCCCCAGCAAGCTGAGCTTCCCGTCGGCGCACGCGACATCCACCACCGCCGCGGCGATCCTGCTCGGGCGTGCCACCGGACTCCCGTTGCCGTGGGTGCTGATTCCGCCGATGGCGTTGTCGCGCCTGGTGCTCGGCGTGCACTATCCGACCGACGTGTTGACCGGTGTGGCGGTCGGGGCGGCAGTCGCCAAGGCCGTCGGTGCCGTCGCCGAGGGCGCGGCGCGAAAGGAATCAGCACAGTGAGCGAAGAACCTCACCCGACCGCCGGTCCGCCCAAGAACCTGGCCTCGGGAATCATCAAGGCGCTGCGCCCGCGCCAGTGGGTGAAGAACGTCCTGGTCTTCGCCGCGCCGGTGGCCGCACTCGGTGATGACCGCTTCGTCGTCGACGACTACCGCGAAGTGCTGGTCAACGTGCTGTTGGCCTTCGTGGTGTTCAGCCTCGCCGCCTCGTCGGTCTACCTGGTCAACGACGCGCGCGATGTGGAGGCCGACCGCGCGCACCCCACCAAGCGCTTCCGGCCCATCGCCGCCGGTGTGGTGCCCGAGGCGCTGGCCTACACGCTGGCCGTGGTGCTCGGTGTCGCCGCGCTGGTCATCTCGTGGCTGGTGTCGCCGAATCTGGCCGTGGTCATCGGCGTCTACATCGCCATCCAGCTCGCCTACTGCTTCGGTCTCAAGCACCAGGCGGTCATCGACATCTGCATCGTGTCCTCGGGCTTCCTGATCCGGGCCATCGCCGGTGGTGTCGCCGCGGGAATCCAACTGTCGCAATGGTTCCTGCTGGTGATGGCGTTCGGGTCGTTGTTCATGGCCGCCGGTAAGCGCTACGCCGAACTGCAGCTCGCCGAACGAACCGGAGCCAAGATCCGCAAATCGCTGGAGAGTTACACCAGCGGCTATCTGCGGTTCGTCTGGACGTTGGCCGCCACCGCGGTGGTGCTGTGCTACGCGCTGTTCGCCTTCGAACGAGACGGCGGCTCGGCGTCGTGGTGGGCCGTCTCCATCATCCCGTTCACCATCGCCATCCTGCGGTACGCGGTCGACATCGACGGCGGGCACGCCGGCGAGCCCGAGGAGATCGCGCTGGGTGACCGGGTACTGCAAGTGCTCGCCCTGGCCCTGATCGGTACCGTCGGTGCGGCTGCCTACTTCAGTTGACCGGCTCGGCGCCGCCACCGCCGAACGGGTGAACCGATGGCCCGCGGTGCGATACGGCCTGTCGGCCCGGATCAGCCTGTGGATCTCGGTGGTGGTGGCCGCCGGACTCTTCGGCTGGGGCGCCTGGCAGCGCCGGTGGATGGCCGATGACGGCCTCATCGTGCTGCGCACCGTGCGGAACCTGTTGGCGGGCAACGGCCCGGTCTTCAACGCCGGTGAGCGGGTGGAGTCCAACACCTCCACGCTGTGGACCTATCTGATCACCGCGAGCAGCTGGATCGCCGGTCCGGTGCGCCTGGAGTACGTCGCGTTGGCGCTGGCGCTGGGACTCAGCGTGGCCGGTGTGGTGCTGGTGATGCTGGGCACCGCCCGCCTCTATGCACCGACACTGGCCGGTCGGCGGGCACTGCTGCTGCCGGCCGGTGTGCTGGTCTACATCGCCGTCCCGCCGGCTCGCGACTTCGCCACCTCCGGCCTGGAAAACGGTTTGGTGCTGGCCTATGTCGGTCTGCTCTGGTGGTTGCTGGTGCGCTGGTCGCAGGCCCGCCGCGCCGCCGGTCCGGTGCTGATCACCGGGCTGGCCTTCGTGGCCGGGCTCAGTGTTCTGGTCCGTCCGGAGCTGGCACTCGTGGGCGGTGGCGCGCTGGTGCTGATGGTGCTGGCGGCACCGACCTGGCGGTGCCGGCTGTTGATCGTCGCCGTCGGCGGCGCGCTGCCGGTGGCCTACCAGATCTTCCGGATGGGTTATTACGGGTTGCTGGTGCCGCAGACCGCGATCGCCAAGGACGCCTCCGGTGCCAAGTGGTCCCAGGGTCTGCTGTATCTGGAGAACCTCGACGCGCCCTATCTGTTGTGGGTGCCGATGGTGCTGCTGGTCGTGCTGGCGGTCGTGCTGATGCGCGGCCGGTCCTCGTCGGCACCCGACAACCAGGCCGAGCAGCCGGCCGGCGGCCGGATCGCCCGGTTGGTCCAGAACCCCGCCGCCGCAGTCGTCTTCATCGTCGCCAGCGGTCTCATCCAGGCCGTCTACTGGGTCCGCCAGGGCGGCGACTTCATGCACGGCCGGGTGCTGCTGACGGCCCTGTTCTTGATGCTGGCACCCGTTGCCGTCATCCCGATCGCGGTGCCTCAGCGTGCCGGAATGGCCACGCGCACGGCCCATCTGCTCACCGGCTCGGCCGCCCTGCTGTGGGTGGCGATCGCGGGATGGGCGCTGTGGGCGGCGAATTCGCCCGGTATGGGCGCCGATGCCACCCGTGTCACCTACTCCGGGATCGTCGACGAGCGGCGGTTCTACGCCCAGGCGACCGGACACGCGCACCCGCTGACCGCGGCGGACTATCTGGACTACCCGCGCATGCGGGCCATGCTGGTGGCGCTGCGCGACCACCCGGACGGCGCGCTGCTGCTGCCCTCGGGTAACTATGACGTCTGGGATGTGGTGCCGGCCATCCCGCCACCGCCGGACCAGCCTCGTTTACCGGGCGAAACAGGCCCGCAGACAGTCTTTTTCACCAATATGGGCATGTCGAGCATGAATGTCGGCCTGGATGTGCGGGTGATCGACCAGATCGGACTGACCAACCCGCTGGCGGCGCACACCGAGCGCCTGGAGGACGCCCGGATCGGGCACGACAAGAACCTCTTTCCGGACTGGGCGGTGGCCGAGGGGCCGTTCCTCAAGGAGCGTCCCTACATCCCGCCCTATCTCGACGAGGACTGGATCGCCCAGGCCGAGGTCGCGCTGACATGCCCCGAGACCGAGGCGATGCTCAACGCGGTGCGCGCCCCGATGGGACCGCGGCGATTCCTGTCCAACCTCGTCAACGCGATGGAATTCGGCAGCTACCGCATTGACCGGGTGCCCCTGTACGAGTTGCGCCGGTGCGGGCTGGAGATTCCGCCGCCCACGACGCCCGAGTACACGGGTCTGCCGGCCACCGGACCGTGATCGGGCTAACACAGGTTTTGCGGGCGCAGTAACGACGCGGTTATGTTGGGCCGATAGATGAGCGTGGCCCGCAACGCCCGCAACGCGCTATCGCCTGGTGACTCGGCGGTCAGCCGCGTCACCAGTGAGATGGACGGACAAACACAGCATGCGTAGGACCATGACCCTGCTTCGCGCCGCGCTCGCCGCGATGCTCGCGCTGACGGCCGTCGCCATCGGCCCGGCGCCCTCGGCCGCGGCCTTCTCCCGTGCGGGACTGCCCGTGGAGTACCTCGACGTCTTCTCCACCGCCATGAACCGCAACATCCGGGTGCAATTCCAGACCGGTGGGGACAACCCGAACCAGAAGGCCGTGTACCTGCTCGACGGGCTGCGGGCCCAGGACGACTACAACGGCTGGGACATCAACACCGCGGCCTTCGAGTGGTTCCACGATTCCGGGATTTCGGTGGTGATGCCGGTGGGTGGGCAATCGAGTTTCTACACCGACTGGTACTCGCCGTCGTCGTTCAACAACCAGGCCTACACCTACAAGTGGGAGACGTTCCTCACCAGCGAACTGCCCCAGTGGCTGGCAGCGAACAAACAGGTATCACCCACCGGCAACGGCGTGGTGGGCCTGTCGATGTCCGGCGGTGCGGCACTCATCCTGGCCGCCTACCATCCCGACCAATTCCGCTATGCCGCTTCGCTTTCCGGCTTCCTCAACCCGTCTACCGCCTTTATGAAGCAGGCCATCCGGGTCGCGATGCTCGACGCCGGGGGCTACAACGTGGACAACATGTGGGGTCCGCCGTGGGATCCGGCGTGGAAGCGCAATGATCCGGTGGAGCAGGTCGGCCGACTCGCCGCCGCCGGCACCCGGCTGTGGATCTACTGTGCGCCAGGGGGTTCCACGCCGCTGGACGTGAATGCCGACCCCGCCCAGCAGTTCAACGCCGACAGTCTCGAGGGTTTGGCGATCGGTAGCAACAAGAAGTTCCAGGAAAGCTACGTCGGTGCCGGTGGCAACAACGCGACGTTCGACTTCCCGGCCGCGGGCAACCATTCGTGGGGCTACTGGGGAGCCCAATTACAGGCTCTGAAGCCGGATCTGACCGCGACGCTGCTGCGCTGAGCGGGGCTTCGGCGTCAGTTGTGGTTGACTACACGGGCCTTCGAGTCCGGTGGCGCAACAGATGGGATCTGACAACACATGACTTTCGCTGAGAAGATGCGCGGTGCGACCCGTCGACTGGCCGTCGCGGCCGCGGCGGCCGCGGTGCTGCCCGGCCTGGTGGGCGCCATCGGCCAGTCCCCGATCGCGGGAGCCTTCTCACGCCCCGGTCTGCCGGTCGAATATCTCGACGTGCCGTCGGCCGGGATGGGTCGCGACATCCGGATCCAGTTCCAGAGCGGCGGTGAGAACTCGCCGGCGGTCTACCTGCTCGACGGTCTGCGCGCCCAGGACGACTTCAACGGGTGGGATATCAACACCGCCGCCTTCGAGTGGTACGACGGTTCCGGTCTGTCGGTGATCATGCCGGTCGGCGGGCAGTCGAGCTTCTACTCCGACTGGTACAAGCCGGCCAAGGGCAAGAGCGGTACCTACACCTACAAGTGGGAGACCTTCCTCACCCAGGAACTACCGGCCTGGCTGCAGGCCAACAAGGCCGTGAAGCCGACCGGCAGTGCCGCCGTCGGACTGTCGATGGCGGGATCGGCGGCGCTGACGCTGGCCATCTATCATCCACAGCAGTTTCCCTACGCCGCTTCGCTGTCGGGCTTTTTGAACCTGTCCGAGGGGTGGTGGCCGATGCTGGTCGGTCTGTCCATGGGTGATGCGGGCGGGTTCAAATCCGAGGACATGTGGGGTCCGTCGAGCGATCCGGCCTGGAAGCGCAACGACCCGTACGTCAACATCGACAAGCTGATCGCCAACAACACCCGCATCTGGATCTTCTGCGGTAACGGCAAGCCGTCCGAACTCGACGCCGGCGCCAGCAGCGGCAACCTGTTCAACGCGAAGTTCCTGGAGAGCTTCACCCTGCGCACCAACAAGACGTTCCGCGACACCTATATCGCCAACGGCGGCACCAACGGCGTCTTCAACTTCCCGGAGAACGGCACCCACAGCTGGGGCTACTGGGGTGCGCAGTTGCAGGCCATGAAGCCCGACATCCAGCGGGTCCTGGGCGCCACCCCCGCCGGACAGTAGGTCTGCCGTCCGTCGTTGTGCCGACTGCCGCGGTGGTGATGTGATTCACTACAACGCGGGTGGCGGGGACAACACGTGAGCGGAACGAGGTGGGTCATGAGGTTGCAGGCCATGGCGTACGCGGTGCTGATGGCACTGGGCCTGTGGACGGCGTCGGCGGCGGTGGACAACACCGCCGAGGCCGACGGTGTCGAGTACCTGATGGTCCCGTCGGCGGCGATGGGCCGCGACATCCCGGTTGCCTTCCAGGCCGGCGGACCGCATGCGGTTTTCCTGCTCGACGCGTTCAACGCCGCCCCCGATGTCAGCAACTGGGTGACGGCCGGCAACGCGATGAACACCTTGGCCGGTAAGGGGATCTCGGTGGCGGCACCGGCAGGTGGCGCGTGGAGCCTGTACACCAACTGGGAGCAGGACGGCTCCAAGCAGTGGGAGACGTTCCTGGCCACCGAACTGCCGAACTGGTTGGCGGCAAACAAGGGGCTGGCGCCGAGCGGACACGGTGTCGTCGGCGCCGCCCAGGGCGGCACCGGCGCGATGATGCTGGCCACCTTCCACCCCGACCGGTTCCGCTATGCCGGCTCCCTGTCGGGTTTCCTGACCCCGTCGCGCACCTTCGAGAACGGCGCCATCACCGCCGGGATGGCGCAGTTCGGCGGTGTCGACACCCACAACATGTGGGGCCCGGTGCAGTTCGGCCGGTGGAAGTGGCACGACCCCGACGTGCACGCCCAGTTGTTGGTCGACAACAACACCCGGTTGTGGGTCTTCAGTCCGCAGACCCTCACGTGCAGCGATCCCGCCGCGATGATCAACGACTGCGCCCAGGCCCAGGGCAGCAACCGCACGTTCTACTCGCACTACCGTTCGCTGGGCGGCCGCAACGGGCACTTCGACTTCCCGACCGGCGGTCAGCACGACTGGGGCAGTTGGGCGCCGCAGCTCGGTGCGATGTCGGGTGACCTGGTGGCGGCCATCCGCTGACGGTTTGATCACGTTCCCGGGCGCCCGCTGCACAGCCGGTACCGTGGAATGGTGCAGCGCAACCGACGGTTCAACGCGGGTCTGGCAAAGTGGCCGACCGTGTCGCCGTCGTTGGTCACCCTGACGCCGGCGGTGCTGGCCGCGGTCGCGGCGATGTCCTGCGGCTGTTCCATCGGGGACAGCACTCTGCACTCGATCGGGATGCCGCCCGCGGAGACCTCGGTGGTACGCGCCGAGGGCATGATGGGCGCCAGCCGAGCCGGTGGACACGACGCGCATCTGACTGTCACACCGCGCCAGCAGTCCTATCTGGACGCCCTCGTCGCCGCCGGTGTACGCCCGTCCGAGGATCTGATGGCCTTGAGCATCGGCGCCTATATCTGTCAGGCGCGCGCGGCCAAACAGTCCGAACAGGCGGTGTGGGATTTCGTGGTGCCGCTGGTGCGCAACGATCTCAGCGACGCCCACGTCAGCTCGGTGGCCCCGGAGGTCGGTGACGTCGACACGGCCACCGCTGACTACATTCGCATCGCAACCGAACGGCTCTGCTGACGCAGCGCACGAATCACCCTGGAGTAACTGACGCATGGCCAACAACAGCCGACGCAAACGGCACCGCATCCTGGCACTGGTCGCCGCCGTGGCGGTCGCCATCCTGGTGGCGGTGCTGGTCGCCGGTGTCGTCGTGTGGCTGCGCCAGCCCGACACCCCGCCGATCGCGACGCCGCCCGGACAGCCGACCGATGTGCCGACTGCGGTGCCGCCGACCAGCAAGCCGCGCCCGGAGTTCCAGGACGCCAGCTGCCCTGATGTGCAGCTGGTCTCGGTGCCGGGAACCTGGGAGTCCTCCCGGCAGCTCGACCCCTTCAACCCGGCGCAGTTCCCGATTGCGCTGCTGCTCAACGTGACCAACCCGTTGCGTGCCGAGTTCGGCACCGACCGCGTCGAGATCTACACCGTCCCCTACACCGCGCAGTTCCACAATCCGTTCTCCGCCGACGGCCAGATGTCGTACAACGACAGCCGCGCCGAGGGCAAGGAGGCGACCGTGCGGGCGCTGACCGATATGAACAACCGTTGCCCGCTGACCAGTTACGTGTTGGTCGGGTTCTCGCAGGGCGCGGTGATCGCCGGTGACATCGCCAGCGATATCGGCAACGGCCGCGGCCCCGTCGACCAGGATCTAGTGCTGGGCGTCGCGCTGATCGCCGACGGGCGCCGCCAGGACGGTGTCGGGCAGAGCCTGCCGGCCAACCCGCCCGGGCAGGGTGCCGAGATCACGCTGCACGAGGTGCCGATGCTGTCGGCGATGGGCCTGGCCATGACCGGTCCGCGCGACGGCGGCTTCGGTGCCCTGGACAACCGCACCTTCCAGATCTGCGCCGCCGGCGACCTGATCTGTGCCGCGCCGGAGTCGGCGTTCTCCATCGGGAATCTGCCCTCGACCATCGAGTCGCTGCTGGGCAGTACCCGCGGTCCGGTGCACGCGCTGTACAACACCCCGCAGTTCTGGCAGATGAACGGCCAGACCTCGACGCAGTGGACGCTGAACTGGGCTCGCGAACTGTTGCAGAACGCCCCGCAGCCCAAGCATGGGTGAGGACGCTCACTCCGCAAGCGACTCGCCGGTAACCAGATTTGGCCTGCGCGAATCGAACATCTAACATTAAGAGAAAACTAAGAGTGGCGCGTTGGCGCGCGCGGGCCCGAACTGCCGCGCCGGTAGGATTCCCGAGGCTCGGGGGCGACCACAAGAAGTGTGCTGTGACAGGAGTATTTGATGCCGTTCCACAACCCGTTCATCAAGAACGGACAGATCAAGTTCCCTGACAACGGCAGCATCGTTGCACACGTCGAGCGCTGGGCCAAGGTACGCGGTGACAAGCTGGCCTACCGCTTCCTGGATTACTCGACCGAGCGTGACGGCGTCGAGCGCGAGCTGACCTGGGCCCAGTTCAGCGCCCGCAATCGAGCGGTGGCCGCCCGCCTGCAACAGGTCACCGCCGAGGGTGACCGGGTGGCGATCCTGAGCCCGCAGAACCTGAACTACCTGGTCTCCATCTACGGCGCCATCTACGCCGGCCGCATCGCGGTGCCGCTGTTCGACCCGTCCGAGCCCGGGCACGTCGGCCGTCTGCACGCCGTCCTGGACGACTGCGAGCCGTCGGCCATCCTGACCACCACCGAGGCCGCCGAGGGCGTGCGTAAGTTCTTCCGCACCCGCCCGGCCAACAAGCGCCCGCGTGTCATCGCCGTCGACGCCGTGCCCGAGGAGGTCGCCGCCACCTGGGAGCCCGTCGAGGTCACCAAGGACACCGTGGCCTACCTGCAGTACACCTCGGGGTCCACCCGTATCCCGACCGGTGTGCAGATCACCCACCTGAACCTGGCCACCAACATCGTCCAGATCATCGAGGCGCTGGAGGCCGAGGAGGGCGACCGCGGACTGTCCTGGCTGCCGTTCTTCCACGACATGGGACTGATCACCGCGCTGTTGTCACCGATGATCGGGCACAACTTCACCTTCATGACCCCGGCTGCGTTCGTGCGCCGCCCGGGACGCTGGATCCGGGAGATGGCCCGCAAGCCCGATGACACCGGCGGAGTGATCTCCGTGGCGCCCAACTTCGCCTTCGACCACGCCGCGGCGCGCGGTCTGCCCAAGGACGGCGAACCGCCGCTGGATCTGTCCAACGTCAAGGCCGTGCTCAACGGCAGCGAGCCGATCTCGGCGGCCACGGTGCGCCGCTTCAATGAGGCGTTCGGACCCTACGGATTCCCGGCCAAGGCCATCAAGCCGTCCTACGGTCTGGCCGAGGCGACGCTGTTCGTGTCGACCACCCCGTCGTCGGAAGAGCCGAAGATCATCCACGTCGACCGCGATGCCCTGAACACCGGCACCATCGTCGAGGTGGACGCCGATTCGGCGAAGGCAGTCGCGCAGGCGTCGGCCGGCAAGGTGGGTGTGTCCGAATGGGCCGTCATCGTCGACGCCGAATCGGCGAGCGAGCTGCCCGACGGTCAGATCGGCGAAATCTGGATCAGCGGCCCGAACATGGGCACCGGCTACTGGGGCAAGCCCGACGCCACCGTCGAGACGTTCCAGAACCTGCTCAAGTCGCGCACCACCCCCTCGCATGCCGAGGGCGCCGAGGACGACGCCACCTGGGTGCGCACCGGTGACTACGGCGCGTTCTACGACGGTGACCTCTACATCACCGGCCGCGTCAAGGATCTGGTGATCATCGACGGGCGCAACCACTACCCGCAGGACCTGGAGTACTCCGCGCAGGAGGCCTCCAAGGCCGTGCGCACCGGGTTCGCCGCGGCCTTCTCGGTACCGGCCAATCAGCTGCCCGCCGAGGTCTTCGACGACGCCCACGCCGGGCTGAAGTTCGACCCCGAGGACACCTCCGAGCAGCTGGTCATCGTGGCCGAGCGGGCGCCGGGTTCGCACAAGCTGGAACTGGGCCCGATCGTCGACGACATCCGCGCCGCCATCGCGGTGCGCCACGGTGTCACCGTGCGCGACGTGCTGCTGACCCCGGCCGGTGCCATCCCGCGCACCTCCAGCGGCAAGATCGGCCGGCGCGCCTGCCGATCCGGCTACCTGGACGGCAGCCTGCGCAGCGGCAAGATCGCCAACGACTTCCCCGACGAGACCGACTGAAACCGACAGGTTTCCGGCCGCATGAACGAGGCCGCACGGCGGCGAAAGTGAACAGTGAAGATGACTGAAGCACAAGATAATTCACGCCAGCCGGAGGCCGACGCCGGACTGCCCGCAGTGTCCGGGTCGGCCTCGGACGCCGTTGCCCCCGCGCGCGGTGACATGACCGTCCCCGAGATGCGCGAATGGCTGCGCAACTGGGTGGCCAATGCCACCGGGCAGCCCGCCGACTCGATCAACGAGTCGGCGCCGGTGGTGGAACTCGGTCTGTCCTCCCGCGACGCCGTCGCGATGGCCAGTGACATCGAGGACCTCACCGGCGTCACGCTGACCGCGACCGTGGTGTTCCGCAACCCGACCATCGAGGCGCTGGCCACCGTCATCATCGAGGGCGAGCCCGAACCCGTCATCGACACCGACGAGGACTGGACCCGCGAGCCCGGCGTCGAGGACATCGCGATCGTCGGCATCGCCACCCGCTTCCCCGGCGAGATGAACAGCGCCGAGCAGATGTGGGCCGCGCTGCTGGAGGGCCGCGACGCGAGTTCGGACCTGCCCGAGGGCCGTTGGTCGGAATTCCTCGGTGAGCCGCGCATCGCCGAGCGGGTCGCCAAGGCGCACACCCGTGGCGGCTACCTGTCCGATATCAAGGGTTTCGACTCCGAGTTCTTCGCGCTGTCGAAGATGGAGGCCGACAACATCGACCCCCAGCAGCGGATGGCGCTCGAGCTGACCTGGGAGGCACTCGAGCACGCCCGTATCCCGGCGTCGAGCCTGCGCGGCGGCGATGTCGGTGTGTACGTGGGCAGTTCGAACAACGACTACATGTTCCTGGCGGTCGCCGACCCGACTACCGCGCATCCCTATGCGATCACCGGCACCACCAGCTCCATCATCGCCAACCGGGTGTCCTACTTCTACGACTTCCGCGGGCCGTCGGAGTCCATCGACACCGCCTGCTCGTCCTCGCTGGTCGCCGCGCACCAGGGTGTGCGCGCCCTGCGCACCGGTGAAATCGACGTCGCCATCGTCGGTGGCGTGAACGCCATGGTCACCCCGCTGGTCACCATCGGCTTCGATGAGGTCGGCGGCGTGCTGGCCCCGGACGGCCGCTGCAAGTCGTTCTCCTCGGATGCCAACGGTTACGCCCGCTCCGAGGGCGGCGGCATGCTGGTGCTCAAGCGCGTCTCCGATGCCCGCCGCGACGGTGACGAGATCATCGCCGTGATCGCCGGCAGCGCGGTCAACCACGACGGCCGCTCCAACGGCATGCTGGCGCCCAATCCGGACGCCCAGGAAGCCGTGCTGCGCAAGGCCTACAAGGACGCCGGTATCAACCCCCGCGACGTCGACTACATCGAGGCGCACGGCACCGGCACCATCCTCGGTGACCCGATCGAGGCCGACGCGCTGGGCCGGGTTGTCGGCCGGGGCCGTGCCGATGACAAGCCCGCCCTGCTGGGTGCGGTGAAATCCAATGTGGGCCACTTGGAGTCGGCCGCGGGCGCGGCCAGCCTGGCCAAGATGGCGCTGTCGCTGCAGCACGACAAGCTGCCGCCGTCGATCAACTACACCGGTCCCAACCCCTACATCGACTTCGACAAGGAACACCTGCGGGTCAACGACGCCGTCACCGACTGGCCGCGCTACAGCGGACACGCCATCACCGGCGTGTCCGGCTTCGGCTTCGGCGGCGCCAACGCCCACCTGGTGCTGCGCGAGGTGCTCGCCGCGGATCTGGTCGAGCCGGAAGCCCCTGTCGCAGAAGAGAAGTCCGCCGAGCCCGAGGCCGTGGAGCCGTCGGGCCGCCGGATGGACGAGTACGGCGAGTTCGTCGAGGATGAGCCCGAGTACCCGGCCTATGACGAGGGCAGCTACGAACTGCCGGGCCTGACCGAGCAGGCCCAGCGCCTCATCGAAGAGGGCCGGGCCGCGCTGGAAGCGGCCGAACCGGCCAAACCGATTGTGCCGCTGTTCGTCTCGGGATTCCTGACGTCACGCAAGCGCACCACCGCCGCCGAGCTCGCCGACTGGATCGACAGCGAGGCCGGCCGGGCCTCCTCGCTGGAGTCGATCGGCCGGTCACTGTCGCGGCGCAACCACGGCCGCTCCCGTGCCGTGGTGCTGGCCCATGACCATGACGAGGCCGTCAAGGGTCTGCGGGCGCTGGCCGAGGGCAAGCAGAGCCCCCTGGTGCTGGCCGCCGACGGTCCGGTCACCAACGGGCCGGTCTGGGTGTTCGCCGGCTTCGGTGCCCAGCACCGCAAGATGGGCAAGGATCTCTACCTGCGCGATGAGGTGTTCGCCGAGTGGATCAACAAGGTGGACGCCCTCATCCAGGATGAGCGCGGCTACTCGGTCGTCGAGCTGATCCTCGACGACGCCATCGACTACACCAATGAGACCTGCGAGTACCCCATCGAGGTCGTCCAGACGGTGATCTTCGCACTGCAGATCGGCCTCGGCGAACTCCTGCGCCACCACGGTGCGAAACCTGGTGCGGTGGTGGGCCAGTCACTCGGTGAGGCCGCGGCCGCCTACTTCTCCGGCGGCCTGTCGCTGGCCGAT
This sequence comes from Mycobacterium sp. NPDC003323, assembly GCF_053589535.1. Taxonomy (NCBI): domain Bacteria; kingdom Bacillati; phylum Actinomycetota; class Actinomycetes; order Mycobacteriales; family Mycobacteriaceae; genus Mycobacterium; species Mycobacterium sp. NPDC003323. Next base: position 64,398 of record NZ_JBSFSB010000018.1, read on the forward strand.
GCGACCCGGACCATCTGCTCGCGTGCGCACCTGATGGGTGAGGGCGAGGCGATGCTCTTCGGTGAGTACATCCGATTGATGGCCCTGGTCGAGTACTCGGCCGAGGAGATCAAGACGGTGTTCTCCGACTTCCCCGGACTGGAGGTGTGCGTCTACGCCGCCCCGACCCAGACCGTGATCGGTGGTCCGCCGGAGCAGATCGACGCGATCGTCGCGCGCGCCGAGTCCGAGGGCAAGTTCGCCCGCAAGCTGCAGACCAAGGGCGCCAGCCACACTCAGCAGATGGACCCGCTGCTCGGCGAGCTCTCCGCCGAGATCCAGGGCATCGAGGCGCTGCCGCTGCAGACCGGCTACTTCTCCACCGTGCACGAGGGCCAGTTCATCCGCTCCGGTGCCGAGCCGATCCACGATGTGGACTACTGGAAGAAGGGACTGCGGCACAGCGTCTACTTCACCCACGGCATCCGCAACGCCGTCGACAACGGGCACACCACGTTCCTGGAGCTGGCCCCGAACCCGGTGGCGCTCATGCAGGTCGGGCTGACCACGGCCGCCGCCGGGCTGCACGACGCCCAGTTGATCGCGACCCTGGCCCGCAAGCAGGACGAGGTCGATTCGATGACCACGGCCATGGCGCACCTGTACGTGCACGGCCACGATCTGGACCCGCGCTCGCTGTTCCCGCGCCGCAACCGCGGGCTGGCCGGCGCACTGGACTTCGCCGATGTCCCGCTGACCCGGTTCAAGCGCAAGCAGCACTGGCTGGACGCCCGATTCACCGGTGACAGCTCGGTCGTCGCGCCCGGCACCCACGTCGCCACGCCGGACGGACGTCACGTCTGGGAGTACGCGCCCAGCGGCGCCGCCGACCTGGCGGCGCTGGTGAAGGCCGCTGCCGCACAGGTGTTGCCGGATGCCGCGCTGACGGCCGCCGAGCAGCGCGCCGTCCCGGCGGAGAACGCGCGGTTGGTGACCACGCTGACGCGCCATCCCGGTGGCGCCTCGGTGCAGGTGCACGCGCGTATCGACGAATCGTTCACGCTGGTCTACGACGCCATCGTCACCCGCAATGGCCAGCAGACCGCGCTGCCGACCGCCGTCGGCGCGGGCACCGTGGCCGAGATCGCCGCCGCCGCAACGGTACCCGTCGAGGAGCCCGACAACAGCCCGGCGTTCGAGGCCGACAACCTCACCGCCGGAGCCAATCTCGGCTCGGACTTCGCCAAGTGGAACCCGGAGTCCGGTGAGACCGTGGCCCAGCGACTGGGCACCATCGTCGGCAGCGCCATGGGCTATGAGCCCGAGGACCTGCCCTGGGAGGTGCCGCTGATCGAGCTGGGTCTGGATTCGCTGATGGCCGTGCGGATCAAGAACCGGGTCGAATACGACTTCGACCTGCCGCCGATCCAGCTGACCGCGGTGCGCGACGCCAACCTGTACGCGGTGGAGAAGCTGATCCAGTACGCCATCGAGCACCGCGACGAGGTGGGCGAGCTGGCCGAGGCGCAGAAGGGACAGAGCGCCGAGGAGATCGCGGCCGCGCAGGCCGAGCTGATGGGCGGGGCGACCACCGTTGCCGAGCTGGAGGCCAAGCTGGCCGAGGCCGGCCACCCGATCGCCGCGGACAAGACCGACGAGACCACCGAATCGCTGGCCGAGGTGGGTATCGAGATCCCGCCGCCGCCAACCGATCCGAGCGGACCGGCCAAGGCAGACCCGGCTGTTGCTGATTCGGCCGTTCCGGCCAAGGCGACCGCCGCTGCGGCCGCCGCCAAGGTGCTCACCCAAGAGGCAGTCACCGAGGCGCTCGGCGCCGATGTGCCCCCGCGTGATGCCGCCGAGCGGGTCACCTTCGCGACGTGGGCGATCGTCACCGGGAAATCACCCGGCGGCATCTTCAACGAGTTGCCCGCCGTGGACGAGGCGACCGCGGTCAAGCTGGCGACCCGGCTGTCCGAGCGGGCCGAGGGCCCGATCAGCGTCGATCAGGTGAGTTCGGCCAAGACCATCGAGGAGTTGGCCACCCACGTTCGCGATCAGCTGGAGGACGGCCTGGTCGACGGGTTCGTCCGGACCCTGCGTCCGCCGACCGAGGGCTCGAACGCGGTGCCGCTCTTCGTGTTCCATCCGGCCGGTGGGTCGACGGTGGTCTACGAGCCGCTGATCAAACGACTGCCTGCCGATACCCCGGTGTACGGCATCGAGCGGGTCGAGGGCTCCATCGAGGAGCGGGCCGCCGAGTATGTGCCCAAGCTGCTCGAGATCCACAAGGGCCCGTTCGTGCTGGCCGGATGGTCGCTCGGCGGTGCGTTGGCCTACGCCTGTGCCATCGGGCTCAAGCGGTCCGGCGCCGATGTGCGCTTCGTCGGTCTGATCGACTGCGTGCGCCCGGGTGTGCCGATCGATCAGTCCCAGGAGGGGATGCGGGCCCGTTGGGACCGCTACGCCCGGTTCGCCGAGCGCACCTTCAACGTCGAGATACCCGAGATCCCCTATGAGGAGCTGGAGAAGCTCGATGACGAGGGTCAGGTGAAGTACGTGCTCGACATCGTCGCCGAGAGCGGGGTACAGATCCCGGGCGGCATCATCGAGCATCAGCGCACCTCGTATCTGGACAACCGCGCCCTGGACACCATCGAGCTGCAGCCCTACGACGGGCACGTCACGCTCTACATGGCCGACCGGTATCACGATGACGCCATCGTGTTCGAGCCCGCGTACGCCACCCGCCAGCCCGACGGTGGCTGGGGAGAGGCGGTTTCGGATCTGGAGGTTGTGCACATCGGCGGTGAGCACATCCAGGCCATCGACGAGCCGATCATCGCCAAGGTCGGCGCTCACCTGAGCGAAGCCCTCAACCGCATCGAAGCGAAGAAGGACAACCAGTGACCGACACCCCCGTGCAGCCCAAGACGGCCACCACCGCAGAGAAGTTGGCCGAACTCCGCGAGAAGCTGGAACTGGCCAAGGATCCCGGCGATGAGAAGGCCAAGGCCCGGCGCGACAAGAAGGGCATCCCGAGCGCCCGCGCCCGCATCCACGCGCTGCTGGATCCGGGCAGCTTCCTGGAGATCGGGGCGCTGGCCAAGACCCCGGGTGACCCGAACGCATTCTACGGTGACGGCGTGGTGACCGGTCACGGCACCATCGACGGCCGCCCGGTCGGGGTGTTCAGCCACGACCAGACGGTGTTCCAGGGTTCGGTCGGTGAGATGTTCGGCCGCAAGGTCGCCAAGCTGATGGAGTGGGTCGCCATGGTCGGCTGCCCGATCATCGGTATCAACGACTCGGCGGGCGCGCGTATCCAGGACACCGCCACCTCGCTGGCCTGGTACGCCGAACTGGGCCGTCGCCACGAGATGCTGCGGGGCCTGGTGCCCGAGATCTCGCTGATCTTCGGTAAGTGCGCCGGCGGTGCGGTGTACTCGCCGATCCAGACCGATCTCGTTGTCGCGGTGCGCGATCAGGGCTACATGTTCATCACCGGACCCGATGTCATCAAGGACGTCACCGGTGAGGATGTCACCTTCGACGAGCTCGGTGGCGCCGATGTGCAGGCCGAGCGCGGCAACATCCACAAGGTGGTCGAGTCCGAGGCCGCGGCCTACCAGTATGTGCGCGACTACCTGAGCTTCCTGCCCGCCAACCACTTCGACGATGCGCCGGTCGTCAACCCGGGCCTGGAACCCGAGATCACCCCGCACGACCTGGAACTGGACACCATCGTGCCGGACTCGGACAACATGGGTTACGACATGCACGAGATCCTGCTGCGGATCTTCGACGACGGTGACATCTTCGAGATCGCCGATCAGCGCAGCCCGTCGATGATCACCGCGTTCGCGCGGGTCGACGGACGTCCGGTCGGTGTGATCGCCAACCAGCCGATGCACATGTCCGGTGCGGTCGGCAACGAGGCATCCGACAAGGCGGCCGGTTTCATCCGGTTCTGCGACTCATTCAACTTGCCCTTGGTTTTCGTCGTCGACACCCCGGGTGCCATGCCCGGCGTCGCCGAGGAAGAGCGCGGCATCATCAAGCGCGGTGGCCGGTTCTTCAACGCCATCGTCGAGGCCGATGTGCCCAAGGTGACCATCATCGTGCGCAAGGCCTACGGCGGCGGGTACGCGGTGATGGGTTCCAAGCAGCTGTCCGCGGACCTCAACTTCGCCTGGCCGACCGCGCGCATCGCGGTGATCGGCGCCGAGGGCGCGGCCCAGCTGCTGGTGAAGCGGTTCCCGGATCCGACTGCGCCCGAGGTGCAGAAGATCCGCGCCGATTTCATCGAGGGCTACAACCTGAACCTCGCCACGCCGTGGATCGCCGCCGAGCGCGGCTACATCGACGGCGTCATCGAGCCGCACGAGACCCGGTTGCTGCTGCGCAAGTCGCTGCGACTGCTGCGTGACAAGCAGCCGGTGAAGAAGGTGCTGCGCAAGCACGGCTTGACCCCGCTGTAATCACCGCGAGCGACCGTGTGTGCACGCGACACGCCGTCACCCGTGGACAGTGCGCGGTCGCTCGTGGAGCGGAACCGCCGTGCGCGATGAGTTTCCACACGCGTGGGGGTCAGATCCGGCATGACACGAATCACCGCGGGCCTGTTCATCTCCGTCGACGGCGTGATCGAGGCGCCCGACCGATGGCACTTCCCCTACTTCAACGACGAGATGGGCGCGGCCGTCGACGCCCAACTGGGCTCGGCGCAGACCATCCTGCTGGGCCGCGCCACGTACGACAGCTTCGCCGGGGCGTGGCCGCAGCGGGAGGCCGACGGCGGCGAGGATGCCGAGTTCGCCAAGAAACTCGGTGATACCCGCAAGATCGTGGTGTCCCGGCAGCGGCTCAGCTTCGACTGGCGCAATTCCGAACAGCTGTCGGGCGATTTGATCGAGGGCGTCACGGCATTGAAGGCACAGCCGGGTGGCGATATCGGTATCGCCGGATCGGTGTCGGTGGTGCGCGAGCTGCTCGCGGCCGGCCTGCTCGACGAACTGCACCTGCTCATCCACCCGGTCGTGGTCGGAACCGGCGCCCGGCTCTTCCGCGACGGCGACGCGCTACCGCTGAAACTGCTGAGCTCCACGGCATTTCGGACCGGGGTGGTGCACAGCGTCTACACCAAGGACGACGCCGCGCCGACAGGCTCCTACGAGGACGCCAAACAACACCTCTAGCAGGCTCTACGATGCAACGGTGTCCGAAGCCGTGCATCCCGCGGTCACCGTCGCCCTCGGTGCCGTCGCCACGGCGTGCGACGGGGTGGCGGTGGTCTACCGCGCCGCCGAACGGTTGCCCGCCGTCGGGGGCTGGTTGCGCCGCGGCCGCCTGGATCTGACGGCTCGCGGCGAACGGGTACTGGCCGCCGGTATCGACACCATCCTCGACCAGCTCGACCTGAACGCGGTGGCGCGTGACCGGCTGGATCTGATCGCGCTGGCCGACGAGGTCGTCGACGGGATCGACCTGCCCGCCATCATCAGGACCTCCACCGATTCGGTGACCGCCGAGGTGATGACCGATGTGCGCAGCCAGGGCGAACGCGCCGACGACATGGTGTCCGACTTCGTCGACCGGCTGTTGCGCCGGGATCCGCGGTGACCACCCGGCCGCCGCGCGAGGCGGGCATCGTCAGCCGCGGAGTGGCCGCGGTGCTCGACATCGTCATCGTCGCGGTGGTGCTGGGCGCGCTCTATATCGGTCTGATCCTGGCCCGGCTGATGTTCAATCCCACCTCCTTCAGCCTGCCGACGGTCAACGCGGTGTTCTCCACCGCGGTGATGTTCACCGTCGCGGTGCTTTATCTGACCGGGTGCTGGGCGGTGTCGGGATGTACGGCCGGTGCGGCCTTCATGGGGCTGCGGGTGACCGGGCGCCGAGGCGAACGGATGGTGCCCGTCGTCGCGGCGCTGCGCGCCATCGCCTGTGTGCTGTTCCCCGTCGGTCTACTGTGGGTGGCCGTGGACAGACGCCGAAGATCGCTGCAGGACATCGTCTTCGGCAGTCGGGTCGTGTACCTCACACCCTAGATGGCGTCGATCTCCAGCCAGTCGTCGACCTCGAACCTGTCTCCGCGGGCCACCAGGGTGGCCCCGCCGCGGCCGGGATAGTGCGCCGGGATGACGGTGGCTCGGCGCCTGGCGGCCTCGGTGAACACCCGCTTGCGGGTGGCGGTGGCCTGTGCGGCGTCGCAGTCGAAGGCACACGCATCGTCGGGGCGCGGGATCTGGATGGCGCAGTGGGTGAGGTCGCCGACGAACACGGCGGGCCTGCCGGCGTCGAGCCACAGCACCGATGAGCCGGGAGTGTGCCCGGCGGCGGGCCGCAACCACACCGAATCGCTCACCTGGTGCTCGCCGCTGAACATCTCGATCTGGCCCGCCTCGTACACCGGTGCCACACTGTCGTCGAACACGATGCGCGCGCCCGCATCGCAGCCCGGTCCGTCGGGTTCGAAGAACCGGAAGTCGGCCTCCGGCACCAGATACCGCGCGTTCGGGAACGTCGGGATCCAGGAATCGCCGTCGGCCCGGGTGTTCCACCCGACGTGATCGCTGTGCAGGTGGGTGTTGACCACGACGTCCACGCTGTCGGGATGCACACCGGCGTCCTGCAACGCCGCCAGGAACCCGGTGTCCAGCTGGTCGAGCACCGGAATCGCGGGGCGGCTCTTACCATTGCCGACCCCGGTGTCGATCAGGATGCGCAGCCCGTCGACGTCGAGCACCCACGTCTGGATGGCAACCCGCCAGGTGCCGGCGTCCAGATCGACGAAAGTCGGTGACAGCAGGTCGGCGTGCTGCGCCCAGGCCTGCTCGGGAGTGCCGCCGAACAACCCGAATCCAGGGTGCAACGACGTCTCCACCACCCGGGTGAGCGCGGCGGCGCCGAGGCGCGTGGTCACGGCCCGATGCGGATCTCGCCGGGGGAGTAGAGCCCCGAGTGGGTGCTCGTTCCCAGTTCGATCTCGGCGGGCTGTGCCTCGACGATGGTGTCGAAGCGGCGCAGCGAACCCCAGTCCTGACCCCAGTCCTGGGACAGATAGGTCGACATCACCGAGGCCCGCAACAGCAGATCGGTGATACCCAGCAGGCCGCCGTTGATGCCGTCCTGCCAGGTGTCGGTGCTCTGCAGCTTGGCGTAATAGTCCGGCGAGATACGGAACTTGGGCACCTCGGTGACGCCGTTGGCGTGCAGCATCGGCTGCTGGCACGGGAAGGCCATCCCGACCGCCCAGTCCATCAGCACCGGCTGGGTGGAGCCCACGTACTCCTGCACCGAGCGCACCTCGGGAACCCGGGGCGGGGTCACCGCGATCCAATCACCTTGTCCCAGCGAGAGATCCTCGGCGACCACCCGGATCGCCACCGCATCGGCGGGGATCTGCTCCCGCGGGTAGCGCAGGTTGCGCCACGACGGGGTGGGGCCGATGTCGTAGGGGGCGACCCGCCCGGCCGGCACCGGAGCGCCGTCAGGTCCCGCCGTCGCGTACTCCAACTCGACGGTCTGTCCGGTCGTCAACCCCTCGGCGACGCTGGTCCCGGTGATCGTGCCCGCGGCGGTGATGACGACCAGCGGGTGGGCGTCGTCGGCGTCGGGCAGCTCGTACCAGGCCGAGGCCAGCCGGCTCTCCTGTTGAGAGCCGGTCGAATAGGTTCCCGCGACCGGCACCCGCGCCGGATCCAGTCCGTACGGCAGCGGAATCCGCGAGCCGTTGATACCCGGCCGGGACAACCGGACCGGCTGATTCCAGTCGTAGTCGGTGCCGGGCTGCGGGTTGTTCAGCCGGATGGCCTCGGCGATGATCCGCTCAGGCACCCCGTCGGGGGTGAACCCGGTGGGGTCGGTGCCGCCGAGCGGGCCCAGCCGTCCATAATCACCTGGTAGCGCCCGCAGGAAACCGTCGTTCGAATCCGGTTCGACCAGAACATCATCGGCCATTCCGCAGCCGCCGGCGAAGGCCCGGATATTGGCCCAGCCGTTGGAGTAGGTCGGGTACTGCCGGACCACCCCGATGGCCATGGAGGCGATGAACACCACCACCATGAAACCGGCAGCGATCGGGATCGGCGCGGCGGTCAGTCGATCGACCAGCTTGGACTCGGGTCTGGCCGATACGTGCAGCCAGAAGGCCCACAGCGCGGTGACCGCGAACAGCGCGAAGAACATCGTGCTGACCGTCACGCCACCGATCGCGGGCACCGAATTGTTGAACGGCACACCGAAGTTGGAGACGTACCACCACCCGTTGACCGAGGCGAAGCACAACGCCACCACGAAGCAGACCAGCGACAGGAACGCCATCCGGTTGCGGGCCGAGCGCAGCACGGTCTTGGACACCATCACCGTTGCCAGCGCCGCCATGGCGCCGCCGACGGCCGCGAACAGGCCGAAGTGGTGAATCCACTTGGTGGGGGCGAACATCAGGAAGAACATCGTCGCGAAGATGGTGCCCATCAGCCGCCAGGCCGGCCCGCGGGCGATACCGGCGATCCGCTTGCGGCGCAACATCATGAACAGCGCCGGGAACATGCACATGGCGGTGAACAGGAACGCGAACCGGCGCGAGATCGCGCCGTCGACCGTCGGCAGGACGAGGTAGTAGTACCGCAGGTTCTCGGTGTACCACTCCTGGCTGGGGCCGATGGCGGTGCGGATCCTGGTGGCCTCCAGCACGGTTGCGAAGGTCTGGTCGGCGAACACGACCGCGAGGATCACCGTGCCGGCGGCCAGCAGCGGCGCCAACAGCGGCCAGGTGCCGACCGTGCGGCGCCTGCGCATGATGATCCGCAGGATGGGCCGGCCGCCGGCGACCAGCGCCGCGACCGCGATCAGCCCGGTGGGCTGGATGCCGAGGGTGAAGGCGGCGGTGAAGATGGCCAGCGCGGCCGGTGTGAGCCGGCCCGAGGTGACGGCGCGCTCGATCAGCACGTAGGTGATCAGCGCGCCGGTGGCGATCTGACCCTCCGGGCGCAGTCCGTTGTTGAACGGCATCCACGCACCGAGCAGCACCAGGCCGGCCGCCCACAGCGCGGGCCGGCTGGCGATCACGGCGGGGCCCAGGCGCGGCAGCACCTCGCGTGACAGCAGCACCCAGCAGATCAGCGAACAGATCAGGTCCGGTAGCCGCATCCAGATGCCCGCGGTGCTGACCTGGGACATCAGTGCCAGCACGTTGTAGTACCAGCCGAACGGGTCCTCCGGGACGCCGAACCAGCGGAAGTAGTTGGCCATGTAGCCGGAATGCTCGGCGGTGCGGGCCATCTGCATCTGGTAGCCGTCATCGGAGGAGTTGGTGCCGATGATGTACCAGAGCACGAACACGCCGACGACGAACGCGTCGACCGCGGTGAAGGTCCGCCAGCGCGTCGGGATCAGCCGGTGCATGCGGTGGCCGTCGAGGCGGTCCAGACGCCACAGCGCGAGTAGCGCGATGAACGTCGACAGGATGGCCAGCACGATGGCCGCCAGTTTCAGCGCGGTCGGCTGGGTGGTGAAGCGGGTGTCGATCTCGGCCGACAGCGACAACCCCTGTGGCGCAGCGCCGGTCAGGTCGGTGAACACACCGACGATGGCCGGCCGCAGGTTCGGGTCGGGGAAGCCTGTGCGCTGCGGTGTGCCGTCATCCTTGCTCAGGCCGACGAAATCGGCGTAGGTGCCGTCGTGGTCGGAGGTGATGTCGATCGTCGAGCAGCCGCCGATGCGGTCCCGTTCGACGCTGGCCACCACGACATTTCGGACGATGACATCGACCCGGTCCTCCGAGACGGTGACCAGCATGGCGTTCAGCGCCGCGTCACGTCCCTCGGCCGGTGCGGTGCCCATCACCAGTCCGCCGTCGGCGGGCATGTCCGCGATCACCGAGCACGGCACCGTCGCGGTCAGGCTCACCGGCGCCTGCGAGATCAGCGGCGCCGTCACATTGTTCAGCTGCCCGTTCTGCGGCCAGTTCAGTGTCGCGGTGGTCTGGGCGACCGGCAGCAGTGGCACCGCGACCGCCATGACGAAGCCGAGCAGGCCGGCGATCGTGGCGACCCAACGCGCGATCTTCACGTCACTCACGGCTCGGTCCGATTTGCCGTTCCGCGTTGTCGGTTCGTTCGCACGCTCACTCACGGCTCGGTCCGATTTGCCGTTCCGCGTTGTCGGTTCGTTCGCACGCTCACTCACGGCAGCGCCCTGATCGGTCCGCCGCGGCTCCAGCCGTACACGTTCTGCGTCCCTTCCTCGATGACGGCGTCGGGTGCCTGCTCACGCGGCACGACCCGGATATAGCGCTCGATGGAACCCCAGTCCCGATACCAGTCGTCGCGCAGATAGGTCGGGACCGTCGAGGTCCGCAGCAGCGCCTGGATGAACAGGAACGGACCGCCGTCCTCGGCCGACTGCCACTGGTTGGACGAGGCCACCATCTGTTTGAAGTTCGGCAGGATGCGGTACTCGGGCAGTTCGGCCACGCCCAGGCGCTCGGCGAACGGCCGCTGACACGGGAAGTTCGACGCGGTGGCGATGTCCATCAGCACCGGCGTCTGCGTGCCCAGGTACTCCTGCGCGGTCTGCAGCACCGGCACCCGCGGCGGGGTGAACGCGAACCACTGGTCTTCGGACAGGTTGGGGTCGTCGGCCACGATGCGCGCCACATTGGCCTCCGGCGGTGCCGTCGTCAACGGGAAACGCAGGTTGCGCCAGGCCTTCTGCTGGAAGATGTCGATGGGCTGCACCTCGCCCAGCGCCTCATACGACCCGTCGGGGCGGTGCACACCCCACTGCAGCTTGAGCGACTGGCCGTAGTTGAACGACCCGTCCTCCTCGTAATACCAGATGGCACCCGCGGCGGCGACGGTCACCAGCGGCCGGTCCGGCGTGCGGGGCGGCAGCTGATACCACGACGAGATCGCCTCGGCGGCAACGGTGTTCTCGTCGAAGCTACCCATCACCGGGGTCCGCTCGGGGTCCAGGCCGAACGGCAGGAACACCCGCGACCCGTTGACCCCCTCGGGGCCGTAGCCACCGCCGGTACCCGCCGCGTAACCCACACCGATATTGGGCTTGTCGACCGGGCCGTCGGAGTTCACGGTGCCCGGGTTGGCGGCGACCGGCTCGCCGGGTTCCAGGGTGTCGCTGACCCCGTTCGGGGTGAACCCGACCGGATTCTCACCGCCAAGCGGTCCGTACTCACCGAACCGCTGTCCCGGAACCGGTTGCAACATACCGGCGTTGGTGTCGGCCTCGACGAGAACGTGATCGGCCATGGCGCAACTGGAATCCGAGAGCCCGGACCGCAACGCCGACAGGTTCGCCGACCCGGTGGTGTAGACGGGGTAGCGGCCGACGGTGGCCTTGACCATCGAACCGAGCTCGAGCACCACCATGATCACCGCGACCACCAGCAGCGGTGTCGAGGCCAACGCCCGGTTGCGCCCGGTGTCGGCCACCTCGGTGTGCCCGGCGTAGTCGATGCGGAAGTGCAACCACGCGGTCAGCAGGCCGCCGGCGATGGCGAGCACCAGGAAGATCGTCGTCACCGGGAAGCCGAGGATCACCGGTTGCTTGTCGAACCACGGGACACCGTAGTTGCCGGTGTAGAACCAGCCGTTGATGCCCGAGGTCGCCCAGGCGAGCACGAACAGCAGCGCCGTGACGTACAGAGCCAGGTTGCGGCGGCTGTGCAGGCCGACGCGGGCCAGCGCGAACGCGGTGACCGCGCCGAGTGCACCTGCCAGCCCGGCGAACGCGCCGAACTGGACGGCCCACTTGGTGGGCGTGAAGGTCAGCAACAGCAGCCCGATGCCGGTGGTGCCGATCAGCCGCCACACCGGACCGTTCATGGCGCCGGGAACCGTGCCGCGGCGCAGCAGCACCATCAGCAGACCGAACAGGCACAGCAGCAGGATCAGGACGGTGAAGCGGCGGGTCATGGAGCCGTCGACGCTGTCCTCGACGGTCAGGAAGTAGTACCGCAGGAATTCCTGATACCAGGCGATGGTCGGGCCGACGGTGTACTTGATGCGCGCCGACTCGGCGACGGTGGCCAGCGTCTGGTCACGGAACACGACGACGAAGATCAGGGCGGCCGCCGCGCCCAGCGGCGCCAGCTGGGCGGCCCAGCCCGCCACCGCGCGGCGTTCGGCGATGACCCGGGTGATGGCGCGGGCGCCGACCAGCAACGGAGCCAGCGCGATCAGGCCCTGGGGCGCCAAGGTGACGCTGAACACCGCGACCACGATGGCCGCCGCGGTGGGCCACAGGATGCGCCTGCCCACCGAGATCTCCACGAGCATCCACACCAGCACCACGCCGAAGGCGATCAGCGGCTCGGGACGCAGCCCGTTGTTGAACGGCAACCACGCGGCCAGGAAGACGGCACCGCCGGTGAGCATGGCGACGCGGTTGTGCGCCAGCCGGGTGCCGAGCCGTGGCAGGACGAAGTGACTGAGGATCAGCCAGGTGCCGATCGCGGCCAGGGTGGCCGGCAGCCGCATCCAGATACCGGCGGTGCTGAGCGAGGCCAGGTGCGCCAGCACGCTCTGATACCAGTCGAACGGCGCCTCCGTGGCGCCGAAGTAGCGGTAGTAGTTGGTGATGTAGCCGGCGTCGGCAGAGACGCGGGCGATGGTCAGGTTGTACCCGTCGTCGGAGGATTGCGGACCGACGATGTGCCAGATCAGCAGCGAACCGACCACACCGGTATCGGTCAGCCAGGTCGCCCAGCCGGCGCGCCGTCGCCGGCCCCGCGGCGCGTGCCGCCCGGCCGTGCGGTCCAGCAGCGCCAGCGCGATGATCGAGGCCAGCACGCAGGCGGTGCCCAACACCATGACCGCGAGCTTGAGCGCGGTCGGGCTGGTGATGAAGCGGGTGTCGATGTCGATCCGCGCGTTCAGCCCGGCATCGGCGGGCACCTGCAGTTCGGTGAACACGCCGGCAACCTGGGGACGCTTGTCGACGCTGAGCGTGCCGGTCGCGCCCGGGATCCCGACGAAGTCCGCGCCGACGGCGCCGACATCGGCCCAGATGCGCAGTTCGGTGCAGGCGCCGGAGTCGACCGCGGCGCGCGGGGCGACGGCGGCCACCGTGTCGCGGAAGGCCACGTACACGACGTCGGCGTTGGCGTTGACGAACAGGCCGTTGCGCCCGGCGTCGATACCGCCGGGCGGGATCGTCGAGAAGACCAGGCCACCGTCGGCGGGTAGCGAGCCGACCGTCCGGCACGGGATCGTCACGTCCAGGGCACGCGGCGCGCCCGACACCAGCGGAGCGGTGATGTCACCGACGAAACCGTCGGCGCCGACGGCCTGCGGCCACGCGATGGTGGCGGTCGATTGCTTGACCGGGAGCAGCGGTGCGAGCGCGCAGAGCACCATGCCGACGAGGCCCGCGATGATGGCTACGAAGCGGATAGTCCTACCGGGCACGAGGTTCAACAGTAAGCGACGAAGCTCGGTGTCCTGTCCCGTGACCCGCCCGGGTGGCTAATCGGGGCGCACGGCGGCCAGCGAGATGTCGCCGCCGTAGTGGGCCGACACCCGCGGGTCCATCACCCGCCGCCACCACGGCGGACACCATGCGAGCAGCAGCATGCTGCCGTAGCCGGTGGGCAGTTGCGGGGCCTGATCCGAGGGCTGCAGGGTCTGGTAACGCTTGTGCGGATTGGCGTGATGGTCGGAGTGCCGCTGCAGGTGATAGAGGAAGACGTTGGCCATCAGCGTGTTGCTGTTCCAGCTGTGCCGTTGCCCGACCCGCTCGTAGCGCCCGTCGGCGGTGCGCTGCCGGCGCAGGCCGTAGTGCTCCAGGTAGTTGACGGTTTCCAGCAGGCAGATGCCGATGAGCGCCTGGCCGATGAGCCACGGGGTGATGGTCACGCCGAACCACACGATCAGGCCGGCGAACAATCCCAGCGTCAGCAGCCAGGCGTTCAGGATGTCGTTGGACAGCGACCAGCGGGACTTGCCTGCCCGGGCCAGTCGCGCGGATTCCAACTGCCATGCCGAGCGCAGACCGCCGATGACCGAACGCGGGATGAACTGGTAGACGCTCTCGCCGAATCGTGCGCTTGCCGGATCTTCCGGGGTGGCCACCCGTAGATGGTGTCCGCGATTGTGCTCGACGAAGAAATGGCCGTATCCAGTTTGCGCAAGCGCGACCTTGCTGAGGCGCTTTTCGAGCTTCGCGCGCCTGTGACCCAATTCATGGGCGGCGTTGATCGCGATTCCACCCACAATTCCGACCGTGACCATCAACCCGGCCTTGTCGGCGACCGACATGGTGAGCCATCCGCCGCCGGCCCACAGCCAGCAGGCGAAGATGAGGAACAGGTACTGGTTGGGCAGGTAGAGAATGTTGACCCAGCGATAGAAGGGGTCGTTGTCCAATTGTTCCAGCGCGTTGTCGGCGACGTATTCGTCATCGGTGCCAATTAGCTGGTCAACTATGGGAATGACGAGGAAAGCCATGATCGGGCCGATCCACCAGAACACCTGCCAACCGGTGAGCTGGACCAGGAGCCAGGCCAGTCCGACCTGCGCGGGAACGACGGCGCCCAACACCCACAGATACCGTTTCACGTCCCGCCACCTGGGCGTTCCGCCGGTCTGTGCGTCGACCACTTCGTATCCTTGCCAGTAGGGAGGGTGAACCGGTTCCAATCGCCTATTTAACCTGGTTCGCAGAGCTGTGCAAACACGGAGCCATAACGAATGAGGATTTTGCTGTGAGGTTGGCGCGACTGTGCTGCAAACACGACTGACACGACGACGTTTCCTGGGGGCCGCCGTCGGCCTGGCGGCCGGCGCCGGTGCCGCGGCGGCCTGTCAGGCGACAGGTTCGCAGGATCGTCCCGCCGACCGGCCATATCACCAGGCCATCGTCGTCGGCAGCGGGTACGGCGGCGGGGTCAGTGCGCTGCGCCTCGGCGAGGCCGGGGTCGACACGCTGATCCTGGAGCGCGGACGGCTGTGGGACACCCCCGACGAGGACGGCAAACGCTTCTCCAAGATGTTGCCCGCCGACACCCGGGCGGGGTGGTTCCGCGATGTGCCGCCGAGCCTGGTGCCGTCCTTCCGCGGTGTGTCGGTCAACGCGGTGGCCGCTCAGAACCCGGGGTCCCAGCCCATCCAGGCCGGCATCTGCGACAAGGTCACCTACGGCGCGCATGACGTCTTCCGCGGTATCGCGGTCGGCGGCGGGTCGATGGTGAACGCGGCGATCGCCGCGATACCGACACCGGATCAGGTCCGGGTGGCGTTCCCGGACATCGATCCGAACGAGTTCCTGGGCACCTACGTCGAGCGCGCCAAGGCTGCGCTGAAGATCAGCTATCGCGATATGGGCTGGTTCGAGCAGACCCCGTACTTCCAGTACGCCCGGGTCGGCCGGCAGTATGCCGAGGCCGCCGGCTACGGCGTCGACTACAACGGCAGCGCGTACTCCTTCGACTACATGATGCAAGAAGCGGCCGGGCAGGTGCCGCTGTCGGCGCTGGACTGGGAATGCCAGTACGGCAACAACCACGGCCGGTTCGGCAGCGTCGATGAGACCTATATCGCCGCGGCGCTGGCCACCGGGAAGGTGACGCTGCGGTCGCTGACCGAGGTGACCGGCATCCGGCGCGAGCCCTCCGGCGAGTATGTGGTGTCGACCCGTGAGATCGACCGCTGGGGTAAGGAGTTGTCGCGAGGCGAGATCGGTTGTGAGCAGCTGTATCTGGCCGCCGGTGTGCTGGGCACGCTGGAGTTGTTGTTGCGGGCCCGCGAGAACGGGGACCTCGCGGATCTGCACGACGAGGTCGGCAACGGTTACGGCAACAACGGTGACATCATGGTCGCGCACAACACTGCCGAGGCGAATCCGGTGGGCACCCAGCAGTCGCTGCTGGGCATGATCAACCTCGACGGCCGCGCCGATCCGGACAATCCGGTGTACGCCAGTATGTTCTCCCTGCCGCTGCCCATCGAGACCAACGCGCTGGGCTACTACGCCATGGTGCGCACCGGTGACCGCGCGGTGATCAGCTATGACCGCGCATCCGATGCCATCTCCATCGACTGGCCGCAGAGTCACACCGACCATCTGATCGAGCGGGCCCGGCTGGTCTTCGACCGGGTGACCGGTGCCAACGGGGTGGACTACCGCGATGACCTGTTCGAAGGAAAGGCCTTTGCGCCCAACACCGTTCATCCGCTCGGCGGATGTGTCCGCGGTGTGGCGACCGATGCATTCGGTCGCGTCAACGGATACGAGAACCTCTACGTCAACGATGCCTCGCTGATCCCGGGCTATATCGGCTGTAATCCGTACATGACGATCACCGCACTGGCCGAGCGCAATATCGAGGCGATCCTGCAGGGCAGGCGCTAAGCCGGTTCGCCGAGCAGGTTGGCCAGACCCGCCAGCGCCACGTCGACCACGGTGTCCAGCCGGGCCTGCTCGACCCCGGCTGCGGCATCCACCGCAAGGCCCTGCCCGATCGTCACGGCGTAGCGGGCCAGGCTCTCGGCATCGCGGCCCGGCGCGAGCTCGGTGCGCGAAAGCGCTTCGGCCACGGCAATTTCGATATCGCGACGGTAGTCGGCCAGCAGTTGCGGGATGCGTGCGTTGTTCGGGCCGCAGGCCAGCCCGCCCTGGATCGACAGGCATCCGGGAACATCGCGGGCCCGCACGGTGGCGGCGGTGGTGCGCAGGTAGGACTCCAGGACGCCGTAGGCGCTGGGATGCGCCAGGATCGTGGCCAACTCGGCGAAATAGGTGCGCCGGTAGCGCTGCAGCGCACGCATGAACAGCTGCTCCTTGCTGCCGAACGTCGCGTACAGGCTCGGTTTGTTGATGCCCATCGATCCGGTGAGCTCGGCCATCGACGCACCCTCGTAGCCCAGGCGCCAGAACACGTCGGTGGCCGCGGCCAGGGCGCCGTCCTCGTCGAACGCGCGCGGCCGGCCGCCGGGGTGTCGATGCCTTGCGTCCATGGGCGCGATCCTAGACCCGCCACCGCCGTCTGTACCGATCGGTACACAACTGGTAGGTTCGGTCGCGCAACCGATCGGTACAAAACTGGAGGATCAGATGGGGTCGTTGGCAGGGAAAACAGCACTGGTCACGGGAGCGACATCGGGAATCGGTCTGGCCGCGGCGCAGGCACTGGCCCACGAGGGTGCCTATGTGTTCCTGGTGGGCCGGCGCCAGGACGCACTCGACGCCGCCGCCGACAGCATCGGCGCAGATCACGCCACCGCCATCCGCGCCGATGTCACCATGGGGCCCGATCTGGACCGGGTGGTCTCGACCGTCGAGGCGAGCGGCCGTCGGCTCGACATCGTGTTCGCCAACGCCGGTATCGCCGAGGTGGCCGGACTCGGCGACATCACCTGGCAGCACTACGCCGAGACGTTCAACACCAACGTCGGCGGGATCATCTTGACGGTGCAGGCCGTGCTGCCGCTGCTCGACGCGGGTGCCTCGGTGATCCTGTGCGGATCCGCCGGTGACGTGAAGGCGTCCCCGGGGATGAGCGTCTACGCCGCGTCCAAGACCGCGATTCGATCCCTGGCCCGCAGTTGGGCCGCCGAACTGGTCGAGCGCGATATCCGCGTCAACGTCGTGGCGCCCGGACTGACCCAGACACCGGGACTGGCCGGTCTTTTCGCCGGCGCCGACGAGGCCCTCGACGACCTCACGGCCACGGTGCCGATGAAGCGCCGGGCCCGCCCGGAGGAGATCGGCCGGGTGATCACCTTCCTGGCCTCCGACGCCAGTTCGTTCATGACCGGGTCGGAGGTCTACGTCGACGGCGGCGCCAGTCAGTTCTGATCAGCTGGGCCGCCCGCTAGCTCGGCCGCAGCGGCGCCGGGCTCCACAACCCGCTGCGGGTCGCGGTGCCCAGCTCCAGCTCGGCCGGCTTGGCGTCCGGGTAGAACTGCCGCAGCTGCTGCAGTGAACCCCAGTCGCGGAACCAGTCGTCCTTCAGATAGGTCGGCACCGGCGTGGCGCGCAGCAGCAGTTCGGTGATGCCCAGCGGGCCGCCACCCAGGTAGTCCATCACCGGCGAGTTGGCTTCCGCGCCAAAGCGATCCGGCAGGATGCGCCACTTGGGCACCTCGGTGACGCCGTTGTTGTGGAAGAACGGGCGCTGACACGGGAAGGCCAGGCCCACCAGCCAGTCCAGCATCACCGGATCGCTGGAGCCCACGACGTCCTGCAGCGTGCTCAGCTCCGGGA
This sequence comes from Mycobacterium sp. NPDC003323, assembly GCF_053589535.1. Classification (NCBI taxonomy): domain Bacteria; kingdom Bacillati; phylum Actinomycetota; class Actinomycetes; order Mycobacteriales; family Mycobacteriaceae; genus Mycobacterium; species Mycobacterium sp. NPDC003323. The sequence goes on from NZ_JBSFSB010000018.1 coordinate 82,605, forward strand.
TACGGGGCGGGGTGACGGCGATCCAGTGTTGCGGCGACAGATCGTCATCGGTGGCCACCAGGCGCACCTGGGTCGCCTCGTCGGGGATCGACGACATCGGGACCCGCAGATTGCGCCAGGCCGGGACCGCGCCCACATCGGCGAAACCGACTGTGCCGCCGGGCTCTGCGCTCGCGGCCTGCTCGTCGGTGGCCCACTGCACCACCACCTCGCCCCCGTCGAAGCGGCCTGCGGCGGACACCACCAGCAGCGGTCCACGCTCATCGCGCGGCGGCAGGGCATACCACGCCGAGCGCAGCTTGGCCGGTTGTTGCGCGCCGGAGCGCCAGCTACCGAGCACCGGTGTGCGGCGCGGATCCAGGTTGTAGGGCAGTCGCGCCTGGGAGCCGTTCACCCCGGCCGCGGCGGTGGTGCCGCCCTCGGTGCCCGGTTCGCTGCCGGTCTCGTCGCTGCCCTCGGAGTCGGCGAAATTGCTGTCGCCGGGCTGCTCCATCACCGGATCGGCCTCGATATCGGCCGGGATGCCGTTGGGGCGGAAGTTGTCCGCGGTCACCGCGCCCAGTGCCTGTCCGATCGGCGCGCCGATCGGGGTGAGCATGCCGACGTTGGGATCCTGTTCGACCAGCACATCGGTGGCCAGCCCACAGCCCTTGCCCGTCAACGCTTCCAGGTTCGAGCGGCCGACCGTCCAGGCCGGGTACTGGATCACCACGGCGATGGTCAGCGATACCACCTGGAACAGCACCACCGCCCAGGAGACGACGGCCAGCGGTGCCGCGGTGAACCTCGTCCACGGCCGGTCCGGGGCGGGGCGACCGGAGAAGTGCAACCAGGCGGCGACCAGCAGGGCGACGGCCGCGAGTCCGAGCAGGATGGTGGTGAACCCGAAACTGAACTCCGGGAACTCGTTCGACCACGGCACAGCGAAATTCGAGACGTACCACCAGCCGTTGACGGTGGCGAACGACAGCGCCGTCATGAACAGGATCACCGCGGTGACGATGGTGCGGTTGCGTTTCGACCGCATGGCCGCGGCGGCGATGGCCACGGCGGCCAGCGCGCCGATGGAGCCGGCCAGGCCCGCGAAGACCCCGAAGTGGTGCGTCCACTTGGTGGGGGTGAACATCAGCGACAGGAACGAGATGACGGTGATGCCGATCATCCGCTGCGCGGGGCCGATGGCCGTCCCCGGGATGCGTCCCTTGCGCAACGTCATGGCGATCGAAACGGCAAGGGCGAGCAGCAGTGTCAGCACCGCGAACCGGCGCGCCACCGAACCGTCCGGGCTGGTGGTGAACAGCCGCGAGTACCGGATGTGCTCGTCGAACCAGGCCAGGCTGGGACCGACCGTGGACTTGAACGAGCTGGCCTGCAGTTCACTGACCAGCGTCTGGTCGCGGAAGATCAGGAAGATCGTCACGGTGCCGGCCGCCGCGATGGGCGCCAGCAGCGCGAGATAGCCAAACCGGGAGACATGTGCGGCCACGATGGTTTTCAGCGGGCCGATGGCCACCAGTAGGGCGCCGACGGCGGCGATACCGGTGGGCCCGGAGAACAGCGTCAGCGCACCGATGATGATGGCGACGGCGACCGGCAGCAGGCGGCTGGTGGCCACTCCGCGCTCCACCGAGCACCAGGTCAGCAGGATGCCCACGGCGATGATCGGTTCCGGGCGCAGACCGTTGTTCAGCGGCAGCCAGAACGCCAGGAACATCGCGGCCGCGGTCCAGGCCGCGGGCCTGCTGTTCTTGACCGCGGCGCCGAGGCGGGGGATGACCTCGCGGCTGATGATCCACCAACAGGCCAGGCCCATCAGCAGGGTGGGCAGGCGGACCCACACGCTGGCGGTCGACACGTGCGTCCACAGCGCCAGCAGGTCGTAGTACCAGCCGAACGGCGCTTCCGGGGTGCCGAACCAGCGGTAGTAGTTGGCCATGTAGCCGGCGTGCTCGGACACCCGGGCCATGGTCAGGATGTAACCGTCGTCGGCGGTGTTGGCGCCGACCAGATGCCACCACACCAGCAGGGCCGAGACCAGCACGTCGAGTTTGGTGATCGACCACCAGCGCTGCGGCAGGAAGCGGCGGTGCCGCATGCCGTCGGCCACGTCGAGGCGGTGCAGCGCGACCAGCGAGGCGATCGTCATCAGTACGCCGAGGGCCATCACCAGGGTCTTGAGCAGCGTCGGGGAGCTGCTGTACCGGGTGTCGATGGTGGCCGAGAACTCGAGCCCCGGCGGGGCGGGACCGGCGAGGTCGGTGAACACGCCGACGATCTGCGGCCGGAAGTCGTAGCCACCGCGCTCACCGCGCAGCGGTTCGCCCGGATCCGCATCATCGGTGCCCTGCTGCAGGCCGACGAATTCACCGGTCACCTTGTCGGCATGTGCGGTGGAGGTCAGCTCCTGGCAGGCAGGGCTGAGCACCTCATCCAGCGGTGCGCTGACCACCGGGGTGTTGCGCACGATGACCAGTAGCTCGTTGTTCACCCGCTCGATCAGCAGGCCGCGGTCGACGGCCTTGGGGGCCTGCTTGGGCACCGTGGACAGCAGGACGGTACGGCCGCCGGTGAGATCGGCCGCCGCGCTGCACGGGATGGTGATTTTCAGGTCGGTGGCGACGTAGCCGATCAGGGGCGCGTCGACGCTGTCCAGCGTGCCGTTCTGCGGCCAGTTCAGGGTCGCGGTGGTCTGGTTGACCGGCAGGATCGGGGTGGCGATCGCGAGCAGGGTGCCGAGCAGTCCGGCGACGATGGCGACCAGTCTGGCGGTGCGGTGATTGGTCGCCGTGTCGTTCACGGAGCTAGATGCTAGTTGTCCGGGCATCAACCACCCGCTTGCGGTTTCCGGATGGCCAGCACGAACGGCCCCTCGGTGGTCACGTCCCAGCGCTCGTCATCGAAGATCGCCGGGTCCAGTGACACCTGGTAGCGGCGCACGTTGGGCTGGTTGGGGTAGACGTCGGCGGCCAACCGCAAGGTGTAGCTGTCCGGCCCGCCGCGGCGCATCACGAAGACCGTCGGCGCCGGCCAGGGCAGCTGGTCCAGGGCGGTGGCGAACTGATCGGGCGTGGTCAGCAACGCCCAGCTCTCGATGGCCGCCGAGCGCGCCTCGAACTGCGCCAACGGGTTGGCATAGTGCGAGGTGAGCCCCTGAAATCCGTAGTAGGGATAGAACGACAGGAAGCTGTAGTCGGCGGTCAGCACCACGGTCTCGTGGCGCGGGCGGCCGGTGACCTCCAGGATGCGCTGGTCCAGGGCGCGGTAGTACTGCTCGGCACCGGGCGGTCGACGGTCGGCGCGCTCGCCGTAACCGTCGGTGTCGGTGTAGGCGACGTTGATATCGGTGCGCAGCACATCGGGGATGTCCTGGCTGAACGTCAGGCCGCCGATCAGGCCGATGGTGGCGGCGACGGCGACGACGTGCCGGCCCGGGTGTTGCCAGCGGGCGACGGCCACCTGGGTCAGCCAGACGAAACCGAAGGTGCCCGCCGCGGCGAGCAGCACCGACAGCGTGGGCTGCAGCCGGAAGGACAGCAGTGTGGTGCCGACCAGCGTGGTCAGCATCGACAGCAGCGACCAGGCGTAGACGGCCAGCACGCCGACGGCCAAAGCCCCGGCGCGGGTGGAGCTGCGCGCGTGCACGACCAGCCAGATGGTGCCCAGCATGCAGAGCGAGCCCAGCAGGGTGAAGTCCAGCATCGGGAACGTCAGTTCCGCACCGTCGATGGGCAGGTAGTGCTGCGCGGTGCCGGTATCCGCCGGTGTGCCGGTGGCGGCGGCCAGCAGATATGGCGCCCAGGTCAGCAACGCCAGCGCCCCGGAGATGACGGCGATGACGGCCAACCCGATCAGCGGCGCGATGCTGCGCCTCGTGAGCGCGAGCAGCAGCGCCATGATGGTGATGGTGAAGGCGGCGTAGCCCAACAGCAGGGTGTAGAACAGCGCGGCCAACCCGAGGAACAGCCCGACGCCGACGATGGCGCCCCAGGCTTGGCGCCTGAGTCCCGACCAGGCCAGTACGAAGACCGGCGGCAGCAGCACGGTGATGACGGCGGCGTACGGTTCGGCCGACGTGTAGGCCAGGGTGACCGCGGCGGTGGCCGTGGTGACCGCCAGCGCGATCTCGAAGCGCACCATGGCCGTCCACAGCACCAGCGCCACGGCGACCGCCGCGGTGATGGAGATGATGGCCCACGGCTTGAACATCTCCCAGGCCGGCATGCCGGTCAGGTCGGCCAGTCGGCCGCCGATCCAGAACCAGCCCGCCGGATAGAACGGTGGCAGACCGATATAGGTCATATCGTGCAGCGCCGGGGTGTCGGCCAGCCGGGTCAGGTACTCGGTGCGGAACTGCTGGTCCACCGAGATCCCGAACAGGTACAGCCGGGTGGCGCCCAGCGGCATGGCCAGGGTCGCCACCGCGAACGCGGACAGAAACACCACCGACATCGCCCGCGCCAGCAGCCGGCGACCGCGACGCCACAGCATGCCGGAGGCGAAAACTCCAGCCAGGCAGCCGAATTGGCCGACGGTGGTCAGCGCATGCAGCTGGTTGGAGGAGTTGTACGCCGGCCATTCGACGCGGGCGATCGCCAGCAGTGCGACGACGGCGATCGCCGCGGCCGTGACGGCTGCGGCCAGCATCTGGCCGGATACGGCCAGAGCGGTCTTGTTCATCGCCCGGGTCGCTTCGCTCCTGCCCACCGTATTCAGAGCGGAAGCTTGCGGAAGATCGGCCGCGGGATGTGGCGCATGACGGCCATCAGATACTTCACCGGGCCCGGCGCCCAGATCAGCTCCTTACCCTTGGCCGCCGAGGCGACCGCCAGTTCGGCGACGTCCTCCTTGTCGACGGTGAAGGGGGCTTCCTTGGCGCCGGTGGCCTTCCAGTGCTCCAGCGTGGTGGTGGTGCGGACCTGCCCGGGGCGGATGACCAGGACGTGAACGCCGAACTCGCGCAGCGCCTCGCCCAGTCCGAGGTAGAAGCCGTCCAGACCGGCCTTGGTGGAGCCGTAGACGAAGTTCGAGCGGCGCACCCGCTCACCGGCCACCGAGGACATCGCGATGATCTGACCGAAGCCCTGGGCGCGCATCTTCTCGCCGATCAGCACCCCGACCGACACCGCTGCGGTGTAGTTGATCTGGGCGCTCAGCACGGCCTTGGCCTGGTTCTGCCACAGCTCTTCGGCGTCGCCGAGGATGCCGAACGCGACGATCGCGACGTCGACATCGCCGTCGGCCCAGGCGGCGTCGATCACCGCGGGGTGGCCGGCGGTGTCGAGTGCGTCGAAGTCCAGGTACTGCACCGACTTGGCGCCGGCGGCCTCCAGTTGCGCGATGGCGGCCGCCTTGCGCGGCGAATCGGGCAGGTCGGCCAGGATCACCCGGGCCTTCGCGTCGCGCAGGTAGCGCTCGACGATCGCCAGGCCGATCTCGGAGGTGCCGCCCAGCAGCAGGATCGTCTGGGGGTTACCGGTCGCGTCAATCATGTAGGGGTAGTGCCTTTCTAGAGCAGCTCGAGCCGGCGGGCCATATCGGAGGCGAACACGCCGTGCGGATCCGCCTTGCGGCGGGTGGCGATCCATTCGTCGATGCGCGGATACATCCTGTGGAACTTCTCGGCGCTGACCCGGGAGTCCTTGGCGGTGTACACCCGGCCGCCGAATTCCATTGCGCGGTCGTCGAGTTCGTTGAGGAACTCGTTGACGCCGGCCTTGATGGGGAAGTCCATCGCGACGTTCCAGCCGGCCATCGGGAAGCTCAGCGGCGCCCGGTTGCCCGGTCCGAACAGCTTGAACACGTTCAGCGCCGAGTACTGGCCGCTGGTCTGGATCCAGCGGATGATGGCCTTGAACTCGTCGAGCGCGTCCGGTGGCACCAGGAACTGATGCTGCGCGAAACCCTTTGGCCCATAGGCATTGTTCCACCCGCTGACCAGGTCCAGCATGTGGTAGAACTGCGACAGGTTCATGATCTTGCCGCTGTAGGTGCCGCCCAGGCGGTAGTACACCTCGCCTATCGCGGTGAACGACAGCTTGTTCATCGCGCTGACCGGGAAGATGTCGGGCACCTTCAGCAGTTGCGGCGCATCGAATTTCAGCGGGTTCTTTGCCAGCTTGGGCGGCAACTGGTCCAGCTTGGCCAGGCTGCCACGGCTGACCGCGGCGCGACCCAGTTTCGGCGGCGGGCTGATCAGGTCGAACCAGGCGCTGGAGTAGGTGTAGTTGTCCTCGCTGCCGTCGGTGTGCACCGCGATGGTCTCGTCCAGATCGGCGGTGGCCACCCCGTCGGCGATGAAGTAGGCGGTCTCGGTGCGCGTCATGGCGATCCGGGCGCGGATCACGATGCCGGTCAGACCGTTTCCGCCGATGGTGGCCCAGAACAGCTCGCCGGTCTCACCATCCGGGTTCAGCGTGCGCACCTCACCGTCGGCCATCAGCAGGTCCAGGGAGCGCACGTGATTGCCGAAGCTGCCGGCGCTGTGGTGGTTCTTGCCGTGGATGTCCGAGCCGATGGCCCCGCCGACGGTGACCTGGCGGGTGCCCGGCAGCACCGGGACCCACAGCCCGAACGGCAGCGCTGCCTTCATCAGCTGGTCCAGGCTGACGCCGCCATCCACGTCGGCGATCGCGGTCTCCGCCGAGATGGAGTGGATGCGGTTCAGCGGCGTCATGTCGACGACGATGCCGCCGCCGTTGCAGGCGTGGTCGCCGTAGGAGCGGCCGAGGCCGCGGGCGACGATGCCGCGTCGGTACGGGGACGAATCGGTCCCTGGATTTTCTGCGGCGTCGGCGACGCGTTTCACGGCGTCGGCGATGACGTCGACATCGGGGGTCGACAGCACGTGGGCCACGCTCGGCGCGGTGCGGCCGAAGCCGGTCAGGGCGCGCGGAACGAGGGGGAGTTCGGTAGTCATGTCAGTGCCAAAGGGTACCGCTCGGGGTCAGCGCAGCCGGAATATCACGGTGCGCTGCACCACGAAATTGATCACCGTCGCGGTGCCCTGGGCGATGACGAAGGCCACCGGCACCTGCCAGGATTCGCCGGCGAACTGCAGGTAGAACAGGTAGTTGATGCCGACCTGAACGGCGTAGGTCAGGGCGTAGAGCGCCATCACCGCGATGAAACGCGCCTTGCTGGGTTCGGCCTTGAAGGTCCAGCGCCGGTTGATCAGGTAGGCGGTGGTGGTCCCGGCGATGAAGCTCAGCGTCTTGGCCACGTTGACGTGCAGGCCGACCTCGAGCAGCAGCACATAGAGGCCGAAGTCGACGACCGCCGACAGGCCACCGGTGATGATGAACCGCGTCGCCTGCGTCCGCAGGCTCAGGGGTGCGTTGTCCGGGGTCTCGGCCACGCGGGCAGCTTACGGGCAACAATGGGGGCGTGACCGATCTGCTCCAGGAGTGGCTCGCGCTGCTCGGGCGCCACACCACATCGCCGGATACGGGTGCGGTGGGCGCCGCGCTGCTGCGCCGGTGGTCGGAGCCGCATCGCCGCTATCACGATCAGGCGCACCTGCGGGGCGTCCTCGATGCCGCCGATGAACTGGCGGGATACGCCGAGGATCCGGACGCGGTGCGCCTGGCGGCCTGGTACCACGATGCGGTGTACGCGGGCGCGGCCGATGACGAGGAGAACAGCGCGCTGCTGGCCGAGTCCGAGTTGGCGGCGTTGGGGGTGGACGCGGGACTGGTGGGGGAGGTGGCGCGGCTGGTGCGGATGACCGTCGAGCACGACCCGGCACCGGACGATCGCAACGGGCAGGTGCTCTCGGATGCCGACCTGGCGGTGTTGGCCCTGGCGCCCGATGACTACCGCAGCAATACCGCGAAGGTGCGCGCCGAGTACGGCCACGTCTCCGAAGCCGACTTCCGGGCCGGCCGGGCCCGCATCATCGCCGCGCTGTTGTCGGCGCCCTCGCTCTACCGCACCCCGGACGGTCGTCGGCTGTGGGAGGTGGCGGCGCGACGCAACCTCGAATCGGAGTTGGGCACCCTCAACGCCTGAGGCCGGCCAGCACCCGGCACAGCGCGTCGACCGCGGCGGGGAAGGCGTGGTCGGCCGGGGTCCCGAAGCTGATGACGATGCCGTCGGCCTCGTCGAGTTCGGGTCCCGCATCCGGATGACGCAGAATCCGCAGACCGGACAACCCGATACCGGCCTCGGCGGCCCGGCGCATCACCTCGGCCTCGGTGCCGGCGGGCAGGCTCAGCTGCAGGTGCAGGCCCGCCGACAGCCCACGGATGCCGACGTCGAACGGCGCGAGCGCCTCGACCAGCAGATCGCGCCGCCGGCGGTAGGCCATCCGCATCTTCCGGATGTGTTTGTCGTAGGCGCCGGAGGTGATGAAATCCGCCATGGTGAGCTGCAGCAGCGCGTTGACGTAGAACTGCGCCCCGCCGAGGGCCTCGTGCACCCGGTCGACCAGATGCGCGGGCAGCACCATCCAGCCCAGCCGCAACACCGGCGACAGGCTCTTGCTGGCCGAACCGAGGTAGACCACGCGGTCCGGGTCGAGGCCCTGTACCGAACCGATCGGCTGGCGGTCGTATCGGAACTCGCCGTCGTAGTCGTCCTCCAGCAGATAGCCGCCGGTGCGGTGCGCCCAGTCGAGCACCGCGGTGCGCCGGGTCGGATGCAGCGGTACCCCGTGCGGGAAATGGTGTGCCGGGGTCAGCAGCACCGACGTCGCGTCGGTGCGGTCGAGTTCGTCGATCACCGCGCCGTCGTCGTCGACGTTGATCGGCACGGTGGCCGCGCCCTGGGCGATGATGGCCTCGCGGAAGAGGAAGAGCCCGTAGGCCTCGACGGCGATCGGGCCGCCGAGCACCCGGGCCAGGATCTCGACGCCGTGCCGGGTGCCGGCGCAGATCACGATCTCGTCGGGCGTGGTGCGTACCCCGCGGACCCGGCCGAGGTACTCGGTGAGCGCTTCGCGCAGTTCGATGCGGCCCGCCGGATCGCCCGTGCGCAGTGCTTCGGTGGGGGCCGCGGTCAGGGCGCGGCGGGTCGAGGTGAGCCAGGCGCCGCGCGGGAACTGGGAGACGTCCCCGGAGCCGGGCATCAGGTTGTGCGTCGGGGTGCCCGCCACGCCGCGGGGTCGTGCGGGTGGGGCTTTGGTGGGGGAGTTGAGCACCCAGGTGCCCGCCCCCTGGCGCGAGGCCAGCCAGCCCTCGGCCACCAGATCGGCGTAGGCCTCGGCCACGGTGTTGCGGGCCAATCCGAGGTCGGCGGCCAGCGTGCGCGATGGCGGCAGCATGGAACCGGGTGCCAGGCGTCCGGACCGGATGGTGTCCCGCAGGGCTTCGAGCAGGGCGTCGCGGGCACCGCGGGAGCCGGGCGTGATGGCATCCCGCAGGTCCAGGTGCAGATCCCGCGAGCCCGAATTGGCCCATGAAGTCACCTACGGATTGAACCATGTACGCGGGCTTTTGCGGGCTAGCGTTCTCGGTATGACACAGACATTGCAGAACCCCACCGCCATCGACCGCATGAACATCTACAAGGTGTCACCCGAGATCTACGACGGGATGATGAAGCTGTCCAATGCCGCGGCCAAGGACATCGACCCGACCATCGGCGAGCTCATCAAGATTCGCGCCAGCCAGATCAACCACTGCGCGTTCTGCCTGGACATGCACGTCGCGGATGCTCGGGAACAGGGTGAGACCGAGCAGCGGCTCGCACTCATCGCCGCCTGGGAGGAGGCCGGTGATCTGTTCACCGAGCAGGAACGCGCGGCGCTGGAGCTGACCGAGGCGATCACCTCACTGCACGACGGACATGTGCCGGATGCGGTTTACGCCAAGGCCGCCGAGGTGTTCAGCGAGAAGGAACTGGCGCAGGTGATCGCGATGGCCGTCACCATCAATGCATGGAACCGGTTCAACGTCGCGACGCGGATGCCGGCGCCGCGGCGCTGAATCGTCGCCGCTGATCCCCCGTCCACCTAAAAGGGCGGGGGGTTGGCTTCGTAGTGGGCGCGGTTGCGGGCGCGTTCGTGGGCGATGCGGTAGGCGCGGTTCTGCGCGCGGGTGCGGATGCGTTTGGGGGCGGCCAGGTCGCGGTGCGGACTCGGTGGCGGAAGGGTGACCGGGCCCAGTTGGGCCGTGGGAACCACGAATTGGGGGAAGAACAGCGTGCCTTCGGGTTTGGTGGTGTACACCCGCCCGTTGGGGGCGGTGAGGGTGATGGTGCCGTCGGGATGCTGCTGATCGCGCCAATCGTGAAACGTCTTTAGCAGATGGTGAATTCGGCAGTACAACTTGGTGTTCGACGGATGGGTGGGCCCGTAGGGCCACGGGTCCGTGTGGTCGATATCGCAACGCCCCACCGGGATGTCGCAGCCGGTCCAGCGGCACGTCAGATCGCGGCACCCGACGAAATCGGTCAGCGTGCGCGAGGGCTGATAGCCGCACTCGGCGCTCAGATCGGCCGGGTCGGCGACGGGCCGGATGACCGCATACGGGAGTAGGTCGCGCAGCTGTTCGGCGGTGATCGGGCCGTAGCCGGGAATGAGTGCCGGCCGCGGTGGCTTCGGGGCCGGCGCAGCTGGTTCGTCGGTCTGGGTGGTTGCGCCCTCGACGGTCTCCTGCTCGGCGATCACATGGATCACGAACTGGCCGGTGGGCACCTCGTTGCCGGCGGCCGGGCAGTCCGCCCGCCCGCACAGGCACGCGATACTCGCGGCGTCCAGGGCGTCGACGGCGTCGGCGCGCCGCTCGGCATGGGTGCGCGGATCATCGGGGCAGGTGGTGCGCGCCAGTGCGTCCAACCGCTGATCGAAGATCGCGCCCTTGGCGGCATCCACGTGACCGTGGATCTCGACCAGGCCGTCCCCGACCGGCTCGACGGTGATCCCACGACGGCGGCGGGCTTCGCGCGCCCGGCGCACCGCTTCGGGATCAACATCGAGGATCATCCAGTCGATGCGTTCGGCGATGCGCTCATCCGACAGCGAGTTCCAGCTCGGCGCGGCCGAAGCCAGTTGGGCGTCCAGGACGGCCATGATGTCCGGATCGGTGATCAGCGCCGTCCGGTGCAAAATGACCCGCAGCACCCGCAGATCCACCAGGCCCTGGGCGAAGACCTCACGAAACTCCGGCAATCGGGTGATCAGGTCACGGCCCTGCGTGATCAGGGTGCACGCCCGGCCCCGGCTGATCCCCAGCTCGGCACCCAGTTCCGCGGCAGCCAGCTCCCAATCATCGACGATCATGTCCTCATAGGCATGACCCAACTCGGCCATCCGCGCCAGGGCGAACCGCCCGGCCTCGATGATCTTGCCCGCCACCGCCCGACGCTCGGCAGCCAACAGATCCCGCGCAGCATCGAGATGCGACCCCACATCCCGACCATCGAACATACGTGCGATTATGCCAGCCGGCTGTGACAATTCGATCTGTGATGTATCAGGACATCGGTGACAGTTGATGTATCAGGACATCGGTGACGGTTATCGGGGTTTGGGGCGTGGGCCGCGTGGTTGTCCGTTGCC
>NZ_JBSFSB010000019.1:0-85541 GCF_053589535.1 Mycobacterium sp. NPDC003323
TCAACATCGCCGACACGCAGATTCACCGACACCTCCAATCATCGCATCCAACAGCATCTTTCATGCGATACGACACTACGACGGCCACCTCATGCACGGATTCATGCGACACCCTCTGCTGTGCCGCTACCACCACACCCAGATCCACCACGGTGGCTGGCAGGTCTACCTCGGCCCCGATCGGCACCCCTGGTTCATCCCACCACACGACCCGACCGGACCCGAACCAGCGCACCTGCGCTCGCACGCCCGACGCACCATGACCGACCTACCGACCGCCGCATAACCACCAATTCTGTTACGTACCTTGACAACTACACAGTGAACCGCGGATCCGCTGGTGTCCTGAATCGCCGTTCGGGACGGGCCTGCGTCGACTAACCGACAAGCGTCGGCACTCGACGATTCAGGACACTAGCGGACGGCTTTTTTCCGTCCGCCCACACCGGGCTCGGTGCCGATCACGCCGACCTCTTCCAGCGTGGCGATCTCGTCAGGTGACAGTCCCAGCTGGGTGAGCAGCTCGTGGTTGTGCTCCCCCAGCATCGGCGCCGCCGACCGATGCAGCTCCGAAGGACCGTCGGACAACACGACCGGCAGGGTGCTGTGCGGCGCGGCCGGATTCACCGGATGACCGACGAATTCGAAGAACCGGCGGTGTCGGAGCTGGCTCAGCTCGGTCTGCCGGTGCGGCTGCATCACCTTGGCCACCGGAACCCCAACCGGCCATAAGGTGTCGACGATCTCGCCGCCGCTGCGGGTAGCACACCAGGCAGCGAGGTGTTCGTCGATGACGTCGTGCTGCGCCACCCGGCCCGCATGGCCGTCCAGCACCGCGCTCGCTGCCCAGTCGGGATCACCCAGCGCAGCGCGCAACGCCGCCCACTGTTCATCGGTGGCCACCGCGATGGCGACCCAGCTGTCGGGGCGATCGAACTCGTCGATATCGGCGCAGCGATAGATGTTCTGCGGCGCGGCGCCCGGTCCACGATTGCCCGCGCGCTGCAGCAGCGCGCCATAGGCCGAATGCTCGATCACCTGCTCGGCGGCGACGTTGAGCGCGGCATCGGCCATCGCGGACTCGACGAGTACCGCCTCGCCGGTCAGGCGGCGATGTTCGAGCGCCAGCAGCAGCGCGTTCACCGCGTGGATGCCGGCGTTCGGATCCCCCACCGAGTACGGCTCGAAAGGTGTCCGATCCGGAAACCCGGTGAGCCAGCTCAGCCCGGTGGCGTCCTCGATGATGTAGGCGAAGGCAGGGTTGTCCCGCCACGGCCCGTCCAGGCCGAACCCGGGCATCCGCAGCATGATCACACCCTCGCGCAGCGACCGCACGGTCTCGAAGTCCAGTCCGATCTGGTCGATGACACGCGGAGTGAAGTTCTCCACCACCACATCGCAGGTGGCGATCAGGCGGCGCAGCAGATCCCGGCCCTGCTCGGTCTGGAAGTCGAGCGTCAGGCCCTTCTTGTTGGTGTTGAGCGCCGAGAAGATCGGTGAACGCTCCCACCACAGTTCCTCGGTCGCCGGGATACCGGCGATGAGGCGGGTTCCGTCGGGGCGGGCGGTGGACTCCAGATGGATCACCTCGGCGCCGAGCATTCCCAGCAGGTGCGTGCAGGAGGGGCCGGCCCAGAAGGTCGTCATGTCCAGGACCCGAAGTCCGCTGAACGGCAACCGGTCCCGGTCGGCGGCCTCCGGCGCCGCGCGCGGTGCCAACACCTGCGCGGCGATCTCGGCAGTGTGTGCCCCCAACCCGGGGGCGGCGCTCGGCGGCCGCAACCGCACGCCGCTGATGCGATACGGATGCGCCGGTTGCAGGAAATGTCCGGCGGGGTTCTCGACGAAGACGCCGCGATGCACGAAATGGTCCATCTCGGTGACATTCGCACCGTTGCCGACGGGCGAGTTCGGAATCCGGAATGCCGACGCCAAATCCCGGATGTCGTCCACGTTCTGGTCCCGCAGCCAGGCATAGAGCTCCTCGGCATGCAGGTTCGCCTGTTCGGTGATGGTCAGTTCGGTGTCCTCGTCGATCCATTCGTCGTGACCGGACATCGCGCACAGGTCGTGCCACTGCTGGGCGGTGCCGCAGCCCAATGCCACCAAGCCATCGGCCGCTTCGGCGACACCGGGAACGGTGGGCCGCCGTTCGGTCCGCCATGGACGGTCGAGCATCTCGAAATACGTCACCGGATAGTAGGTGAGACAGAGGATCTGGGCCTCCAGCGCGGACAGGTCGATCAGCTCGCCGTGCCCGTCCCGCAGCGCGCGCACCCGGAACGCCTGCGTCATCGCCGCCGCATAGGCGCCGGTCACCCAGTCACCGATCCGGCCGCCGACATGCACCGGTGCCCGGTCCTGGCATCCGCGGCCGATACCGATCGCACCACCGGACCACGCCTGCAGGGTGAACTCGGTGGCGGCGCGGTCGTGCCACGGGCCGTCCAACCCGAATGGGGTGATCGCCGTGATGATCAGGTGCGGATGAGCTCGACGCAGCAGCGCCGGTGCGATGGTCGCGGCCACCTGCGATTCCGGTGACCAGATGACGGCGTCGGCGGCGGCCAGCAGCCGATCCAGCAGCAAGGTGTCACCGGCCGGGTCGATCACCGCGCTGCGTTTGCCGCCGGCCAGAAACTGGAACAGCGCGCCGTCCTGCCCCGGCGCGATCTCGGCACCCGAGGCCGACCACCGGCGCAGCGGGTCGCCCTCGGGTGATTCGATCTTGATGACGTCGGCGCCGCCGTCGGCCAGCAGCTTGGTGCAGTAAGCGCCGGCGACGCCGCTGGACAGGTCGAGGACGAGGTATCCGGTGAGCGGTGCGGTCATGACCTACTCGGGCTTCGCCCGGTTCTTCTTCGACAACCTGAAGTCTGGTGGGAACTTGCTGTCATTGTCGTTGACGGCGGCCGACAGCCCGGAGTCGATCGACTCGAACATGTCGAGGTCGTCATCGCTGTCGTTGGCCACCCCGTTGCCCATCGATTCGAAGAAGGCGCTCAGCAGGCTGCCCATGTACTCACCCTGCTGCTGCTTGAAGATCTCGAAGAACATCTTCTGCTGAAAGACGGTGTCCACCGGCCGGTTGCGCGCGCATGCCAGCGCGTACCTCTGCGTCTCGGCCTCGAGTTGATCCCGCGCGACGACCTTGTTGAGGAAGTTGCAGTCGTACATCTCCGCAGCGGTGAACGGCCGCCCGGTGAAGACCATCTCCTGAAACTTTCGCAGCCCCATCATCTGAACCCACGTCCACATCCGCGGCCCCCAGCCGTGGTAGCGGAAGGACGGGTGCCCGAACAACGCGTCATCGCTGGAGATCACCAGATCGGCGTCGGCACACTGATAGAAGTGCCAGCCGTAGCAGTAACCCTTGGCCTCGACGATGCTGATCTTCTTGAAGTCCTGCAGGGCGCGGTTACCGGCCTGCGAGTTGGCATACCACGAGCTGATGGTGGCACCGTTGCGGAAGGTTCCCTTCGGCGGGTAGGTGACCTCGCCGACCCCGTCATCCTCCAATCGCAGCTCGGCCAGCCGGGCCGCCGGATTGTCGTTGCCCTCCATGAACTCCGGCAGATCCGCACCACTACCGAGGTTGTCCCCCACACCGCGGATCACGACCACCTTGACGTCGTTGTCCGCATTGGCCGCCCGCAGGATGTCCGCGTAACGCAGCCGGGCCATCGACGTCGGCGCGTTGAGGAACTCCGGCCGGTTGAAGGTGACGGTCGCGATCTTGGTCTTGCGGTCCTTTTCGTAGAGGATGATCTCTTCCGGGGTCGGACGGTCCGCCATCAACGGGCTCCTTTGCAGCAGTGACGAAGTCGTGGGTAGAGCATCAGGCAGTGGCGACACTGGCCGAATGGGCCGTGGTCAGAATCTGCGGTCCGTCGGCGCCGATCACGACGGCGTCGCGGGTGAAGACGGCACCCACCCCGGACTCCCAGACGTAGCTGGTCACGGCGAGCACGACGCCCTCCTCGAGCACCTCGTCCTCGGCGGTGGCGCGCAGGCTGGGGGTCACCACGGGCGGGTCGAAGCCCAGCCCGAGGCCGTGCGCCACCGGCATCGCAGGCAGCGGCTCCCCCGCCCGGTCGTAGGCGTCGAGCAACGCGCTGGCCGGATTCCCCGGGCGGCAGGCGTCGATCAACCTGTCCCACAGCTCATCCCGGCGCCGGAACAGGGCTCGAGCAGCATTGGTCGGTTCGCCGACGTGGAAGGTGCGCGCGACCTCACCGACATAGCCGTCGGCTAGCACCCCGGCCGACAGGGCCACCAGATCACCCTCGCGGACCCGGCCGTCACCGTTAACGCGGCGCCACGGATGATCCTTCGCGGTCACCCAGGCCGCGTCCTGCGTGGCCGGGGTGCTCACCCCGCCGGCGGCCTCGGCTTCCAGGATCACCCCGGCGAGATGCTGCTCCGTCGTACCCGGGCTCAGCTCGGCAGTACCCTTGGCCAAACCCTTCTCGGCGACGCTCAACGCCCGGCGCAGGGCCGTGATCTCCTCGCCGGTCTTGACCCGCCGCGCGGCGCGCATCGCCGGCTCGGCGTCGACGAGCTCGGCATTGGGAAACACCATCGGCAACAGCTTGGCGAACATCGGTGTCAGCGCATCGGTTCCGACCCGCCGCGCGGCCTCGGCGCCCTTCATCTTCTGCATGATGCCGACCAGGGTCATCGGATTCCAGGCGAACCCGTAGAGATTCTCGTGCGGGATCTCCTCGGGGATGCCCTCATCCCAGGTGCTGTTCAGATGGATCTCACCGGTGGCCCGGACGTAGGAGCAGATCGGCCCGAACGGCCGCGTCCCCACCACCCACAGCTGTGGCGCACCCGAGATGTAGCGCACGTTGGCCTGCCGCCCCAGCACCAGGATGTCCAGGTCATGGGCCTGCATCTGGGCGATGGCGCGTTCCCGTCGGCTGATCCGCAGCGCCCGGCCGTCGGCCTCGATCTCAGTTCCCATCGGACACCTCATAAGGGTCATAGGGGTATTCGGTCAGCGGCATCCAACCGTCCTCGGTGACCACCACGATCTCCTCACCGCGGTAGCCGCCGGTGCCGTCCTGCCAGACCACCGGCTCGAACACCAGCAACATCCCGGCCGGGAAGACGAAGTTGTCATCCCAATCCTGGCCGAGATCGGTGCCGATCATCGGCATCTCGGCGGCGCTGGTGCCGATGCCGTGGCCCAGGTAGAAGTGCGGAAGCCAGGGTTTCTCACCGCCGGCGGCGGCGGTTGCCGCCCGTCCGAGATCACCGCAGCTGGCGCCGGCCTTGGTCACCGACAGCACGGCATCGACGATCGTCCGCCATTTGTCGAACTGCGCCTGCTGTGCCGCGGTCGGGTCCTGACCGACGATCCAGGTGCGTCCGTGATCGGAACAGTATCCGCGATAGGCGATCGACACGTCGGTCCACAACACATCCCCCTGCGCGACCTCACGCTCGGTCGTCAGCAGCGGCAGCGCCAGGTCACCGGTGGTGGTCCAGGTGCCCTCGGCCTTGGAGGCCGGCATGACCTGCCAGATGGAGTCGAACATGTTGGTGGTGGCGCCGAGTTCGAAGGTGCGGCGCACGAATTCGGCGGACAGATCGATCTGACGCACCCCGGGCGCCAGGGATTTCTGGATCTCGCCCACCGCCTGTTCGGTGATCTGACAGGCCCGCCGGATACAGGAGATCTGATCGATGGTCTTGACCAATTTCGCCGCGCCGATCACCGGGGCGGCATCCACCGGTTCGCTGGGAAACAAAGCGCCACCGGCGCGGCGCATCGAGCCGGTCAGTTCGTCGACGCCGATGGTTGCGGCCGCCGGCAGCAGACCGGCCAGAATCCTCGCGAATTCCGCGACGCCCTCGTCGAATTCGAGGTAGACCGGCCCGTTGAGGTGGTCGTCGGGCAGTCCGGTTTCACTCGCGGAACCCTCACGGAAGGGCAGGAACAGATGCGGGTGCTCATCACCGGTCAGCACCACCGCGACCGGGCGCTCGATATGGGACAGGCCGGCATCTGCCAGCGGCCAGCTGATACCGGTCGCGTACATGACGTTGCTGTTGCCCAACAGCACGAGTGCATCGACACCGTGGGCGGCCATCGCGGCCTGTAATCGCGCCCCGACCTCGCGCCGCAACCGGGTCAAATCGGGCTCGTCGGGGATGTCCAGCCAGCTGTAGCCGGTCCGCGCGATCTGGGTGACGCCGGAACGGGTCGACGTCGTCATGACAATCCCAGGAACTTCTGGATGTTGGTCGACACGATCTTGACGGCGTTCTCGGGCCCCACCGCGTCCACGACGGTGGCCAGCGATTTCTCCGAGTAACCGAAGGTGGACTCGTTGTGCGGGTAGTCGCTGGACCACATCACGTTGTCCACGCCGATATCATCGATCAGCCGCAGGCCCAGCGGATCCACCATGAACGATGCGCTCATGTGCTGGTCCCAGTAGTACCGGATATCGTGCTGCAGTTCGTGATTGAACATGTGCCGGTACGACGCCAGCATGTGCTCGCCGTCCTGAAGCGCGGTCGGCACCCAGGCGATCCCGCCCTCGAACCAGCCGATCTTGAGCTTGGGGTGGCGGTCCAGGATGCCGGAGAACAGGTACTTGGCGAACTGTTCGCGGAACGAATCGACGTTGACCATCATCCCGACGACGACGCTGTTGTTCTCGCACGGGGTCTTGGGCGGCGTCTCGCCGATGTGGTGGCTGACCGGCAGACCCGCGTCCTCGATCTCGTCCCACACCGCGTCGAGTGCGGCACCGCCGTAGTCGTAGATGTTGCCGTCGTCGTCCTTGCCCGGGTTCAGCGGCAACAGGAAGGTCTTGAGTCCCAGCGCCTTCAGCTCGGCCAGCGTGCTGCGGGTGCCCTTGGGGTCCCACCAGTTGATCAGTCCGACGCCGTAGAAGCGACCGTTGGAGCGCTCCTGCAGGTCGGCGATGTGCTCGTTGTAGATCCGGAACACGCGCTCGCGCAGCGCCTTGTCCGGGTAATGGAACAACGCGAGCACGGCGTTCGGGAAGGCCAGTTCCTTGTCGATACCGTCTTCCTTCAGTTCGCGGATGCGTGCCTCGATGTTGTTGGAGGCCGCGCCGGCCAGGTCGTCGTACTGCATGAGCACCCGGCCGAAGTCACCACCGGTCCAGGCCTTGCCCTTCATGCCGACCATGTAGGCGCCGTCCTCGTACCAGATGCGCGGTGCGGCACCCTTGAGTTCCTCGGGGAACCGTTCGTAGAAGATGTCGTCGGCCACCGAGATGTGGTTGTCGGCGGAGAAGATCTCGGTGCCGGCGGGCAGACCGGCCAGGCCGCCTTCTGACGCGTGGCCGCGGCGGTCCTTGGGGGCCCCGAATCCCTCGGGCGGGTAGAGAGCTGTGGCTGTGGACATTTCACGTCTCCGATCGGGCTGAGCTGTGGGCTGGAGTGTTCGCGCGACCTACCAGGTCACCGGGAGTTCGTAGACGCCGTACGCGAGGCGGTCGTGTTTGAAGGGCACCTCGTCGAACGGGATCGCCAACCGCATTGTGGGTATCCGGCGCAGCAGGGTGTGGAACACGATCTGCAGTTCGGCGCGTGCCAGCTGCTGACCGACGCACTGGTGGCGGCCGTAGCCGAAACCGAGCTGTTGGCCGGCATCCCGGCTGAGGTCGAGCTTGTCGGGCTCCGGGTAGGCCTTGCCGTCCCAGTTGGCCGGGGCGAGGTCGATGATGATGCCCTCGCCGGCGCGGATCGTCTCGCCGCTGATCTCGATGTCCTCGATGGCCACGCGCCGCTGACCGTTCTGGATGATCGACAGGTAGCGCATCAGCTCCTCGACCGCATTCGCGATCACCTTGGGATCTTCGGCGCTGCGCAGGAAGTCGGCCTGTTCCGGATTCTCCAGCAGGGCCAGGATGCCGATACCGATCATGTTGGCGGTGGTCTCGTGGCCGGCGATCAGCAGTCCGGTGCCCAGCTGCGCGGCCTCCTTCACGTCGATCTCACCGGCGGTGACGCGCTCGGCCAGATCGGACACGGCGTCCTCGGCGGGATTGGCCTGCTTCTCCTCGACGAGATTGATCAGATACTGGTGCAGACTCATCGCGCCCTTCTGCATGGCGTCTGCGGCGGCGAACCGCGCCAGCCCGGCGTTGGCGTGCTCCTGGAAGAACTCGTGGTCTTCGTAAGGGACGCCGAGCATCTCGCTGATGACCACGGTCGGCACCGGCAGCGCGAGCTTGTCGACCATATCGGCGGGTCGCGGACCGGCCAGGATCTCGTCGATGCAGTCATCGGTGATCTTCTGGATGGCCGGACGCAGTCCTTCGACGCGCCGGAAGGTGAACGGCTTGGACAACATGCGACGGAAGCGCGTGTGCTCCTCGGCATCGGAGGTGAACACCGAGCGGGGACGCTTGTCGACGGTGGACAACATGTGCTCGTTCCAGTGCGGGAAGCCCTCGCGCCGGTCGTCGACGCTGACGCGGGCATCGGCGAACAGCGCCTTGGCCTCCTCGTGGCCGGTGATCAGCCACGGTGTCGTGCCGTTCCAGATCTTCACCCGCGACAGGCCTTTGGCGCCCCCCAACATCTGCGGTGGTGGCGAGAAGGGGCAACGCAGGTCGCGCTCCATGGGGTAGTCCGGGATGTCCACTTCGGTCAGGGTTTCCGACATCTCATTCCTCAATTTCGATCGCAAGGGCTGGGCAGGCGGCCGCGGCGGCGCGCGCGTTATCGGCTTGGTCGGGTGCCGGGCTTGGCTCCAGCAGAACGACGACACCGTCCTCGTCGCGCTGGTCGAAGAGCTCCATGGCGTTGAGCACGCACTGTCCCGACGACACGCATCTGTCCTGATCGACGGTGATTCTCATGCGATCTCACCGTCCGAGGTCACCGGCGCCAGCCACAGCCCGACGATGGCGTCGATCAGACCGGCGCCGACCGCGTGCCACGGCCGCACCTGACCGGTCGCAGCGCGTTCCCGGTCGGCGCAGCTGTGCATCAACAGGTTTCGCGCCATGATGTTGCGCTCGTAGGTGACGTCGGCGGGCAGCTGCGGCAGGCACCGGTTGATACCGTCGATGACCTGGACCAGAGACGGCGAGCTGAGCGCGTCCTTGACGACGATGCCCCGGTAGGCGGGATCGGTCATGGCCTGCGCCGCGAAGCGGGCGTACCAGGTCGGATCGCCCAACTCGGCCAGATGGTCGGTGAGCGGACGCACCAGGCAGGTCACCCAGCCGCGCAGGTCGGTGTGCGCACCGGTCTGCGCCACCAGCCGCTGGCGGATGTGTTCGATCGGTTCGCGGTGGCGCTGCTCGATGGCACGGACCAGGTCGGCCTTGGTGCCGAAGTGATAACCGACGGCGGCGTTGTTCCCTTGTCCGGCAGCCTCGCTGACCTGCCGGTTGGAAACCGCGAACACACCGTGCTCGGCGTAGAGCCGTTCGGCGGCGGTCAGGATGGCCTCGCGGGTGATGCTCGCCCGCTCGGTCCGCAGAGGTCTGGCTGCGGTCACCGTTACAGTCAACGCCCCTCTTGTAATTAAGTCAAGCACTTGATTTAAACAACGCCGAAACGAACAAACGGGCGGGAAAGTACGAGTGCAAGCCGCCAAAAGGTTCGTCTCGGCGGCCGGTCAGGACTTGCGGACCAGCACCTTCCCCGCCACCGTGCCACCGTCGATCGGCAGCACCGTGCCGGTCACATACCGCGACTTGTCGGTGGCGAAGTACAGCGCCGCCTCGGCGACATCGTCGACCGTGCCCTCCCGCTTCAAGGGCCGGTCGTGGCGCATCTGGGCGCGGATCTTGGCCTCGAACTCCTCGAGCCGCTCGCGGTCCTGCGCCGAGGCCGACTTCGCCACGATCGCGGTGCGGATGTTGCCGGGCGCGATGGCGTTGACCCGGACCTCGTGGTGCGCCAGCTCGATGGCCGCGGACTTGGTGAACTGGATGACCGCGGCCTTGGAGGCCCGATACGTCATCACGCCGCCACCCGCCTGAATACCGCCGATCGAGGTCAGGTTGATCACCGATCCCCCACCGTGTTCGGCCATATGCCGTGCGGCGTCGCGAGTGCCGGCCATCACCGCGCGCACGTTCACGCGCATCACGGCGTCGAAATCGGCGAGATCGTCATCGAGGAACCGGCGATGCATGGTGCCCGACACCCCGGCGTTGTTGACCATGACGTGCAGCCCACCGAATTCGTCGACGGCGCTGCCGATCAGCGCCGCGATCTGGTCGATTTCGGTCACATCGGCGCTGAGAAACCGCGCGGCGGAGCCGAGTTCGGCGGCCAGGGCTTTGCCGCGTTCGGCGTCGACATCTCCGAACACCACGCGCGCACCCTCGGCCACGAAGCGGCGCACCAGGCCTTCACCCAGTCCGCCGGCACCACCGGTGATGACGGCGACGCGGCCGTCGAGTTCGTTGCCGGTCATGGCACCTCTTTCAAGAAGTCCAGCAGCACCTGTTTCAGGGCCTCGGGTTGTTCGATCTGCGGGCAGTGCCCGGCATCGGCGATGACTGCCGACCGGCCGTCAGGGATCTGAGCGGCGATCGCGGCCGCCCAGCCGGACGGTAGCAGCTTGTCACCGGCGCCCTCGACGATCAGCGCGGCCACGCCGATACGGTCGTAGGCCCGTTGCGCCGACGGTAGCGCCGGCGTCTCCACACCGGGACGACGGAATCTGGCTGCCGCCAACGATTCCCATGCCCCCGGGACGATACTGGATTCATAGCGCCGGCGGACATAGTCCTCGTCGGCCGGGTACGACGGATCGAAGAACAGTGCGGTGACGATGCGGCGCATGGCTTCCGGGGTGGCGTCATAGTCATACAGCGCCGCGGTGTGTTCGTTCTTCTCGATCTCGCCGCCCCCGCAGATGGCGACCAGACTGCGCACCGGCAGCAGGGGCCGCTCGGAGGTGGCGTCGACCAGCAGGTTGATCGCACCCATCGAGTTGCCGACGAAGTGAGCGTCCGAGACGCCGACGGCGGCACAGAACGCAGCGATATGGCGGATCCGCATACCGCGACCGTCGTTGAAATCGACCACCTTGGCGCTACCGCCGAAGCCGAGCATGTCCGGTGCCAGCACCCGATGATCTTCGGCGAGGCCGTCGATCAGCCGTTCCCAGGCCAGTTCGGCGCTGACACCGAACTCGCCACCGTGCAGCAGTACCACCGGATCACCGGCGCCGGCCTCCAGATAGCCGGTGGTTAGGCCGTCGACGGTGATCGTCCTGCGCGCGAAGCTCATTTGATGGCGATCGGACTGACCGGTGCACCAACGGCGCCGACGACCTTCAGCGGCGGTGCGATCAACTGGAACTCATACACTCCGTCGGCGCGGCAGTCGGCGGCCAGCCCGGTCAGATCCCAGTACTCGCCGAGCATCAGTCCCATATCGCGCAAACAGATCATGTGCATCGGCAGGAAGGTGCCCTCGACCCCGTTGGCCGGATCGGGATCCTCGACCATCAGGTTGTCCGAGGCGACGGCGGCGACCTCGTGATCGTGCAGCCAGGAGGCACACGTCCAGTGCAGACCGGATCCGGCCTCGTGTCCGTCACCGGTGGACAGGAACCGCGTCCACCATCCGGTGTGCACGACGACGATGTCACCACGGCGGATCTCGACGCCCTGTGCGGCGGCGATACCGTCGAGTTCGGCCGGGGTGATGGGCCGGCCCGGTTGGCAGAACACCTCTTCACCGCGGTGCGCCACCGCGTCGAGCAGCACCCCGCGCGACACGATGCCCTTACCGTCCACCTTCTCGATACCGCACCGGTAGGCACCGAAGCTGGTCACCGAATCGGCCGGGAAACCGTTGTACAGCTTGTCCTCGTAGTAGACGTGTGACAACGCGTCCCACTGGGTCGCCGACTGCAGCGACATGGTGATCATGTCGTCGTTGAACCGGAACGGGTTGTCGACGAAGAACGAGCTCAATTCCTGGGCAACGGATTTGCGTGCCCATTCGGGCGCATACCTGACCAGCGTCTCGGCATCGCCACCGTCGACGGTCATCACGTGGATGGGATTGATGCGGAACTTGAACGCCCCTTGGGGCCCGTTGGATCCGAAGTCACCGCCCAGTGAGATCACCGTGCCGCGTTTGACCAGCGAGGCGGCCTCGGCCACCTTGTCGGCGGTGATCAGGTTGAGGGTGCCCAGTTCGTCATCGTCGCCCCAGCGGCCCCAGTTGCGCACATCGTCGGCGACCCGGCGGAAATCCTTCATGGTGGACATCTAGGCGGTTCCCTCCAGAGTCGCTTGTGCGATCCGGTTGGCGACGGTACCGCCGTCCACCCAGATCACCTGTCCCGAAATGTAGCTTGCCGCTGCACTGTTCAGGAAGGCCAGTACCGAAGCCTGTTCGTCGGGCCCGCACACGTGCCCGAGCAGGGTGGGAAACGAGTCCAGATAATCCTGTCCGTACGCCGAGCGCAGCTGATCGAGGATCGGGGTCTCGGTGACGCCGGGGCCGGTGCAGTTGATCCGGATGCCCCGCTCCCCGAGGTCCAGAGCCCGCTGCATGCCATAAAGGATCACGGCCTCCTTGGACAGCCGGTAACCGCCATCGGCCAACGCCTCGGGATGGTCTTCACACCACCGCATTCCGTCGGCCATCGATGTGGTGGCCAGCAGACCCGCCGTCACCGAAGCGTTCTCGCGATAGTTGGCCGCCGCCAGCGACGAGACGTTGGCGATCGCCGCCCCGTCGACCAGCGCGGGCAGCAGCGACTCGGTGAAATGCCGCATGCCGAGGAAGTTGATGGTCACCACCAGCAGCGGCTTGCCGATGCCCGAGGACACCCCGGCCACGTTGAACAGCGCGTCGACCGGACCGGTGATGGCCGACACCGCGGCATCGATGGACGCCTCGTCGGCGAAGTCGACCTCGACGAACTCGTCGGGGAGCGACTCCGGCCGGCGCAGATCCAGGCCGGTCACTCGCGCACCGAGATCGGTCAGTTGCGCGGCGAGATGCGCACCGATTCCCGATGCGCAACCTGTCACCACGACCCGGCGCCCGTCGTAGCGCCAGCGCTCGCCACCCATGGTCAGCTTGCGGCCCCGCGCTGTTCCTTCTCCAGCTGCGCGGCCTTCACCCGGCCCTCGTTGATCTCGGCCATGGCCTCGGGGATCTCACCGGCGGTGAACTTGCCACCGCGGCCGGTCGGCAGACCGCCGAACGAGTAGGTCTCGTCGAACATCGGGGCATCCCAGTTCTGGCGGCGGCCCTCGACCTTCTCGATCACCGGCTCCAGCCGCTTGGCCTTTGCGGTCCTGGCCTTCTCGTCGCGCTCGATGAACTCGGGCAGGATCTCCTTGCCCATGATCTCGATGGACTCCATGGTGCCCTCGTGGCTGCGCGGATTGAGCAGCAGGATGATCTCGTCGACGCCACTGGCCTCATAGCCGCGCAGGAACTCACGCACCGTCTCCGGCCCGCCGATGGCGCCACGGCCCGGACCGTAGGCCAGCGTCGGATCGTCCTTGACGGCCTGCTCGTAGAGTTCCCAGACACCGGTGCGGCCGGGGGTGTGCATCCCGGTCAGGTAGTAGTGCATGATGCCGAACGAGAAGAACCCGCCGCCGATCCCGAGGCGTTTGATCGCCTCGTCGTCGGTGCGGGCCACCATCATCGACAGGTCGCCGCCGATGGCCAGGATGTTCGGGTTGATGGCCGGGGTGACCGGCGTGCCGGCCTCCTCGAACTCCTTGTAGTAGCCGTCCACCCGGTCCTTGAGCGCTTCGGGGCCGGTGTAGGCGAAACTCAGTGCGCCGATGGCCTTCTGGGCCGCCATCTGCACCGAGGACGGTCGGGTGCAGGCCACCCACACCGGCGGGTGCGGATCCTGCAGCGGCTTGGGGATGACGTTGCGCGCCGCCATCTCGACGTGCTCACCCTTGAAGCCGGTGAACGGCGCCTCGGTCATACAGCGGATGGAGACCTCCAGCGCCTCCTCCCACATGGTGCGCTTGTCGGCGGGATCGATGTTGAACCCACCGAGTTCGGCCACCGAAGAGCCCTCACCGGTGCCGAACTCGACACGGCCTCCCGAGATCAGGTCCAGCGTCGACACCCGCTCGGCGATGCGCGCGGGATGATTGATCGGCGGCGGCAGGTGCATGACGCCGAAGCCCAGCCGAATGTCCTTGGTGCGCTGGCTGGCCGCGGCGAGGAACATCTCCGGCGCGGTGGCGTGGCAGTACTCCTCCAGGAAGTGATGCTCGGTGAGCCAGACGGTGGAGAAGCCGGCCTTGTCGGCGGCCTCCACCTCGTCGAGGCCGTCGAGGAACATCTGGTGCTCATCGTCGTCGGACCACGGACGCGGCAGCGCGAACTCGTAGAACAGCGAGATCTTCATGCGGTTACCTCTCTATTGGAACTTTCCGATATGTGTTGTGCCGCGACGTAGCCGAACGTCATGGCGGGCCCGATGGTGGCGCCGGCACCGGCGTAAGTGCGGCCCATGACCGCCGCCGAGACGTTGCCGGTGGCGTACAGCCCGGCGATGACGCTGCCGTCCTCGCGCAGCACCCGGGCATGCTCGTCGGTGACCAGCCCACCGGAGGTGCCCAGATCGCCCAGGATGATCTGGAACGCCAGATACGGCGGCTTGCCCAGCGCGGCCAGATTCGGATTGGGTAGCCTCGGATTCCCGTAGTAGTTGTCATAGGCACTGTCGCCGCGGTTGAAATCGTCGTCATGCCCGGCGGCGGCCAGCTGATTGAACCGGTCGGCGGTGCTGCGCAGCGCCTGCGGCGGCACCCCGATCTTGGTCGCGAGCTCCTCGTAACTGTCCGCGGCGACGACGATGCCGGAATCCAGCCAGGCCGGTGGGATCTTGCGGCCCGTCGGCACCGGCGCGAAGGGCACCTTCGGGATCGGCAGGTGCCCGCCGACGACGTAGCGGTGGAACGATTTGATATCGGTGACCAGCCAGCACGGGACGTGATCGATACCGCTGCGCTGTCCGTCGATCATGGCGTGCGCGAAATCCATGTACGGTGCCGCCTCGTTGATGAAGCGCTTGCCGGCACCGTTCACGACGAACTGGGCGGGCATCATCCGCTCGTTGAGCATGAACTGCAGGCGACCGTCGGGCCAGCACATCGCCGGGAACCACCAGGCTTCGTCGAGCAGATCGGTGGCCGCACCGACCTTTTCACCCGCACGGATACCGTCGCCCATGGACGCTGGATTGCCGAAGCTCCAGTCCTTCTGCAGCAGTGGCAGATACTGTCGCCGCCACTGCATGTCATGGTCGAATCCGCCGGTGGCCATCACCACACCGCCGCGGGCGGCGATCCGCACCGGCTTGCCGTCACGCTCGACGACGGCTCCGATGACCCGCCCGTCCACATCGGTGATCAGTTCGGTCATCGGCGCCGAGAGCCACAGCGGGATGTCGTGCTGTTCGAGTGCCAGGCGCATCCGGGCCATCAACGACTGCCCGATGGCGGCCATCCGGTCCCCGAACACCCGGGCCCGGAACATCCGCCAGATCAGCTTGACCAGCACGGCCTTGCCGCGCCAATTCTGGCGGACCTGATAGAACAGCCGAAGGTCCTTGGGCGCGAACCAGATTCCCTTGGGCGCCAGCGCCAACGGGGCGAGCAGATTCTGCTCCTCCGCACCCAGTTTGCGCAGGTCGATCTCGGGGACGTTGATGGTGCTGCCGCGTTCGGAGCCGCCCGGCAGTTCGGGATAGTAATCCGCATAGCCGGGCTTCCAGACGAACTCGAACCAGTCGCTGCAGCGCTCCAGGAATTCCATCATCTGCGGCGCCACGTCCACGTAGGTCCGCAGGCGCGCGTCGCTGACCAGCCCGCCGGTGATGGTCTTGAGGTACTCGAACACGCCGTCGGGGTCGGGGCTGTATCCGGCCCGGCGCTGAGAGGGTGCGCCGGGCACCCAGATGCCGCCACCGGACAGCGCGGTCGAACCACCGAACTTGGCGGACTTCTCGACGACGAGGGTGTCCAGGCCGTCGGCCTTGGCCTTGAGCGCGGCGGTCATGCCGCCCCCGCCGGAGCCGATGACCAGGACGTCGACGGTGTGGTCGAAGGTAGTCACGTCAGTACCGCCGTCCGGATCGCGAAGCCCGCGATCAGTTCAGGAGCCGCGCGGTAATAGCGCTGCTCGGTCGTGTAGTCACCCAGTGCGGCCAGAGCGGCGAACGCGGCCACCCACGTGCGCACCTCATGCGCCGAATTGCCTGCCTCCGTGGCGATCCACTCGTTGCGCCAACCGTCCACCTCGGCCAACCGGTTGCCGTCGAGCAGATCCAGGAACGCGTGGTCCCAGTCCGGGTTCAGCGGTTGCAGTGGGCTGTCCCCGTGTGCAAAGGCATGCGCGGCGGCGATCACGGCGTCCTGCCGCGCCGCCCGTGCCTCGGTGCTCATCGGCGCGCCACCCACGATGCGCTCCAACGCCGCCGGCGGCGCCGTGGCCAGCGTGGGCACCGGCGGGTCGTGCGACAGCCCACCGGAACCCAGTAGCAGCACCCGCTTGTGCACCCCACCCAGGTACTCGCCGATGGCGGTGCCCAGCGCACGGACGCGTTTGAGCGGTCCCAGCGGGGTGGCCACCGAGTTGATGAACACCGGCACGATGGGCGGTAGCGCATCCCCGAACAGGGTGTCCAACGGCTGGACGGTGCCATGGTCGACGTCCATTGCCGCAGACAGGGCGATGTCGACGTCGGCCTCCCATGCGGCGGCCGCCATGGCGGTGGCGGTGTCGGCGTCGACGGGCAGCGCACCCGAGCGGGTGCCGTAGTCGCCGACGCCGGTTGCCGCGGTGCCGATGCAGAACGGCGGCATCAGCCGGTAGAAGAACCCGTTGTAGTGGTCGGGCGAGAACACCACGACGAGTTCGGGGTCGAAGTCCCGCACGAAGTCCTTCACCTGGGCCAGTTGCTCGTTGATGTCGTCGAGCAGATCCGGCGAAGGGCCGGGCAGGTTAAGCAGGGGGCTGTGCGACATGCAGCACAGGGCGACGTGGGACATCGGCTTCACCTCCCCCGGTGAGGTGCAGGACGCCGAACAGTTCGGTGCTGGTCTGATCGGCCAGCTGCGCGATGGACGCGGCCGCGATGCACCGGTCCGGGCGCAGGAACAGCACCGATTCGGCGTGTGCGTCGAAGAACTTCTTGAGCGCGCCGGTACGGTCACCGACGACGGTCACCGCCGCGTCGTCGTGCCCGTTCCAGTGCAGCTGGGTGTTGGGCCGTGCCTCGATCAGGTTGGTCCCCAACGCCTTCCACCGGGCGTATGTCTCGTCACCGAGCAGCGCGCGCGGGTTGTTGTTCCAGGCCAGCACCGCGAAACCGGTGCCGAGGATCTCGTCGAGCAGGACGTTGTGTGTCGTCCGGGTGTCCACGTGCGGCTGGATGAACAGCGTACCCGCCGGTGGGATCGCCGAGGCGGACTCGGTGTGCACCACCGCGCCGGTGTCATAGCGCGGCATGGGTTTGAACCGCATCTCCAACACGTAGCGCTTGAGTGTGGGTACCACGGACGCGGCGCGGATCACCTTGTCGCGCACGGTGGCGACCCTGCGGTTCGTCGGCGAGATGACCCTGCCGACGAGCGTGGACAGGTCGATCATCGCGCGGGCGTGCTTGCGGCGTTCGGCGTCATAACTGTCGAGCAGGGCGTCCTCGGCCCTGCCGTTGACCACCGCGGCCAGCTTCCAACCCAGATTGGCGGCGTCACGGATACCGCTGTTGTATCCCTGCCCCTGCCAGACCGGCATCAGGTGGGCCGCATCGCCGCCGAGCAGCATCCGGCCCGTGCGGAAGGATCCCGCGATGCGGGAGTGGTGGGTGTAGACGCGGTGGCGGATGATGTCGACCCGGTCCGGATGCGGCACGAAGGGTGCGAGCATGCGTTCGATGAAGGCCGGCTGGTCGACCTGCTCATCGGTCTCGTCGGCGTGGATCATGAACTCGAAGCGGCGAATTCCGTGCGCGATGGAGATGGAGGCATACGGCCGGTTCGGGTCGGCGCCGACTTCGCTGTTGGGGTGTCCCAGTGGGTCGTTGGCCAGATCGATCACCAGCCAGCGGGTCGCCGAGGTGGTGCCCTCGAAGGACACTCCCATCAGGTGCCGGGTGGCACTGCGGCCGCCGTCGCACCCCACCACATACCGGGCGCGGATGCTCTCCGGTGCGCCGGCGCTCAGCAGGTCGACCGTCACGCCGTCGTCATCGGGCGCACAGTTCTCCATCCGGGTGCCCCACCGCACCTGCACGTGCTCGAACCGGTCCAGGCCGCGCAACAGCTCGGCGTCCACCAGCGGCTGGACGAACCCGTTACGTTTGGGCCACCCGAATCGGGCATCCGGCGGGGCCATTTCGGCCAGCAGCCCGCGCTTGCCGTCGTAGAACCGCAGGATCTGGTTCGGCACGGTGTGCGGCAGGATCTCCTGCACCAACCCGATCGACTGGAACGTGCGCAGCGACTCGTCATCGAGACCGACACCGCGCGGGTAATCGATCAGGGTGTCGCGATCCTCGACCACCAGCGTCGAAACCCCATGCTGGCCCAGGATATTGGCCAGCGTCAGGCCGACCGGGCCGGCGCCGACGATCAGGACGTCGATGTCGCTCATGCCCGCCCCAGCAGGAAGTCGATGTGCAACTGGTCGAAGGTCTTGGGGTCCTCGTACTGCGGCCAGTGACCGCAACCGGGCATCACCTCGAAACGCGCGCCCGGGATCATCTCCGAGATCCGCCGGCCCTCACTGACGTCGGCGGTCGGGTCATCACTGGTCCACAGCACCAGAGTGGGGGCGGTGATGGCACCGTATTCTCTGGGCCCCAGCAGGTTACGCGCCCGGATCTCGGGATCCTGCAGCGCCATGATATCGCTCATCGCCGCGACGAAACCCGGCTGCCGGTACACCTTCTGGCGGCTGGCGACGATATCGTCGTAGCCCTTGCTCTTGTCGGCCATCAGCCATTTGATCCTTGCCTGCACGGTGCCCCAGTCGGGGTTCTCGGCTGCGGCCATCGACAGGGTGATGATGCGCTTCATCACCTCCGGGTCGGCCTGGGAGCCACCGGCGGTGTTGAGAACCAGTCGTTCGATCCGGTCACCGTGATCTGCGGCCGCCCGTGCGGCGACCCAACCGCCGAGTGACTCCCCCGACAGGTACACCCGGTCGGCACCGATCGCATCGAACACCGCGAGCAGGTGCTCCACGTAATGGCGCACCTCCAGCGGATGCCCGGGCTTGTCGGTGTAGCCGTGTCCCAGCATGTCGATGG
Source organism: Mycobacterium sp. NPDC003323 (assembly GCF_053589535.1). Classification (NCBI taxonomy): domain Bacteria; kingdom Bacillati; phylum Actinomycetota; class Actinomycetes; order Mycobacteriales; family Mycobacteriaceae; genus Mycobacterium; species Mycobacterium sp. NPDC003323. The sequence continues at coordinate 19,280 of NZ_JBSFSB010000019.1, forward strand.
ACCAGGTGGAGAAGTGCTCGGCGTGTGCTTCAAGATTGCGCACGTAGGCCTCGGCGTGGCCGCCGGAACCGTGCAGCAGCACCAGTGCCGGCTTGGCGTTGTCCCCGGCGTGTAGATACCGGGTGCGCACACCACCGGCGTCCAGATATCCCTGCTCGAACGAGACGCCCTGCAGGTCGCTCCAGATGCTCTCGTGCACCGGGCCCTGTGCCATGCCGCTCCTCACCGTCTCGACGGAAATGCCATTCTCGCTTTTCGCCAACTGTCTGTGCTAAAATCGCACACCAATGTGCACTATCTATAGAGCATCACTCTCACGATGACGTCTGTCAAGGGACTCGACCCAAGGTCGGGGCGCGATTCGACCGACCGTCCGGCGGCCGGTTCACAGACGCTTGCGCGCGGACTTTCGGCCTTGCAGGCCGTCACCAGCGCGCCCCACGGTGTCACCGCCGCCGAGGTCGCCGACCACGTCGGGGTACACCGCACCATCGCCTATCGATTGCTGAGCACGCTGGCGCAGGCTCGCTTCATCACCAAGGGTGAGGACGGCAGATATCGACCGGCTGCGGCCCTGGCCGTGCTCGGCGCATCCTTCGACAACAATGTGCGCCAACTCGCCATGCCGACCCTGCGACTGCTCGCCGACGACCTGGGCACCACGGTGTCGCTTCTGGTCGCCGAGGGAGACCAACAGGTGGCCATCGCGGTGATCGTGCCGACCCTGGTCTTCTACCAATTGTCCTTTCACGAGGGCAGCCGCCATCCGCTCGAGCGCGGCGCCGCTGGTATCGCGCTGTTGGCGAGCATGCCGCCGCGGCCCGGTGAACGTGAACTGGTCCGCCGGGCCCGCGACCAGGGCTGGGTCATCACCCACGGTGAGATCGAGCCGGACACCTACGGGCTCGCGGTACCCGTGCGCCGGCGCCCGCCGTCTCCGCCGACCTGCATCAATCTGATCTCGCACCGAGAGGATGTCGTCCTCAAAGGCCGCGATGCGGTGATCCGCGCGGCGAAGCAACTCTCCGAGATTCTCGGCTGAACATCAGAAAGGACTGTGACCGTGTCCGATTCATGGGACCACGAAGTCGACGTCGTCGTCCTCGGCAGTGGCGGTGCCGGGCTGTCGGCGGCGCTGACCGCCGCTGCCACCGGCGTGAGCGTCGCGGTGTACGAGAAGGCCTCCACCGTCGGTGGTACCACCGCGGTGTCCGGCGGCATCGTGTGGATTCCGGCGCATCGGCGGATGGCCGGTGAGGAGCTGTCCGTCGAGGACGCCTTGAAATACCTTGAGGCGCAGTCCCTCGGTGCCATGGACCGCGACCTCGTCGAGACCTTCGTGCGCACCGGTCCGGCCATGCTGGATCATCTCGAACAGCACAGCGATCTGCGCTTCGAGATCGCCGAGGGCTTCCCCGATTACAAACCCGAACTGCCCGGCGGACGCCCGAAAGGTGGGCGATCGCTGAACGCCAAACCCGTCGATCTGGCCACGCTGGGTGCATGGCATGACCGCATCACCGCGTTCCCGGTGGACTTCAGCAATGTCGGCATCGACGCCGAGACCCGGGCCCGCATCCACGCCGCCGTCGACGATCTGGACGGCGACTACTGCGTGGCGGGTACCGCGCTGATCGCGGGGCTGCTCAAGGGCCTGCTCGACCGCGGCATCGAACCGGTCACCGAGGCCCGCGCCGTCGAGCTGTACGGATCCGCCGATGGCATCACCGGGGTACGAATTCAGCACGGCGGCAGCGATATCCGGGTCCGGGCCGACAAGGCCGTGATCCTGGGCACCGGCGGTTTCGAATGGGACCCCCAGTTGGTCGAGGCCTATCTGCGCGGGCCGATGCGTGGGCCGGTGTCACCGCCCAACAACACCGGCGACGGCCTGCGCATGGCGATGGCGCACGGCGCCGATCTGGCCAATATGGGTGAAGCCTGGTGGGTGCCCATCGTGCAGATCCCCGGCGACACCCTGGGCGGGAAGCCACGCAGCCGCAGCGTGCGTCTGGAACGCACCCGACCGCGCAGCATCATCGTCAACCGCGCCGGCAAGCGCTTCCTCAACGAGGCCGGCGAGTACAACTCGATGGCCGGCCCGTTCCACCACCTCGATCCGCGTTCGGGTTACCTCAACGACCCGGCCTGGATCGTCTTCGACGATCAGCACCTCAAGCGCTACGGCTTCCTGGGCGTCGAGCCCGGTGGTGAGGCACCGGACTGGTTCAACAAGTCGGCCACCCTGGAGGACCTCGCGGAGCGGACCGGCATCGCCGCCGAAGGGCTGCGCCGGACCATCGATGCCTGGAACACCGGTGTCGAGCATGAGCAGGATCCCGACTTCGGGCGCGGCGCCAGCGCATACGACGGCTACTGGGGCGATCAGTCGGCGGCCGGCCCGGCTCTGCAGACGCTCGGTCCGCTGGACACCGCGCCGTACTACGCCGTGCCGGTGGCGATCGGCGCCATGGGTACCAAGGGCGGTCCGCGCACCGACCGCGACGGACGGGTGCTGCACGTCAGCGGGAAACCGATCCCCGGACTGTATGCCGCGGGTAATGCGATGGCCGGTGTGACGGGCAAGGCCTACGGCGGTGCGGGTGGCACCCTCGGCCCGGCGATGACCTTCGGGTACCGCAGCGGTTACGCCGCCGCCACCCGCGAATCCGCCCCCATCCCATAGCGTTTCGGTGAGGTTTCGTGCGGACATCGCACGGAACCTCACCGAAATCGCAGTGAAAACTAGGGCTGGTCCTTGCGCGCCGGCTCGGGCGGGCCCGCGGTGCGCCAGTCCAGCAGTCCGTCCTCGGCCAGCCCGACCGGGAACTTGTTCTCGTGCACCTGCGACCAGTGGCTGTGGTTGAGCTGGTGCATGGTGAAGCACGCGTTCAGCGAGTTGTAGAAGCCCTGGTTGTCCTGGGTCTGGTTCACCGACTCCTTGATCAGCAACGCGGCCATCGTCGGTACCTTGGCGATGCGCCGGGCGAACTCCAGGGTCTTGTCGGCGAGTTCGTCGGCCGGGAAGATCTTGGACACCATGCCGAGGGCGTGGCCCTCCTCCACCGAGAGGGTGTCGCCGGTGAGCATCAGCTCCTTGGTCTTGCGCGCGCCGAATTCCCATGGGTGCGCGAAGTACTCGACACCGCACATGCCGAGCCGGGTGCCCACCACGTCGGTGAAGCGGGTGTTGTCGGCCGCGACGATCAGGTCGCAGGACCACATCAACATCAGCGCCGCCGCGTAGACGTCGCCGTGCACCGAGGCGATGGTGATCTTGCGCAGGTTGCGCCAGCGGCGGGTGTTCTCGAAGTAGTGGTGCCACTCCTGCAGCATCAACTTCTCCGCGCCGTCGCGGGTTCCGCCGTTCACGGTGAAGCTCGGATGCTGGTCCGGTCCCGGAGAGTACTCGCTTATCTGCACCTTGGAACCGACATCGTGGCCGGCCGAGAACATCGGACCGTGCCCGCCCAGGATCACCACCCGCACGGTGTCGTCGGCCTCGGCGCGCAGGAACGCATCGTGCAAGTCGACGAGCATTCCGCGGTTCTGCGCGTTACGTGCCTCCGGGCGGTTCAACATGATCCGCGCGATGGTGCCCTCGTCGAGGGTTTCGTAGGTGACGAAGCGATAGTCCGGATTATCAGCCATGAATCGCACTCTATTCCTCGGAGAACGGCGTTACCGCTCGGGGCAACTACAACGACAGAATGGTCGCCGAGGCGGTACCGGGCGCACCGTACACCTGGGCCAGCCCCACCCGCGGATTGCCTGGCACCTGCCGCTCCCCCGCCTCACCGCGCAGCTGCCGCACCAGCTCATGCATCTGCCGCAGGCCCGAGGCACCGATCGGCTCACCGTTGGCGATCAGGCCGCCGTCGGTGTTGACCGGGATCGACCCGGTGATCTCGGTGGCGCCGTCGATCAGCATCTTCTCCTGCTCGCCGTCGGCGCACAGTCCGGTCTCGGCCATGTGGATGACCTCGGCGCCGGCGTCGGTGTCCTGCAACTGCGCGATGTCGACGTCCTCGGGCCCGATACCGGCGGCCTCATAGGCGGCCTTGGCGGCGAACACCGTCGGTGAGGGGTCCTCGTCCAATGGTGCCGAGGTGGCATGCACCTCGTAGGCACCGTAGGTGCGGGTGCGAATCTCGCTGGCGCGCACATACACCGGCTTGTCGGTGTACTTGTGCGCAATGTCTGCGCGGCACATGATGACCGCGGCGGCACCCTCGTCTGGCGCACAGAACATGTACTGGCGCAACGGATAGTTCAGCACCGGGGAAGCCATGATCTCCTCGACGGAGATCTCCTTGCGCCGAAACGCGTTCGGATTCAGCTCACCGTTGCGGAAGTTCTTGTTGGCGACCCGCGCCAGCGTCTCCTCCGAGATGCCGTGCTTGTGGATGTAGTGGTTGGCCTTCATGCCGAAGAACTTGGTGGTGACGAACTGGCCGTTGTTGGCATACCACTGCGGCAGCGCCAGCTTGGCCGGATCGTCGGTGAAGGCGCCGCGCGGATGCTTGTCCAGACCGATCGCGATGCCGATGTCGTACTTGCCCAGCCGAATGGTGTCGGCCGTCTGCTGGATGGCCGATGCCGATGTGGCACAGGCATTGAAAACGTTGGTGAACGTGATTCCGGTCAGGCCCACCAGTCGGGTCACCGCGTCGGGATTGGACACCTCATAGCTGCCGCCGAAGCCGAACTGGATGTCCTTCCACTCCAGACCGGCATCGGTCAGTGCGCCCTGGATGGCCTCGGCACCCATCTCCATCGCGGTCTTGTCGAACCGGCCGAACGGGTGGATCCCGACGCCGATGATGGCTACGTCATTGGTCATCTGAAAGTCCTTGTCTAAACCGGCTTGAACCAGAACGTGACGAGCTCGGCGCCGTCGGCATCGGTAGCGAACGGCGCCATGACCAGCTCGACCTCCATGCCGAAACTCAGCTTCTCCGGGTCGTTCTCGGTGAGGCGTCCCTCGACGCGGATCTCGTCGCCCAGCTGCACGAGTCCGACCCCGAACGGCTCGAAGTCCTTCCCGGTCGGGCCGGCGTACGGCGCGCCGGGCGGGAATCCCTGCGTCGTCCACGCGACCACGGTGCCGCGCCGAGGCAACAGCACATCGGACATCTGCGCCTTGCTGCATTTCGGGCAGCGCTGCTGGCGCGGGAACGTTGTCGCCGCACAGGCACCGCACCGGCTGCCGATGAGTTGCGGATCCTCATCCGGCCAGGTGGAAATCTCGGGGGCAAGCGCCTTCTGCATCAGGCTCCTCGGCTACCTGTAGAAGAATTGATTAACGAATTCGCACAGTAGCATTTCTACAAATCGGAAACCACATTCTCATTCGGGTGTGACCTGCGCACCGTCCAACAATCGCGTGGCCGCGGCGTAGACATCCATCTCGCCGTCGGCCACCGAGCAAGCCAGCCCATCGAGTCCGTTGTGCGCCCTCAGCGCCGTCTGCGCCAGCGACAGGATCTGCAGTCGCGCCCGGGCGCCGCGACGCTCGGCGGTGTCGGCACGATGGTGGGCGTCGATGGCGGCCACCAGCTCGTCGATACCGGTGTTCTGCACGGCACTGATCTTCAGGATGGGCAGGCCGGTTTCGATGTGCAGCTCGCGGGCGGTCTGTTCGGCGCCGTCGCGGTCGGCCTTGTTGACGACGATGATGTCGGCGACCTCCAGCAGGCCCGCCTTCGCGGCCTGGATGGCATCGCCGGCGCCGGGATTGAGGATCACCACGGTCGGATCGGCCACCGCGGCGATCTCGATCTCGGACTGCCCGACTCCGACGGTCTCCAGCACGATGAGGTCATAGCCCAGGGCTCCGAGCAGCGTGATCGACGCCGGGACGGCCGCGGCCAACCCGCCCAGGTGCCCACGGGTCGCCACCGACCGGATCAGGACACCCGGGTCGTTGATATGGGCGGCCATCCGGATCCGGTCGCCGAGCAACGCTCCCCCGCTGTAGGGCGAGGACGGGTCGACGGCCAGGACGGCGACGCGAAGACCGGCCGCCCGGTACGCGGAAACCAGCACCGCCACTGTGGTGGATTTTCCCGCTCCCGGTGGCCCGGTGACACCGATGGTGCGCACCTGCCCCGCCGGCAGTTCGGCCAGCACCTCACCGCGCCGGTCGCTCTCGACCAGGCTCAGCAGTCTGCCGATGGCACGCAGCGAGCCATCACGGGCGGCGTCCAGAAGTTCGGTGACGGTCATCGGTGCGACTCTATGGCGCTGCGATCCACGGTCGTCACCCCTTCGGCAATCTTATGAGAATGCTATTCTCATCGAAAGAGAGTGGCGGTCGCAAGAAGGGGTTCACACATGGATATCGCCGGTAGCTCAGCGCTCGTCGTCGGCGGCGCGGGCGGTCTCGGAGAAGCGACGGTCCGGCGGTTGCATGCCGCCGGCGCCAAGGTCGTCGTGGCGGATCTGGCCGACGAGAAGGGCCCCAAGCTCGCCGACGAACTCGGCGTCAAGTACGTCCGCACCGACGCCACCTCCGAAGAATCGGTCAATGCCGCGATCGCCGAGGCCGAAGCGCTTGCCCCGCTGCGTATCTCGGTGGACACCCACGGCGGCCCGGCCGTCGGCGGCCGGTTGATCGGCAAGGACGGTTCGCCGCTGGGCCTCGACGGTTTCGAGACGACGGTGAAGTTCTATCTGACCGCGGTCTTCAACGTGCTGCGGCTCGCAGCGGCGGCCATCGCCCGCACCGAGCCGTTGGAAGAAGGTGGCCGCGGCGTCATCGTCAACACCGCGTCCATCGCCGGCTACGAGGGCCAGGTCGGTCAGCTGCCGTATGCCGCGGCCAAGGGCGGTGTGCTGGGCATGACGCTGGTCGCCGCCCGTGACCTGTCGCCGTTGGGTATTCGGGTCAACACCATCGCGCCGGGCACCATCAACACCCCCGCCTATGGCAAGGCCGCCGATCAGCTCGAGCAGTACTGGGCCCCGCAGATCCCGTTTCCCAAGCGGATGGGCCGCTCCAGCGAGTACGCGCAGCTGGCGCAGAGCATCATCGAGAACGACTACCTCAACGGTGAGATCATCCGACTCGACGGGGCACTGCGCTTCCCGCCCAAGTGACGCTCGGCGAGCTCACCTTCTGACCGCGAACAGACGTGAAGGGCCCCAAAAGTACGAGATCACGGGGCCATTGGCGTCTGCTCGCCCGAAGAAAGGTGACCGTCGCGCAGCAGGCGACGCAACACCTTGCCCGACGGCAGCCGTGGGATCTCTTCGACGAAGACGACGCGGCGGGGCCGCTTGTACGTCGACAACCGTTGCGCCACCAGGTCGATGAGTTCCTGTTCGGTGACCGACCCCGCCGCCGCGACCGCGGCCACCACGGCTTCACCGTCGGCATCGTGCGGCACGCCGAACACCGCGCAGTCGGCCACCGCGGGGTGACCGTGCAGCACCGCCTCGACCTCGGCGGGCGCCACCTGGAACCCGCGGACCTTGATCATCTCCTTGAGTCGGTCGGTGATCCGCAGCCAACCCTCGTCATCGAGTTCGCCGATATCTCCCGTGCGGTACCACCCGTCGTCGAAGGCGCCGGCGGTCGCGTCGTCGGGCAGGTAGCCGGCCATCACCGACTCCGACCGCACCTGGATCTCGCCGAACTCACCGATGCGCACCTGCACACCGGGCACCGGCTTACCCACGGTGTCCAGACGTGCTTCTCCGATGGGGCAGCAGGAGATGACGGGTAATTCACTGGCGCCATAGGCCGATACCCATGGCACGCCGACCCGTTCGGTGACGGCATCGGCCACGCTGCGGGTCACCGGAGTGGCACACCACATGATGTAGCGCAGCGAGGACAGGTCATAACGCTCCAGATCCGGGTGCGCGGCGATGGCCAGCGCGATGGGCGCGACCGCCATCTCGATGGTGATGCGGTCGTCCTGGATATGGCCGAGCATGCGGTCGATGTCGAAGCGGGAGTGCAGACGCATCCAAGCGCCGGTGTCGAGCACCGTCGCGATGTTGAGCAGGCCGAGGATATGGGACGGCGGTGTAATGATCTGCATGCGGTCCGCCTCGGTCAACCCCAGTGCATCCCGCCAATGCCGCACGGCCGCAGCGAAACCCGCGTGCGTGTGCCGGACGGCCTTGGGCATCCCGGTGGTACCAGAGCTGAAGACGAACAGCGCATCGGCCCCGGCAGGTACCGGATCCCAGCCACCTTCGCCCGGTGCGATCGGGTCGTCCAGGTGCACGACCGGTAGCAGTTCGTCGAGCAGTGCCACATCCCCGATGCCGAGCACCGGTGAGGTCAGCGCCAGCGCGTGTGCAACCTCGGCGCGTTTCCATGCCGAACTGATCAGCACCACCGCGGCCCCCAGGCGCCACACGGCCCGTAGTGCGATGACGAACTCGGGCCGGTTGGAGGACATCAGCACGACGCGGTCACCGGCGGTCACGCCGCGAGCGGACAGCGTCGCGGCCATCCCGTCGGCGAGCGCATCGAGATCGGCCAGGGTGTACTGGCGGTCTCCGAAGGCAAGCACGGGTGCACTGTTCAGGGCCATCGACCGACTATCTTATCCGCAACGGAGAATGATATTCTCCGTTTGTCAGAATCACACGCCCAGGAGAGCTGATGACGGCCGAACCCGTGCCCGCCGACGAAGTGACCATCGTGCTCGACGGTGCGCGCACCACGACACGTCCGGTCGCCGGCGACACGCTACTGGAGACGGCCCGCCGCGCCGGACTGACGCCGCCGTTCGCGTGCGAGGCCGGTAACTGCGGTACCTGCATCGCCAAGCTGACCGAGGGCAGCGCCAGCATGAAGGTCAACGACGCTCTCGACGACGACGAGGTGCAGGAGGGTTACGTGCTCACCTGCCAAGCCGTACCCGATCCCGGTCCGCTGACCGTCGACTACGACGACTGAGTCGCCTCGAACAGCGGTGCGGCGCGGTACTCCGGCTCGAAACCGTCGACCCGGATCGGACTGGCCACCAGCCGAAAATCACCGGCGCGCACCACCATCTCGGGTGTGTCGTCCAGCGCCTCGGGCAGCGAGCGGACCGCCGCCGCCGGGATGCCGAGCGGTTTGAGTCGCCGTTCCCAATCGACGGCCGTATCGCCGGCCAGCGCGGCGGTCACCGCGGCCAGTACCTCGTCGCGGCCGGCCGCGCGTTCGGCCATGGTCGTGAATCCGGTGAGCCCGGCCTCGGCGGCGAACGAGCGCCAGAACCCGTCGTGGGTGATGAACAGCGCCAGGTATCCGTCGGCGGTCGGGAACAATTGCGCCGGAACGTAATACGAATGCGCACCGAACGGGTACCGCGTCGGTGCCGCCCCGTCGTTCAGATAGGCCGCCGCCCGATAGTTCAGCTGCGAGAGCATGACGTCACGCAGGCAGACGTCGACTTGGCCGCCGCGGCCGGCGATGATCTGGGCCAGCAATCCGAGTGCGGCGGTCAGCCCCGTCGAGTTGTCGGCCGCCGAGTACCCGGGCAACGTCGGCGGACCCCCGGGATCTCCGGTCATGGCCGCGACGCCGGTGGCGGCCTGGATGACGTAGTCGAAGGCCGGATCATCCCCGCCGTGCAACCCGTACCCGGTGAGCGCGACGCAGACGATCTTCGGGTTGTGCGTGCGCAGAGTCTCGTAGGTCAGACCCAGCTTCTTGATCGCCGACGGCTTCATGTTCACCAGCAGCGCATGCGAATCTGCCACCAGCTCGGCCAGGCCGGCCTGTCCGTCGGCCGTGCGCAGATCCAGGCACACACTGCGCTTGTTGCGGTTCAGGCTGGCGAAGTAGCTGTCGCTGACCTGACGCGAGATCTCCCCGCCGGGCGGCTCGACCTTGATGACCTCGGCCCCCAGATCGGCCAGCAGCATGCTGGCATACGGGCCGGCCAGCATCACACCGACCTCGATGATCCGGATGCCGGCCAGCGGCCCCGAGGTCACGACACCTGCTTGGCGAGCTCGGCGATCACCTCGCGGGTCCGGTACTTGGAGGCGATCAGCTCATCGCGGTTGTCCCCGATCGGCAGCAGCCGCACCGACAGGTCGGTGACGCCGGCATCGGCAAACGCCTTGAACCGCTTAAGGATCGCCTCTTCGTCACCGGCAGCGCAGAGATCTCCGACGGTGCGCGCATCGCCGCGGTCGAGCAGGCGCTGATAGTTCGGGGAGGTCTCGGCCTCGGCCAGGATCCGGTCGGCGCGCGCCTTGGCCTCGTCGATCTCGGAGTTGGCGCACAAGGTCACCGGGATACCGGCCACGATCCGGGGTGCCGGCTTACCGGCGTCGGCGGCGGCCTTGGTGATCTTCGGCGCGATGTGCTCACCGATGGCTTTCTCGTCGGCCATCCACAGCGAGGTGCCGTCGGCGTGCTCGCCGGCGATCTGCAGCATGACCGGCCCGAGTGCGGCCACCAGCACCGGCATCGGCGTCTCGGCGGCCAGGGCGGTCGGGTTGTGCACGGTGAAGTGGTCGTTCTCGACATCGACGGGACCGGGTCCGGCGAGTGCGGCGTTGAGTACCTGCAGATAGTCGCGGGTGTAGGCGGCCGGCTTGTCGTACGGCAGCCCGAGCATGTCGCGGATGATCCAGTGGTGTGACGGCCCGACACCCAGCGCCAGCCGACCGTTGGAGATGGCGTGCACCGAAAGGGCCTGGCGGGCAAGCGCGATGGGATGCTGGGCTTGCAGCGGCACCACCGCCGTGCCCAGTTCGATGCGTGTGCTGTGCGAGGCCATCAACGCCACCATGCTCAGCAGGTCGAAATCGTCGGGCACCTGCGGCATCCACGCCGTGGCCAGACCCGCCGAGTCGGCCCATTTGATATCGGAGATCAGCTTCTTGACCTTGCGCGACATATCGCCGCGCTCGGCCCCGATCATCACACCGAGTCTCATGCGGGCTCTCCTGCCTTCTCGGTCAGCGCTCGCACCTCGGTCACCAGGGTGTCCAGCGCGGTGCCGGTCGGGAACACCGCCGCGGCGCCGGCGTCGAGCAGTTTCTGCACATCGGATTCCGGGATGGTGCCACCCACCACCACGGCGATGTCACCGGCATCGGCGGCACGCAGCGCATCCACGGTACGCGTCGTCATCGCCACATGCGCACCGGAAAGGATCGAAAGGCCCACGAGCGCAACATCTTCGGCAAGTGCGATGGACACGATGTCCTCGATACGCTGCCGGATGCCGGTGTAGATGACCTCGAAACCGGCATCGCGCAACGTGCGGGCGACGATCTTGGCGCCGCGGTCGTGTCCGTCCAGACCGGGCTTGGCGACCAGCACTCGGGTCGCCATCAGAAGACCACCGGTTGCACGAACTCGCCCCACACGGCCTTGAGTGCCGAAACCATCTCCCCCACCGTGCAATAGGCGTTGGCACAGTCGATCAGCTTGTGCATCAGATTGTCGTCTCCCTCGGCTGCCCGGGACAGCGCGGCCAGTGCCTCTTTCACCGCGACGTCGTCACGCTCGGCCTTGACCTTCGCCAGTCGCGCGAGTTGTTTGTCGCGCCCCTCGGCGTCGAGCTCGTAGGTGGCCAGATCGGGGGCCGGCTCGTCGACGACGAACTTGTTCACCCCGACCACCGGGCGCACGCCAGACTCGACCTCGTTGTGGATCTTGAACGCCTCGTCGGCGATCAGGCCCTGCAGATATCCATCCTCGATGCAGCGCACCATTCCGCCGTGGTCCTCGAGATCGCGCATGATCTCGATGATTTTCTTTTCGGTGGCATCGGTGAGCGCCTCGACGAAATACGAACCACCCAGCGGGTCGGCCACCTTGGTGACCCCGGTCTCGTAGGCCAGGATCTGCTGGGTACGCAGCGCCAGCGTCGCCGATTCCTCCGACGGCAGCGCGAACGGCTCGTCCCAGGCGGCGGTGAACATCGACTGCACGCCGCCGAGCACCGAGGCCAGTGCCTCATAGGCGACGCGCACCAGGTTGTTCTGCGCCTGCGGCGCGTACAGCGAGGCTCCCCCGGACACGCAGCCGAACCGGAACATCGCGGCCTTGTCGGTGGTGGCGCCGTAGCGCTCCCGCACGATGGTGGCCCAACGCCGCCGTCCCGCCCGGTATTTGGCGATCTCCTCGAAGAAATCGCCATGGGTGTAGAAGAAGAACGAGATCTGCGGCGCGAACTTGTCGATGGTCATCCGCCCGCGCTCGACGACGGTGTCGCAGTAGGTCACCCCGTCGGCCAGCGTGAAGGCCATCTCCTGCACGGCATTGGCGCCGGCATCGCGGAAGTGTGCCCCCGCCACCGAGATCGCGTTGAAGCGCGGCACCTCGGCCGCACAGAACTCGATGGTGTCGGCGATCAACCGCAGCGACGGCTCCGGCGGCCAGATCCAGGTACCGCGCGAGGCGTACTCCTTCAGGATGTCGTTCTGGATGGTGCCGGTCAGCTTTTCGCGCGGCACGCCCGTCTTCTCCGCGGCCGCTACGTAAAAGGCCAGCAGGATCGCCGCGGTGCCGTTGATGGTGAAGCTGGTGCTGATCTTGTCCAGCGGGATGCCATCGAACAGGATCTCGGCGTCGGCCAGGGTGTCCACCGCGACGCCGACGCGGCCGACCTCCTCGCCGTACTCGGGGTCGTCGGAGTCATAACCACACTGGGTCGGCAGATCGAGGGCCACCGACAATCCGGTGCCGCCCTGATCCAGCAGATACCGATACCGCTGATTGGACTCCTCGGCGGTACCAAACCCCGAATACTGGCGGAAGGTCCACGTTTTACCGCGGTAGCCGGACGCGAAATTGCCGCGCGTGAACGGGTACTCACCGGGCGCGGGCGGGTCCTGCGCGCGGTCGGCCGGCCCGTAGACCGGGGCCAGCGGGATACCCGACGGGGTCAAGACGTCATCGCTCATCGTTGGATAACGTACTTCCAAAAAATGAGAATGCCAATACCGCACACCGAAAACATGCACCCTAACGGCTTGCGAGCGCATGTTCGGCCGCAACTCCGAGTCGCCCAACCCGCCCCCGCCGAACCGTCTGCGCAGGCCATGCGCGATTATGACACTTGCTGAAAATGAGAATGCCAATACCATCTAGGTCAAGCACGACCGTCGTCCAAGGAGTCTCTATGTCCAGCGAGCAACGCCCGCTTGCCGACCGCACGCTGCTGGTTTCCGGCGGCAGCCGCGGCATCGGGCTGGCCATCGCCCTCGGCGCCGCAAAGCAGGGGGCCAATGTGGTGCTGTTGGCCAAGACCGCCGAACCGCATCCCAAGCTGCCGGGCACCGTGCACACCGCGGTCGCCGATGTGGAGGCGGTCGGCGCCAAGGCCGTCGCCGTCGTCGGCGACGTCCGCAAGGAGGAGGACGTGGCGCGCGCCGTGGACACCGCGGTGCAGTCCTTCGGCGGGATCGACATCGTGGTCAACAACGCCAGCGCCATCGCCGCCGAGCCGACCGAGCAACTCTCGGCCAAGAAGTACGACCTGATGATGGACATCAACGTGCGCGGCACCTTCCTGCTGACCAAGGCCGCGCTGCCCTATCTGCGCAAGTCGTCCGGTGCGCACGTCATCACGCTGGCTCCGCCGCTGAACCTGAACCCGCACTGGCTCGGCGCGCACCCCAGTTACACCGTGTCCAAGTACGGGATGACGCTGCTGTCGCTGGGCTGGGCGCAGGAGTACCGGGACTCGGGCATCGGGTTCAGCTGCCTGTGGCCGCAGACCTACATCGCCACCTCGGCGGTGACGAATATGGCCGACGGCGACAACCTGGCCTCGGCCTCGCGCAGCCCGGAGATCATGGCCGACGCGGCGGTGCAGATCCTGACCGGTCCACCCGAGAAGGCCAACGGACAGACCTTCATCGACGCCGACGTACTGGCCCATGCAGGAATCACCGACCTGTCCCGTTACGGGGGTGGGGACGACCCCATCTGGGATATCTTCGTCGACAAGAAATGAACCCCAAGTCATGAGTATCTCGTTGCTGCTGGAAATGGCGTCATCGGCCGACCCGGACCGCACCGCGGTCGTGTCCGGTGATCTGCGACTGACCGTGCAGGAACTGAGCGCGCTCGCCGATGGCGGCGCCGGTGTGGTGGCGGCATCCGGGGCGGGCCACGTCGCCTACGTCGGGACCGGCGGCGCATTGCTACCGCTGCTGCTGTTCTCGGCCGCACGCGCCGGGGTGGCGGTGACACCATTGAACTACCGACTCTCGGCCGACGGGCTGCGCGCGCTCATCGACCGGTTGCCCGACCCCCTCGTGATCGTCGACGGCGAATACCGCGACGCCGTCGGCGACGGCTACCGGGTGATCGGTTCGCAGGAATTCCTGGCCCAGGCCCGCACGGCCGAGCCCGCGGCCGAGTTCGCGGATCCGGATTCCGTCGGCGTGGTGCTGTTCACCTCGGGCACCACCTCGGCGCCGAAAGCCGTTGAGCTGACGCACAACAACCTGACCAGCTATATCACCGGTACCGTCGAGTTCGCCTCGGCCGCCGACGGTGACGCGGCGCTGATCTGCGTACCGCCGTACCACATTGCCGGAGTGTCGGCGGCGTTGTCGAATCTGTACGCCGGGCGAAAGATGGTCTACCTGCCCCAGTTCGACGCGCGCGAATGGGTGCGGCTGGTGGAAGCCGAGGGCGTCACCTCGGCCACCGTGGTGCCGACGATGCTGGATCGGATCGTCACGGTGCTGGAGGAGCAGCGCACCGGGCTCCCGACGCTACGCACGCTGGCCTACGGAGGGTCGAAGGTGGCACTTCCGCTGGTGCGCAAGGCCCTCGAGCTGCTGCCCGCGGTCGGTTTCGTCAACGCCTACGGCCTGACCGAGACCAGTTCGACGATCGCGGTGCTCACCCCCGACGATCACCGCGTGGCCCTGGCCTCCGACGATGCCGCGGTGGCCCGGCGGCTCGGCTCCGTCGGCCAGCCGGTGCCCAGTATCGAGGTGCAGATCCGCGCCGAGGACGGAACCGTGCTGGGCGCAGGCGAAACCGGTGAACTGTTCGTCCGCGGCGAGCAGGTGTCGGGCCGCTACACCGGCATCGGCTCGGTGCTCGACGAGCAGGGCTGGTTCCCCACCAAGGATGTCGCCACCCTCGACGAGGACGGCTACCTGTTCATCGGCGGTCGCTCCGATGACACCATCATCCGCGGCGGGGAGAACATCGCCCCGGCCGAGATCGAGGACGTGTTGGTCGAGCATCCGGCGGTGCGGGACTGCGCGGTGGTCGGCGCCGAGGATCCTCAATGGGGACAGATCATCGTGGCCGTCGTCGTCCCCGCGGTGGGCACCGACCCCGATGCAGAGGAGTTGCGCAGTTTCGTGCGCGCGCAACTGCGCGGCTCACGCACCCCCGATCGGGTGGTCTTTCGCGCCGAACTTCCCACCAACGCGACCGGCAAAGTGCTGCGCCGGGAACTCGTCAGCGAACTCAACGATAAGGAGCCCGCATGATCAAGAACGGCACCCGCCTGCAGAGCCAGGTCTGCGACACCCAGGTCATCGTGGTGCGCAGTTCCGACGCCCTCGACGATCTACGGGCCGGCGGAGCACCGCTGGTCCCGGTCGGCGAGTCCGCCGCCGAGGGCCTGACGCTGGATCCCGCACTGTCGGAGGGCAATCTGATGGGCAAGCGCTATGTCGATGACAGCGGCGCGGAGATCCTGGTGACGAAGGCGGGCGCGGGCACGCTGAGCATCGGGGACACCCCGCTCGCGATCAAGGAGGCAAAGCCGCTGCCTGCCAGCGACTGACGCTGCGAGCCTGGTTAGGCTCCGATGATGACGACCATCGGCAAGACGCGGTCACTCTGGTTGGTCACGGCGGCCTATGTCGTCGCGATTGCCGTCGCGGTGGCATGGCTGTGGTGGGGTCCTACCACCGAGCGGCTGTGGCTGGACACCCTGATCGCCGATGTGCTGGCGACACTGGTGATCTTCGTGTTCAGCCGGGTCTACCGGAATTCCAGTTTCTACGACGCCTATTGGAGCGTCATCCCACCGCTGCTGTTGTGCTACTGGTGGTATCGCGCGGCACCGGAGGTGGATCTGCTGCGGGCATGGCTCATCACGGTCGTGGTGGTGCTGTGGGCTATCCGGTTGACAGCCAACTGGGTGTACGCCTTTCCCGGTCTGCATCACGAGGATTGGCGGTACCCGATGTTCAAGCAGCGGGCGGGCCGTTTCGAGATCGTCGCCGACCTCGTTGCCATTCACCTGATTCCGACGTTCCAGGTGTTCCTGGCCATGGTGCCGGTCTACGTCGCGATCACCAGACCCGATCCGGGCCTGGTCTGGTTGAGCTGGATCGCGCTGGTCGTGGGTTTGGCGGCCGTCGCAGTGGAACTCGTCGCCGATGTCCAGATGCACCGCTTCGTCGCCGAACGCCGAGAAGGTCAGGCGATGGATCGCGGGCTGTGGAGCTGGTCGCGGCATCCGAACTACTTCGGCGAGTTCAGTTTCTGGGCCGCTCTGGCGTTGTTCGGCATCGCCGCCGATCCCGGCTTGTGGTGGTTGTCGGTCATCGGTGCGGTGGCCATCCTGGCGATGTTCCTGGGCGCCAGCATCCCGATGATGGAGCAGCGCAGCCTGCAGCGCCGGCCGTCGTATCAAGACGTCATCGACCGAGTGCCCCGGTTCGTGCCGTGGCCGCCGAAACGCGAAAGCGCGCCGCGCTCGGCGTGATGCCGAGCGGGCGCGCTCACGAAGACCGGATCAGTAGGTCGGGACGAAGACGTCGTTGATCCAGACGCCCCAGTGATTCCAGCCGTTGTCCCACACCTGCGGGTTGCCTTGCGCCCACGCCGGGTCGACGGGCTTCGGTGGGGCCCACGCGGGTGCGGTGCCCACGGACGGGCCGGCGGGCGGCGCGGGCGGCGGCATCGGCATGGGCTCGGCGGTTGCCATTCCGGCGGCGGCAAGCGGACCCGCCACCAGGCCACCGGCAACGGCGGCACCGGCGATCAGCTTTTTGAGATTCATGGGAGTTTTCCTCCTCGGTGAGCACCTGTGTGAACGGCTGCTAGGTACCGCATACGCCCCGCGGGTAAACCAAATGGACGGCATCTGTGAGCTGGTTCATAAACACATGAGGTTGTTGGCAACTGCTGAGGCGGCTGTGGCGTCACCCGGTAGCGACCCGTCGGCGGATTCTGCGCGCATTCCATCGAGCAGCAAGGCCATCTGCCGCTGCGCCACGACACCACCCTCAGCACCGCCACATTCGGCCAGCTTGGCGTTGAGCCACAACGCGGTGAAGACATCGTCGACGGTGACGTCGTCGCGTAGTGCGCCCTCGGCCTGCGCCTCGGCGATCAAACGCGCGCCGAGCGACAAGCCTGCATGACAGATCTGCTCGACGGCCGGCGAGGCGTGCCGCGAGTGGCACATCGCATCGCTGAAAGCATGATCGCGGGCCTGTAACTCGCTCAGGCCCAGAACGTAGGCGGCGAAGCGATCCCACGCCGAGGCCGCCGCGAGCGCTCGCTCGGATAAGACGCTGATGCTCTCGCCGAGCAGCTCCGGCAGTGCGGCGTCGATGAGGTCTTGGCGGGTCGGGAACCGGTTGTACAACGTGCCGATGCTGACGCCGGCGTGGGTGGCGACCGCCTCCAGCGGCGCCCCGAGGCCGCGGTCGCGGAATACCGCACGGGCCGCATCGAGCAGCTTCTCGACGTTGCGGCGGGCGTCCGCACGCAGCGCGCGCCGCTCGGTCATCACACCTCCCGAATAAGTTGACACACACCCTCAACATACCGGTAGTCTCATGACAAATAACTTGAGGCATACACTCAACTTGGAGGCGATGTGAAACTCCCCTGGTACATCAAGCCCGGGAATGCCGCGATCATGGCGCTGTCGCGACTCGGGATTCGATTCGGCGCAGAGGGCCCGGTGATCCTCACCGTGATCGGTCGCAAATCCGGGCAACCGCGATCCACACCCGTGACGCCGATGTTCGTCGACGGACGGCAGTATGTCGCGGCGGCGCCGGAGGCGTCCTGGATCGCCAACGCGCGCGCCAACCCCGACGCGTCGATCAGCCGCGGACGCCGCGTCGAGCGGGTGCGCGCCATCGAACTGCCCGATGACGAAGCCCGGCCACTGCTGCGCATCCTGCCCAGCAAGATTCCCGGCTGGGTCGGGTTCCTGCGGCAGGATGGACTGGTCACCGATGGCAGCCCCGACGAGTTCGAGGCGCTGCTCGGCCGGATGCCGATCTTCCGGATGGATCCGGCGTGACATCGTCGCACTAGCCGCTCGACTACCCTGATGCGGTGAGCACCACCGGCAGACTGACCCCCGCCACCTACAGCGCGGCGCAGCGACGCGTCATCGACGCCGCCCTGGATCTGTTCGGCACGCACGGGGTCAGCGGCACCTCACTGCAGATGATCGCCGATGCCGTCGGCGTCACCAAAGCCGCTGTCTACCATCAGTTCAAGAGCAAGGACGAGGTCGTCATCGCCGTCGCCGAGACCGAACTGGCGGCCTTGCAGGACGCCGTGGACGCCGCCGAGGCCGAGCCGGATCGGGTGAGCGCGCGCGATGTGTTGCTGACCCGCGTGGTCGATCTGGCCGTCACCCGCCGCCAACTGACCGGCGTCCTGCAATTCGATCCCGTGGTCGTGCGCCTGCTCGCCGAGCACCAACCGTTCGCGGCGTTCATCGAACGGCTCTACCAGGTGCTGCTCGGCGAGGGCGCCGGCGTGGAGGCGCGGGTCAATGCCGCCGTGATGTCCGGGGCGCTCAGCGCGGCGGTGATGCATCCGCTGGTCACCGATGTCGACGACGCCACCCTACGCAGCCAGATCCTGAAGGTCACCCGCCGCATCCTGGATCTGCCTCAGGGGTGACGGCTGGTCACTCCCCCGTCTACCACCAGATACGTGCCGGTGATGAACGAGGCCTTGGGCGACATCAGGAACGCCACCGCCGCCGCCACCTCCTCGGGATCGCCGATCCGGCCCAGCGGCGCGGCCTGCTCGAAACCCTGGCGGACCTCATCGATGTCGAGGGCGACCTGCAGCATGGGGGTGTGGATGAAACCCGGGCATACCGCGTTGATCCGGATACCGGCCGGACCGAGTTGGGCCGCCATCGACCGCGTCAGTCCCAACAATCCCGCCTTGGACGCGCAGTAGGCCGGGATGAACGGATTCGCCGTCAGCCCTTCGATACTGGAGATGCCGACCACCGCGGGCGACCCGCCGTCGCGCGCGCTGGCCTCAAGCTGCGGGAGGAGCAGCTGCACCAGCATGGCGTGGGCGCGCAGGTTCACATCGAGGACCGCATCCCAGGACTCTTCGGTATAGGCACCGACCGGTTCCGGTATGACGCGGCCCGCGGCATGCACCAATCCGTCGACGCCCGTGAGGGATCCGACCGAATCGGCCACGGTCGCCGTATCCGTGACATCGACGACCGCGCCCGGCATACCGAGTTCGGCTGCGACATCGACGACCTCGGGTGCGATATCCCACAGCACCACGCTGCGACCGTCGGCGACCAGCGCCTGCGCGCTCGCACGCCCGATACCCGATGCCGCTCCGGTGACCACCACTGCGCCCATGGGCAGACACGGTAGGTCAGCAGCCGCGCCGTTGGTGCGGCTTTGCGCCACGCGCCGCGCGCACCACATCGTCGGTGAAGCGATCCAGCAGCACCGCCTGGGTGGCCGCAAGGTGCTTGCGCGCGATCCGTTCGGCCTCGGCGGAGTTTCCGGCCGCGATCTCGTCCACCAGGCGGCGGTGGGTGCGCACCGCGCCGCGCGCCGCGGCCGGCGAGGGGTACTCACCGCGTTTGATGACGGCGTCGGCCCACTTCTCCTCTTGCGCCGACCACAGCGCCACCAGGCTGCCGACGATATGGCGCACCGTGGCATTCGGCGTGAATTGCACCATCAGATCGTGGAATTCGCGGGCGGTGCGGGTGAAGGCCGCGCCGTCGGCGACGACCTCGGCGCAGGCATCGACATTGCGCGTCAGTGCGGGCACGGCGGCGCGCATCCGGTCCGGGCGACGCGCCACCTCGGCGGCACACAACGGTTCCAGCAGCTGCAGTCCGGATGCCAGGTCACCCAGTGACACCGCGGCACCCTGCAACGCCAGTCCGAGGTGATACGCCGCCGAGGACTCGTCGGGCCGGTGCACCTCGGCACCACCGACGCTTCCGCGTCGCACCGTGACCAGACCCTCGGTCTCCAGGATGCGCAGCGCCTCACGCACCGACGGATAGCTGACGCCGAACTCGGTCACCAACTGATCCTGGGTCGGCAGCCGGTCCGCGCCGGCGAGGATCCGGTCACGCAGTTCGGCCGCGACGGTCTCCGCGATGCGCTGCTGCGGGATTCGCACATCCGCAATACTAGCAATCCTTATAAGGATTGACCTACCATCGCTGGCGTGGACTTCGAGATGGGGGCGACGGCCGCCGCGCTGCGCAGTGAGCTGCGCGGCCTGGTGCAAGAGCATGTGCCCGACGACTATCTGGGCGCGTTCACCCACGACCCCGCGGATTTGGAGGTGGCCCAGGCGTTCTGCCGACTGCTCGCCGACCGCGGACTACTGTGCATGTCCTGGCCGGAGGAGTTCGGTGGGCGGGCGTCCTCGGCGTGGGAGCAGACGGTGGTGCGCGAGGAGATGTGGGCGCACCACGAACCGCGCGGCGCCCAGTACATGGGGGTCAACTGGGTGGGACCGATCATCATGCGCCACGGCACCGCCGAGCAGCAGAGGCAGCACCTGCCCCCGATCGCGGCCGGCGAGGTCATCTGGTGCCAGGGGTTCTCGGAGCCCGAGGCGGGTTCGGACCTCGCCTCACTGCGCACCACGGCGGTACGCGACGGCGACGGGTGGTTGATCAACGGACAGAAGATCTGGACGTCCTACGCAACCATGGCGCAGTGGTGCTTCCTGTTGGCGCGGACAACGAAGATCGGCGAGGGTGAGGTCCGGAAGAAGCAGCAAGGCCTGACCATCTTCCTGGTGCCCATGTCGGATCCGGCCATCACCGTGCGCCCGATCCAGACGATGATGGGCCCGCACCACCTCAACGAGGTGTTCTTCGACGACCTGCGCGTGACCGACGCCGACGTGCTGGGCGAGGTCGACGACGGTTGGACCGTGGTGCAGAGCGTGCTGGCCTTCGAACGGGTCGGCATCGCCCGTTACGCCCGCTGCGAGCGATTGCTGCACCTGGCACCGAAAGCGTTGGGCGCACAGTGGGCCGCGTTGCCCGACGAACTCCGTGGCCGATGGGTGCGGATGCTGACGCATTGCCGGCGGGCCCGGCTGATGGCCTACCGCCTGGTCGCCCTGCAGGCCGAGGGCCGGGTGCGGCCGACCGACTCGGCCGCCTACCGGATCGCGGTCACCAAACTCGACCAGGACAGCGCCGAGGTGCTGATGGAGATCATCGCCGCGCTTCCCGAGGGACAGGCACCCATCTTCAGAGCCGAGGTCGAGGACCACTGGCGCTACTCCCAACCCTCGACGGTCTCCTCCGGCAGCATCGAGATGCAGCGGATCCTGTTGGCGCGGAACCTGTTGGCGGCATCGTGAACATCGATCTGAGCCCGGAGGCGCGCGAGTACGGCGAACAGGCGATGCGCGCCATCGCGGCCGCCGGCGGTGACACCCTGCTGCAGCGCGCCGAAGCCGACCCCGATCAACGCCGCGCACTCGTCGAGCCGGTCCTGACCGGCCTGGGCGCCTGGGATCTGGAGCCGCGCAACGACGCCGACTCCGCCGAGGCCGCCGCCGCACTGTGTCGCAGCGCAGGATACTGGGGATTGCCCTATCCGCTGGCCGAGCGGCTGGCCCGCCCCACCGATATCGACGTCGACGGCTTGGTCGTGGTCGCCGGCCCCACGCCGTGCGCGCCGCTGGCCGGGATCACCGGCGATTGGGCCACGGTCACCGTGACCGGACACCGCTCACGGGTCACCGAGACGCGCGACCCGCGCACCGCTTTCGTGACATCACTGGCTCTTGCCGATATCGACGACGCCGGTGCCGCCGATATCGCACTGGCACTGGTGCTGCCGTGCTGGACCCTGCTCGGCATGCTCGACCGCGCGTTGGATCTCACCGTCGCGCACGTCACGCTGCGCCGGCAGTTCGGTCAGCCGCTGTCGACGTTCCAGGGTGTGCAGTTCCAACTCACCGACGCCGAGGTGGAACGCAGCGGACTGGAAATGCTGGCCCGCTACGCGTTGTCCGGCGTCGAGGGACATGACGCGTTGGCCGATGCCCTGGCGCTGCGTTTGGCAGCGATCGAGGCGGCCGAGCTGATCTTCCGGGTGACCCATCAACTGCACGGTGCCGTCGGGTTCTGCGATGAGACGGTGCTGTCCTGGTTGTCCCGGTACAGCCAGCCGTTGCGGCGGCTTCCGTTGGGGCGCTCGGCGACTCAGTCCGCACTCGCCGACGTGGTGGGTACCCGCGGGTTGACCGGACTCTACAGCGACGCGATATGAGCGGGGATCTGGAGGAGTTCCGGCGTCAGGTCCGCACCTGGTGCGCCGAGCACGTTCCCACCGATTGGCGTGCCGCGCAGACCGGGGTCGGTGACGAAGAGTATGTACGGTTCCAGAAGGCATGGTTCACCGAACTGCATTCGGCCGGTTACGCCGTCCCGCACTGGCCCGCCGAATGGGGTGGCGGCATGTCGGTGGCCGAGCAGATCGTGCTGTACTCAGAGCTGGCCGCGCACGATGCGCCCCGGCTGGTACTGGCCTTCGTCGGCATCCACCACGCCGCCTCCACGCTGCTGGCCGCGGGTACCGACGAGCAACGCCGTCGTCACCTGCCGGCGATCCTGAACGGTGAGATCTGGGTGCAGGGTTTCTCCGAACCCGAGGCCGGGTCCGACCTGGCGGCACTGCGCACCGCGGCGCGGCGCGACGGTGACGAATACGTCGTCAACGGTCAGAAAGTCTGGGCCAGCGGAGGTTTGCACGCCGATTGGTGCCTGCTGCTGGCGCGTACCGACCCGACTGCCAAGAAGCGGCACGGTATCTCCTACCTGCTGATGGACATGACCAGCCCCGGCATCGAGGTCCGACCGATCAGGCAGGCCACCGGCGAATCGCATTTCTGCGAAGTGTTCCTCAATGACGTCCGGATACCGGTGGCCAACCTCGTGGGGCCGGAGAACAGGGGCTGGCAGGTCGCGCAGGAGACCCTGGGTGCCGAACGCGGGATGACCATGCTGGAGCTCGCCGAGCGGCTCGGCAACGCCGGTTTCGGCTGGCTGGTGCAGGAATGCCGCCGCGCCGGACTGCTCTCGGAATCGTTGGTGGCCGACCGGTTGGCGCAGTTGGAGATCGAGATCACCGGACTGCGCGGGTTGTGCCGCGATATCGTCGAAGGCCGCTCCACGGGGCCGGCGGACGCCTCGATCGTCAAGCTCTTCTACAGCGAACTGCTGCAGCGGATGACCGACTTCGGCGCGCAGATCAGCGGATTGGCCGGTCACACCGTGCTGACCAAACCAATCTCCAGCGGCTGGGAATCCGGCGCCTGGGTGCTGGACTTCATCGGCTCCTGGGAATGGACCATCCCGGGCGGTGCCAGCGAGATCCAGCGCACCATCATCGGTGAGCGCGGACTGGGTCTGCCCCGTGAGCCGGTGGGAGCATGACGGTGCCGGAATTCGCTGACCTTCACCATGAGCTGCGTTCGGTGGCGCGGGATCTCCTCGGCGGCGGCGAGCCGGGTTGGTCGCTGATCACCCAGGCCGGCTGGCCGGGTCTGGAGATTGCCGAACCGCTGGGCGGATCGGAGGTGTCCTTCGCCGAGACCGTGGTTGTCGCCGAGGAACTCGGCAGGGCCGCTGTCCCCTCCAGCCACCTCGGCGTGACGCTCGGGATCGGCGCGTTACTGATGCTGCCGGCCGAGCATGCCCGCGACACACTGCTCGCCGAGACCGCCGAGGGCCGAGCGCTTCCGGTGGCGGTGCTGCCGACCGGCGAGCTCCCGGAGTCCGGGTTCGTACTGAGCGGCGACGGACTCCTGCGCGGCAGCGCGCATTTCGTGCCGGATGCCGCGCAGGCCACCCGGCTGTTGGTGCCCGCCACCGATGCCGGCGGCGCACCGGTGCTGGTCGACCTGGCCCCACACGATGTGACCGTGACGGCACAGTCGGTCCTCGATGAGACCCGCCGGCTCGCAACCGTGACCGCCGACGACGTTCGGCCCGAGCGGGTATGGCCGTACCCGGTGGCGATGGAACGCCTGATCGCGCGCGGCGCTGTCATGGTCGCCGCCGACAGTGTGGGCGTTGCCGAGGCCATGCTGACCCGCACCGTCGATTATGTCGGGATCCGGCACCAGTTCGGCCGTCCGATCGGTTCGTTCCAGGCCGTCAAGCACGCGTGTGCCGACATGCTGGTGCAGATCCGGGTGGCTCGTCAGCTCGTCGACGCCGCCGTCGACGCGCACGTCCGAGGCGTGGACGCCGGCCCGGCCTCCGCCATGGCGAAGTCCTATGCCACCGATATCGCGGTCGCGGTGGCGGGAAAGGCCATGCAGTTGCATGGCGGGATCGGCTACACCTGGGAGAGCGGAATCCACGTCTACCTCAAGCGGGCAACGCTGAACCGGTCGCTGTTCGGGACCCCCGTCACGCACCGCAGCAGGTTGGCGCAGCGGTACGGCCGCTGATATCGGTCGGCGTTCTGCGGGGCGAGCTTGTTAGCCTTCGACTATGTACCGACGGGCCGGACGCCGTGCTGCCTGGCTGGGTGCTGCGTTGACGCTGGTTTTGATGCTGAGTGGTTGTGCCTCCACCGTGCTCGAGGGGCGCGCGGTGTCCATGCTGTTCGACCCGCAGCGCGCCGGCGGCCTGCCCGCCCACGACGGGCCCAGCGGTCCGCGTCCGGACGCGCCACCGCCGAGCCGCGCCGCCGAGAACACCGATGACGGGCCGGTGGACCGGCTGGTGATGCAGGCCGTCGAAGACTTGGACGAATTCTGGTCGCAGAACTGGGAGGGTGCGCTGGCCGGCAGCAGCTACACCCCGGTGTCGGGCCTGGTGTCATATGACGCCTCCGATCCCAACGGCCCGGTCGTGTGCGGTAACGATCTCTACGAGTTGGCCAACGCGTTCTACTGCTTCGACGACGATGTGATGGCCTGGGACCGCAGCGAGTTCATCCCGGGCGCCGCTCAGTACTTCGGCGATATGGGCGTCGTCGGGGTGATCGCGCACGAGTTCGGCCATGCTGTGCAGTCGAAGGCGCATCTGGTCGAGAAGTCCACTCCGGTGCTGGTGAAGGAACAGCAGGCGGACTGCTTCGCCGGGGTGTACCTGCACTGGGTGGCCTCCGGCCAGTCCCCGCGGTTCAATCTGAGCACCGGCGACGGCCTCAATCACGTTCTGGCGGGCGCGATCTACATCCGTGATCCGCTGATGACCCAGGAAGAGGCCATCCTGACCGGTGATGCGCATGGCTCCGCGCTGGACCGCATCAGCGCGTTCCAGATCGGCTTCGCGGGCAATGCCGACCAGTGTGCGGCGATCGACATGGCCGAGATCACCGAGCGCCAGGGTGATCTGCCGCAGTTTTTGTCCTATGACTCCTACGGGGACCCGTCGGCCGGGGACAGCCCCGTCGACGAACGGTTGCTGACCGAACTGATGAGTACCCTGCAGGCCGTCTACAACCCGGCCGGCCCGCCGACGCTCAATCTGACCATGGCGACCTGCCCTGACGCACAGACGGTTTCACCGGCGTCGTACTGTCCGGCGACCAACACGATCAACGTCAATCTTCCCGCGCTGCAGGAGTTGGGCACGCCCAAGGCCGAGGATCAGGGCGTGCTGCTGCAAGGTGACAACACCGCGCTGTCGATCATCACGTCACGCTACGCGCTGGCCGTGCAGAAGGAGCGCGGCTACCCGCTGGAGTCGGCCAAGACGGCGCTGCGTACCGCATGTCTGACCGGTGTCGCGCAGGGCCGGATGGCCGAGCCCGATAGTGCCCTGATGCTGTCGGCCGGTGATACCGATGAGGCCATCTCCGGGCTGTTGACCAACGGCCTGGCCGCCAGCGATGTCAATGGTGCGACGGCACCGGCCGGTTTCACCCGGATCTTGGCCTACCGGGCCGGTCTGCGCGGCGAGGCGGACACCTGCTATCAGCGGTTTGCGGCATGAGCGAGGCTTGCCGAGCGAATCGACCGGCACTGAGCGAGGCCTGCCGAGCGAATCGACCGGCACCGAGCGAGGCCTGCCGAGCGAATCGACCGGCACCGAGCGAGGCTTGCGGGACAGTCGCATGACACGGCCGCCGGATCCGAATCAGGCTCCCCCCGGCCAGCCCTGGTGGTCGCGCCCCGGGGGCGCCCCGCCGCCGCCGGGACCACCGCACCAGCCCCCGCCGCCACGACACCAGTACCCACCGCAACCGTATCCGCCGGCGCACCCTGCACGACCACCACAGCCAGGACCGCCTCCCCCACGTCAGCCGCTGCCACCGCAGCAGCCGCCCAGGCAACGGCCGACGCCGCAACCGCCACAACGCCCCCCGGTGGATCCGCACCGGTACACCTTGCGCCCCGACCAGCAGCCGACCGCTCAGAGACAATCGGTGAAACCGACCAACCGGCGGACGCTGATCTTCACCGGGCTCGCCGTGCTGGCGGTCGTCGTTGTCGGAGTGGGGATCTGGCAGGTGGCCTTCCACAAGAGCGCAGTCATCAGCGTCGAAGAGGCCGAGGCCGGCGTGCGGGCCATCCTGTCCGATCCGATCAACGGCTACGGCGCCAACACGATCAGCGCCATGCGGTGCAACGGCGGGCGTGACCCGTCGGCACGCAAGGGCGACAGCTTCACCTGCGAGGTCGAGATCGACGGCACCATCCGGCAGGTGTACGCCGAATTCATCGACGACAACGGCACTTTCGCCGTCGACGGCCCTCGCTGATCAGACGGCCACCGACCGCTGTGCCGCCCCGGCGAGCTGCGCGGTCACCATCGTGTGGCCACCGGTCTGCCAGGCATCGAGGAACTTGTCGAGGGGTACGGGCAGACCCTGTCCGTTCTCCCAGGCGCTGTCATTGATGTAGACGACGTTCTTGGTGGTGTTCACGCTCAGCACGATCACCATGTGATTGCTGTTCAGGGTGTGGCTCGGCGGTCGGTACCGCTCGGGGTGGAAGAACGTGTTCTCATGAGCCTTCAACAAGACCGAGGCGTTGACCGAGACGATCACACCCTGCTTGTCCGCCAGTGACGCGTTGAGCGTCTCCACGGCAAACTGTCGCTGGCTCTTCAGGAATGTGGTGACATCGGCGTCGACGCCGTTAAGGTTCAGCAGTTTCAGCACATCGGTCGTGTACGTTCCCCAATGCTTCCCGGGCACGTCCCCGTCACCCTCGAAGATGGCCTCGCCCGAGATGACGTCACTGGGCGTGTTCCAGGCCTGCTCCAGGATCTGCTGCTGTGTCGGCATGACACCGGTCAGCTGGCCGATGATGCCGGCGCTGGCCATGATTGCGCAGGATTGGGCATCACCCTGGAAGATGAAATACGGCTTGTTGGCCGTGTAGTCGCCGAACTCGACATCGCCGGGCGCCGGCGGCTCCGGAGCGATCAAGTTCGCCACGCCGAAGGTGCGCGCGAGATCGTCGCTGAGATCGACGAGATTGCGCTGTACACCGTCGATCTGGTTGACCACGGTCTCGGCGACCATACCGCCGAGATTGCGCAGCACCTGACCGAGCCGCTCGGGACGGGGCAGCTCCCAGACCCACCGAGTCCGGGTTGCCGCCGGTGTGCTCGGTGGCGCCCCGATGGTCGCGGCCAACTGCGCGGTCACCAGTCGGAAGTTCTGTGCGCCCCAGTCGGACAGGAAATCGTCGAGGTTCATGGTCGCGCCTCGCCCGGTCGACGATGTCGGGTCGTTGACCGTCACGGTGCCGGCATCGGTGTCGACGCCGATCACCACGACCGCCTTGCTGTCGCCGTCCTCATCGTCCATGACGACCATCTGCGCCTTGGTCGGATCCTGCAATCCGGCCGTCAGCGCGTGAAGAGCATTCGACTTCTGCTCCTGAGCATAGAAATGCGTGAAGATCCGAACGCCGCGACCCTGCAGGACTTCGAAGGCATCGGTCCAGTTCACGAAGCGGTCGGATCCCGGCACGTACACCTTCTGGTTGTCGGCATACAGGCTGTCGGCGGCGGCAGCGATGTCGAGGAAGCTCTGGACGTCGACCGCTGTACCGGTCAGTTGCGCCCAGGCCATTGCGGCGGTCGCCAGAGTATGTGAGCTGTAGCCCCGCTCCGCCCAGTACTGGAGGTTTGCAGCCGGGTTGCCATATGGGGCGTCATCGACGACGACGATCTGTCGGATCCCCACCATGCGGACCAGATCATCGCGCAGAACCGTGAGGTTGCGTCGCATCCCCTGGAACTGATGGGCCACGGTGTAGTACAGGTCGGTGCCGAACTGCTGCAATGTGCGCAGGATTTGGTTCGGAGTGGGCAGTCCCCAGTTCGGCAGGGCGGAGGGGATCGCGCCGGCCGTGGTCGCGGCGACCACCGGTTCGACACGCCCGGCGAGTCCCGAAACCTGCTGCGCGGCAGAGTGTCCTGCCCCCGCGCCATCGGGTACGTCCTCGACGATCTCGACGTCGCGGCCGGTCGAATCGACGGCGGCGGAATCGTCAGCACGGCTGACCGACGCAAGGTCATGCTCGCTGACAGAGATGGGCTTTGCGGATACCACCGCCGGTGATGACTCGGCCAGGACTTCGGCGGCGGGCGTGATCGCGACATCGAACTCGGCATCCTCCGACGGTGCCACATCGGAGATTTCGACGTCGTCGACCGTATCGGCGTCGTCGGTACCCGAGTCTTCGATCGAGTCGATGCGGGAGTCGTCATCGTCGCCCGTATTGGAATCGTCGTCGCGCGAGAATGATTCCGGCTCGGTGCGATCGGACTCGTCCTTCGTCGACGACGAAGTACGCGGCCCGGTCGCGGCATCGCGGTCGGAATCCTCCGGCGAGTCGTCGCTGCCGGCGACACTGGATGACGCCCCATCCTTGTCGGAACTGCTCGACGAGTCCGATCCCGAGCTCGAAGTGCTGCTCGATGAGCCGGTATCGCTGTCGGCCGCGGCCACTCCGGCAGCACCGAACATGGCGGCGCCCATGCCCAGCGTCAGCGCGCCGGCGCCCAGCCACAGACGCACGTTGTGTTGCTCGCGGCATCGGTCGACGGACTCATTCCAGACAGCCACGAGCACCACATCCCAACGGGTCGGAGGAAGGAGCGAATAATTAACGCTGACGTAAGTGCCAGTGAGCAGATCGTAAGAGGGGCTCAGTAACGCCGCAAGCAAACGGGCAATTAAATCGACGCGTATGCGCATTTCGGCCCGCTCGCACCTCTGCGACCAGGGTGAGCCGAATGACCAACCGCGCCAATTCTTTCGGGGGACGACCAGAGCCGTCACGCCACAGCCATATAAAACCGATCGATCTTCAGCTAACTGTCAGCGACTGACAGCTGATTTCCGTAAAGCTATTTCACCTGCACACATCGGCGTATGCGTGCAGTGATTGCGAAGTCAAGCAATGCGCCCGCTCGAACTCCCGGAAGCCGCACGCGCACGAAACTCTTCACCGAGCGTTCGCTTGTCTTCGGTCGGGGTACCTGAAGACCATGTCTGACAATTCTTGGACCGTCCAGATCGGCGTCGCCGACGATCCGCAGAACACCGGTGTCCCGCCGGTACCTACCGACGTCTACCAGGGTGATGAGGAGGGCGCGCGGGCCGACTACGCCGAGTGGTCGGCGAAAGCTCCGGACAAGGATTACCGCTACGTGATGCTGCGGCACCTCGGCGACGTGGTCGAGTGCTGGGGAACGCCGCCGGCCGTGGGCTGAGGGGCGTGGCCCTCGCGCATCGATATACCCGCACAGTGCGCGAGGAGGGACTCGAACCCTCACGCCCAAAGGACAATGGCACCTAAAGCCATCACGTATGCCAATTTCGTCACTCGCGCTCGTGCCGAACACCATACCGTCTCGGCGAAGACAACTTGCTGTCGGTAGGGCAAGTCATCGTCGGCCATAAAAGCGGGAGGCGATATGCGTTCGGTCCAAGACTTCAACACTGTGCAGGCGTCGATCGGGGCTGGCCTCGACGACTGCGTGATCTCTCGACGGACCGGCATTCCTCGGCGCACCGTCTGCGATTGGCGCAACAACCGCCGCTCGACCGCGCTTCGGGACAGCTGCCGCCACCACGACTTCAGCATGCTGTCCTCGGAGGCATATAGCTACCTACTCGGCCTCTACTTGGGCGACGGATACATCAGCCGCAGCCGAAGGGTCTGGCGGCTACGAACCCTCGACAAGAAGTATCCCGGAATCATCGACAGTTGCTGCGAGGCCATCGACAAGATCATGCTCGGCCAACGTGCAACGGTCTTCCCGCGGCTCAGCGGTTGCGTCGATGTATCACTATTCTCCAAACACTGGCCCTGCCTGTTCCCGCAGCACGGACCGGGACCGAAGCACCTGCGCCCGATCGTCCTGAAACCGTGGCAGCAGGCTCACGTCGACGCCGCCACCGAGGACTTCGTCCGCGGTCTGATCCACAGCGACGGCTGCCGCGTCGTCGCCAACGATCGCGGCGTGGCGAGCGTGCGCTACCACTTCACCAACCACTCCTCCGATATCCGAGCCTTGTTCTGCGCGGCCCTCGATCAACTCGGCATCCCCTGGACCCAGAACAGCCGCTACATGATCGCCGTCTATCGCAAAGCCGCCACCGCTCGACTCCGACCAGTTCATCGGCCCCAAGGCCTGAATACGGCGGACGGTAAAGTTGACCCATGTCCACTACACGCCGTAGGAGACCGGCGCTCATCGCGCTGGCCGCCCTTGCCGCGGGCGGCTGCCTGCTTTTGGCGTGGTGGCAGTGGACCCGCTACGAATCGAACTCGGGGTCCTTCCAGAACCTCGGCTACGCCCTGCAATGGCCGATGTTCGCCGGGTTCTGCGTCTACGCATACTTCAAGTTCGTCCGCCTGGAGGAAGCGCCGCCCACCTATGACCCGGCCGATGCCGATACGGCCAAGGAGATCCCCGCCGGGCTGCTGCCCGAGCGACCGAAGGCCGCCGCGACGGCCGATGACGATCCGACCCTGCGCGAATACAACGCCTACCTGGCCGAACTCGCCCGAACCGAGAACCCCGAAGACAGGACCGATCGATGAGCACGCCCGAAAGCCAGCAGACGCCCGCACCGGTGGTACCGAAGGCCTCCATCCAGAAGGCGCTGGCCAGCTACCGCGTGCTGGCCTGGGCAACCGGTCTCTGGCTGATCGCGCTCTGCTACGAGATGGTGATGAAGTACGGATTCAACGACGACTCCCTGAGCTGGATCGCCGTCGTCCACGGCTGGGTGTACTTCGCCTATCTGATCGCCACCGCGAACCTGGCCGTCAAGGTCCGCTGGCCGCTGGGCCGCACGCTCGGCACGCTGATCTCCGGCACCGTGCCGCTCATCGGTCTCATCGTCGAGCACTTTCAGACTCAGGACGTGAAGAAGCGCTTCGATCTGTGACCGGCGGCCCGCTTTCGCTCGACTGACGCACCGCGGGGATGAACAGGGTCGCCACAGCAGACACGGTCGCCACCCCGGCGGCGATGATCAACGCGACCCGGAACCCGTCGAGCGTCGGAACCTCGTGACCGCCGGCCGTCATCGTCATTGCCGCCAGCACCGCGCCGATCACCGCGCTGGAGATCGATGTGCCCAGTGACCGCGCGAGGGCGTTCAGCCCGTTGGCCGCCGCCGTCTCCGACACCGGCACGGCCGCATTGATCAGCGCGGGCATCGACGCGTAGGCGAAACCCACCCCGATGCTGATCAGCACGTTCAGCGCCAGCACCTGCGGCCCGCCACCCAGCAGCCACAACCCGGCCAGATACGACGCAGCGATCACCACGCAGCCCACGAACAGCGTGAACCGTGGCCCGCGCGCCGCGGCCACCCGCGCAGCGATGGGCGCGATGACCATCATGGCCACCCCGC
This sequence comes from Mycobacterium sp. NPDC003323, assembly GCF_053589535.1. Taxonomy (NCBI): domain Bacteria; kingdom Bacillati; phylum Actinomycetota; class Actinomycetes; order Mycobacteriales; family Mycobacteriaceae; genus Mycobacterium; species Mycobacterium sp. NPDC003323. Next base: position 51,323 of record NZ_JBSFSB010000019.1, read on the forward strand.
CGGGCGCCATCCACAGTCCGGCCTCCAGCATCGACATCCCCAGGCCGTAGCCGGTCTCGGGCGGAAGCTCGAGCACCTGCGGGGCGATCAGCGAGAGCGCGAACATCGCGAATCCGACGCCGACCGAGGCCACGTTGGTGATCAGCACCGGCGGTCGCACCGAGGTGCGCAGATCGACCACCGGGGAATCGAACCGCAACTGCCAGATCACGAAGACGGTGAAGATCACCGCCGACGCGATGAACATGCCCAGGGTCAGCGTCGACGACCACCCCCAGTCGCGTCCCTTGGTGATGCCGAGCAGCAGCGTCACCAGGCCTCCGGCCAGCAGCAGTGCGCCAAGCGGATCAAGCCGATCGCTTGAGGAGGCCGGCACCGACGGCACGAGCGCCAAGAACAGCATCAGCAGCACGCCGCCGAGCCCGGCGGCACACCAGAACAGCGCGTGCCAGCTGAACTGCTGCGCGACGGCCGCCGACAGCGGCAGACCGAGGGCCCCGCCCACGCCGAGGGACGAACTCATCAGGCCCATCGCGCTGCCGACGCGCTCAGCCGGCAGCGACGCGCGCAGCACGCTGATGCCGAGCGGGATGATGGGGATGCCCACTCCCTGTAGTCCGCGGCCGATGACGAACGGCGCCAGGGTGTCGCTCAGCGCCGAGATCGTGGAGCCGACGATGAGTACCGCCGCGCACGCCACCAGGATCGGCTTCGGGCCGTACAGATCGCCGAGCCTGCCGAAGACGGGTGTGGCGACCGCGGCCACCAGAAGGGTCGAGGTGATTGCCCACGAGGCGTCAGAAGGACTGGCGCTCAGAAGCTTTGGCAGCTCGGGGATCAACGGGATCATCAGCGTCTGCATCAGCGAGACGCTGATGCCGGCAGCGCACAGCACGGCGATGAGGACGCCGGGGTGGGCCGACAACGGCCGCCGCTGATCGGGGGATGCCACGATCGCGAGCATTACACGTTAGTTGCGCTATGCAAAATTCCCGACGCCCACCCGATGGCGAAACCCGCGGGGGCTCACACGCGGATTCGGGCCCCGGGTACGCGGGTTTCGCCAAGGATCAGGCAGGGCCGGAGCTAGACGAGCGTGCGCAACTCCGGCAGCAGCAGCGTCAGCGCCCGGCCGCGATGCGAGGCGGCGTCCTTCTCGGCCGGCGTCAGCTCCGCGGCCGACCGCTCGGATCCGTCGGGCACGAAGATCGGGTCGTACCCGAAGCCGCCGTCACCGCGCGGGGCCCGGGCGATCGTGCCGGTCCACTCCCCGCGCACCACGGCCTCACCCGCCGCCGACACCAGCGCACACGCCGACACGAACGCCGCGCCGCGGCGTTCGTCGGGAACATCGCGCAGCTGACCGAGCAACAGTTGCAGGTTGGCCGAGTCGTCACCGTGCGCACCGGCCCACCGCGCCGACAGCACGCCGGGCATCCCGTTGAGTGCGTCGACGGCCAGCCCGGAATCATCGGCGACCGAGGGCAGTCCGGTCGCGGTGAACGCGTCCCGGGCCTTGGCCAAGGCGTTCTCCTCGAACGTCGCGCCGGTCTCGGGCGCCTCGTCGAATTCGGCGACATCGGCCAGCGACAACAGCTCGAGGCCCGACACGCCGGCCGCATCGAGGACACGGCGCAACTCGGCCAGCTTCTTGGCGTTGCGCGAGGCAACCAGTAACCGGGTCAGCTTCCGAACGCCTTCTTGACCGGACCGGTGGCCTCGGGCAGCACGCCCGGATAGGGCAGCTCCAAGGCCGTGCGCTGGATGGCGAAGAGCTCCTCACATCCGGCCAGCGCCGCGTCGAGCAGCTTGTCGAGCGTCGAGCGCGGGAAGGTCGCGCCCTCGCCGGTGCCCTGGATCTCCACCAGGGTGCCGGTGTCGGTGGCGACGACGTTCATGTCGACCTCGGCGCGCGAGTCCTCGGTGTAGGGCAGGTCGAGCCGGACGCGGCCGTCGACCACGCCCACCGACACCGCGGCGATGGCACATGACAGCGGACGCGGATCCGACAGCTTGCCGGCCGCGGCCAGATAGGTCACGGCATCGGAGAGCGCGACGTAGGCGCCGGTGATGGCGGCGGTGCGGGTGCCACCGTCGGCCTGCAGCACATCGCAGTCGACGGCGATGGTGTTCTCCCCCAACGCGCCGAGGTCGATGCAGGCCCGCAGCGACCGCCCGATCAGCCGGCTGATCTCCTGGGTGCGTCCGCCGACCCTGCCCTTGACCGACTCACGGCCCGAGCGTTCGTGAGTGGCCGCCGGCAGCATCGCGTACTCGGCGGTCAGCCAGCCCTGCCCGGACCCCTTGCGCCAACGCGGCACCCCCTCGGTGACCGAGGCCGTGCACATGACCCGGGTCTGGCCGAACTCGACCAGCACCGAACCGGCGGGATGGGAGGTGAAACCGCGGGTGATGACCACGGGCCGCAACTCGTCATCAAGGCGGCCGTCTTCTCGTCTGGACACGGGCCAACCCTAACGGGTCGGGTCAGTGCCGCGTGACGTCGATCGTCTCGCCACACACCACCGCGTGCACCGGCCCGTCGAACTCGGCCTTGGCCTCGCTGATGACGTCCTCGCGCGATGTCCACGGCGGGATGTGGGTCAGCAGCAACTCACCGACACCTGCGCGCGCGGCGATCTGGCCGGCCTCGGTGCCGGACAGGTGCAGATTGGGGGGCCGTTCGGGCGAGTGCGTCCAGGACGCCTCGCACAGGAAGACGTCGACCCCGCGGGCCAATTCGACGACGGCATCACAGATTCCGGTGTCACCGCTGTAGGCGAACGTGACGCCGTCGCGGTCGGTGAAACGCATGCCGTAGGACTCGGTCGGATGGCACACCAGCCGCGGCTCGACGGTCAGGGCGCCCAGTGTCACCGCCTGCCTGTCCACCCAGGCCTGCACCTCGAAGATGTCGGAGATGTCGTCGACCTCGCCGCCCTCGGGTGAGGAGGCGGCGCCCAGGCGCTCCCAGGTGTGGGTCGGGCCGAACAGCATGGCGCGGCCCTCCGGCGGGTTGGGGTGATAGCGGCGCCAGACGAACAGGCCGGGCAGGTCCAGGCAGTGGTCGGCGTGCAGGTGCGACAGCAACACGTTGACCGATCCGGGGTCGGCGTGCCGCTGCAGCGCGCCGAGCACTCCGCCGCCGAAGTCGAGCACCATCGGGACCGTGTCGGGTTCGGTCAGCAGATATCCGGACGCGGGCGAATCGGGGCCGACAACACTGCCGGAACATCCCAGTACGGTGATTCGCACACCTCTAGCTTGCCATGTCCGGCATTGCGGCGACGAAGGCATCACCGCATTGGCGACAAGTTTCATTCTGCGTCCGCACCGTGATGTATGGACCGGACGCGGCCGTCGGCGGCGCAGACGGCATCAGCGGGCGTCGAGTGGCCCGACGCACATCAGCAAACGCCGCTGTCAGGACCGCAGCGCGTGGGGACTGTTGCGGCGCTCGCGCGCCTTGCGCTCCGGACCGGACAGCACATAGGCGGCGAAGAATCCGGCCAGCGCACCGCACAGATGCCCCTGCCACGACACTCCGGGGGCACCCGGCAGCACCCCGAGCAGGATGCCGCCGTAGACGAACGCGACGATGACACCGACCACGATCTCCCAGGCGGTACGGGTGAAGAACCCGAATACGATGAGGAACGTCAGCCATCCGAAGATCAGACCCGAGGCGCCGATGTGGTTGGTGGTGCACTGCACGCCGACGTACGGACAGTGCGCGCCGATATTGCCGATCAGCCAGGTCCCGAACCCGCCCAACAGCCAGATGATGGCCGTGGCGGCGATGAACCGGCCCATACCGGCCAGTGTCATCAGGAAGCCGAGCACCAGGGCCGGCACGGTGTTGGCGATCAGGTGCGGCCAGCCCCCGTGCAGCAGCGGTGCCCACAGGATCCCCCACAACCCGTCGGTCTGCAGCGGGCGGATGCCATCCTGATCGAGGCGATGCCCGAGGACGGTGTCGACGATCTCCATGACGTACAGCAGCGCCACGAAACCGACGATCGTGATCCCACCGACCACCCAGGCCGGCCGACTCTTCGGCTGCTGGGCGCTCGGCAGATTCATGCCCACTTCCCTAAGCCCACAGTTGCCCTTCCAACGCGTCTTCCGCGTCATCCAGGCTACCGGCGTAGGCACCGGTCGACAGGTACTTCCACCCGGCGTCACACACGGTGAAGGCGATATCGGCGCGCTCACCGGCCTTGATGGCCTTGGCCGCCATGCCGAGCGCGGCATGCAGGATCGCACCGGTGGAGATACCGGCGAAGATGCCCTCCACCTCGACGATCTCGCGGGTGCGCTTGATGGCGTCGAACGCGCCGACCGAGAACCGGGTGGTCAGGATCTCCGGGTCGTAGAGCTCGGGGACGAACCCCTCGTCGATGTTGCGCAGCGCGTAGACACCCTCGCCGTACCGCGGTTCGGCCGCCACGATCTGGATGCCGGGCACATGCTCGCGCAGGAACCGCCCGGTGCCCATCAGCGTGCCGGTGGTACCGAGACCGCCGACGAAGTGCGTGATCTCCGGCAGGTCGGCGAGGATCTCCGGACCCGTGCCCTCATAGTGCGCCGCGGCGTTGGCCGGGTTGCCGTACTGGTAGAGCATCACCCACGAGGGGTTCTGCGCGGCAAGCTCCTTGGCGTGCGCGACGGCGGTGTTCGACCCGCCCTCGGCCGGGCTGAAGATGATCTTGGCGCCGTAGAGTTCAAGCAGCTGACGCCGCTCGATCGAAGTGTTCTCCGGCATGACGCAGATCATCCGGTAGCCCTTGAGCAGCGCCGCCATCGCCAGTGAGATACCCGTGTTGCCGCTCGTCGGCTCCAGCAGGGTGTCGCCGGGCTTGATCAGACCGTCACGCTCGGCCTGCTCGATCATGCGCAGCGCGGGCCGATCCTTGATCGAACCGGTGGGGTTGCGGTCCTCCAACTTGGCCCACAACCGCACATGCGGGCCGCCCGCCTCTTCTCCTGGGGCGGAGTCCCATCGTGGTGACAGCCGCTGCAGACCGACCAGCGGTGTGTTGCCCAGCGCCTGCAGCAGTGAGTCGTACCGGGCCAAGTCAGCCTCCCGCGACCGCGGGCAGGATGGTCACCGAATCGCCGTCGGCGATCGCGGTGTCCAGACCGCCGGAGAACCGGACATCCTCGTCGTTGACGTAGATGTTGACGAAGCGGTGCAGCTTGCCCGCATTGTCCGAGTCCACGAGGCGCTCCGAGATCCCCGGATAGTTGGACTCCAGATCGCCGATCACCGCACTGAGGGTGTCGCCGCTGGCGCTGACGCGCTTCTCGCCACCGGTGTGGGTGCGCAGGATGGTCGGGATCGAAACGGTGATGGCCACGTTGTCTTCCTTACTTTCTCAGGACTCGTAGGTCTCGACGATGTTGACGGGTTCCTCGGTGACGACGCCGTCGAGGATGCGGTAGCTGCGTAGTTCGTGCGCCTCGGGGTCGCGGGTGGAGACCAGCACGTAGTGCGCGTCGGGCTCGGAGGCGAACGAGATGTCGGTGCGACTCGGGTAGGCCTCCGTGGCGGTGTGCGAGTGGTAGATCACCACGGGTGCCTCGTCGTTGTCGTCCATGCCCCGCCACACCTTGAGCTGCTCGCCGGAATCGAACCGGTAGAACGTCGGGGACCGCTCGGCGTTCACCATGGGGATGAACCGTTCGGGGCGATCCGAACCCTCCGGGCCGGCGATCACCCCGCAGGCCTCATCGGGGTGGTCTGCGCGCGCATGGGCCACCATCGCGTCGACCAGGTCGGCACGAATCACCAGCACGTCGGGACTCCGTTCTCTCGTTCGGTGCGATCAGGCGAATGCACCGGGCAACAGGCCACGATAGGTCGGTATTCCGGCGACCTGTTCTGCGGCCAGCACACCGACCAGGACGGCACGGGCCAGACAGTCCGCCGCGGCGGCGCCGATCGTGGTCAGCGCGGCCGTCTCCGGGGACATGGCAGCGGGTGTCTTTTCCGACGGCGGCACCTGCACCGCGCCGGTGGCCAGCGCGAAGACGGTGTCCCCGTCGACCGGGGTGTGCGCCGGGCGGATCGCGTGGGCCAGCCCGTCCTGGGCGGCGATCGCCAGCCGGCGGCACCCCGCCGGGCTCAGCGCGGCATCGGTGGCGACGACGGCGATGGTGGTGTTGAGCGGTCCGCTCTCGGCGTCCAGGCGCGCGAACTCGGCGATCTGGTCGGCGGGCGGGGCGGTGAGCCCGAACCGCGTGGTGAGGTCGGCCATCCAAGGCAGTCCGGTGGTGGGGTCGACGACGTTGCCGCCGGAGTTGACCGCGACGATCGCCCCGACGGTCACCCCGATGTCCGGTAACCGGATCGAGGCGGTGCCCAGCCCGCCCTTGAGGACCCCGGCGCGCGCGCCGGCGCCGGCACCGACATTGCCGACGTCGACGGTCTCGCTTGCCGCCCGCGCGGCGGCGTAGCCGAACTCCGCGGTCGGCCGGCAGCCCCAGCCGCCGACGGGCAGGTCGAAGATCACCGCTCCGGGCACGATCGGCACCACGCCGCCGTCCATCGCGACGCCGCGGCCCTGTTCCTCCAGCCAGGTCATCACGCCGTCCGCGGCGGCCAGCCCGTAGGCGCTGCCGCCGGTCAACAGCACCGCGTCGACATGGCGCACGCTGTTGGCGGGGTCCAGCAGATCGGTCTCCCGACTGCCCGGCGCGCCGCCCCGGCAGTCGACGGCCCCGACGGTGCCCTCGGGGGCCAGCACGACGGTGCTGCCGACAGCCCAACCCGAACCCAGGGTGGCGTCGTCGTCGATGCGCTGGTGGTTGCCGATGCGGATACCGGCGACGTCGGTGATGGCGCCGAGATCACTCATCGGGTCTGGCCCATCAGGCCGAGCACCAGGTACTCCTGCAACACCGTGAGCCATTGGTAGACATCCAGATGCCCGGCCATCGGATGCCCGACCGGTAATTGGTCAAGGCCCTCGGGACCGATCTCGAGCATGGTGCCCAACGCCAAGCGGACGTCGTTGACCGCCGACGCCCAGGCCTGCGCGTCATCCTCGCTCAGCTCGAATTTGCCGCCGCCGTCCGGCAGGGTTTCCAAGAGCCGTTGCGCCGCCTGCCTTTTCGCATCGATGATGGCCGGCTCATGCAGGCTGCGCAGGGCGCTGTTCAGACTGTCGGCGGCCGACGAGCCGGCCGGATGGTCGGTGCGCGACCGGTAGAAATCGGGCAGCAGCCGCTTCATCGTCTCGTCCTCGGGCGGTGCCGAGTGACCGGTGCGGATACCGGTGATCGCAGTGAGTTCGTCAGCCGGAGCGGCGGATTCGCGATCGTCGAGCATACCGTTCAACGAGGTGACCAGGTTGCGCAGCAGATCCGCTTCATGCGGTGCCAGCGCCGATCGGAATCGCGGACCTTCGGGACCCTCGACACGCTTCCACTTGCGCACGTGTCAGCGATCCTGCTGCATCGTCGCCCACAGACCCGCCGAGTGCAGTTTGGTGACGTCGACCTCCATGGACTCGCGGGTACCGGCGGACACCACCGCCTTACCCTCGGTGTGCACCTGCATCATCAGCTTGGTCGCGTGCGGTTCGGAGTAGCCGAACAGCTTCTGGAACACGTAGGTCACATAGGACATCAGGTTCACCGGGTCGTCCCAGACGATCGTGACCCAGGGGCCGTCGGTCGCCTCCTCTTCGCGACGGTCGGTATCGGCTGCGTGCTCCTCCCGGGTACCCGGCCGAGTCCGCGCTGGGGTCACCATGTGCCACAGACTACCGGGGTGTGACTTCGCGCCCGAATCGGAACCGTACCGATACGGTTGGGGACGTGAACGACCCCGTGAGCACCGCGCTGCTGACCGACAAGTACGAGCTGACGATGCTCGCCGCCGCGCTGCGTGACGGGTCCGCCCACCGCAGGTGCACCTTCGAGGTGTTCGCCCGCCGACTGCCCGACGGTCGCCGCTACGGCGTGGTCGCCGGTACCGGCCGGTTCGTGGAAGCGCTGGCGGACTTCAGGTTCGGCGCGGCCGAACTGGCGGTCGTCGCCGATTTCCTGGATGCCGAGACCACGGCCTTCCTGACCGATTTCCGCTTCACCGGTGATGTCGACGGCTACCCGGAGGGCGAGCTGTACTTCCCGCAGTCGCCGGTGCTCACCGTGCGCGGCAGCTTCGCCGAGTGCGTGATCCTGGAGACGCTGGCGCTGTCGGTGCTCAACCACGACAGCGCCATCGCCTCGGCGGCGGCCCGCATGGTGTCGGCGGCCGGCGGCCGGCAGCTGATCGAGATGGGGTCGCGCCGCACGCATGAGCAGGCCGCGGTGGCCGCGGCGCGCGCCGCCTGGATCGCCGGTTTCGACGGCAGCTCCAACCTCGCCGCCCAGCAGCGCTACGGTGTGCCGGCGCTGGGCACCAGCGCGCACGCCTTCACGCTGCTGCACGCGGGCGCCGACGGCACCGACGACCCGGACGCCCGGAACCGATCCGAGCGCGCCGCCTTCGCCGCGCAGGTCGACGCGCTCGGCGTGGGCACCACTCTGCTGGTGGACACCTACGACATCACCGCCGGCGTCGCCAACGCCATCGCGGTCGCCGGTCCCGAACTGGGTGCGGTGCGCATCGACTCCGGCGACCTGGGTGTGCTGGCCGGCCAGGTGCGCCGTCAGCTCGATGATCTGGGCGCCCGCAACACCCGCATCGTCGTCTCGGGCGACCTCGACGAATTCGCCATCGCCGCCCTGCGCGCCGAACCCGTGGACAGCTACGGCGTGGGCACCTCACTGGTCACCGGGTCCGGGGCACCGACGGCGGGGATGGTCTACAAGCTGGTCGAGGTGGACGGTGTGCCGGTGCAGAAACGCAGCGCGCACAAGGGTTCTGCGGGCGGGGCCAAGGAGTCGCTGCGACTGGCCAAGCCGTCCGGCACGATCATCGAAGAGGTGGTCCACCCCGCCGGGCAGGCACCGAGCGTCGAGGACGGGCTCACCGCGCGCAGCCTGCAGACCCCCCTGGTCCGGGCGGGTGCCCCGGTCGGCGCGGCCGATCTGGACGCGGCGCGCGCGCTGATGGCCGCCGGTCTGACCAGCCTGCCCTGGGACGGCCTGAAGCTGTCCCGAGGCGAGCCCGCCGTTCCCACCCGTGTCGTCGGTGCGGGACGCCCGACGTGACAGACCCGCGACCGTGACCGCAGAACGCGTCACCGACCTGCTGGCCACCGCCGTCGACGCGCTCGGCGGGACACAACGGTCCGGTCAGGTCCAGATGGCCGAGGCCGTCTCCGAGGCCTTCGAGTCCGGCAAGCATCTGGCGGTGCAGGCCGGCACCGGGACCGGCAAGTCGCTGGCCTACCTGGTCCCGGCGATCGCCCGCGCGGTGTCGGCCAACGAACCGGTGGTCGTCTCGACCGCCACCATCGCCCTGCAGCGTCAGCTCGTCGACCGCGATCTGCCCCGGCTGGCCGACGCGCTGGCCACCCGTCTGCACCGCAAACCGACCTTCGCGCTGCTCAAGGGCCGCGGAAATTACCTGTGCCTGAACAAGATCCACAACGGCACCGGCTCCGAGGGGACCGAGCTACCGCAGGAGGAGCTGTTCGACGCGGTCGCGGCGACGGCGCTGGGGCGCGATGTGCAGCGGCTGACCGCGTGGGCGTCGGACACCGAGACCGGTGACCGTGACGAGCTGACCCCCGGCGTGCCGGACCGGTCCTGGAGCCAGGTCAGCGTGTCGGCCCGCGAATGCATCGGGGTGTCGCGCTGCCCCTACAGCGCGGACTGCTATTCGGAGAAGGCGCGCGCCAAGGCCGGCACCGCCGATGTCGTCGTCACCAACCACGCGCTGTTGGCCATCGACGCCATCGCCGACGCCTCGGTGCTGCCCGAGCACGATCTGCTCGTCGTGGACGAGGCCCACGAACTGGCAGACCGGGTCACCGGGGTGGCGACCGGTGAACTGTCGGCCACCGCACTGGGGGCCGCCCAGCGACGCATCGGGCGGCTGGTCGCCGACGAGCTGGTCGAGCGGTTCGAGGCCGCCGGGGCGAATCTGTCGGCGGCCATCCACGACGCCGAGCCCGGGCGCATCGACCACCTCGACGACGAACTGGCCACGTATCTGACCTCGCTGCGCGATGCGGCCTTCGTCATCCGATCGGCGATCGATACCACCCCGTCGGATCCGCAGGCCGCGGCCGCACGCACCGAGGCCGTCACCGCGGTCACCGAGATCGGTGACATCGCCGCCCGCATGCTGGACTCGTTCGGTCCGGCCATCCCGGACCGCTTCGATGTGGTCTGGCTCGATCACGAGGAGAACAGCCGCGGCGGGGGCGGTAAGCGGGCCATCCTGCGGGTCGCGCCGCTGTCGGTGTCGGGCCTGCTGCGCACCCGGTTGTTCTCCCGCGCGACCGCCGTGCTGACCTCGGCGACCCTCACCATCGGCGGCAGCTTCGACGCGATGGCCGCGGCCTGGGGTCTGTCCGGCGGCGAGTCGGCCGCAAGCTGGCGCGGCCTGGATGTCGGCTCGCCTTTCGATCACGCCAAATCCGGAATCCTGTACATCGCAAAGCATCTGCCGCCGCCGGGTCGCGACGGTACCGGCTCGCCGGCCCAGCTCGACGAGATCGAGGCGTTGATCAACGCGGCCGGCGGACGCACGCTGGGCCTGTTCTCGTCGATGCGGGCGGCCAAGGCCACCGCCGAGGTGATGGCCGAACGCCTGGATACTCCGGTGCTGTGCCAGGGCCAGGACACCACCGCCGCCTTGGTGCAGCGGTTCGCCGACGATGAGGCGACATCACTGTTCGGGACGCTGTCGTTGTGGCAGGGCGTCGACGTGCCGGGGCCGACGCTGTCGCTGGTGCTCATCGACCGCATCCCCTTTCCCCGACCCGACGATCCGCTGTTGACCGCGCGGCAACGGGCCATCGCGGCGCGTGGCGGCAACGGCTTCATGGCGGTGGCCGCCAGTCACGCCGCGCTGCTGTTGTCCCAGGGTGCGGGTCGGCTGCTGCGCCGCATCGACGACCGCGGTGTCGTCGCGGTGCTCGATTCGCGGATGGCGACCGCCCGCTACGGCGGCTTCCTGCGGGCGTCGCTGCCGCCGTTCTGGGCGACGACGGACTCACAACGGGTGCAGGCCGCGCTCATTCGACTGCGCAACGGCTGAATTTCACTATCCTGCTAGCGGAGAAGGCGACCCGTGCGGGCGCACCGGAAGGCGGGGACAGATGGGTCGCTCGGGCCGTGCACAGATCGGTACCTCGGTGCGGGCCGCGCTGGCCGCCGCGGCGGTGCTGCTGATAGCCGGTTGCGCGGAGCCGGTGCAGGGCACCGCGGTGTCGGTGTTCGCCGATCCCTTCCGGGTGGCCGGCCTGCCGGCCACCGATGGGCCGACCGGCCTGCGCGATGACGCCGCCGAACCCACCCGTTCGGTCACCGACACCGACGGTGGTGAGATCGATTTCCTGGCCGCCAGTTCCATCAGCGATATCGAAGAGTTCTGGGGTCAGGCCTACAGCGAGACCTTCGACGGCGAGTTCACTCCGGTGCCGGACGTGATCTCTTGGGACGCAGACGGTTTCGACGGAGTGTTCTGCGGAACCGACACCTACAACCTGGTCAATGCCGCGTTCTGCCACGAGGACGAGAGCATCGGCTGGGACCGCGGGGTGCTGTTGCCCTCGCTGCGGGCCGCCAACGGTGACATGGCCGTCACGATGGTGCTGGCCCACGAATACGGCCACGCCATCCAGCAGCAGGCCGGTCTGGTGTCGCAGTCCACCCCCACCCTGGTCGCCGAGCAGCAGGCCGACTGCCTGGCCGGGGTGTACATGCGCTGGGTGGTCGAAGGCAACTCACCGCGGTTCACGCTGTCCACCGGTGAGGGGCTCAACAATCTGATGAGCGCGATGATCGGATTCCGTGATCCGCTGCTCAGCGTCGACGACTCGGCCGCCGGTGAGGACGAGCACGGTTCGGCGTTCGAGCGGGTGTCGGCCTTCCAGTTCGGGTTCACCGACGGTGCGGCCTCCTGTGCGGCGATGGACCCGGCCGAGATCAAACAACGCCGCGGTGACCTACCGGTGCTGTTGCCCGAGGATCAGTCCGGCGAGTTGCAGATCACCGAGGACTCGGTGCGCTCCGTCGTCGACGCGATGAACATCCTGTTCGAGCCTGCCGCGCCGCCGGCGCTCATCTTCGACCGGCCGGACTGCCCGGACGCCGACTCGGACGCACCGGTGACCTTCTGTCCGGCGACCAACACGATCTCGGTCGACCTGCCCGCACTGGAACTGCTCGGGGCACCACCCGATGAGGATGACGGTACCGGGCTGGCCACCGGTGACAACTCGGCGTATTCGGTGCTGGTATCGCGCTATATGCAGTCGATCCAACATCAGCGCGACGTGCCGCTGGACACCGCGGGAGCCGCGCTGCGGACCGCGTGCCTGACCGGGGTCGCCACGGCGAAACTCGTCGACGAGGTCAACACCCCCGACGGCGGTACCATCGCGCTCACGGCCGGCGACGTCGACGAGGCGGTGTCGGGCATTCTGCTCAACGGCCTGGTCGCCAGCGACGTCAACGGTGAGTCGGTGCCGTCGGGATTCTCGCGGATCGATGCATTTCGGGTCGGCGTACTCGGCGAGACCGACCGCTGCTTCAAGCGGTTTTCCTGATCCCCGCGAAGCGTCAGACCACCTTCGTCTCGCCGTAATAGGCGAGCACCGCGTCGGATTCGTCGGTGGATCTGGTGAGGAAGGCGTAGGACCGGATGAACGACTGCCCGATACAGCCGTCGATCTTGACCCGGAAGTTACTGATCAGCACCCACGGGTTGGCACCGCGGAACTGCTTCTCGGTGACCGGGACGATGTTCACCACGCCGGGTTTCAGCGCGACCGCGATACCGCCGGTGACCGGCGTCGTGAGCACCGGCACCAGCCCGTCGAGCGCGGGATCGGCGACGTCCACCCCGGCCAGACCGACCGACGGCGACAGTCCCGCGCTGCCGGTCAGGGTGACACCGTTGGACGTGCTCATGTCGATGCCGCACCCGATCTGATAACCGACCTCGATCACCCCCTCCGGGACCAGCGTGGGGTCGGGGCCGGTGATATGCCCGTTGAACGTGCCGCCGACGATATAGCTGCGCGACGAGATCGCCGTGGTCAGAGGCGCGTTCACCAATTGCGTCTCGTCGGCCGCCGACAGGGTGAGCGTCCAGCCGTCGGGTGTGGTGGTGCTCACCGGCGCCGCCGAGGGCACCAGCCCGTGCAGCACCGGCTCGGCCGCAGGTGGCTGGGCGGCGACGGGCTGCATCGTCACCGGCATCAGCGGTGGTTGCAGTGCCGGATCGATGGCCGGCGGCGCCACCGGATTGAACGGTGGTTCGCCGCGGTCCGATCCCGGGTCGGCGGTACCGGCCGGTGCGCACAGCACCGCAACGCTGAACACTGTCGCAGCGACAGCCGACACTCGTGGCACCGAAACCTCTTTCCAGGCGATCCGGCGCGAAACTTACCTGGTCTAGATAACTGTCTGGCCACGACAAAGACACGGCCCGGACCGAGATGGCGACTCAGCCCAACGGGATGCGCAGCACGCTGCCGTGCTCCAGTCCGCTTTCCAGCGCCACCCAGAGCGCACCGTCGGCCGCGATCGCCAGCCCGTGCGGTTCGCTGCCGGCGGGCAGGTCGATGGTGTCGAACTCACCGTCGGCGTCCACCCGCGCGATCTGATCGGCGCCCCACAGGCTGACCCAGACACCCCCGGAAGGATCCGCCACCACGGCGTGCGGCTTGCCCGGCAGGTCGAGCTCCTGGATGGCGTCGTCGGTCGGGATCCGGCCGATCTTGTCGGCCCGGATCTCGGTGAACCAGACCGCGTCATCGTGGGTCGCGGTGATGCCGACCGGACCGGCGGCCCGGGTGGGCAGTTCGCGCACGGTCAGGTTTCCGGACAGGTCCAGCCTCCCGATCGCACCGCGCTCGTTCATGGTGAACCACAGGGCCCCGTCGGGACCGGCCGTGATCATCGCGGGCATGCCGCCGACCGGATGCTCGTCGATCTCCCCGGCGGCCGGATCGAGCCGACCGACGGTCCCGGCGGTCATGGTGGTGAACCACAACGCCCGGTCGGGGCCGACGCAGATACCGAACGGCGCACTGCCCGAACTCAATTCGATGGAACTCTGATCGCCGGTGGTGGTGATCCGGCCGATGCGGTCATCACCGTTGCGGGTGAACCACAACGCGCCATCGGATCCGGCGACGATGATCTCGGGCTTGCTGTCCGGCGCAACTTCGAACACGGTGAGGCCTCCGTCGGCGGCGATCCTGGCGATCTGACCGCTGTGCACACAGGTCGCCCACATCGCCGCGTCGGCGCCGGCGGCCAGCGCGTAGGGCCCGCCCGGCACCGCGACTTCGGAGATCCGGTTCATCCCGGCGCGCCGCACTCCCCCGAGCACGGCGCCCGATACCCGGCGAAACCCGCGTACCCGGGGTTCTCGGGCCCGCCGAAACCCCGGGTACGCGGGTTTCGGCGCAGGTCGACCGGGGCGAGTAGCCCCGTCACGCCAGCGCCACGAGGCCGAGCTCGTTGACCCCGGCCAGCAGCCGGTGCTGCGGCAGCACCCGCACCGTGTAACCGACCGAACCGGCCACCGGCAACGGCGTCGTGGTGGAGAAGATGTGCCGGCCACCATCGGCCTCGCCGGTGTGGGTCATCTGCACCGTCACCGGGTCGCGCAGGTTGTCCCCGCCGTCGACGCGACCCAGAACCGCCTGCACCACAACCTCATCGGGGGCCAGCCCGGCCAGCTGCACCGTCGCCGTCAGGGTGAGCTCACTGCCCAGCAGCGGCGTGTCGGGCAGCCCGTAACTGTCGACATCGGTGATCTGCACCTTCGACCATTCCTGCTCGACCCGCTTGCGGTAACCGGCCAGCTGCCGCGCCGCGCCGAACGGCACGTCGTCGTTATCGGGTTCCAGGGTGGCTCGCAAGGATTGCGCGGCCGGGGCGTAGTACTTCTCGGTGTAGTCACGCACCATCCGCGAGGCCAGCACCTTGGGGCCCAACGCCTGCAGCGTGTGGCGCACCATCTCCACCCACCGCACCGGCACCCCGTGCTCGTCGCGATCGTAGAACCTCGGTGTCACAGCGGATTCCAACAGGTCGTACAACGCGGCTGCCTCGATGTCGTCGCGGCGGTTCTCGTCGGCCAGACCGTCGGCGGTCGGGATCTCCCAACCATTCTCCCCGTCGTACCACTCGTCCCACCAGCCGTCGCGGATGGACAGGTTGAGCCCGCCGTTGAGCGCACTCTTCATCCCCGACGTGCCGCAGGCCTCCAACGGCCGCAGCGGATTGTTCAGCCACACATCGCAACCCCAGTACAGCAGGCGCGCCATCGACATGTCGTAGTCGGGCAGGAAGGCGATCCGGTGCCGCACCTCGTGGCGGTCGGCGAACCGCACGATCTGCTGGATCAGCGTCTTGCCACCGTCATCGGCGGGATGCGATTTGCCCGCGACGATCAACTGGACCGGGCGGTCGGCGTCGAGCAACAGGCGCTCCAACCGTTCCGGATCGCGCAGCATCAGCGTCAACCGCTTGTAGGTGGGCACCCGTCGGGCGAACCCGACCGTCAGCACCTCGGGATCGAATGCGGAAGCGATCCAACCCAATTCGGCCTCCGACGCGCCGCGCTCCAGCCAGGACCGGCGCAACCGGGCGCGCACGTCGTCGACCAGCAACCGGCGCAGCTGCGAGCGGATCCACCACAGATGGCCCGGGTCGACCTGCTGGAGTCGCTGCCAGGTCTCGGCCTCGCTCAGTGCGGCCAGATCCTCCCCGATCAGCTCATGGGCCAGTTCGACCCATTGCGGGGCCGCCCAGGTAGGCGCGTGCACGCCGTTGGTGATCGACCCGATCGGCACCTCGGCCGGGTCGAAGCCCGGCCACAGCCCGTTGAACATCTGCCGGCTGACCTCGCCGTGCAGCAGCGAAACCCCGTTCGCGCGCTGGGCCAGCCGCAGACCCATATGGGCCATGTTGAACTTCGTCGGATCCTCCTCGGCACCGAAGGCGATCACCCGCTCCAGCGGCACGCTGGGCAGCAGCCGGGAGTTCAGGTCGCTGCCACCGAAGTAGCGCCGCACCATCTCCACCGGGAATCGGTCGATACCGGCGGGCACCGGGGTGTGGGTGGTGAACACCGTCGAGGAGCGCACCACGGTCAGCGCGGTGTCGAAATCCAGCCCGGCCTCGATGAGCTCGCGGATGCGCTCGACGCCGAGGAATCCGGCGTGGCCCTCGTTCATGTGGAACACCTCGGGTGCGGGCAATCCCTCCACTTCCGTGAACGCCCTGATCGCCCGCACCCCGCCTATACCGGCCAGCAACTCCTGCTTGATGCGGTGCTCCTGATCGCCACCGTAGAGCCGGTCGGTGACCCCGCGCAGCTCGTGCTCGTTCTCACCGATATCGGAATCGAGCAGCAGCAGTGGCACCCGGCCCACCTGCGCGACCAGGATCTGGGCGTACAACCGCGCGCCGTCGGGCATGGCCAGGTCGACCAGCACGGGTTGGCCGGCGTGATCGGTCAACAGTCGCAGCGGCAGACCCTGCGGATCCAGCGACGGGTAGTTCTCGTGCTGCCAGCCGTCGGCGGTCAGCGACTGCCGGAAGTATCCCGACCGGTAGTACAGGCCGACGGCGATCAGCGGCAGCCCGAGATCCGATGCCGACTTCAGGTGATCGCCGGCCAGGATGCCCAGGCCCCCGGAGTAGTTCGGCAGCACCTCGGCGACCCCGAACTCCATCGAGAAGTAGGCGATGCCGTTGGGGAATTGCTGTCCGGCCGCGGTCTGCTCCTGGTACCACATCGGCCGACTCAGATAGTCGTCGAGATCCGCGGCGCAGGAGTCCACCTGGCGGGTGAAATCGTCGTCGGCGGCGAGTTCGTCGAGGCGCTGCGGGTCCACCGCGCCGAGCAGGGCCACCGGGTCGGCCCCGACCTGCTGCCACAATCCGGGGTCGATGGTGGCGAACAACTGCTGGGTCGGCGTGTGCCAGGACCATCGCAGATTGATCGACAGCCGTTCGAGCGTCGAAAGGCGCTCGGGAAGGTGGGCTCTGACGGTGAATCGTCTCAGGGCTTTCACACGAGCTCACCTTACTGACAAACCGACGCTGGGCGGGCCGGACTGTTGAACGGATCACCAAGACCGCCTGCATCGGGCACGGCGATGTGTTCCTGACACTAGGTTGGGTACTCAGAGTCGGTATCGAGCGCGTCGAGTCATGAAGCGGAACCAGACGGATCGCGGTCACCGGGATGGGCGGCCGCACCGAGTGAGGAGTTGGTGGGTGGCCGGTCGGATCGAGATCGATGACGTCGCGCCCGTGTTGTCCGGTGGTCGATTCCCCGCGAAGGCGGTGGTCGGCGAGGTGGTGCCGATCAAGGCCACCGTGTGGCGAGAAGGCCATGACGCCGTGGCCGCCACCCTGGTGGTGCGCTATCACGGCACGGCATATCCGCGCCTGGTCGACGATCCCCCGGGCATACCGCCGGAGCCGCCCGGTCCGGTCACGCCGCCGCGCATCAAGCCCCTGCTGCTGCCGATGACACCCGGGCGCACACCCGATGTGCTGCACGCTCAGTTCACCCCGGATCAGGTCGGCCTGTGGACCTACCGGGTCGACGGTTGGGGTGACCCGATCGCGACATGGCGCAAGGGTGTCGTCGCCAAGCTCGACGCCGGTCAGGGCGAGTCGGAACTGTCCAACGATCTGTTGGTCGGCGCCCAGTTGCTGGAGCGGGCAGCCGCCGGCATGCCGCGCGAACACCGACAGCCGCTGCTGGACGCCGCCGCGGCGCTGCGCGCACCGGGCGACCCGTTCACCCGGGCCGGCGCTGCGCTGTCCCCCGGCATCGGTGAGCTGCTACACCGCTACCCGCTGCGCGAATTGCTCACCCGCGGTCAGCAGTACGGCGTCTGGGTGGACCGGCCGCTGGCCCGGTTCGGCTCCTGGTACGAGCTGTTTCCCCGCTCCACCGGCGGCTGGGACAGCAACGGCAACGCAGTGCACGGCACCTTCGCCACCGCGGCCAAGGATCTGCCGCGTGTCGCGCGGATGGGATTCGACGTCGTCTACCTGCCGCCGATCCATCCGATCGGCAAGGTGCACCGCAAGGGCCGCAACAACACCGTCACCGCCCAAGAGGGTGATGTGGGTTCGCCCTGGGCGATCGGCAGCAGCGAGGGCGGCCATGACGCCATCCACCCGGATCTGGGCACCATCTCCGACTTCGACGATTTCGTCTCCGCCGCAAGGGATCAGGGTCTTGAGGTGGCGCTGGACCTCGCGCTGCAGTGTGCCCCCGACCATCCGTGGGCACGGGACCACCCGGAGTGGTTCACGGTGCTGCCCGACGGCACCATCGCCTATGCGGAGAACCCGCCGAAGAAGTACCAGGACATCTACCCGCTCAACTTCGACAATGACCCGGCCGGTCTGTACGCCGAGGTGCTGCGCGTCGTGCGGTATTGGGTGTCGCACGGGGTCAAGATCTTCCGGGTCGACAACCCGCACACCAAGCCACCGAACTTCTGGGCCTGGCTGATCGGCAAGATCAAGAACGACGACCCGGACGTGCTGTTCTTGGCCGAGGCCTTCACCCGGCCGGCCCGCCTGTTCGGTCTGGCCAAACTCGGCTTCTCGCAGTCGTATTCGTACTTCACGTGGCGGACCGCCAAGTGGGAGCTCATCGAGTACGGCCAGCAGATCGCCGAGTACGCCGATGTGGCGCGCCCCAACCTGTTCGTGAACACGCCGGACATCCTGCACGAGAGCCTGCAGCACGGGGGCCCGGGCATGTTCGCCATCCGCGCGGTGCTGGCATCGACGTTCAGCTCGGTATGGGGTGTGTACTCCGGATACGAGCTCTACGAGCACCAGGCGGTCCGGGAGGGCAGCGAGGAGTACCTGGACTCGGAAAAGTACGAACTGCGTCCCCGCGACTACGAGGGCGCCCTGGCCGCCGGGAACTCCCTGGAGCCGTTCCTGGGCAGGCTCAACGAGATTCGTCGGCTGCATCCCGCACTACAGCAGCTCCGGACCATCAAGTTCCACCACGTGGACAACGATGCGCTGCTGGCCTACAGCAAGTTCGACCCGGTCACCGGCGACTGCGTCCTGGTCGTGGTGACGCTGAACCCGTTCGGCCCCGAGGACGGCACCGTCTGGCTGGACATGGGTGCGCTCGGGATGGAGCCCTATGACCGGTTCTGGGTGCGAGACGAGGTAACCGGCGAGGAATACCACTGGGGGCAGGCCAATTACGTCCGGCTGGACCCCGCTCGCGCGGTATCGCACGTACTGAACATGCCGTCGATCCCGAATGACACCCGACTCAATCTGTTGCGTAGGGAGTGAACAACCTTGACCAGCACCAACCCCATCACCAGTAGCCATCTGCGGCCCTCGGACCCGGATCTGGGCCGGCTGCTCGCCGGCGAACACCACGATCCGCACTCCGTGCTCGGCGCGCACGAATACGGTGACCACACCGTGATCCGTACGCTGCGTCCGCACGCCGAATCGGTGACCGCGATCATCGGCGGACAGCGCTACCCGTTCGAACATGTCGAGGCCGGGTTGTTCGCGGTCGCCGTGCCGATCACCGATCTGATCGACTACCGGCTTGAGGTCCAGTACCCGCACGCCGAACCGGTGACCGTGGCCGACCCCTACCGGTTCCTGCCGACACTCGGCGAGATCGACCTGCACCTGTTCGCCGAGGGCCGCCACGAACGGCTGTGGGAGGTGCTGGGTGCGCACCCGCGGACCTACGGCACCCCAGACGGTCCGGTCGATGGTGTTTCGTTCGCCGTGTGGGCCCCGAACGCCAAGGGCATCACGCTGATCGGCGACTTCAACCACTGGAGCGGTAACGAGGCCCCACTGCGCAGCCTGGGGTCCTCCGGGGTGTGGGAGGTGTTCTGGCCGGGCTTCCCCGTCGACGGGTTGTACAAGTTCCGCGTGCACGGGGCCGACGGATCGGTGGTCGACCGCGCCGATCCGATGGCCTTCGTTGCCGAGGTCCCGCCGCAGACCGCATCACGGGTGAATGTCAGCGACTACACCTGGAGCGACGAGGACTGGATGTCGGGGCGCACCCTGAAGAATCCGGTCTTCGAACCGATGAGCACGCTGGAGGTGCACCTGCCCTCGTGGCGGCCGGGCCTGTCCTACCGCGAGATGGCCACCGAACTGGTCGATTACGTCCGCGAGATGGGTTTCACCCACGTCGAGATGCTGCCCGTGGCGGCGCATCCCTTCGGCGGCTCATGGGGTTATCAGGTCACGTCGTACTACGCGCCCATGCCGCGGCTCGGCACCCCGGATGATCTGCGGTACCTCATCGACACGCTGCATCAGGCCGGTATCGGCGTCATCGTGGACTGGGTGCCAGCGCACTTCCCCAAGGACGCGTGGGCGCTGGGCCGCTTCGACGGCACCGCGCTTTATGAGCACTCCGACCCGCGCCGTGGTGAGCAACTCGACTGGGGCACCTACGTGTTCGACTTCGGGCGCGCCGAGGTGCGCAACTTCCTGGTCGCCAACGCGCTGTACTGGCTGCAGGAGTTCCACGTCGACGGGCTACGCGTCGATGCCGTCGCCTCCATGCTGTACCTGGACTACTCGCGTCCGGAGGGCGGTTGGACACCCAACGTCTACGGCGGTCGGGAGAACCTGGAGGCCGTGCAGTTCCTGCAGGAGATGAACGCCACGGTGCACAAGATCGCACCCGGCATCGTCACCATCGCGGAGGAATCGACGTCCTGGCCGGGTGTCACCCGGCCGACCAACCTCGGCGGCCTCGGCTTCTCGATGAAGTGGAACATGGGCTGGATGAACGACACCCTGGAGTTCATCAAGCGCGACCCCATCCACCGCAGCTATCACCACCACGAGATCACCTTCTCGATGCTCTATGCGTTCAGCGAGAACTACGTGCTGCCGATCAGTCACGACGAGGTGGTGCACGGCAAGGGCACGCTGTGGGGCCGGATGCCCGGCAACGATCACACCAAGGCGGCGGGGCTGCGGGGACTGTTGGCCTACCAGTGGGCCCATCCGGGCAAGCAACTGCTGTTCATGGGTCAGGAGTTCGGTCAGCGGGCCGAGTGGTCCGAGGAACGCGGCGTGGACTGGTATCAGCTGTCGGAGAACAGCTTCTCCACCGGCATCTCGCAACTGGTCACCGATATCAACGAGCTGTACCGCGACCGGCGCGCACTGTGGTCGCGGGACACCGTGCCCGAGGGCTACTCCTGGATCGACGCCAACGACTCGGCCAACAACGTGCTGAGCTTCCTGCGCTTCGGCGACGACGGCTCGATGCTGGCGTGCGTGTTCAACTTCTCCGGGGCCGAGCATTCGCAGTACCGGCTGGGCTTACCTCAGGCCGGTACCTGGCGCGAGGTGCTCAACACCGACGCCACCATCTACAACGGTTCGGGCATCGGCAACCTGGGCTCGGTCGAGGCGACCGCGGAGCCCTGGCACGGCCGGCCGGCCTCGGCGGTGATGGCGCTGCCGCCGCTGGCCGCGCTGTGGTTCGAACTCGAGACGTAACCTTCCTGCCGCGAACAGACGTAAAACTGCCCCAATTCACGTGAATTGGGGCAGTTTTACGTCTGTTCGCGACCGAGCGCTCAGTACAGGGCGTTGGCCAGCTTGCGCCGGCCCGCGATCACCTCGGGGTCGGCGGCGTCGAAAAGATCGAACAGCTCGATCAGTCGGGTGCGGGCGGCGGTGCGCTCCTCGCCGGCGGTGCGCTTGATCAGGTCGATCAACCGGTCGAAGGCCGCCGTCACGTTCTGCTGCAGGATCTCCACGTCGGCGGCGGCGAAGGCGGCCTCGGCATCGCCGGGCGCGGCGTCGGCCAACGCCGGCGCCTCGGCCGGCCGGGTGGTGGCCCGCTGCAGGAAGGTGATCTGGCGGACCGCACCGGCGGCCTCGGCGTCGTTCGGCTTGGCGGCCAGGATGCCCTGGTAGGCGGCCAACGCGGCATCGAAATCACCGGCGTCCAGGTGGGCGCGGGCCTGTTCCAGCTCAGGATCCACCTCCTCGGCCTGCTCCGGCACGCCACTGAGCTTGCCCGCGGTCGCGCTGAGCAGAGAATCGATCCACTGCCGCAGCTGCTCGGCGGGTTGCGGGCCCTGGAAACTGGAGATGGGCTGGCCCCCGGCCAGTGCGACGACGGTCGGGACGGCCTGCACCCCGAACATCTGCGCGACCCGGGGTGTGGTGTCGACGTTGACCGTGGCCAGCGACCACTTACCGGCGTCGGCCTGGACCAGCCCGGCCAGCGTGTCGGCCAACTGCACGCTGGCATCGCTGCGCGGCGTCCACAACAGCACGACGACGGGGATCTCACCCGAGCGGACCAGCACCTCGGCCTCGAGGTTGGCCTCGGTGACCTCGATCGCCCCGGCCGGTGCGCCGGTTGCGCCCTCCCGGCCCGGGGGCGGAGCCTTCAGTGCCGACAGATCGAATGCGCCGGCCAGTGCCGGCCCGACGGTGGGGCGTGGTCGTGTCACGTTCCCAAGTTTGTCACGCCGCGGTTTGCGGCGTCACCGCACTGTCGGTGAGGTCGGTGGGACCGCTGACGGACCCGTCGATCCGCCCCAGCTTGTCGGCCCAGATGACGAAGATCACACTACCCAGCGGCACGATGCTGGCCAGCAACGCCAGCGCCCAGGTGATGACGTTCCATTTGCGCGCGATGCCGACCACCAGGGCGGCCACCACGAACGCCATGAACACACCGCCGTGAATGGGTCCGAAGATCTTCACGCCGACCTCGGTGGTCGATCCCGCCAGGTACTTGAAGTACATGCCGACCAGCAGTCCCGCCCAGCTGATCGCCTCGGCGGCAGCGATGATCCGGAACCAGCCCGCAGCGCTGCGGACGTCATACTTGTTTGCCATGAGGGCCATTGTGCCCGACCCCGGACCCAGCTACTACGTAGCGTCGTTGATCAAACTGAGGGCATTCTCAGCGGTCAGGGCCGCCGCAACACCAGCGCGTCGCCCTGGCCACCCGCCCCGCACAGCGCGGCGACGGCGTAGCCCGAGCCCTTGCGCGCCAACTCCAGCGCGGCGTGCAGGGTGATGCGGGCGCCGGAGGTGCCGATGGGATGACCGATGGCGATGGCGCCGCCGTTGGCGTTCACCTTCGCCGGGTCCACCCCGAGCTCCTTGGTGGACGCCAGCGACACCGCGGCGAACGCCTCGTTGATCTCGATGACATCGAGGTCGTCGAGACTGATGCCCTCGCGCGCGATCGCCTTCTTGATGGCGTTGGCGGGCTGGCTCTGCAGCGTGGAATCCGGGCCGGCGACGACACCGTGGGCACCGATCTCGACCAGCCACTCCAGACCGAGCTCTTCGGCCTTGGCCTTGCTCATCACGACCACCGCGGCGGCGCCGTCGGAGATCTGCGAGGCCGATCCGGCGGTGATGGTGCCGTCCTTGCGGAAGGCCGGCTTCAGTCCGCCCAGCGACTCGGCAGTGGTGTTGGCGCGGATGCCCTCATCCTCGGCGAACTCGATCGGATCACCCTTGCGCTGCGGAATCTGCACCGCCACAACCTCATCGGCGAACACGCCGTCCTTCCAGGCGGCCGCGGCCTTCTGGTGCGACCGAGCGGCCAGCTCATCCTGCTCGGCACGGGTGAACTGATCGACATCGTTGCGCTGCTCGGTGAGCGCGCCCATCGGCTGATCGGTGAACACGTCGTGCAGACCGTCGTAGGCCATGTGGTCGACCAGCGTGGCATCGCCGTACTTGATGCCCTCGCGACTCTTGGGCAGCAGGTGCGGGGCCTGGCTCATCGACTCCTGACCGCCGGCGACGACGACCTCGAACTCCCCGGCGCGGATCAGCTGATCGGCCAGCGCGATGGCGTCGATACCGGACAGGCACATCTTGTTGATGGTCAGGGCGGGCACATCCCAGCCGATCCCGGCGGCCACGGCAGCCTGCCGCGCCGGCATCTGTCCGGCACCGGCGGTCAGCACCTGACCCATGATCACGTAGTCCACCAGCGAGGCGGGGACCTTGGCCTTCTCCAGGGCCGCCTTGATGGCGATCGCCCCCAGATCACTGCCCGAGAAGTCCTTGAGCGAACCCATCAACTTGCCGATCGGGGTGCGCGCTCCCGCAACAATCACCGAGGTCGTCATATCCATCCTCCAAGGAATCTGTAAAGGCAGGTGTGGCCGATCACACAGGCTTAAAAAGTGCTGAATCAGGTTACCTTTACCAAATGACCACCGATCACGCCGATGCCCGTCCGGCGCTCGCCAGCGCGCTGGTGACCGCGATCGATCACGTGGGAATCGCCGTGCCCGATCTCGATGCGGCGGCCAAGTGGTACCACGACCACCTCGGCATGATCGTGCTGCACGAGGAGATCAACGAGGAGCAGGGCGTGCGTGAGGCCATGCTGTCGGTGCGCGGTGCCCCCAAGGGCAGCGCACAGGTGCAGCTGCTGGCCCCGCTGGACGAGAAGTCCACGATCGCCAAGTTCATCGACCGCAGCGGTCCGGGACTGCAACAGCTGGCCTACCGCACCAGCGATATCGATGCGTTGTCGGAGAAGCTGCGTGCCGACGGCGTGCGGCTGCTCTACGACGAGCCGCGCCGCGGCACCGCCGACTCACGCATCAACTTCATCCACCCCAAGGACGCCGGCGGCGTGCTCGTCGAACTCGTCGAGCCGAACGCCCACGCCGACCACTAGGACCAACGCCGCGTCGGGCCACGGTTGGCCCGATTGCTCCAGCACGATGTGTGCCAGTGCCTGCGGTCGTCGACGTCGACCGGGATCACCACCACGTGCGCGACGCCGGGGCGGATCTCGTGATCACAGCCCGGGCATCGGTAGGTCTTGTCCGCGCGCGCCGCGGGGATCGACCTGACCTCGTAGTCCAGCCCGTCGGACCCCACCTCGGTGCGTCGGTGAAACACCGGCAGCGGCCGGTCCGGATCGCGGCGAGACCGATTGCGCCGGGCCATCAGAACAACCGGAACTCGTCGCTGTCGAGACCCCGCATCTTGTCGTAATCGAGTACCACGCACCGTATTCCGCGGTCCTGCGCCAACGTGCGCGCCTGCGGCTTGATCTGCTGGGCGGCGAACACGCCGCTGACCGGCGCCAGCAGGGTGTCGCGGTTGAGCAGATCCAGATAGCGCGTCAGCTGCTCCACACCGTCGATCTCGCCGCGTCGTTTGATCTCGACCGCCACCGACCGTCCGGTCTCGTCGCGGCACATCAGGTCGACCGGTCCGATCGGGGTCATGTACTCGCGGCGCACCAGGGTGTACCCGGCACCCAACAGTTCGACGTGCTCGGCGAGCAGCGCCTGCAGGTGCGCCTCGACCCCGTCCTTGACCAGGCCGGGGTCCACCCCGAGCTCATGGCTGGAGTCGTGCTCGACATCTTCGATGGTGATGCGCAACTGTTCGCCGGCCTTGTTCTCCACGACCCACAGCTGTATGTCGCCATCGACCTGTTCGGTGGTCCAGCACGGCGGACTCATCCAGTTCAGCGGCTTGTAGGCGCGGTCATCGGCGTGGACGCTGACCGAGCCGTCGGCCTTGAACAACAACAGCCGCCGGGCCGACGGGAGATGGGCGGTGAGGCGTCCGACGTAATCGACGGTGCACTGGGCGATGACGAGGCGCACCGAACCACCATAGATGCCTCGTCGAAGTCACTAGGCTTGCGCCACGATGACGGACAAGAAGAGCCGCGCCCAACGACTCGGCCTGGTGCTGGAGAAGGTGACCAACCAGAGCAGTCGGGTCCCGAGCACCCCCGAGTACGGTTCCTGGATCCTGGGCCGCGTCTCGGAGACCCAACGCCGCCGCCGGGTGCGGATCCAGACCATCCTGACCACCTTCGCGCTGGGCGCCAACCTCATCGGTGTGGGCGTGGCGGTCCTGGTCGTCACCGTCACCTTCCCGGTTCCCAGCGTCTTCGACAGCAGCGTCCTGTGGATCACCTTCGCGGTGGCGCCGGCCTATATCGTCCTGGCCTTCATCGTCGGAGTCGTCTGGGCCACCAACCGCGTCATCAACAACGTCCGGTGGGCCATCGAGGAACGCGAACCCACTCCCAAGGACCAGCGCAACACCTTCTTCGCGCCGTGGCGGCTGACGCGTGTGCTGCTGGCGCTGTGGGGTGCGGGCACCGTGGTGCTGACCCTGCTCTACGGGTTGCAGGACTCCAACTACATCCCGAAGGTGTTGCTGGGCATCAGTTTTCCCGGCATCGTCGTGTCGACCAGTTGCTATCTGTTCACCGAGTTCGCGCTGCGCCCGGTCGCCGCCCAGGCCCTCGAAGTCGGCCCGCCGCCACAGCGTTTCGCACCCGGCATCATGGGCCGCACGCTGACCGTGTGGGCGCTGGGCTCCGGAGTCCCGGTGCTCGGCATCCTGCTGGCCGCCATCATCACGCTGTCGATCCAGATCGTCTCGCCGACGCAATTCGCCGTCGCGGTGATGATCCTGGCGCTGTTCGCGCTGCTGTTCGGATTGGTCCTGATGTGGATTCTCGCGTGGCTGACGGCGACGCCGGTGCGGGTGGTGCGCGCGGCGCTCAACCGGGTGGAACAGGGTGACCTGGAGACCAATCTGGTGGTGTTCGACGGCACCGAACTCGGCCAGCTGCAACGCGGTTTCAACTCCATGGTCAACGGACTGCGCGAGCGCGAGCGGGTGCGTGACCTGTTCGGCCGACACGTCGGGCGTGAGGTGGCCGCCCTCGCCGAGAAGGAACGGCCCCAGCTCGGCGGCGAGGAACGCCATGCCGCAGTCATCTTCATCGACATCATCGGCTCGACGAAGCTGGTGACCAGTCGGCCCGCCGTCGAGGTCGTGGAACTGCTCAACCGGTTCTTCGCCGTCGTCGTCGACGAGGTCGACCGCCACCACGGCCTGGTCAACAAGTTCGAGGGTGACGCGGTGCTCGCGGTGTTCGGTGCGCCGGTCTCCCTGGACAACGCCGAGGACGAGGCATTGTCGGCCGCCCGTGCGATGGCCCGCCGGCTCCGCGAGGAGGTTCCCGAACTCGACGCCGGCATCGGCGTGGCCGCCGGTCAGGTGGTGGCCGGCAACGTGGGCGCCAAGGAGCGTTTCGAGTACACGGTCATCGGCGGGCCGGTCAACGAGGCCGCCAGGCTCTGCGAGCACTCCAAGTCGGTGCCCGGACATCTGGTCGCCTCATCCGACACCCTGGACAACGCCTCCGAATCCGAGAGCGCGCATTGGACCATGGGTGGGCAGGTCCGCCTGCGCGGACTCGACGCGCCGACGCGCCTGGCGATCCCACGCTAGGGCCGCTGCATAACGGCCGTCGCCGCCTCGACCGCGTCCTCGACGGTGCGGAACCGGATTTCGTCGTAGGCCGACCGGGTGGCCGCGTCATCGGGGGTGACGATGCCGTCGGGGTCGACGAGGTAACTGAGCTTGCCCAGCGCCCGTAGTTCGGCGCCCATCCCGGCGAAGATCTTGCGCGCCGCATCGTCGATATCATCGATGCGCGACACGTCCAGGATGGCGACATCGAGGGTCTTGCAGGCCCGTTCGATGGTGCGGACCACCTGCTCGGCTCCCGGGAACAACAGATCGCCGTGTGTCTCGAACACCCGCACACCAGGGCGCGGTTCATAGCTGGCGCGCATGGTCGCCCGGGAATCGCGGGACACCGTCAGAAAGTGCAGGCCCAGTTCCTCGGAAAGCCTGCGGCACAACAGCACAGACCGGATGCTGTTGCCCTTGGGATCCAGTAGCGGCGAGTATGTGCCGATACCCAGCTGGCCCGGCAGCACCGCGAGCACCCCGCCGCCGACACCGCTCTTGGCGGGCAATCCCACCTCGGTGACCCAGTCCCCCGCCCCGTCGTACATACCGCAGGTCACCATGACCGACAGGGCGCGCCGGACCACGGCGGCATCGGTGACGCGCCGCCCGGTCAGCGGATTCACCCCGTTGCGCGCCAGCGTGGCGGCCATCCTGGCCAGATCGATCGCGGTCACCTTCAGCGAGCACTGCCGGTAGTACACGTCGAGCACCTCGTCCGGATCCGCTTCGAGCACACCGAAACTGGCCAGCATGTAAGCGATGGCCCGATTACGGTTGCCGGTGGCCTTCTCCGAGGCGTAGACCTCGTGATCGAGTTCGAGTCGGCGACCCGCGAACGCGCTGAAGTAGTCCTGGATCAGCGCGAACCGCTCCTGGGCCGACGACGCGGGCACCATCGACACCGCGGCGATGGCCCCGGCATTGATCATCGGGTTCTTCGGCCGTTTGGTCTGCGGGTCGACGCTGATCTCGTTGAACGCCTCCCCCGAGGGCTCCACGCCGATCTTGGCGTCCACGGCCGCGGGTCCGCACCGGTCGAGTGCCAGCGCATAGGTGAACGGCTTCGAAACCGACTGGATGGTGAATTCCACTGCGGCGTCACCGGATTCGTACACATACCCGTCCGCCGAGGACAGTGCGAAGCCGAAGCCGGCGGGATCGACCCCGGCCAGTTCGGGGATGTAGTCAGCCAGCGCACCGTCGTGAACCGCGCTGTACTCGTGACGGATCCGGTCGAGGTAGTTCTGTACCAGCTGGGACACGACTGGATTCTAGGGTCGCAGCATCAGGGCTGCGGATACGGTGCGAACCGCTTGTCGTACGCCGCCTTGCGCGCGGCCAGTTGGGTGGCACGCTCGGCCTCGGTCACGAATCGGGTGGTCGCCGGCAACTCGGCGGGCAGATCCTCCAGCCGCACCAGCCGCGCGCTCACCGTCGGCAGGTCCTGCGCGTCGGGGTCCAGATCTTGGAAGCGCAGCGAGATGGTGCCCTGGTTCAACCCCCCGGTCGACACCCAGTTCGCGACTCCGGGATCACTCGGCGACACCACGATGGTGTAGGTGCCGTCGGGGTCGGCCTCGGCCTGCGCGTTGTTCAGGCTGGTCTGTTCGTTCCAATAGTCTTTGGTGACCGTCCAGTCATCGGTGACCGGCACGATGAAATACCCCGCACTGGCCCGGTCGATGGTGATCACCAGCGCCTCGTCGTCGGCGAGCTGGAAGTAGCCGGCACTCTGCAGCTGAGTGGCCAGGAACTCGGCGTTGCGGGTGGGGTTCTTCAGCACATTGGGCTCGATACGTTCACCGGTGGTGGGGTCGGTGGTGGCGACCTTCATGTAGGTCTCCTCGCGCTGGACGCCGAGCGCCATGATGACGGCCGCCACGGTGCCGCGCAGGATCGTCGGAACGTACGGCAGCGGAGGTATCAGCGAGACGAGCCTGGTCAACAGCGGATTGCGGACGACGGCGGGGCCGATGCCGGGGATGGCGAATCCGCCCAGCTGGCTGAACAGGCTGTTGGGCGGTCCGCCGACCCGGGTGATCTCCAGGCTCATCGGCTCCTGGGTGGCCCAGTCCGACAGTGTGTTCCGGGTCGCGATCAGGGTGGTGTCGGCGGTCAGTTGCAGGTGGTTGTTGCGGCCGTTGGCGGGGTTGCCGTCGGCGGTGATGGTGAAGCTGCCGTCCGGATTCAGGACCAGTTGATTCTTGGTGAGCACCGCGGCGGTGTTGCCGGTGAGACCGGTCAGCACGCTGAAGCTGGTATCGGCGGGCAGGTTGTCCGGATCGGCGAATTTCCCGGTGATGACGTAGGACGATGCGCCGTTGACGCCCATGAAGCGGTAGATGGTGTCGGGGTTGTCGTAGAGGATGCGCGACGCCCCGACGGATTGCCCGTACCAGGTGTGCGGCGGTGCGACCTGCATGACGACCGTCGGTTTGGCCGAGTTCAACAGTTGCTGTTGGAAGGCTGCGCCCATCGCGTAGGCGTCCACCGCGGCGTTCAGACGGTCGAGATTTTCTTGATCAGGACCGTTGACGCGGTCGAACTGTCGTTCGGCGGCGGCCTGGAATCCCGCTCGCAGGAACAGTTTGACCAGCCGCACCGGCAGCGAGTTGGCGATCCGACCGGCGAGTCGTTCGGCGGCCAATTGCTGCGGCGTTCCCAGCACGCTGGGCTCGGCCGCGGTCACCGAGTCGGAGACCGGCGCGCTGGTGGTCACCTCCGGGGTGGTCGGCACCGCGCTCGCCGTGGTGTCCTCGACGACCTCGCGGCGGGCCGCACCGAGCGCGGCGAGGGCGGCCACGTCGGCCGGCGCCGGGCCCGGGTCGTCGTCGCGGGTGTCGAGATCGGTGTCGTCGGGTTCGGGCCTGTCGGCGGTGCGCACGGTGAGTGTCCGCACGGCTGCCTTGCGTTGCGGCCGTGACGTGGTGGCCGTGCGCTGTTCGCCGGCATCGGTGTCGGCCGCAGAGCCGGTGACGTCGGTGTCGGTGTCGGTGTCGGGTTCGGCCCGGTCGGGCTCATCGCGCTCGCCGGTGTCGGAGCGCGCTGCCGGAGAGTCCGCCGTGCGCGAGGACGTCGACTCGCGCGCCGACCGGGAATCGTCGGAGTTACTGGTGCCCGAGTCGGTGGTATCTGCGGCGGCGGTACCGGCGGCGATCGCCGCGCCCACACCGAGTGCCACGGCAAGAGCGCCCACCCGACCGATGAAAACCGCGCTGCCGGCCATCGCCGCACCTCCAAGGCTCGAACCTCGGTTATAGCAGCGACGCACCACCCGGCGGGTCAGAAATCGGCGGTGCGAGTCGAATGAGCAAGAATGACTGCATGCGACCTGTGCCGGCTCTCATGACGGCTGTTGTCCTCGCCGTGGCCGCCTCCGGTTGTGCCCGCGGGCTACCGGAGGTGGACATGATCGAACCCGCGCCGATGCACGCGCCGCCGACGGTGCTGCTGCCGCCCTCGTCGGCGACGTTCTCGCCGCCGCTGACCCAACAGCGCGACGGTCTGGGCTCAGGCCGCTGATTCGACGGGCGATTCGCGCCGGCGCCGGATCCGCTTCCAGATGAACCAGCCCACGGCGGCAGCCGCCCCGCCCAGCACGATGTACTGCAATGTCGCCGCGTACGGGTCGACGAGGTGCCAGTTGGCTCCCAGCAGGTAGCCGGCCAGGACGAACACCGAGTTCCAGATCAGGCTGCCCAGCAGCGTCAGCGCGGTGAACACCGCGAAGTTCATCCGCTCGATCCCGGCGGGTATGGAGATGAAGCTGCGGAACAGCGGCAACATCCGGCCGAAGAACACCGCCTTGTTCCCGTGCTTGTCGAACCAGGCCGCGGTCTTGTCGACGTCGTCGGCGTCCATCAGGGGCATCCGGGACACGATGCTGCGGATCCGGTCGTGTCCCAGCCAGGCACCCAGTCCGTACAGCATCCAGGCGCCCAGCACCGAACCCGCGGTGGTCCAGATGATCGCGCCGAGCAGGGACAGTTCGCCCAGGCGCGCGGCGAACCCCGCCATCGGCAAGATCACCTCACTCGGGATCGGCGGGAACAGATTCTCGACGAAGATCGCCAGCCCGGCGCCGGGGCCGCCGAGGGTCTCCATCATGTCGACCGACCAGCCGGCGATACCGTCGAGTTCGATGGCCTCTTCGGGGGAGGTCATGGCTGCGCTACTCCTTGCTTTCAAACGGGGCTTCCGAGGGGGTTACCCGCCGGCAGGCGGCGTCGACCGCGGCAACTCGGATCTGTCCAGTGTGCCGATCGGGCGCTGAGGATCAGCTCAGGAAGCGTCACCGGAGTCCACTTCGATGTCGAATTCCCGCCAGTCATGTCGGACCCGGGGTGTAAGGCTGAGGACATGCACGACGATTTCGACAGCTGCTATCGCGCCGTCCGTTCCAAGGACGCCCGGTTCGACGGCTGGTTCGTCACCGCCGTGTTGAGCACCGGGATCTATTGCCGGCCGAGCTGCCCGGTGCGACCGCCCTTGGCTCGTAACCTGCGGTTCTACCCGACGGCCGCGGCGGCGCAGAAGGCCGGTTTCCGGGCCTGCAAACGGTGCCGTCCGGATGCCTCACCCGGATCGCCGGAGTGGAACGTACGCGGCGACGTCGTGGCCCGCGCGATGCGATTGATCGCCGACGGTACCGTCGACCGCGACGGCGTCACGGGTCTGGCCGCCCACCTCGGTTACACCACCCGTCAGCTCGAACGGATGCTGCAGGCCGAGGTCGGCGCCAACCCGCTGGCGCTGGCCCGCGCCCAACGCACGCAGACCGCCCGCATGCTCATCGAGACGACCGATCTGCGGTTCAGCGACGTCGCCTTCGCCGCCGGGTTCAGCAGCATCCGGCAGTTCAACGACACCGTCCGCACCATCTGTGCCCTGACGCCCACGGATCTGCGCCGCCGGGCACGTGCGCGCGGAGTCCGGGACGGCGCGGGCGCCGAGACGCTGTCCCTGCGGCTCCCGGTCCGCACACCGTTCGCCTATGAGGGGGTGTTCGGTCACCTGGGCGCCAGTGCGGTGCCCGGAGTCGAGGAGGTCCGCGACGGCGCGTATCGACGCACCCTGCGGCTGCCGTCCGGCGCCGGTATCGCAACGTTGACGCCGTATCCGGATCATGTGCAGTGCCGATTGACGGTGGACGACTTCCGCGATCTTTCCGCCGCCATCGCCCGCTGCCGTCGCATGCTGGATCTGGATGCCGATCCGGCCGCGGTCGTCGACGCCCTGGGCGCTGATCGGCAGCTGGCGGCCGTCGTCGCCAAGGCACCCGGCCAGCGCATACCGCGCACACCCGATGAAGAGGAATTGGCGGTACGGGTCGTGTTGGGACAGCAGGTGTCGGTCAAGGCGGCCCGCACCCACGCCGGCAGGCTCGTTCAGGCGCACGGAACGCCGGTCAGGGATGCCGAGGGCGGACTGACCCACGTCTTTCCCACCACCGAGCAGCTCACCGCGATCGACCCCGAGACGCTGGCCATGCCGACAACGCGGCGGCGCACACTCACCACCCTGGTCGCAGCCATCGCGGACGGCGCTGTCGTGCTGGACGCCGGTGCCGACTGGCAGCGGGCCAGAGCGCAGCTCACCGCATTGCCGGGTATCGGGCCGTGGACGACGGAGCTCATCGCGATGCGCGGCCTCGGTGATCCCGACGCCTTTCCGGTCGCCGATCTGGGTGTGCTGGTGGCGGCCAAGGCGTTGGGCCTGCCCGCCAAGGCCGACGCCCTGCAGGTACACAGCGCTCGCTGGCGACCGTGGCGGGCCTATGCGACCCAGCACCTGTGGACGGCCTTGGACCACGCGGTCAACGAGTGGCCACCATCGGCCGCTGAGGAGAGGAGATGATGGCAAGCATGCAGTTTCGTGCGATCGACAGCCCGGTGGGCATGCTGACGCTCGCCGGCGCCGGCGGCCGGTTGCAGCATCTGCGGATGGAGGACCAGACCTACGAGCCGAGCCGCGATGGCTGGCTGCCCGATGACGACGCCTTCCCCGACGTGGTCGAGCAGTTGCAGGCCTACTTCGCCGGCGCCCTGACCGAGTTCGATCTCGACCTCGACCTGGGCGGGACGCCGTTTCAGCGTCGCGTGTGGGAGGCGTTGCTGACCATTCCCTACGGCGAAACCCGGACCTACGGTCAGATCGCCGTGCAGGTCGGGTCGCCCACAGCGTTTCGCGCCGTGGGCCTGGCCAACGGGCACAATCCGATCGGCATCATCGTGCCGTGTCATCGGGTGATCGGCGCCAATGGCAGTCTGACCGGTTACGGGGGCGGTTTGGACCGCAAAAAGTCGTTACTCGCCCTGGAGAAAAGCCGTTCGGAATTAGCGCTGTTCGACTGAATTCGATTGAATTCGAATTGTCTGACAATACAAAAATGCCTCGGCCCTCCAATTTGCATTGGAGGGCCGAGGACCAATTTGTGTTCGGCGGTGTCCTACTTTTCCACCCTGTTGGGTAGTATCATTGGCGCTGGTAGGCTTAGCTTCCGGGTTCGGGATGGGACCGGGCGTTTCCCTGCCGCTATGGCCGCCGTAACTCTATTCACTTTTTCAGTGACCCTGTGCGTGACAGGGAAATTCTTGGTGTTTTGGTGGTGGGGTGTGTCAACCCTGGTGGGGTTGATGTGCCTGTGTGGTGTGGTTGCGGGCGTTTGAGGTGCGTCATTTCTTTTACACACTGGTTGTTTGTTACCCGGTTGGGTGTGTGTAAGTTTTCGGCCGGTTAGTGCCAGTTCCCTGAACCTATTGCTAGGTGTGTA
>NZ_JBSFSB010000020.1:0-81940 GCF_053589535.1 Mycobacterium sp. NPDC003323
TCGTGACCGACCGGTGGGGCCGCACGTTGACCGCCGCGTCGCTGGCGCGCCCACCGACCGGGCCACCCCCGCATGTGGCACCGTGCCGCGGTCCGTCGGGGGAGAAGGCCCAATGGATGTGGTACACCCCCTTCCAACCGAAGCCGACGACGGACAATTAGCGGTCAGTCCAATCCGGCGAGCGCGGCGCGCGCCGCGGCCAGTTCCGCCTCCAAGGCGGCCACCCTTGCCGCCTGCTGGCTGCGCGCCTCCTCGATGACGGCATCGATGGGACCCGACAGGTCCTCGTGCAGTTCCTTGGCCGCGCGCGACACCGCGGCGGCCGCGACGGCCAGTCCCCGCGTGAGATAGGTGCTGCCCTGCTTGAGCTCGGCGTGCCACTCACCGTCGGCGGTGCCGGTGACCGTCAGCGTCAGCTCCAGCGTCTTGGCCTTGCGGCCGGCCCGCTTGGCCGACGCCTTCTTCGGCTCCGCGGCCTCCGACACCGGCTCCACAGGCGCGGGTAACGTGGTCGCGGAGTCGGCTTCTACGGTCATCGTGTCGAAAGTCATTGCTACGGTGTATCCCTCCGGGTATCGGTTCCGGTACCGATTAGAACACACGTTCGACCATCGGCGTCCGCGTGCCACGCCGCCCGACACGCATCAGTAGGGTTGTCCTCCGTGGGGAGTGATGAGCGCGATCTGAGCACGGCGGGTTCGGGTGTGGAGCCGCCGATTCCAGAGGAGGTCCGGCAGCGGCTCGCCCTGCTGGAGCGGCACGCACCCGGCGAGGGTGCCCGGTGGGCCGCCGAACTGTGGTGCACCCCGCCCGCGGTGGAGATGAGCCTGCGGATGCCGCCCGGCGTGCCGCCGAGTCAACCGGTCGAAGCCTCCTGGGAAGGGCACCGGATCGTCGGGGAATCCTGGGGCGACGGTGAGCCGGTGTACCTGGTCCACGGTTGGGGCGGCTGCCAGGCGCACATGGGCGTCTTCGTCAAACCGCTGGTCGAGGCGGGCCATCGCGTGATCGCCTTTGATCTGCCCAGCCACAACGGATCCGAGCCCGGCGACCTCGCGCCCGGTCGTACCACAATCGTCGAGTGCGCCAAGGCCGTTGCGGCCGTCATCGCCGAATTCGGGCCTGCCCGCGCGGTGATCGGGCACTCGCTGGGTGCCAAGTCGACCGCGCTCGCGGTGTCCTGGGGCGCGCAGGCGCAGCGCTTGGTCTTTCTCGCGCCGATGGGCGACTTCGACTGGTATGTCGATGTTTTCGCTCATCGACATGGATTCGGACCCCGCATCCGCGAAAGAATGGTCGGCCGTCTGGACCGCAGGCTGAAGATGCCGTTGTACGACACCGACATCTCGGCGGTCGCGGCCCGGCCGGAAAACCCGCCGCTGCTGCTCATCCACGACCCCGATGACCCCGACAGCCTGTACGAGACCAGCGAGCAGCTCGTCGCGCTGTGGCCAAATGCCAAGCTGCACACCACCAAAGGTCTGGGCCGGCTGGCGCACTATCGCCTGCTGCGGCACCGTCCGGCGATCGACGCCGCCGTCGAGTTCATCTCATCGGCTTAGGCGGGCCGGGCACGCTTCTCGGCATACATGAGCTCGTCGGCGCTCGCCAGTAGATCCTCCAGGCTGCTGGTGTCCCCGGGGGTCACCAACATCAGGCCGATACTGGTCGACAACCGGTAGGAACGGCTCTGCGTATCGTTGCAATCCTCGAAAGCCGCATTCAGTCGATCCTTCAACGCCACCGGGTCGCTCTCTGAACCGATTGCCAGCACGCAGAACTCCTCGCCCCCCATGCGGGCGAGGATGTCGGACTTGCGCAGCGTCTCGCGCAGCACATTGGCCACGTCGACGATCACGGCGTCGCCGACGACATGCCCTTGATTGTCGTTGACCTGCTTGAGTCCGTCGACGTCGATGAAACCGAGCAGACCGTCGAGACCGTCGCGGCGGGCGGCCTGCAATGCCGACTCGGCCACCAGATAGAAGCCACGACGATTGGTCACGCCGGTCAGTTCGTCGGTCACCGACATGTGCAGCATCGCCGTGTTGGCGCGTTCCAGATCGGCCGTGCGATCGAGCACCCGCTGTTCCAGTTCGGCGTAGATCTGGACGTTCTCCATCGCGACGGAGGTCGCATCGGCCAGCGCCTGCAGCAGCGAGACCTCCTCCTCGGTCGGCTGCCGCTCGTCGGCCCAGTAGTTGCCGATGGCCCCGACCGGATCGAGCTTGCGGATGGGCACCATCACCAGGCTCTTGACGAATGTCGGGCGATACGCGTCATGGGGGATGCGGTCATCGGCGTAGATGTCGGGCACGACCGCGGCCTGGCGGTTGAGCATGGCCCACCCGCTGATACACGATTCCAGGGGGAACCGGCTGCCCTTCCAGAGCGGACCGATGGCGTCCTCGTCGGCGTAGTAGCACTGGCCGTTGTCGCGCAGGACGAAGGTGGCGCCATCGCACCCGGTCAACGCGCGGGCGGCGGCCCGCACGATGCGCTGGATCTCGGGCAGGCTGCGCGCGAGCGACAATTCCTGGACCGCCTTCAGAAGGTGATCCATACCGCGCACGTAGTGGCTTTCGTCGCCCGGCGTGGTGGGCACGTGTGAGATCTCCTCGACGCTCATCTGCCCTCCGTTCGGGTTTTCTCCGCGCAGGGCCGCCGGGGTAGTCCCGGTCAAGATCGTACTCGTTCGATCTCGAATTGACGTGTTTGCAGAATTCTTCGCTGTAGTAGCAGTTCGGCGTCCAGATTACAGGTATTTACCCGCGCAAGCGCCCCCAAGCGGCACGTTGCGACAGCAGTCAAAAATTTGCTACAGATGTTTCGGCTGAGGCTGGCGAGGCGCCGGAGCTCAGACGGAGGCGGTTTCCTGCGGCTGTGGCGGCGGGGTCGGGCGCGCCGGACGCTGGCGCACCACCTGCGGCCACCAGAACCATTTGCCCAACAACGCAGCGATGGCCGGGGTCATGAACGACCGGATGACCAGGGTGTCGAACAGCAGTCCGAGGCCGATCGTCGTACCGACCTGGGCCACCACGACCATCTCACTGACGAACATCGACATCATCGTGAAGGCGAACACCAGACCGGCGGCGGTCACCACCGAACCGGTACCGCCCATGGCCCGGATGATGCCGGTGTTCAGCCCGTCGTTGAGTTCCTCCCTCATCCGGGCCACCAGCAGCAGGTTGTAGTCGGCGCCGACGGCCAACAGCACGATCACCGCCATCGCCATCACCATGAAGTACAGCTCGATACCCAGGATGTGCTGCCAGATCAGGATGGACAGGCCGAACGACGCCCCGAGGGACACCACCACGGTGCCGACGATGACCGCTGCGGCGATCAGACTGCGGGTGATGAGCAACATGATGATGAAGATCAGGCTCAACGCGGCGACCCCGGCGATGATGAGGTCGTAGTTGTTGCCCTCTTGCATGTCCTTGAACGACGAGGCGGTACCGGCCATGTAGATCTTGGACCCCTCCAGCGGGGTGCCCTTGATGGATTCCTTTGCGGCCGTCTTGATCTGGTCGATCAGCTTGATGCCGTCCGGCGTCAACGGGTCATCGGCGTGCGAGATGATGAACCGCACGGACTTTCCGTCGGGGGAGATGAAACTCTCCATGCCGCGTTTGAAATCCGCGTTGTCGAAGATGTCGGGCGGCAGGTAAAAGGTGTCGTCGTTCTTGGCGTCGTTGAACGCGTCGCCCATCGCGCTCTGGTTCTCCGACATCTCCATGCTCTGGTCCTGAATGCCCTTTTGGGTCTGATACATCCGCAGCATCATGTCGCGCGAGGATTGCATCGATTCGATCTGCGCGGGCATGACCTCCAGCATCTGCGGCATCAGCGCGGCCATCCGGTTCAGATCCGGCAGCACCTCTTCGAACTGGGTGGTGAGCCGGTCGGTGCCATCCAATGCGTCGAACACCGACCGCATCGACCAGCAGATCGGGATGTTGTAGCAGTGCGGTTCCCAATAGAAGTAATTGCGGATCGGCCGGAAGAAGTCGTCGAAGTTGGAGATGTTGTCGCGTAGTTCGGCGATGTCGACGGCCATCTCGTTGGACTTGGTCACCATGCTCTGCGTGGTGTCGCTCATCTCCCGCATCAGCGACATCATCCGGTTCATGGTGTCGATGCTGGACTGCATGTCATCGGCCTGGGCCAGCATGTTGGCGAACATGTCCTCCATGTACGCCTGATTCATCTGCTGGCTGGAGCCGCTCATGCTCATCTGCGCGGGGATGGTGCTGAATTCCAGCGGTTCGCCCTGCGGGCGGGTGATGGCCTGGACGTTGCCGACTCCCGGGACCCGGAAGATGCCCTTGGCGATCTTGTCGATCACCAGGAAGTCGGCCGAGTTCCGCAGATCGCGGTCGGTCTCGACGAGCAGCACCTCGGGGTTCATCCGCGCCACCGAGAAGTGCCGTTCGGCGGCGGCGAAGCCCTCCATGGCCGGCAGATTGTCGGGCAGGTAGTTGCGGTCGTTGTAGTTGGTCCGGTAGCCGGGCAGCGCGAGCAGACCGATCAGCGACAGCACGATGGTGGCGAACAGCACCGCGCCGGGCCAACGCACCACCACGGCGGCGACGCGACGCCAGCTGCGGATCCGCATGGCGCGCCTGGGTTCGAGCAGGTTGCGGTAGCGGCTGGCGACGGTGACGATGGCCGGGCCCAGCGTCAGCGCGGTGAGCACCACGGTCGCCATGCCGAACGCCATCGGGATGCCGAGGGTCTGGAAGTACGGCAGCCGGGTGAAGTGCAGACACAGCATCGCGCCGGCGATCGTCATACCGGAGCCGAGCACCACATGCGCGGTGCCGTGGAACATCGTGTAGTACGCCGACTCGCGGTCCTCGCCGACCGATCGCGCCTCCTGATATCGGCCTATCAGGAAGATCGCGTAGTCGGTGGCCGATGCCACCGCGAGCGTCACCAACATCTGGGTGGCGAAGGTGGATAGGCCGATCAGCTCGTGATAGCCCAGGAAGGCCACAACGCCACGGGCCGAGGACAGTCCCAGCACCACCATCACCAGCACCAGCAGCGTGGTCAGGATGGATCGGTAGACCAGCAGCAGCATCGTGATGATCACGGCGAAGATGACGCCCTCGATCACCCGGACGCTGCGGTCCCCGGCGATCTGCTGATCGGCGACCAGCGCCGACCCGCCGGTCACATAGACCTTGATCCCCGGCGGCGGAGCCACGGCATCGACGATCTGCTTGGCCGCCTCCACCGACTCGTTGGACAGCGCCTCGCCCATGTTGCCGGCCAGGAACACCTGGACGTAGGCGGCCTTGCCGTCGGCGCTCTGCGCGCCGGCCTCGGTCAGCGGGTCGCCCCAGAAGTCCTGCACGTGCTCGACGTGGCGGGTGTCGGCTTCCAGCCGGTCGACCAGGTCGTTGTAGTAGATGTGCGCGTCGGCGCCGAGCTTCTGCTCGCCCTCCAGCACGATCATGATCTGGCTGTCGGAGTGGTATTCGTCGAACACCTGCCCGATGCGCTTGCTGGCGATGACCGACGGCGCGTAATCGGGGCTCATCGACACCGAACGCATCTGGCCGACGGTCTCCAGCGGAGGCACGGTGACCGTCACCAGGCCGACCAGCGCGATCCAGCCGATGATGATCGGGATGGCGAAGGTACGGATGAACTTGGCGATGCCGCCGCGGTGTTGCTCCTGGGGAGTTACGACCGTCGCCGCTGAAGACTCGGGCACGTCCGGTCTCTCCTCCTGATCTGTTAGAGGTGCTTTGTTCTTACCAGATTTGGCGCTGCGATGGCAGGACAGGCTGCCCTAACCGGGCCGGTGTGAGCGAGTTCTCGTCCGCACCGACCCATCGTCAGTGCAGTGACAGCAGCCGATCCGGTGCGTCGGCGGGCAGATCGCCGTCGGTGATGGCGAGCACCGACAGCAATGTCAGGGTGATCGCGCCGTTGTGGTTGTCCAGGAACGCGGTGTCGGCGGCGTCGCGGCCGGTCGCGATGCGGACCATGCTGTCGCGCGGTGCCAGCAGGGTGGCGTCGACGACCCGCCAGTGCCCGTCGACGAACGCCTCGGCGACCGCGTGGAAGTCCATCGGACTCAGGCCTGGCGCATAGACCGACACCAGCCGCGCCGGAATCCCGACCGCCCGCAGCAGGGCCACCACCAGATGCGCGTAGTCGCGGCACACCCCGGCGCCGGCCAGCAGGGTGTCGACCGCACCGTCGATGGGGTCGCTGGAACCCGGAACGTACTGCAGCCGGCGGCCGACCCAGGTCGACACCCGTTCCAGCAGGGCATTCGGATCGGTGAGCTCACCGAATTCGGTTGCTGCGAAGCCGAACAGCTTGTCCGCTTCGGCGTAGCGGCTGGGACGCAGATACATCGACAGGTCGTAGTCGGTGACCGGTGGGGGATCGGCATGACCGGTCACGGTGGCCGAGTAGTCGACCCGCAGATGACCGATGCCGGCGTCGAACTTGTGGATGCGGTTGCCGTGGGTGCCGCTGATCTCCTGCGCGGTGACCGGTTTGCCGTCCAGGACGAAACTCAACGATTCGCGCACCTCGGCGCCCGGGTGGGGTGCCACGGCGATCTGGAATTCCAGCGTGGTGGGCGAGGTGATGTCGACCTCGAGCACGGCGCCGACTTCTCGCTTCATCCGTCGATCATCCGTCAGCCCCGTTCAACCTGCGAATCGGGTGGCTCGGTGTCGGGTCGTGGCCGGTTGCGCCAACTGCGCAAACCCCGGTGGGCGGCGAACGCCCCGACGACCGCCGTCACGCACCAGACGCCGATCGCGGCGTACACCAGCGGGGAGGACAGGTCACCGACCGAAGCGCCGAGTGCGGTGTAGACGAAGGCGCGCGGGGCCGATCCGATGATCGCGCCGACCGTCATCTGCCACAACGGGACTCCGAACGCGCCGAAGGCGTAGGACGCTGCGGCATCGGAGATGCCGGGGACGAACTTCTGCCCGACCACCGCCCACAGCCCGCCCCGGGCGATCAGCGCGTCGATGCGGTCGGCCCGCTCGGCGCCCAGCAGCACCCGGGTGCTCTCCCGCCCGGCGCGCCGCCCGGCCAGGCCGGCGATGGTCGCGGTGCCCACCGTGGCACCGAGCGTGACGAACACTCCCACCACCGGACCGAACAGCAGACCGCTGCCGGCGGCCAGGATGGGTCCGGGCACGAACAGGCTGCCGAGCACCGCCGAGACGATGACGTAGACCAGCGGGGCGACCGGTCCGGTGGACGCGACCGCGGAGCGGATCTCGTCGATCTCCAGGACGCGCTCGATGCCGATCAGGTACCACAGGCCGAGCAGGAAAGCTGCCAGCAGCGCGAGTCGGACGATATGCGCGCGCCGGGCCGGTTTCTCGATCTCGACGGTCATGCCCCGATCAGGGAGTCGATCCAACCCCGTCCGAAGTAGAGCAGGAACCCGGCCGCCACGATCCACAGCAGCGGGCTGATCTCGCGGCCCTTGCCCGCGGCGGTCCGCACGATGACCCAGGAGATGAACCCGACGCCGATGCCGTTGGCGATCGAATAGCTCAGCGGCATCACCGCGACGGTCAGCACAACCGGCAGCGCGATGGAGAAGTCGGCCAGATCGATCTCCCGCAGATGCGAGGCCATCATGGCGCCGACGATCACCAGCGCGGCGGCGGCCACCTCGGTCGGCACGATCGCCGCCAACGGGGTCACGAACATCGCCGCCAGGAACAGTGCGCCGGTCACCAGGCTGGCCAGCCCGGTGCGCGCACCCTCGCCGATACCGGCCCCGGACTCGATGAACACCGTGTTCGACGATGCCGAGGCCGCGCCGCCGACCACCGCGCCCGCGCCCTCGACCACCAGGGCGGACTGCAGACGCGGGAAGTTGCCGTGCTCGTCGGACACCCCGGCCTGGCGGGCCAACCCGGTGAAGGTGCCCATGGCGTCGAAGAAATTGGTGAACACCAGGGTGAAGACCAACATGACCGCGGCCAGCACGCCGATGCGGCTGACGCTGTCGAGGCTGAACTCACCGACGAGCGACAGGTCGGGCAGCGCGAACGGTGAACCGCTCAGCGTGGGCACCGACAGTCCCCAGCCGCCCGGCTTCTCGGTGGCCGAACCCAGATGCCAGATCGCCTCGATGACGACCGCGACGACGGTGCCGGTGATCAACCCGATCAGGATCCCGCCGCGGATCTTGCGGGCCACCAGGATGCCGGTGAGCAGCAGCGTGAAGACGAACACCACCGTCGGGATGTTGGTGATCGATCCGGCGCCCTGCACGCCCAGGCCCACGGGCGGGGACGGACCACCGGTGGAGGCGACGAAGCCGGCGTCGACCAGCCCGATGAACAGGATGAAC
Source organism: Mycobacterium sp. NPDC003323 (assembly GCF_053589535.1). Lineage (NCBI taxonomy): Bacteria > Bacillati > Actinomycetota > Actinomycetes > Mycobacteriales > Mycobacteriaceae > Mycobacterium > Mycobacterium sp. NPDC003323. Next base: position 8,366 of record NZ_JBSFSB010000020.1, read on the forward strand.
AAGCCGATGCCCGCCGTGATCGCCAGCTTCAGCTGGATCGGCACGGCGTCGAAGATCAGCCGGCGCAGCCCGGTCACCGCGAGCAGCACGATGATGACGCCGTTGATGACCACCAGGCCCATCGCCTCGGCCCAGGTCAAATCGCCGACCACCGAGGACGCCAGGAACGAGTTGATGCCCAGGCCCGCGGCGAACGCGAACGGCAGCCGCGCGATGACGCCGAACAGGATCGTCATCACCCCGGCCGCCAGCGACGTCACGGCCGACACCTGGGTGAAGCCCAGTTGGTTACCGGCGACGTCCGGCGCCCCGGACAGGATGATCGGGTTCAGCACGATGATGTAGGCCATCGCGATGAAGGTCACGACACCGCCGCGCAGCTCCGAGGAGATCGTCGAGCCGCGGGCGGTGATTTCGAAGAAGCGGTCCAGCCGGTTCACGGTTCGACCTTAAGGCGTGACCGGCGATGACGAGCGGTCACGGGCCCATTGCAGGAAGTCCGCAGCGGCGAACACGGGTTTTCCGAGCTCGTGCGCCTTGCGCGCCTTGCCGGACTGGGTGCCCTCCTCGGCGGTGACCAGCACCTCGCAGCGGGTCTTGGTCACCGACTTCACCGGAGCCAGGCCCGCACCCTCGGCGATGCGCATCATCTCCTCGCGGGGCACCTCGTGGCCGGCGTCATCCAGCGCCATACCGGTGAAGCAGACCCGGGCACCGGGCACCAGCACCGCGCCGATATCGCCACCTTCGGCCGCGGACTGCATTGCCGCGTCGACGATCTCGACGCCGAGCAACCGGCCGGCGGCGCGCAGCCGCGCGAACGCCTCGGGCGTCAGCCGGACTCGGCCTGCGGCCGCACGTAGCTGACCGGCCACCGAATGCCGGGCCGCGGCGATCCACGGGTCCTCGGGCAGCGCCTCGGGCGCGGGCAGGCCGAGCAGCGCGGGCCCGACATGCCGGCTGACCTCCAGCAGCGCCGACAGCGCCGGTAGCCGCGCCGAGGTCGGTGTCGCCGCGGACTCGTCGCGGGTGAGCAGATGCCCCGACAGTGATTCGGACGGGTCGCCGAACGCGGTGCAGCCGGCGGCCGGGGCGCCGGTGAAGGCGGTCAGTGCCGCGGTGGCGCGGTCCAGGGCCCGTGCACCGGTGACGCGACCGCGCGCGTCGGCACCCAGCGGCATCACCGTCACATGGCCGAGGCGTTTGAGTTCAGAGTCGATCAACCCCAGCGTCTCGTCGATACCGGGCCCGACGGGTGTGCAGCCGGTCAGCATCGGCGCCACGACGCCCCAGGCCTCGGCCAGGGTGGGCGCCAGCAGGATGTCGGCGACGGTGATGCCGTAGGCCACTCGGGCGTCGGCCAGATCGCGCTGCGGATTGATCAGCGTGCTCACCGCGGTGCCATCATCGAAGGCGACGGCCAGTTCGACGGGGCGCGGCCGCGACATCCGGCCCTCATCGCCCACGGTGAGAATCCCGATCGCGCAGTAGCGGCGCGCCCCGTCGTCGGGCCCGTCGGCGCTGTGCAAGAACCGCGCGATGCGGCGGTCGGTCTTCAAATCCTTGGGCAGCACAGGCCGTTTGAGCACCAGCCCGCTCATCGAGGTGCACCGGCTGAGCGCGACGTAGAGCTGACCGTAGGAGAACATGCCGCCGGTCAGGTCGACGACCAACCGGTCCAGGGTCTGGCCCTGACTCTTGTGGATGGTGATGGCCCAGGCCAGTTTGAACGGCAGTTGGGTGAAGGTGCCGCACACCTCGTGGTGCAGCGAGCCGCCCTCGACCACGGGCCGGGTTGCCTCCCAGGTGACCGGTCCGACCTCGGCGCGGCTGCCGTCGTTGAACTCCACGACCACCGAATCGTCATCGGCGACCTGTGCGATGACCTTGCCGAGTGTGCCGTTGACCCAGCGGTCGGCCTGATCGTTGGTGAGCATCATGATCTGCGCACCGACCTTGAACCGCAGGGTCTCGTCGGCCGGCGGATCGAACAGGCTCAGGTCGCCGGTCTGGCGGGCATGGTGGGTGATCTCGGCACCGGGCAGGCGCTCCAGATGCTGCCGGTTGCGCGCGGTCACCAGCCGGTTCGTCGGCGCCAGCGTCAGCCAGAACTCGTCGTCGGGGGGGACGAAGTCCGGGTCGGTGCGCGCGTTGAGTTCGGCCTGGGCGTGCCCGAGCAGCACTCCCTCGCGGATCTCGTTGAGGATGGCGGTCATCCGGTCATCGCCGAGCTGACGGAACACCGTCGTCAACGCCACCATCGGGAACTGGTCGCGGTCGAAGCTGTCGGCGGAGAAGAAGTACGGGGTGGCGTAGCGGTCGGTGAAGAACGCCGCCTCGCCCTCGGTGACCACCGGCGGCAGCTGGTACAGATCACCGACCAGCACCAGTTGGACACCGCCGAACGGGCTGCCCGGTTCGGGCCCGTAGCGTTGCAGCGCCGCGGCCACCTTGTCGAACAGGTCGGCCCGGACCATGGACGCCTCGTCGATGATCAGGGTGTCCAGGGCCTTGACCGTGCGGGCGAACCGGCCCGGGTAGTAGCGGCCGGTGCGGATATCGGCCAGCGTGGTGGTCGAGGTGAATCCGAACAGTCGGTGAATGGTGTAGCCCTCGACATTCAGCGCGGCGATCCCGGTCGGCGCGACCACCACCACGTTGCGGTCGGTCTGGGACATGAAGCGCCGGATCAGGGTGGACTTGCCGGTGCCGGCCTTGCCGGTGAGGAACATGTGCCTGCCCCTGGCGAGCAGTTCCATCGCATCCCGGAACTCGTCGGTGAGGACGAAATCGCGAGTGGGCACGTCGTCGATGGTGTCAGATCGGCACCTGCCCCGGTCGATGGCGGTTCTCCGTGGTTTCAGTCTCGTGCCGGAGGTAACCGCGCGGCTGAAGTGACGTAGGTCTGGCGGTGATCAGGCGTACCTGAGCTCAGTCCGTCGCGGGGAGGGCGGACCAGACTGAAACCACGGAGATCCCGGCGGGTTGTAACACTGCGCCGCCCACAGCGATGAATCATGCGAGACACTGCCGGGCCATTCGGCCGGTGTCGGGGGAGATGACTGCGAGTTGCAGTAGTGGCTGAGAATTGCCCTGCTCCTGTGAACGTTGAGGAGTCGATGCACGATGAGTGCGGCACGTGAAGAGTTCCTGCGGCGCAGCCTGGTGGCCGGCGTGGCCTCCACGGTGGTGCTTTCGCTGACCGCGCTGACGGTCGGTGTGGCGCCCGCGATGGCCGATCCCGACGCGGTGGAGACGACGGTCGTCGAGGTGCCGTCGCAGTCGAGCGGCGGCAGCGACGAGTCCTACGGCGAGTCCTACGACGAGCCCGCGGCCACCGCGGAGGCTCCGGTGCAGAGCCAGGCCCCGGCCGTCACCGTGGTGCCGCAGCCGACGCAGCCGTCCGTGCAGCCCCAGGCGCCCGCGCCTGAGCCGACCCAGGCGCCGGTGCCGACGCGCAGTGCCCCGCAGACCGTGGCACCCGAGACCGTGCCGCAGGAAACCGCCGAGCCCGAGACCGTCGCACCGGAAACGGCCGCGCCGCAACCCCAGCCGGCGCCGGCGACCACCAGGCGTCCGAGTACGCAGGTGACGACCTCGCAGTCCGCGCCGCCGGCCGAGCGCGAAGCCGCGCCGGAGACCACCGAGCCCGACGTCACGACCCCCGAGCGCACCGCGCCCGAAAGCACCACGGCCGACAGCACGCCGGCGCGAGTCACCCCGGCCCCGAGCCAGGCACCGGCCGCCGACGAGCCGAGCACCGAGACCGAGACACCGGACACCGAGGCACCCGAATCCGAGGCACCGGAATCCGAAGCACCGGAATCCGAGACGCCCGACTCCACGTCCGCGGCTCCGTCCACCGACGCGACGTCGGCGACCCCGGACACCGCCGACGCGACCGAGAGCGCCGAGCCTTCCGACGTCGAGCCCGTCGCCCGCGTGATCGAGACGCTCAAACCCGAGGTGCTGCAGGCCCCGGCCGACGATGTGGTGCTGGCCAGCAAAGCCGCACCGGTCGAGGTCAACCCGGCGCCCGCCCAGGTCGACGAGCTGGCCCAACTGTCATCGCTGATCGGCCTCGACGACGAGCGCGACCGTCTCGCGCAGGAGCGCCGCGAGCTGCGTGACGATCAGCGCGAACTGCGCGAGGACCAGCGTCAGCTGCGCGAAGACCAGCGCGACCTGCGCGCCGAGCAGCGCGACTTCGACCGCCGGGTCCGACAGTGGAGCCCGGACTGGGTCCAGTACGACGAGTTCTACCGGCCGATGATCGTCAACCCGTACCGCGACCCGGTGCGCATCGTCTACGAGTACCAGAACCGGCCGCGCGTGGTGACCATCCCGCCGCTGCAGCGGATGGTCATGTACGTCGCCGATCTCGCGGCCTACAGCTTCACCGCGGTCGTGCTCAATGCCGTCAACACCGCCGTCAGCACCGCGGTGGGCGTCGCCGTCGGCAGCTTCTTCGGCGGTGGCTTCATCCCGACCATCGGCGCGATCGCGCCGCCGCCCCCGCCTCCGCTGTTCCGCTACGACAATGTCCCGGTGCAGGTGCGGTATTCGGATGCGGTGTACGAGCCCTTCCGGGTGCAGCGCATCGTCGACGTCGGCGATGACGCCCGCTATGGCGAACGCCGGGTGCTGCTCGACGGGGCGACACCGGCGTGGGGCGTGTGGAAGCAGAGCGCCAGTGGCGAGCGGATGTTCGAGGTGCACCGGACCCAGCAGTACCCGGGTCTGGACGAACCGCGCGAGGGCCCCCTGCCGGGCGATTACCGGCTGCGGCTGGCGTCGGAGGAGGCGTCGTCGACCGGTGGCGGAAACCAGACGCTGCTGATCACCGCCGCGGTGGCCTGCGCGGTGCTCAGCCTGGGCGCCGTCGGTGGTGCCGCACTGCTGGGACGGCGCCGCCGGGTGTGAGTCGGCGGTCGTGACGACGCTGTCGATGACCACACCGAACTATCCGAGAATCGCTTAGAGGCTCGAGAAGTCCTGCTGCACCCGCCCGATTTCGACGTTCTCACCGTTGAAGTCGGCGCGGCATCACCACCACCGTGTACGTCTGTCCGATGAGCGGCGCCGGGAACTCCAACGGAGTGCTGCCCCTGGGGTTGACGCCGAAGTTACGGCTGACCGGAATGCCGAGCCCGTTGACTTCTCTGGCTTTGTAGGTGCATTGGGCCTGCAAGTCCGAGGTGTTTCCCACAGTCACCTTGGCGCGCAACCCTTCGCGCTTGATGCTCAGCGTCACGGCGTTTGTCGGCGCCTTCTCGACGGGCGGCGGAGGCGGAGGCGGAGGCGGCGCGGGAATTGGCGCGGGAGCCGGCGCCGGGGCGGGCCTCGGAGGCGGAGGCGGGGCCACGGCACGCGGCTCACCGAGAGCGAGGCTGACGACGCTGTACTCTCCGCCGTCGTCGCGACGCATGCCCACGCCGAAATCCTTGTAATTGCAGTTGTTGATCAAAGGGCGCATCTGGTTGACGAGCTCGCTGATCGCCTCCGCGGTCGGGTCACCGATCATGTCGCCCTCGGCTGTCTTGCCGTTGTAGCGGCCCGACGGGGGTACTCCCGGTGATCTGTTTCCGGCGACAGCCTGCGCGTTGCCCTCCAGGTCGATGTTGTAGTTCAGCGGGGGACAGTTGGTTCGTGCGGCGTTCACGGCACCACGAATGGCGTCGAGCGGGCTGGCGTGCGCAGCCGGCGCAGCCGCCACCCCGGACAGGGTGAAAGTGGCCGCGAAAAGCGCTGCAGATGCGACGGATACACACGGTCGGGTCGTGGTCACGGGTTGTTCAGTACTGCCGGATGCACCAGGCTCAGCAAGTCGGCAAGCGAAACGTAGGCCAGTACCGATTCCGTCTGCGCCGGCCGCGTGGCCAGCACCTGAAAGTGACGCTCGCGCGCTTGCTCTATTCCGGCCAGCCAGAGGGTGGTCTTGCCGATTCCCGCTTCGCCGTCGATGAGCAGAATCGTGGGCTCGCGTGACGCAGAGTCGAGGAACCGCGACACTGCACCGAATTCCGCATCACGAGTCACCACCCCCGCAGCCACCTGGGGATCATTTCACGCGATCGGGATTTGCCGGATTCAACCGGCACCCGGGCTCGAGAGCCTCCCACATGAGCGCCCCGCAGGCGTGTTTCTGGTCGAGTGGTATGAGCCCACCGCCGTCCCGGGCGGTCATCACTCAGGCGTGCACGTTGCTCAGGCCGACCGCCCCGCGCAGGCCCGAGCAGTTGACGCAGCCGATGCAGCCGACGCAATCGGTGCAGCCCGCGCACGCGACGCAGGCCGCGCATTTACGGCACGCCACACACGCGATACACGCGACACAGCCGACCAGCGCCGCGCACAGCACCGAGAAGGCGCTGCCCACCACGGCGAATCCACCGGCCACGCCGGCGCTGGCGCCGGTGGCGATCGAGCCCGCGACGCCGGCACTGTGCACGGTCGCCACCGACCCGGCGACCCCGGCGCTGCCGACGGTCGCGATCGAACCGGCCACCGCGGCGCTGCCGACCGTGCCGATGCAAGACTGCACCTCGGTGCTGCCGACGGTGCCGATCGAGTCGGAACCCGTGTCGATCTCGGTCATCAGTCCGCGCCCTTTCCGTTGTCGACGCGGTAGACCGCGCCGTGGATTGCGGCGGCGTCGTCACTGGCCAGGAAGGCGATGGTCTTGGCGACGTCGACCGGGTCCATCATTCCCCGGGGCGCGGCGATGCGCATGATCAGGTCCCAGTCGGCGTCCTCGGGTGCGGCGAACTCCGTGACCTGCGCGGTCAGCATCCCGCCCGGGCACACCGCGTTGACACGCAGCTTCTCCTTGGTGAACTCCACGGCCATCGCCCGGGTCAGACCGATCAGGCCGTGCTTGGCCGCGCAGTAACCCGCGGAGTAGACCTCGCCCTCCACGCCGGCCACGGAGGCGACGTTGACGATGTTGCCGCCGGCGGCCAGCAGATGCGGCAATGCGGCCCGGGACAGGAAAAAGGGTCCGTTGAGGTTGACGGCGAGATCGCGGTCCCAGTCCGCATCGGTGACCGCCGAGGTGCGCCGCATCTGGTGGAAACCCGCCACGTTGGCCAACACGTCGACCCGCCCGAAGGCCGCCACGCAATCGGACACCGCCTGCGCACACGCCTCGGGTGCGGCGATGTCATAGGACCCGAACCGGCCGCCGGGCACGTCGGCGAACACCTCGGCCATCCGATCGGTGTCCCTGGCCACGCCGTACACCGTCGCCCCGCGCTCGGCGAACAACTTCGCGGTGGCGGCCCCGAGACCCGCCGACGCCCCGGTGATCAATGCGACTTTCCCGTCCAATGAGGTCATACCGGCACCTTCTCACGGAGCAAACGCCGGACGCGTCAGATGGGCCCCTGCAATACTGCGTGGCGTGAACACTTTCCGCGGGTTGTTCGGTGCCGTCCTGCTGGCCGTCTCGATGATCGGGTTCGCGGTGCCCGCGCAGGCGAACCCGAACCAGCAGGTGCTGGAGGGCGTCTATACCTACAAGCAGGAGGGCCTGCCCGACGCGAACTGGTCGATCTACCCGATCTGCGTGCCGGTGGTCGGCGATCTGCGCGTCGAGATCCGCGACCCCGTCGCCTGCATCCTGCACGTCAGTTCCACACCGACCGCGGTGGCCAAGGGCGGCGACGCCAAGCTCACCGGCGGCATATGGACCTATAACGTCAACACGATGGACGGCCTCACCTGTCCGAACGGTGACACCGCGCCGATCTACGAGACCTTCAAGTTCGACACCATCACCATGAGCGGCACCCGCAGCATCGCGCACAACCAGGTGTGTGGCCTGCCGGCCACCATCGACGTCAAACCGTTCACCATCGCCTTCAAGGAACCGCTGCCGATCCCGGTGCAGAAGTACCCGTTGTACTGCGAGCCCGGCGGCCTGCGGCGCTGCTTCTAGAGAGGACGCCATGACCAAGCGGATCGTCGTCTGGGGTACCGGATTCGTCGGCAGCATGGTGATCGCCGAGATCGTCAAGCACCCGGCGTTCGAACTCGTCGGCGTCGGCGTCAGCGACCCCGCCAAGGTGGGACGCGATGTCGGCGAGATCTGCGGTCTCGGTGCGCCGTTGGGCATCGCCGCCACCGATGACGTCGACGCACTGATCGCGCTCGAACCGGACGCGCTGGTGCACTACGGACCGACCGCGGCGCAGGCCGATGCCAATATCGAATTGATCAGCCGGTTCCTGCGGGCCGGTATCGACGTCACCTCGACCGCCATGACGCCGTGGGTGTGGCCGAAGATGCACCTTAACCCGCCGAACTGGATCACCCCGATCACCGAGGCCTGTGAGGCCGGCGGCGCATCGTGTTTCACCACCGGTATCGACCCCGGCTTCGCCAACGACCTGTTCCCGCTGACGCTGATGGGTCTGTGCTCGGAGGTGCGCAGCGTGCGCGCCTCCGAACTGCTGGACTACACCAACTACACCGGTGACTACGAGTTCGAGATGGGCATCGGCCGGCCGCCCGAGTACCGGCCGCTGCTGGAGAGCCCGGAGATCCTGATCATGGCATGGGGTGCAACGGTTCCCATGATCGCGCACGCGGCGGGTATCACCCTCGACGAGATCACCACCACCTGGGAGAAGTGGGTCACCCCGGAGGACCGCAAGTCCGCCAAGGGTGTCATCGAGGCCGGCAAGGTGGCCGCGGTGCGGTTCACCATCAACGGCCGCTTCGGCGGCCAGACGCGCATCGCGCTGGAGCATGTGAACCGGATCGGCCTGGACGCCGCACCGGACTGGCCCACCGGCAACGACAACGACGTCTACCGCGTCGATATCGAAGGCACACCCAGCATCTCGCAGGAGACGGCGTTCCGCTTCACCGACGGTTCGGGCCGCGACGCCGCCGCCGCGGGCTGTCTGGCCACCGGCCTGCGGGCGCTGAATGCGGTTCCTGCCGTCAATGACCTGCCGCCGGGCTGGGTGACGGCACTGGATCTCCCGCTGATTCCCGGTGTCGGTACCATCCGCTAGATGGGTTCCGGAGCGAATGTAGTCATCGATCGATTACTGGCCGGGGGAGTGTCGGCGTGCTTCGCCAATCCGGGCACCTCCGAGATGCATTTCGTTGCGGCCCTTGATGATGCGCCCGATATGCGGGCCGTGCTCTGCCTGTTCGAGGGGGTGGCCACCGGCGCCGCCGACGGGTATGCCCGCGTCGCCGGCCGACCCGCCGCCACCCTGCTGCACCTCGGCCCGGGTCTGGCGAACGGGCTGGCCAACCTGCACAACGCCCGCCGCGCACACACCCCGGTGGTGAACATCGTCGGCGATCACGCGACCCGCCATGTCGAGTTCGACGCGCCGCTGGAATCCGATATCGAAGCGTTGGCCGGCTGGCCCGACGGGCTGGTGTACCGACCGGCGTCGGCCGCGGCGCTGGCCGCCGCGGTTGACGCAGCGATCGCCGGCGCGTCCGGGCCGCCCGGCCGGGTGGCAACGGTGATCCTGCCCGCCGACTACTCCTGGAGCCCCGCGGAATCAAGCGACCTGTCCGACGAGCCGGCGGCACCCGTCGCCGACCACGGCGGGATCGGGGTGGCGGCCGCGGTCGAACTGCTGCGCGAATACGGCGAGCAGACGGTGCTGCTGCTGGGCGGGGCGGCGACCACCGCCGACGGACTGACGACGGCCGCCCGCATCGCCGCCGCCACCGGGGCCCGTCCGCTGGTCGAGACGTTCCCCGCGCGACTGACCCGGGGCCGCGGCATTCCGGCCATCGAACGGCTGGCGTATCTGGCCGAACAGGCCGAGCAGCAACTCGACGGGGCCACCCAGGTGCTGCTGGTCGGGACCCGCGCGCCCGTCGCGTTCTTCGCCTACCCCGGCCGCGCCAGCGGACTGGTGCCCACCGGCGCGCAGGTGCATGCCCTGGATCCCGCCGATCTGGCCGAGCTGGCCGAAGCGCTGGGAGCGCCGGCGCCGGCCGCCGCGGACGTGACCGTGCCGGAATTGCCCGAAGGCCCATTGACGGCGGCCAATTGGGCGCAGGTCATCGGGGCGCTGTTGCCGGAGAACGCCATCATCTCCGATGAGGCCAACACCAGCGGGGTGCTGTTGCCAGCCGCCACGGCCGGGTCGCCACCGCATGACGTGCTGACCCTCACCGGTGGCGCCATCGGTCAGGGACTGCCGGTGGCCGTCGGTGCCGCGGTGGCCGCCCCGGACCGGCCGGTGATCGCGCTGCAGGCCGACGGCAGTGCGGTGTACACGATCTCGGCGCTGTGGACGATGGCTCGCGAGAACCTCGACGTGACCGTGGTGATCCTGAACAACCACGCCTACGCCATCCTGCAGATGGAGCTGGCCAGGGTGGGTGCCGTCGCCGGCGGCGACAAGGCCCGCTCGCTGCTCGACATCGGCAATCCGGATATCGACTTCGTGGCCATCGCAGCGGGTTTCGGGGTCCCGGCGTCGCGGGCGAGCACCGCCGAGGAACTGGCCGAGCAGTTCGCCGCGGCGCTGGCCGAGCCTGGCCCGCACCTCATCGACGCGGCGGTGCCGGGGTTCGGCTAACGGCTGCGCGGCTTCTTGTGCAGCACCACCTGGGCCATCGGAATCTGCATCTCCTGCGGTTCGGCCGCCATCCGGGCGGCGATCCCGGCCTCCAGTGCATCGCAGAACGCGCCGCGACGCTCGGCCGCGACGAACCCGCCCAGCGTGGAGAACACCGCGGCGCGCAGGAAGGAACCCCACTGCGCGCCGAAAGCGGTTGCGTCGCCGTCCTTCTGGTACTGACGCCAGAACCGGTCCTCGGCATCGAACACGTCCAGATGTTCGATCGTCAGTTGTTCGAGTCGGCCCGACGGCGCGAACGGGGTGGCGAAATCGGCGGCGCGGCGCCCGACGATCGGGATGGACATCGCGGAAAGCTCGTCGCCGGTCAGCACACTGCGTGCCACGAGTTCGCCCAACTCGGCCATCAGCGCCGCGAACAACGGGCGGTAACCGAACTCGCCGTTGTCGGCGATCGCCATGGTCATCACCACCGCCCGGCCACCCGGACACAGTTCGCGGCCGCGGTAGGCGACGAACTCATGCCAGTCGCGCGCCGCCAACCGGTCATGGCTGGAGCGGATCGCCTCGTCGGCGCTGAACGAGGCGTGGATGTGATCGGTGACGATGGCCGGAAAGCTGCTCAGCCACAGGATGGACCAGGACGACCAGCCCAGGTTGACGGTGTTGGCCGGCAGGATCTGGGTGTAGAACGAGCGTCCGACCGCCGAGGAGTATGTCGCCGGGTCATGGCGCAGGTAGCTGTCCGGATCGTCGGCCAGCACGCGGAACAGCTCGGAGAAGTCGTTGTCCGGGACGTCGGTGTGGGTCACCAGGATGGAGTGTTCGGGCCGCGTCCGCTTGCGCAGCACCGCGATCGCGGCATTGAGCGGCAGCAGCGAGTTGTGGCCGTTGGCCGCGCCGTAATCGGCGATCACGATGGGCAGCGGCGGCTGTGGCAGCGGGACGGCGGCCGCCGCCTCCTCGAAGAGCCCGATGGCCTGCTTGAGCCCGGCCGCCTGCAACCGGGCAGCGGCGCTGTAGTCACCGCTGCCCACCGGGACCGGGCGTACCACCACGCTTGACTCGGGCATTGAGGTGAGGGTAGTCGCGTACACCGGGACGCGCCCCCGAAGTGCATGTCAGACTTCGCGGTATGTCACCCGCCACCGTGCCCCGGCTGCTCACCATCATCGCCGTGGTGACCATGATCGCCGCCGGGATCGGATTCGTCGTCACGTTGATCCTCAACGTGTTCGTCTTCGACCGGTACAACGCCTACGGTGAGGTCCCGATACCCGGACGGGCGGAAATGCAGCTGCCCGCCGGTGAGGTGACGATCAGCTTCCACACCCAGATCATCGGCAGCACGGGCGGCGGCGGATTGCCGATCCCGGATCTGCGGATGGCCATCGAGCCGCCCGAGGGTGTGCCCGAACCCGACGTCGTCGAGAGCATCGGCGGCACAACGACGGTCAACAACGATGCCCGCGTCCGGGTGTGGGTGGCTCAGGTCGCCGAGGCCGGTCGATACACCGTTCGCACCGACGGCAACGTCGGCGCATTCCTGCGCCCGCGGCTGGCGTTCGGGCAGCCGAGCTCGCTGGGCCAGGCACCGTGGTGGTGTGCCGCGGTGTTCGGGCTGGGTCTGGTGGACCTGATCGTCGCGCGGGTGTGGGCGGCCCGGGTACGGCGCACCGCGCGGCCGGTGTCGCCGACGTTCGACATCGGCGACACTCCGGTGGTGACATACCAACCGGTGCAGTCCTACACACCGACCGAGGACGGTATCCGCATCGAGCAGCTCAAGACGCTGGCCGCACTGCGCGATTCCGGTGCCCTCACCGAGGCCGAGTTCGAGTCGGAGAAGCGTCGGCTGTTGGGTGGCTGACTAGACCTCGCGTCCGACCAGACGCATCAGCGGGTCACCCGGACCGATGTCGAGCGTGCATTCGCCGTGTCGCGGATCGGGCACGAAGGACCAGAACATCGCGCCGGCCGCCCCCTGCCTGCGCATCTCGGTGAAGGCGTGCCGCAGCACCTGCTCCCGGTCGTCGACGGACCCGCAGGACCCGGCCTCCATGCCGATCTCGGTGATCAACAGCGGCTTGTCCAGTGCGCGGGCCTGATCGACGCGGCGGGGCAGTCCGTCGAAGTGGTCACCGGTCAGCGAATCGGTCGCCTCGTAGAAGTGGTACTCCAGCACGTCGATGCCCGGGGATGCGCTCACGTGCTCGAACTCGGCACCGGCCGAGCCGCACTGTCCTCCGCCGGCGTGACCGCTGAAAACCGGTGTGCCGGGGTCCAGTTCGTGGATCCGGGCACCGGTGACGTCATAGAACGCCCGCAGCACCTGAGCCGAGTCGGCATGGCACTGGCGCAGCTGCCAGGTGCAGGCGCTGTCGGCACAATCCGACGGCTCGGGCTCACCGACCGCGGTCCAGCCCGCCAGCGCCGGCGAGTCACCCCAGCGCTGCACGGCGGTGTCGAGCCACTGGGAGAACGTCATCGTCATGCCGGGGGTGAGGTCGGTGCGCCAGCCCTCGGTGTACCACCGGTACTCCTTGAACGTGTCGCCCTCACAACTGCCCTCATTGCTGGACAGCACCGCGATGAGCAACTGGCCGTGCCGTTCCGCGGCCCGCACCACGGCGTCGAGTGCGCTGAAATCCAGCAGGCCGGTTTCCTTGTTCGTCGCCAGACTGGAGAACGCGTTGAACCGCGTGAGCGAGTGCGGGGGCAGTTGGCCGAAGAAGGTGTCCAGGTCGACCTGGGCGCCGCAGCCGGCATTGACCGACCAGTCGGTACCCAGCTGATAGGCATTGACCCCGATGGGCCACCACGGCTTACCGCCGAGGGTCAGTCGCGTGCCGTCGATACCGACCGCCGGGGTGTGCACCGGTGTGACCACCTCGGGCGAGGTGGCTCGGATGAAGACGCGTTCAGGTGCCGGTGCCGAGCACGCCACCGTCACCGCCGCGACCAGGCACAGCAACAATGTGCGAAGCGGCCAGCGGGTCATAAGCCCAGTTTAACGGTGGCGCAGGCAATTTCGCGCATCGCGTCAGCAAATGAAGTTTCAGCAACATCCCGCCGCTGCCGGGAGACGCGAAATGCACGTAATGGTTGCCTGGCGCGCGGTTTCAGCAACCATTGCGTGCATCTCGATCAGTGGCCGCGTGTGACCCATTCGTCGTAGTTGACGAGTTCGCCGCCGATGGTGGTGGTGTCGCCGTGGCCGGTGTAGACGACGGTTTCGTCGGGCAGTGTGCCCAGGCGGGTGGAGATGGATTCCAGGATGGTCGGGAAGTCCGAGTAGGACCGTCCGGTCGCGCCGGGTCCGCCCTGGAACAGGGTGTCACCGGAGATGACGGCGTTCAGGGCCGGGACCGACCAGCAGACCGATCCGGGGGAGTGTCCGGGGGTGTGCAGGGCGTGCAGTTCGATACCGCCGGCGCGCAGCACCTGCCTGTCTTCGACGGTGCGGAACTCGGCCTCGGGATGTACGGCGCGCCAGAGCATCTCGTCGGCGGGGTGCAGGAACACCGGGGCGTCGAGGGCCTTGGCCAGGTCGGGTGCGACGGTGATGTGGTCGTTGTGGCCGTGGGTGCACACCACCGCGACGACGTTGCGGCCGCCGACGGCCTCGATGATGGGGTCGGCGGTGTGGGCGGCGTCGAAGACGATCACATCGTTGTCATCGCCGATGAGCCAGATGTTGTTGTCGACGTCCCAGCTGCCACCGTCGAGTTCGAAGGTGCCGGAGGTGACGACGCGCTGGATGTTGGCGGGCCCGCTCACAGCACGACCACCGAGCGCAGCACCTCGCCGGCGTGCATCTTGTGGAAGGCGTCCTCGACGGCGTCCAGGCTGATGCGCTCGGAGACGAACTTCTCCAGCGGCAGGCGGCCCTGCAGGTAGAGGCTGATCAGGGTGGGGAAGTCGCGTTCGGGCAGGCAGTCGCCGTACCAGGAGGACTTCAGTGATCCGCCGCGGGAGAAGAAGTCGACCAGCGGCATCTCCAGGGTCATGTCCGGGGTGGGCACGCCGACCAGGACGACGGTGCCGGCCAGGTCGCGGGCGTAGAACGCCTGCTTCCAGGTTTCGGGGCGCCCGACGGCGTCGATGACGACGTCGGCGCCGAAGCCGTCGGTGAGGTCCTGGATGGTTTCGATGGCGTCGAGGTCGCGGGCGTTGATGGTGTGGGTGGCGCCGAACTCGCGGGCGGTGTGCAGTTTGCGGTCGTCGACGTCGACGGCGATGATGCGGCGCGCGCCGACGAGGGCGGCGCCGGCGATGGCGGCATCGCCGACGCCGCCGCAGCCGATGACGGCCACGGTGTCGTCGCGGTTGACCGCGCCGGTGTTGATCGCGGCGCCGATGCCGGCCATCACGCCGCAGCCCAGCAGGCCGGCCACCGCGGGATCGGCTGCGGGATCGACCTTGGTGCACTGGCCCTCGTGGACCAGGGTCTTGTCGGCGAAGGCGCCGATGCCCAGGGCCGGGGACAGTTCGGTGCCGTCGGTCAGGGTCATCTTCTGAGTGGCGTTGAAGGTGTCGAAGCACAGGTGCGGGCGGCCGCGTTTGCAGGCGCGGCATTCGCCGCACACCGCGCGCCAGTTCAGGATGACGAAATCGCCGGGGGCCACGTGGGTGACGCCGGCGCCGATGGTTTCGACGATGCCGGCGGCCTCATGGCCGAGCAGGAAGGGATAGTCGTCGTTGATGCCGCCCTCGCGGTAGGTCAGGTCGGTGTGGCAGACCCCGCAGGCTTGAATGGCGACCACCACCTCGCCGGGACCGGGGTCGGGGATGACGATGTCGACCAACTCGACGGGCTGTCCCTTGGACCGGGAGATCACACCGCGCACCGTCTGACTCATGCCTTGCTGAACCTTTCGTTGGAATCGATACCTGTTTACTAACAGTGGTTTGAGTTGCTCGGTGGTAAACCTACTACAGGAGTGCGCACCGCGAGCGACGCGGACCGACCTATGCCTATAACCTAATACGCGCATCGCCGATCTGTCAGACAGGTGTCCAGTTTCTCCGAAAATGCCCTGGTCTCCGGCGTCCACGCGTAATAACGTGACGCTCATGACGGCCAGTGGAACCGCCGAGGGGCTGCTGCACGAGGCGCGAACCGCGCTCGGGCAGCAGAACTGGCGCGGCGTGTACGAGGCCTACGTCCGTGTCGACGGCGTGGGCCCGATGCCGCTGTCGGATCTCGACTCCTACGCCGAGGCGGCCTGGCGTCTGGGTCACGGCCGCGAGGCGGTCCGGCTGGCCGAGCGGGTGTACGGCCAACTGGTGCGCAGCGACCCGGCCGCGGCCGCGATGAAGGCACTCGAGCTCGGTCTGGAATGGGTGACCCGCGGCGATCTGAACATCGCCCGCGGCTGGATGAGCCGGGCGCGGCGGCTGATCGCCGACCCGGCGCCGGGTCCCGCGATGGGCTATCTGGTGTATCTGGAGGCGTTGGTCGCCTGGGCCGGACGCGATATCGACGAACTGCAGGTGCACGCCGACCGGCTGCGGGAGATCAGTGCGCCGCTCGGTGACCCGTCGCTGGATGCGTTGACCTCGGTGGCCGCCGCGATGGCCGCGTTCGGCAACAATCGGCCCACCGACGGCTGCGGCCACATCGACGAGGCGATGCTGCCGGTGCTGGCCGGAGAGGTCACCGTCGATTGGGCCGGCGACATCTACTGTGTGGTGCTCAACCTGTGCCACCAGTTGGCCGACCAGCCGCGGATGCGGGCGTGGACGGACGCGATGCAGCGATGGTGCGATGTGCACCAGACGGCGACCTACTACCGGGTGTGCGATGTGCATCGGTTGCAACTGGCGGCCGCCGACCAGGACTACCGGCATCTGGAAGAGCAACTGTTCACGGCCAGTTGCGCTTTGGAGGGTGTCAACGACTGGGTGAGCGGTGAGGGGTTCTATCAGCTCGGCGAGGTGCGCCGGTTGCGCGGTGACACCGACGGCGCACTCGCGGCCTTCGCCAAGGCCCGCAGCCTCGGTGTCGACCCACAGCCCGGACTGGCGCTGCTGCGCTGCCGGATGGGCGACAGTCAGTCGGCCTGGACCGAGCTACGGGTCGCGCTGGCCGGTGTGAGCCCGCTCAGCAGGATGCGGATGTTGCGGGCCGCCGTCGACATCGCCCTGGCCCGCGACGATCTGGACGAGGCACAGCGCCACTGTGCCGAACTGCAGGAGGGTGCCCGGTCCTTCGGGACGCCGGGGTATCGGGCCTGGGC
Organism: Mycobacterium sp. NPDC003323; assembly: GCF_053589535.1. Lineage (NCBI taxonomy): Bacteria > Bacillati > Actinomycetota > Actinomycetes > Mycobacteriales > Mycobacteriaceae > Mycobacterium > Mycobacterium sp. NPDC003323. The sequence continues at coordinate 25,173 of NZ_JBSFSB010000020.1, forward strand.
GGCACACGCGCGCGGGGCGGTGCTCACCCGCCTCGGCGAGCACGGTGCCGCGCTGGAGAGCCTGAACGACGCCTTGCGCTTCTACCGCGAGCAACGGGCACGCTACGAGAGCGCCGAGGTGTATGAGTGGATGGCCTTGGCGCACAGGGGAATCGGCGATGAGTCGGCGACCGCCGCCGATATCGCGACCGCCGAGGCGATCTACGAGCAGCTGGCGGTGCAGCCGAGCGCGGCGTGTGGACGGCCCGTCCCGGGAGGGTTGACCCGGCGCGAGATCGAGGTGTTGCGGGCGCTGGCCGGTGGCGCGACCAACCGTCAGGTGGCCCAGGCGATCTTCATCAGCGAGAAGACGGTGGGGCGTCACCTGGCCAACATCTACGCCAAGCTCGGCGTCTCCTCCCGCACCGCGGCGCTGACCTGGGCCTATCAGCACAAGATCGTCAACACCGAGGGCTGACTACATCATTTGCCCCATGCGTGATGCTGCAAGAACGCATTATTCGGCCGATACCGCGCCGCGTCCCGTCGCCATAGCGTCTGCGGTATGACAGCACTCATCCAAGAAACCGCCGAAGATTTCGGCAATCGCGTGGTCGGCATCATCAACGACGCCTCGGTGGCCCTGCTGCTGAGCATCGGGCATCAGACCGGCCTGTTCGACACCATGGCGCGGCTGCCCGCGGCCACCAGCACCCAGATCGCCGATGCCGCCGATCTGGACGAACGCTATGTACGGGAATGGTTGGGCGGCCTGACCGTCGCGCAGATCATCGACTACGACGCCGTCGGCGGCACCTACCGGCTGCCCGAACATCGCGCGGCGGCGCTCACCCGCGCGGCGGGCACCGACAATCTGGCCGGTGTCGCACAGTTCATCCCGTTGCTGGCCGAGGTGGAGCAGCGCATCGTCGAATGCTTCCGCTCCGGCGGCGGATTGTCCTACGGCGAGTATCCGCGGTTTCACACGTTGATGGCCGAGGAGAGCGGCGCGGTGTTCGACGCGGCGCTGGTCGATGTCATCCTGCCGCTGGTGCCCGGCCTGGTCGACCAGCTGCGCGGCAACGCGGCGGTGGCCGATATCGGTTGCGGCAGTGGACATGCCGTCAACCTCATGGCCCAGGAGTTCGGCACCAGCCGGTTCACCGGTATCGACTTCTCCGACGAGGGGTTGGCGGTGGGTCGGGCCGAGGCCGCCGACCGCGGCCTGGCCAATGCCGACTTCCTGGCCCGCGATGTCGCCGAACTCGACATGGTCGAGGCCTATGACGTCATCACCGCCTTCGACGCCATCCACGATCAGGCCCACCCGGCGCGGGTGCTGGACAACATCTTCGCCGCACTGCGGCCCGGGGGCACCTTCCTGATGGTGGACATCAAGGCATCCAGTGATGTGCAGGCCAACATCGGGGCACCGCTGGGCGCCTACCTGTACACGGTGTCCACCATGCACTGCATGACGGTCTCGCTGGGGCTCGGCGGTGACGGGCTGGGCACCGTGTGGGGTCGCGAGGTGGCGACGTCCATGTTGGCGGACGCGGGATTCACCGATGTCGAGGTGCACGAGATCGAGTCCGATCCGCTGAACTACTACTACGTGGCACACAAGTAGGCTCAGGCGCCTATGGGTGCACTGGATCTGATCGACGACTGGCCGGTCCCGACCGCCGCCGCGGCGGTGGTCGGGGGTCGAGACGGCGTGCTGGCGACGCGCGGGGACGTCGACCGGACGTTCCGGCTGGCCTCGGTCACCAAACCGTTGGTCGCGCGCGCGGCGCAGGTCGCGGTCGAAGAGGGTGCGTTCGCCCTCGACGACCCGGCCGGACCGCCGGGCTCGACGGTGCGGCACCTGTTGGCGCACACCTCGGGGGTGGCCATGCAGAGCTCAGAGCAACTGGCCGCACCGGGGACGCGCCGGATCTACTCCAACCACGGATTCACCCTGCTCGCCGAGGCGCTCGAGGCGGCCACCGAGATCCCGGTGCAGACCTATCTCGCCGAGGGGGTCTTCGAACCGCTCGGAATGGCGTCGTCGGTGCTCGATGGTGGCGCTCCGGCGGCCGGCTACGGCGCGCGATCCAGCGTGGCTGATCTGGCGCGCTTCGCCGCCGAACTCCTGCGCCCCGAACTGGTGACCACGCAACTGCACGCGGAGGCCACCTCCGTGCAGTTCCCCGGACTCAACGGCGTGTTGCCCGGGTTCGGTTCGCAGCGCCCCAATGACTGGGGGCTGGGGTTCGAGCTGCGGTCGCAGAAGTCGCCGCATTGGACGGGCGCGGCCAACTCTGGTGCGACTTTCGGCCATTTCGGCCAGTCAGGGACGTTTTTGTGGGTCGATCCGGTCGCCGATCTGGCGCTGGTGGTGCTCACCGACCGCGATTTCGGTGACTGGACGCACGAGCTGTGGCCGGCCATCTCTGATGGAGTCCTGAGAGAATTCGGCGCACACTAGCGCAACAGGCGTCCCACAAGGCACAATAGACACGCACGAAACAACTGCACATTTCGGTAACACCAGGTCGTTGGGGAAGACGTCCCTCGTGGAGCCGAAGGAGCAAAAGTATGCGTGCGTCGAACCAGTTCGCCGAGGCGACAACTGGCGTGGTTTACGTTCACGCCTCGCCCGCGGCGGTATGCCCACACGTGGAGTGGGCTCTTTCGTCGACCCTGTCGGCGCGGGCGAACCTCAAGTGGACGCCCCAACCCGCCATGCCCGGACAGCTGCGCGCCGTCACGAACTGGGTAGGGCCGGTGGGCACCGGTGCCCAGTTGGCCAATGCCCTGCGTTCGTGGTCGGTGCTGCGCTTCGAGGTCACCGAGGATCCCAGTGAGGGCGTGGACGGCCACCGCTGGTGCCACACCCCGCAACTCGGCCTGTGGAGCGGTGCGATGAGCGCCAATGGTGACGTCATGGTCGGCGAACAGCGGTTGCGTGCCCTGATGGCGTCCGGTGCCGACGCGTTGGCCGCCGACCTGGATTCGGTGCTCGGCACCGCCTGGGACGAGTCGCTGGAGCCCTACCGCGGTGGTGGCGACACCGGCGAGGTCACCTGGCTCAACCGCGGCGTCGGCTGATCTCTTACGGCGAGCGTGCGGGTCTGCACCCAGACACGCCGCGATCGCCGCGAAGTCTGCGCACGCTCACCGGATTGTGAAGTGGGCATCCTCGGGTTCACTCAACATGTCGGTGAGCGTTTTGCGGTCCCACGGCCAGAGGTCGATGGTGCCTTCGTCGGTGAAGTACCAGGAGTTGCACCCGGTGTTCCACACCGTGGGCCCGAGCGCATCGGCGACTGCGGCGTTGAACTCGTCGGTGGCCGCTTCGGTGACCTCCACCTCGTCGAGTTCACCGTCACGGAATCGGGTGAGCCATGCGACGACATAACGGGCGGTGAGTTCGGCCGAATACTGCAGTGGGATGGAACCGGTCGGGGAGTTCGGCCCCAGGATCGTGAACAGATTCGGGAAGCCCGGGATCGCCGTCATCCGGTAGGCGCGCGGACCCTTCACCCAGACGTCGTCGAGGGTGACGCCGTCGCGGCCGACCACCGACATCGGTCGCATGTAGTTGTGCGCGTGAAAGCCGGTGGCCAGCACGATGACGTCGACCTCGTGCTGCTCGCCGTCGGCGGTGCGGATCCCGGTCGGGGTGACCTCGGCGATCGGACCGGTGACCAGTCGGGCGTTCGGCGCGGTGATGGCGCGGTAGTAGCTGCCCGAGACCACCTGCCGCTTGCACAGCGGCTGGTAATCCGGGGTCAGTCGGGCCCGCAGCTTCGGATCGCGGATCTGGACCCGCAGACTGGCGCGGGCGTAAGCCTGTACCAGCTTTCGTCGCCATGACGGGGTGGTGACGATATCGGCCAGGATGTTGGATCCCCACTGCAACCCGTCGAAGGTGACGTCCAACAGCGCGGGCCATCGTCGCCAGATCGCCGCCAGAGCCCGCGGCTGTGGAAGGGACATCGGCGCCCACAGCACCCACTGCGCCGAACGGGCGAAGTGGACCATCTCGGCGGCGTCGGGCTGTAAGGCCGAAACCACCTGCACGCCGGTGGAACCGGTGCCGATGACGGCCACCCGCTGACCCTCGGTCCGCAGCAGTGGATCCCAGCGTGCCGTGTGCACAACCGGTCCGGTGAAGCCGTCCAGTCCCGGGATTTCGGGGGTGAACGGGTGGTGCAGGACGCCGGTGGCGCAGATGACGAAATCGGCCGTCAGGGAATCACCGCCGGCGGTGGTCACGGTCCAGCCGGCCTTGTCGTATTGCGCCGCAGTCACTTCCGTGTTCAGCCGCAGATGCTTGTCGAGACCGAAGCGCTCGACGACATCGCGGTGGTAGTCGCGGATCTCGTCACCGTTGGCCCACAGGTGGCTCCAGTTCGGTTTCGGCGCGAACCCGAACTGGTAGATCTGCGAGGGCACGTCACAGGTCAGGCCGGGGTAGCGGTTCCAGTGCCACACCCCGCCGACCTCGGAGCCTTTCTCCAGGATCGTGAAATCGGTGAAGCCGTTGCGTTGCAACGTGTATGCCGTGGCGATACCGGCCAACCCGGCACCGATGACGATGACGCGCGGTTGCCGGGCGTCCGAATGCTCCATGCGTGACCTCCGATATCGGATACCGACGGTATCCGAATACTTGGAGTGCAATCAATACCCGCGGTCTACCATTTGGGCATGCCGCGTCTGACCAGGGCCGAACGCCAGGAGCAGACCCGCGCCGAACTGCTGCAGGCCGCCAAGTCGCGTTTTCTGGCGCACGGGTACGCCGCCACGAGCCTCGACGATATCGCCGACGACGCGGGGTTCTCCAAGGGCGCCGTGTACTCGAACTTCGGCAGCAAGCCTGCGCTGTGCCGCGAAGTGCTGGCCCTGATCCACCGCGAGAAACTCGGTGAGATGTCCCGGCTGGCGGGCACCGATACCGATCTGATGGAGCGCATCGCTGCGGTCAACGACTGGTTGGAGCGCACCGCCGGGGACGTCGGTTGGACCATGCTGGAGTTGGAGTTCGTGGTGCTATCTCGTCACAACCCCGAACTCGGCGCGATGATCACCGCGCTTCGCGACGATGCCGCGCAGATGGTCAACGCAGTGCTGCGTGCGTTGGCACGAGATCTGGACCCCGAGACCGCGTCGCGCATCGACGACTTCGGAAATCTGTTGCTGAGCGCGGGAATTGGGCTGGGCATCCAGCGCGCCATCGATCCGTCGCTGTCGACGCGCCCGGTGGCCGATGCGATTACCCGGACCATGAATTTGTTGGCCGCGCTGACCGACGACAGGTCAGCCTCCGACGCGTAGGCGCACCCGGACGCGGTCTCCGTCATCGATGCTCTCCGGCCGTCGCAGCGCCACCTTCAGCGGTACCACGTAGACACCGTCTTTCGGGATGAGTGAGGTCCGCACCTCGGTGTCACCGACACCCACGGTTGCCGGGATGACACCCCAGCCGTAGGTCAGCTCGCCGAGATGGGCATGGAGGAAATCATCGATCTCGGGCGGGGTCTCGACGAAGAAGTACGGCGCCGGCCCGCGCCACTGGAACACCTCGCCCTCGAACTCCCAGTCCACCGCATCAGGCTACGGCCGCAATACCTTGAGTGCGCCGGGAACCGCCGACACCTCTACCGGCAGCGGGCAGACGAACTCGCCGTCGGCATAGGCCGTGATGCCGGGACATTCCACCGTGATCACCCGGGCCCGGCGGGTCTGGACCTCGTCGAGGTGCACATGGGTTCCCTTGAAGACGGTGGGGAACAACCGGATCAGCCTCGTCCGCGACGCCGAGGCCACCATCGTCACGTCCAGCAGTCCGTCGCACGGATCAGCCCCGGGCGTGATCAGCATGCCGCCACCGTAACTGCGCGTGTTGCCGAAGGCCGCCAACGTCAGATCGCTGACGACCTCCTCACCGTCGAAAGTGAACCGGAACGGAAGCAGGCGGAGCTTGGAGATCTCGGCGACCATCGCGAGGTTGTAACGCATCCGGCCGTGCGGCCAGCGCATCCGGTTGGTCCGGTCGGTCACCAGCGAGTCGAATCCGGCGGCCATCACGGTACCGAACCAACGCTGCGTCCCGTCGGCGCCGACGATTTGACCCAGATCGATCGCCACGGCGCGCCCGTCGACGACGATATCGGCGGCAGCCTCGGGATCCTTTGTCGGAATACCGAACTCGCGGGCGTGATCGTTACCGGTGCCGGCCGGGATGATCCCCAGCGGGATGTCGGTGCGGGCCAGCACCTGCAGCGCCAGCGAGATGATGCCGTCCCCGCCCACCACGACGAGCGCGTCCATCCCGCGTTCCAGCGCACCCTCGACGAGCTGGCGGGCATGCGCGGAGTCGCGGCCGGCGATGGCCACCACATCGACACCGCGGCGGTGCAATTGGGTGATGGCGCGCTCGGCGGCATGCGGGGCACTTCCGTGCCCCGATGCGGGGTTGGTCAGGACGGTGACCCGCTTGATCACGGGATCAGCTTGCCCGGGTTCATGATTCCGACCGGGTCCAGCGTGGCCTTGACCGCCCGCAACACCTCAACGCCCAGATCGCCGATCTCGGCACGCATCCACGGCCGGTGATCGGCGCCCACCGCATGGTGGTGGGTGATGGTGCCCCCGGCGGCCACCATCGCGTCCGATGCGGCGATCTTGGCGCGTTGCCACTGCTGCAACGGGTCGCCCTGCTGGCCGGCGACCACGGTGAAATACAGCGACGCTCCGGTGGGGTACACGTGCGAAATATGACACATCACCAGGGCCCGGCCCAGTGATTCGGTCAATGCCGCGGTGACCGCGGTCTTCAGTGCGCCGATGTTCGACCAGTTGGTCGCGGTCTCCAACGTCTCGCACAACGCACCGGCCGACAGCAGTGAATCGCGCAGGTACGGTGCCCCGAACCGGCCGTGCTCCCATGCCTTCGCCGGACCGTCACCGAGTGAGGTGCCACCGTGCGCGCGCAGCACCGCCGCGGTCTCGGTGTGCCGACTCAAGGTATGCGCCGCGGTACCTTCGAATGCGGTGATCGCCAAACACCCTCCGGTGATGGTCTTTTCGCCGATGCTCTCGGTGGTCGCCAGGTTCACCCCGGTCTCGGCCTCATCCGAGAGCCGGATCACCGTCGGCCCGGTGCCGGTCTGGGTGACCGCGCGCAGCGCGGCCGCTCCGGTCGCGAAATCGGGAAACCTCCAGGCCTCGTACCGCGTGGTCTCAGGGCTCGGGTGAACCCGTACCCGGACCCGGGTGATGATGCCGAACACGCCCTCGGACCCCACGATCAGTTGGCGCAGATCGGGACCCGCCGCCGAGGCCGGGGCGCGGCCGAGGTCGAGCACACCCGCCGGCGTCACGACGGTGAGTCCGCGCACCATATCGTCGAATCGTCCGTAGCCGGCCGAGTCCTGGCCCGAGGACCGGGTGGCGGCGAACCCGCCGATCGTCGCGAACTGGAAGCTCTGCGGGTAGTGACCGAGCGAGAACCCCTGGGCGCCGAGCAGTTCTTCGGTGTGCGGTCCGGTGACGCCGGCGCCGAGTTCTGCCTCGCCGGACTCGGTGTCCAGGCTGTGCAGCGCATCGAGACGGCGCAGATCCACCGACACCACCGCCGAGAACTCCCCGCGCAACGGGTCCAGTCCGCCGACGACGCTGGTGCCCCCGCCGAACGGCACGACGGCGATCCGGCGCTCGCTGCAGACCTGCAGCACTGCGATCACGGCGCTCTCGTCGGCGGGCAGCAGCACCGCGTCCGGCGCATCCTGTTGGCCGCTATCCGTGCGACGCAACAGATCCGGGGTGGACTTGCCGCCGGCGCGCAACAGCCGACTCTGATCGTCGGTGCGGACGAACCGGTCACCGAGGACGGCTTCGAGTGCCGCGCGATCATCATCGGACAGCGACGTGGGGCGTAACCGGACATCGCCGGCCGCCAACTCCGGCGCTGCTGGACCGTCGACGCCGAGGGCCTGTGCGAGCAGTGCCTTGATGCCGTCGGAGAGGGGTTTGGCGGACTGCGGGTCGCCCCAGGCATTCCACTTCATCGGGGGCTGCAGATCGGCACTGGCTTGCGTCATGCGTTACAGTATTACACATGGTGTCAATCAGTAACGATGATTCGCTCGGCGATCGGATCCTCGATGCCGCCGCCGAATGCGTGATCGCCTTCGGCGTGGAGCGGGTGACGCTGGCCGAGATCGCCCGGCGCGCCGGGGTCAGTCGGCCGACCGTGTACCGGCGCTTCCCGGACACCCGATCGATCCTGGCCGCGTTGCTGACTGCGCGGGTGATCCGCGTGCTCGACGGCGCCGACGACCGCGAGATCGGACGGCAGGCCCTGGTGGCGCGCATTGTTGGAGTCGCCGGGCGGCTGCAGCACGACGAGATCGTGATGACGGTGCTGCACAACGCGCCCGAACTGGCGATGGTGTACATCGCCGAGCGCCTGGGCACCAGTCAGCAGATCCTCATCGACGCCGTGGCCGGCCAGCTCAAGTTGGCCCAGGAGGACGGCAGCGTCCGCTCCGGTGACCCACGTCGGCTCGCCGCGATGTGCCTGCTGATCACCCAGTCCACCGTGCAGTCCGCGCAGATGGTCGAACCGATCCTGGATGCCGACGCGCTCGCCGACGAACTGGCCCACGCCCTGAACGGATACCTGCAGCCATGACCCCAGCATCCCCACACGCCAGTGCACTCAACCGTGCGCGGCGCAGCGCCGATTTGGAGGCGCTGACCGAGCCGGTCGACGTGCTGGTGATCGGCGGCGGCATCACCGGAGCCGGTATCGCGCTGGACGCGGCGACCCGGGGGTTGCGCGTGGTGCTGGTCGAGAAGCATGATCTGGCCTTCGGTACCAGCCGCTGGAGCTCGAAGCTGGTGCACGGCGGTCTGCGATATCTGGCCTCGGGCAATATCGGCATCGCCCGGCGCAGCGCCGCCGAACGCGGAATCCTGATGACGCGCAACGCCCCTCATCTGGTCAGCGCCATGCCGCAATTGGTGCCGTTGCTACCGGCCATGAACCGGGCCTCGCGTGCTCTGGTGCGCACCGGTTTCCTCGCCGGTGACGGTCTGCGCAAGATGGCCGGGACGCCGGCCGGTGTGCTGCCGCGGTCGCGTCGCGTCGATGCCCAGCGTGCCGTCGCGCTGGCGCCAACGGTGCGCCGTGACGGTCTCGACGGCGCCTTCCTGGCCTACGACGGTCAGCTCATCGACGATGCCCGCCTCGTCGTCGCGGTGGCGCGCACCGCCGCGCAGTACGGCGCGAGGATCCTGACCCGGATGAAAGCGGAGCTGGCACAGGGGGATTCGGTGCGGTTGACCGATGAACTCAGTGGGCAGACGCTGCAGCTTCGCGCCCGTGCGGTGATCAATGCCGCCGGTGTCTGGGCGGGAGAGGTGGACCCGTCGATCCGGTTGCGGCCCAGCCGCGGCACCCACCTCGTGTTCGACGCGGCGGCGTTCGGCAACCCGACCGCAGCGCTGACCATCCCGATTCCCGGCGAGTTGAACCGATTCGTGTTCGCCATGCCCGAACAACTCGGCCGCGTCTATCTCGGTCTCACCGACGAGGACGCACCCGGGCCGATACCCGATGTGCCGCAACCCACGTCGGATGAGGTGCGCTTCCTGCTCGATACCGTCAACACCGCGCTGGACACCGCACTGACCGAAGCCGACGTGCGCGGTGCCTACGCCGGCTTACGCCCGCTGATCGAGAGCGAGGGGCACACCGCCGACCTGTCCCGCGACCATGCCGTCACCGAGTCCGACAACGGTGTCATCAGCGTCGTCGGCGGCAAGCTCACCGAATACCGGTACATGGCCGAGGATGTCCTGGACCGCGCCATTGCGCTGCGCGGGCTGACCGCCGCGCCGTGCCGGACCCGCAACCTGCCGCTGGTCGGAGCGCCGACCAATCCCGTCGCCGCCGTGCGCGCCCAGGCCGACCCGCCGCCCTCGCTGGTGGCCCGCTTCGGTGCCGAGGCGCCCAATGTGATCGCCATGGCGACCTGCGATCGGCCGACCGAACCGGTGGCCGCCGGAATCGATGTCCTCCGTGCCGAATTCGAGTACGCGGTGACGCATGAGGGTGCGTTGGACGCCGACGACATCCTGGACCGGCGCACCCGGATCGGGTTGGTCGCCGAGGACCGCGAACGGGCGGCAGCGGCGGCCGCGGAGTTCGTCTGATTCAGCCGACCGAGAGGATGGCATCGCGGAATGCCGATTGAGTGTGCCGCTGCCACAGCGCCTGCACGCCGACTAGCAGCTCGGGTTCGAGGTCGATGACCCGCACTCGACCGTCCATTGCCGGGCCCGCCTGCGTGGTGACGAAAGCCGGCGCTCCGGTCGTCAGAGGTGCGGCGACCGTTGCCGAGCCCTGGACGCGGCTGACGACGAAATCGGGCTCGAAACCCGCGCGTCGGCACGCACCCATCAGGAAGTCGCTGTAGTAGGACGCTCCGGGCGGTGACCAGAGGGCGATCTGCTCGCCGGAAAGTTCGTGAATATCGATGGTCGTCGCGTCTGCCAGCCGGTGCTCGCAATGGACCGCCACCCGCACCCGGTCATAACCGATGATCGCGGAGGACAATTCGGCGGTGGGTGCGATGCCGCGGCGCAACCCCAAATGCACGGTGCCTTCGAGGGTCTCGCGCAGAAGATCGTCGGGATACATCTGGCGACAGCTGACCGACAGGTGGCCGAACGTGTCGATTGCGGGTTCGAGTCTGGCGTACACCTCCGCAGAGCTCAGCGCGGGGGTGTGGCCGACGACGAACACCTCCGGTCTGTCGTCTGCGGTGCGCGAGACCCGGTTGGCCACGGTGTCGGCGGCGGCCAGCAGCACCCGCCCTTCGATCACCAGTTGTGCTCCCGCTGCGGTCGGGGTGATGCGGCGCCCCGATCGCATGAAGAGCTGAGCACCGAGGTCTTTCTCGAGCAACTGGACCGACTGACTCAACGCCTGCTGGGTGATGTGCAGGGTGGCTGCTGCGGCGGTGAAGCTGCCGGCCTCGGCCACCGCGACGAAGTGGCCCAGTCGTCGCAGATCGAGAGTCACGCACCATAATCTACAACCATTACTTGTTGAAATTAAGGTAAGAGCTGTTTTTAATTTGTTTGACTCCTCGATAGCGTGCCCTGCGTGAGCGAAATCAGAGGAAAGTCAGCAGTCGTCGCCGCTGGTGCCAAAAATCTTGGTGGTTTGATCAGCCGGAGTTTGGCGCAGCGTGGTGTCAACGTGGCTGTGCACTACAACAGCTCGGCTACCGAGTCCGATGCCGATGGGACCGTTGCCGAGGCCGAGCGGGCCGGCGTCAAAGCCATCAAGGTGCAGGGCGATCTCACGGTGCCTGCCAACGTCGAGAACCTGTTCGACACCGCTGTCGATGCGTTCGGTCAGGTCGACATCGCGATCAACACCGTCGGCAAGGTCCTCCGCAAGCCGATCGTGGAAACCACCGAGTCCGAATACGATTCGATGTTCGACATCAACGCCAAGGCGGCCTACTTCTTCCTGCAGCAGGCGGGCCGCCGCCTCGCCGACAACGGTTCGGTCATCACCATCGTCACCGCGCTGCTGGCCGCATTCACAGACGGCTATTCCACCTACGCCGGCGCGAAGAGTCCGGTCGAACATTTCACCCGCGCGGCGGCCAAGGAGTTCGCTGCTCGCGGAATCAACGTCAACAACATCGGTCCCGGTCCGATGGACACCCCGTTCTTCTACGGTCAGGAGACCCCGGAGCGAGTCGAGTTCCACAAGTCCCAGGCCATGGGCGGGCGTTTGACGCTCATCGAGGACATTGCCCCGCTGGTGCTGTTCTTGGCCGACGAAGGACACTGGATCACCGGGCAGACCGTCTTCGCCAATGGCGGCTACACAACCCGATGACTGCCGGCTGAACGCCGACGAGCAGACGTAAAACTGCCCCTTTTCCTCGGAAAAGGGGCAGTTTTACGTCTGCTCGCGAAGGAAAGGAGACCCTTACAGCGGGATGTTCTTGTGGCGGCCGCGGCGCGCGGGTGCCTCGGCCAGCGCCTGGGTGATCACGCTGCGGGTGTGCGCCGGGTCGATCTTGGCGTCCACCACGCCGATCTCGATGGCACTGTCCACACCACCGGCGATCCGCTCGTGCTCGGCGGCCAGCTCCTCGTGCAGGGCCTCGCGCTCGTGGTCGGGCGCGGCGGCGAGCTTACGCTTGTGCAGGATGCCGACCGCGGCCTTGGCGCCCATCACGGCGACCTCGGCGTCCGGCCAGGCGAACACCTTGGTGGCACCCAGGGAGCGCGAGTTCATGGCGATGTAGGCGCCGCCGTAGATCTTGCGGGTCACCAGGGTGACGCGCGGGACGGTGGCCTCACCGAAGGCGTGCAGCAGCTTGGCGCCGCGACGCACCACCCCGCCCCACTCCTGGTCCACACCGGGCAGGTAGCCCGGCACGTCGACGACGACGACCAGCGGGATGCCGAAGGCATCACACAGCCGCACGAAACGTGCCGACTTCTCGGCACTTTCGGAGTTCAGGCAGCCGCCGAGGCGCAGCGGGTTGTTGGCGATGACGCCGACCGAACGCCCGGCCAACCGGCCCAGGCCGACGACGATCGACGGTGCCCAGCGGGACTGGAACTCGTCGAAGGGGGCGTCCTTGTCCAGCAGCGCCTCGACGATCGGGTGCACGTCGTAGGCACGGCGGGCCGACTCGGGCATCAGGGCCTTGAGGTCGACATCGCCGGCCTCGGCCTTGCTGCGGTCGAAATGCCCCTGTTGGCAGAACAATCCGACGAGGCGGCGGCCGCGCTCGTAGGCGTCGAGTTCGTCATCGGCGACGATGTGGCACACGCCGGACTTCTTGTGGTGGGCCTCCGGGCCGCCGAGGGACACCATGTCGACGTCCTCGCCGGTGACGCTGCGCACCACGTCGGGACCGGTGACGAAGACCTTGCTCTCCGGCGCCATGATGATGACGTCGGTCAGGGCGGGCCCGTAGGCGGCACCGCCGGCGGCGAAGCCGACGACCACCGAGATCTGCGGGATGTAACCGGACGCCCGGATCATCGCCTCGAAGACCAGGCCGACCGCGTGCAGCGCCTTGACGCCCTCGGCCAGGCGTGCGCCGCCGGAGTGCCAGATGCCCACGATCGGGCTCTGCTCCTCGATGGCGGTGTCATAGGCGTTCACGATGTGTGCGCATCCCTCGATGCCCATCGCCCCGCCCATCACGGTGCCGTCGGTGCAGAACGCGATGGTGCGCACACCGTTGACGGTGCCGGCCGCGGCCAGCACACCGGACTTGTCGCGCTCGTGCAGCAGCGAGACGCTGCCGTCGTCGAAAAACGTGCTCAGCCGCAGCAGCGGGTCACGGGGATCGAGCGACTCGGCGGCCGCTTCGGGAGCCATGATGGTCATCCAGTCCTCCTCTTGCGCGTCGGATGGTGACCGGCGCCCTCGGGTTACTTCTAGGTCAGTACTTTCCGAAGGTGAGCGCCACGTTGTGCCCACCGAATCCGAACGAGTTGTTGATCGCGTATGTGAAGTTGCCGGAGCGCGGCTCGTCGGCCACCACGTCCAGGTCGATCTCGGGGTCCAGATTCTTCAGGTTCAGCGTGGGCGGGATGATCCCGTCCCGCAAGGCGAGCACCGTGAGAATGGACTCCACCGCACCGACCGCTCCGACCGAATGGCCCAGGGCCGCCTTCGGCGCGTAGACCGCGGGCTTGTGCCCCTTCATCGCGTTGTTGATGGCCACGCCCTCGGCGACGTCACCGACGGAGGTGCCGGTCGCGTGCGCATTGACGTGGTCGATATCGGAGGGCTGCAACCCGGCCAGTTCGATCGACCGGCTCATCGCATAGCCGGCCTGCTCGCCGTTGGGGTCCGGAGCCACGATGTGGTAGCCGTCGGAGGTGACGCTGGCACCCATGATGCGGGCCAGGATGTTGGCTCCGCGTGCCTTGGCGTGCTCCTCGGTCTCGATGACCATCATGGCGCCGCCCTCACCGAAGACGAAGCCGTTGCGGTCCCGGTCGAATGGGCGGCAGGCGCCCGCGGGGTTGTCGTTGGTGTTGGACAGCACGATGCGCATCTGGGCGAAACCGGCGATCGGCACCGCTTCGATCTTGGTCTCCACACCACCGCAGATGGCGATGTCGGCCTCGCCGAGCACGATGTTGCGCCAGGCGTTGGCGATCCCCTCCGAACCCGACGCGCACGCCGAGATCACAGTGTTCACACCGGCTTTCGCCTTGCGTTCCAAGCCGACGGCCGCCGCGGCGCCGTTGGGCATGTACATCTGGACGACCAGCGGCGAGACGGCGCGCAGACCCTTGGCCCGCATGCCGTCATAGGCGAACACCAGTTCCTCGGTGGATCCCAGGCCGGTGCCGATCGACACCATCAGGCGCTTGGGGTCCACCTCGGGTGCACCGGCGTTCTCCCACACCCGCCGGCCGATCACGGTGGCCATCTTCTGCAGGTACGACAACCTGCGGAGCTCGACACGAGTCAGTTCGTCGTCGAACCCCTCGAGCAGATGGCCACCGATACGGACGGGCAGGTCATACTCGGTGACGAAGTCGTCCTCGAGCAGCCGGATGCCACTTTCGCCGCCGAGCAGCTTCTTCCAGGTCGTTTCGGCGTCGGTGGCCAACGCGGTCGTCATGGCGATGCCAGTGACGACCACGTTGGGCAGACCGTTCCCCGTAGACAGCTTGTTCAAGCCGTTCCCCACCTTTGTTACAGAATCTCTCTCTGCTGTGGCCTGCTGCTCAAGCCTCAGTATCGTCCGAACGCCAGAGCCACATTGTGGCCGCCGAACCCGAACGAATTGTTGATGGCGTACTGGTAGTCACCGTATCGCGGCTCGCCTGCAACAACGTCGAGATCGATCTCGGGATCGGGGGTCTCGTAGTTGAGCGTCGGCGGGATGACGCCGTCGCGCAGGGCGAGCACCGTCAGGATCGACTCCAGGGCACCCACGGCACCGATCGAGTGGCCCAGCGCCGACTTCGGCGCGTAGACCGCGGCTTCACCGACGCCGGCCACGCGCAGTGCGTTGGCCTCCGCGGTGTCGCCGATCGGGGTGGCCGTGGCGTGGGCGTTGACATGGCTGATGTCCTTCGGGGACAGACCAGCGGTCTCCATCGCACGCTTCATCGCCTGGCCGGCGCGCAGACCGTCGGCGGCCGGGGCCACCATGTGGAACGCGTCGGATGTGATACCGGCACCCATCAGGCGGGCCAGCGGTTTGGCGCCACGGGCCAGGGCGTGCTCCTCGGTCTCGATGACCATGAGCGCGCCGGCTTCACCGAAGACGAACCCGTCGCGATCCTTGTCGAACGGACGGGAGGCGCCTTCCGGATCCTCGTTGCGGGTCGACATCGCACGCATCATCGAGAACGCCGCGATGGGCAGTGCCTCGATGGCACCTTCGACACCACCGCAGACCGCGATATCGGCGTCACCCATGACGATCTGACGCCATGCGTGGGCGATGCCCTCCGACCCTGACGAACACGCCGAGACCGGGGTGATGACGCCGGCCCGGGCACCGAGCTCGAGGCCGACGACGGCCGCGGCACCGTTGGGCATGATCATCTGAACGGCGAGCGGGGACACCTTGCGCGGCCCGCCCTCGTTCATCGCGTCATAGGTCTCGACGATCTTCTCGCCGCCACCGAGACCCGTGCCGATCACGACCGTGAAGCGGTCGGGATCGACCTCCGGCTTACCCGCGGTCTCCCACAGCTGATTGCCGAGGTACTTGGCCATCCGCTGCACGTAGGACATGCGCCGCATCTCGAGGCGGGACATCAGCGGATCGAGCGGCTCCTTGAGGTGACCGCCGATCTTGGCTGCCAGGTCCCACTTCTCGACGAAATCGTCTTCGAGCTTGCGGATGCCGCTCTCGCCGGCCAGCAGGCCCTTCCACGTGCTCTCGATATCCGGTGCGATCGACGTGGTCGCCGTAACGGCGGTCACCACGACATTCGGGAACCCGCCGTTAGCAGTGGAAGGTTTGCTCATTCCGAGCCAAACTTCTCGCGCAGGGCGGCAGCGGCCTCGGGGTTCTCGGCCTCGAGCTTCTGGATGTAGGCGACGACGTCACCGACGGTGCGCAGACCGGCGAGGTCCTCGTCGGGGATCTTCACGCCGTACTTGTCCTCGGTCTGCACGGCGATCTCGACCATCGACAGCGAGTCGATGTCCAGATCGTCGACGAACGACTTCTCCGGGGTGACCTCGGACGGCTCGATACCGGTGACCTCTTCGATGATCTCGGCGAGACCGGCGATGATTTCTTCCTGGCTGGCGGCCACAATGGCTCCTTCTTTGTTGGCGCACTCCGGCTGTCGGAGTGTCAGACGTTCTGTTATGGGCAGTGCTACCCGAAAGACTCAGAGCTCGGCGAGTCCGTCCAGGTCTGAGGGGGCCTTGACCGCATGTGTCGGTGTGCCCTTCAGTTCTCGTTTGGCGATGCCGACCAGTGTCCCGGCGGGCGGGAACTCGACGATCGCCGTCAGCTGGTTTCCGCGCAGCGTCTCGTTGGTCAGATCCCAGCGCACCGGCTGGGTCATCTGCGCGATCAGCTTGGCCATGGCGTCGGCGGCATCGGCCACCGGCTTGCCATCGGCGTTGGACAGCAGGGTCTTGGTGGGCTCGGCCGTGGCGACCTGCGCGGCGGCGGCCGCGTAGCCCTCGGCGGCGGTGGCCATGTAGTGCGTGTGGAAGGCGCCGGCGGTGGCCAGCACCCGGACCCGGGCCTTGGCCGGGGGATCCTCGGCCAGCTTCTCCAGCGCGGCGACGGCCCCGGCGGCCACGATCTGGCCGGCGGCGTTGCGGTTGGCCGGGATCAGATCCAGGGATTCCAGCCGGGCCAGTACTTCGGCCTCGTCGCCACCGAGCACCGCGGCCATGCCGGTGGGCTCCAGGGCGCAGGCCTTGGCCATCTCGGCGCCGCGGGTGGCGGCCAGCTTGACCGCGTCATCGGCGGAGATGACGCCGGCGATGACGTAGGCGGCGATCTCACCGACCGAATGGCCGGCGACCACGGCGTCCTTGTCGCCCAGCAGATTGCGCTTGGTGAGCTCCTCGTGGGCCAGCAGGGTGGCGGCCACGACCAGCGGCTGGGTCACCGCGGTGTCGGTGATCTCCTCGGCGGTGGCGGTGGTGCCCAGCCGCACGAGATCCAGATCGCTGATCTGCGACCATGCGGCCAGGCGCTCGGCGGCACCGGGCAGCTCGACCCACGGGGTGAGCATGCCGGGCGTCTGGGATCCCTGTCCGGGAGCAAGCAAAGCAAGCACGGGATTAAGAAAACACTGTGAGGGCCTCATAGTGCGGTGTAAGAGATTATGAACCTTGTCTTATTCTTTTGTGGAGTTTCCACAAAAGAGCACGTGAAGCGGCCGTGCCGAGACCTCGTTGCGATCTCGGTTCATCCCAGATAGCCGCCCCAGCCCGACCCGGATTGCCCCGCAGGTCTCGTTGTACTGCTGTTTGAGGTGTTGAAGTGGCCCACGTCACGTTGCAGCCTGCCCACGGTGGTGGCGACCCGCAGAACGTAGGCATCGCGGGGCACGGTGGGATCGCGGCCCGTGAAGTCGGCGATCCGCTTCAGCCGGTACCGCACGGTGTTTGGATGAACGAACAATTTGCGCGCGCACGCTTCGATGGCGCCGCCCGAGTCGAGGTAGCTGTCCAGTGTCTCGGTGAGGGCGGGGCCGGCGTCGGCCAGAGGCCGCATCACCTCGCTCTCCAAGGCGGCGACGGCCGTCTCGTCGCCGAGCAGGGCGCGTTCGGGCAACAACTCGCGGGCCGATACCGGACGCGGGGCGCCGTTCCAGCCCGCGACGGCATGCATGCCGGCCATCGCCTCGGCGGCGCTGCGGTGCAGGCCGGACAGGCTCGTCGCCGTCGGGCCCACGACGACGGGCCCGTCGTCGAAGACGGTGAGCAGGTCGGCGAGGAATCGGTCGGTCAGTGACAGGGATCCCGACACGATGGCGACCAGCCAGGTGCCGTGCACATCGGAGAGGGTGGCCCTGTTGTGCCGGTTGCCTACGGCGTGTACATCGCCGATGGCCAGGTCGATGCGATCAGGGCGCGGTGTGCCCACGATGACGGTGGCCGGAGCCGTCGCGTCCCAGTTCAGGGCGGCCGCCTGCGATTGCAGTCCGCTGCCCGCGTCGCCGCGCACGATGGCGTCGACGATGTTGGCCTCCATCCGGGTGTCCCACGCTCCGCGCGCCTCGGCCGCGTCGGCGTAGCTCGCAGCGGCGGCGAACGCCAGATCGCGGCTGTAGCGCAGGATGCCGACGGTCAATGCCTTGGTCTGCTCTTCGTTGCGGCCAAGCATCGGCAGCAGTTCCTCGAGGAACTCCGTGGTCACCCGCACCATGTCCACGGTCTGGCGCAGCGCGACGTGACGGGTCAGGTCCTGCGGCACCAGTGCGAAGGCCTCGGCGGTGTAGCCGAGGTCGCTGCCCGGGTCGTGCAGCCACTCGGCGAAGTTGACGACGGCGGTCTGCACGACCAGTTGCACGCTCGCCCGCTGAGAGGCCTCCAGGTCGGCGAAGAACGGCAGCCGCTCCTGCATCGCCTGCACCGTTTCGGTGGCCAACCGGCCCGAGTACTGCTTCAACCGACGGCGCAGCGACTCCGGAACGCCCTCCAGGATCGTGAGCGGAGAACGTGGCTCGGGGAACGAATTGTCGGACACCTCTAAAATTTTACCGTCGCGTTTGTGGAGCCTCGCCCTTATTCGTTCCGGGCGAGGCTCCACACGCCACGATCAGGCGGAACCGGTGTCGGCGTAGGACACGTCGGCGGCCTGCACATCGTCGATGCGGTACTCCTTGGCCGCGGCGACGGCGACCGACGGATCGATCTCACCGTCGCGGGCCAGCGCCTCGAGCACCGCGACGACGACGGATTCGGCGTCGGTGTTGAAGTAGCGCCGCGCGGCCGGACGGGTGTCTGAGAACCCGAAACCGTCGGTGCCCAGGGTGAGGTAGGTACCGGGCACCCAGGGCCGGATCTGCTCGGGCACCGCCCGCATCCAGTCCGAGACCGCGACGACCGGGCCGGCCGCATCGGCGAGCACCTTGGTGACATATGCGGTCGGTTCGGGCTCGCCGGGATGGCGCAGCCGCTGCTTCTCGACCTCCACGCCGTCGCGGTTCAGCTCGCCCCAGCTGGTCACCGACCAGACGTCGGCGGCCACATCCCACTTGTCGGCCAGCATGTCGGCGGCCTTCAGCGCCTCCGGCATCGACACACCCGAGGCCAGGATCTGAGCGGCGCTGGTGCGCTTCTCGGTCGCGGCCCGGAACCGGTACATCCCGCGCAGCACGCCCTCGGGATCGAAGTTCTCCGGCTCGGCGGGCTGGACGTAGGGCTCGTTGTAGATGGTGATGTAGAAGAAGATGTTCTCGGGGTTTTCCCCGTACATCCGCTTCAGGCCGCTTTCCACGATATGGGCGATCTCGTAGGCGAACGCCGGATCGTAGGTGACCGCCGCCGGGTTGGTCGAGGCCAGCAGCAGTGAGTGCCCGTCGGCGTGCTGCAGCCCCTCACCGGTCAGGGTGGTGCGCCCGGCGGTGGCGCCGAGCACGAATCCGCGGGCCATCTGATCAGCCGCCGCCCACAGCCCGTCACCGGTGCGCTGGAACCCGAACATCGAATAGAAGATGTAGATCGGGATCATCGGCTCGTTCTGGGTGGCATACGAGGTGCCCACCGCGGTGAAGCTCGACGTGGAGCCGGCCTCGTTGATGCCCTCGTGCAGGATCTGGCCGACCTCGGACTCCTTGTAGGCCAGCATCAGCTCGGAGTCGACGGCGGTGTACAGCTGGCCGTTGCGGTTGTAGATCTTCAGGCTCGGGAACCACGAGTCCATCCCGAACGTGCGTGCCTCGTCGGGGATGATCGGCACGATCCGCGGCCCGATGTTCTTGTCGCGCAACAGTTCCTTGAACGTGCGCACGGTGGCCATGGTGGTGGCCACGGGCTGCTTGCCCGACCCCTTCTTCAGCGCCTTGTAGGTGTCGGTCGGCGGCAGGGTCAGCGTCTTGGTCTTGGTCCGCCGTTCGGGCAGGAACCCGCCCAAAGTGCGGCGACGGTCCAGCAGATACCGGATCTCCGGGGCGTTGGGCCCGGGGTGGTAGTACGGCGGCAGGTACGGATCCTCTTCGAGCTGCGCATCGGAGATGGGCACGCGGGTGACATCGCGGAACGCCTTGAGGTCTTCCAGCGCAAGCTTTTTCATCTGATGCGTGGCGTTGCGGCCCTCGAAGTGCTGGCCCAACGTGTAGCCCTTGATGGTCTTGGCCAGGATGATCGTGGGCTGACCCTTGTGCTCCATCGCCGCCCGGTAGGCCGCGTACACCTTGCGGTAGTCGTGCCCGCCGCGCTTGAGGTTCCAGATCTCCCGGTCGGTCATCGGCTCCACCAGCGCCTTGGTGCGCGGGTCCCGGCCGAAGAAGTGGTCACGCACGTAGGCGCCGTCGTTGGCCTTGTAGGTCTGGTAGTCACCGTCGGGGGTGGTGTTCATCAGGTTCACCAGCGCGCCGTCGCGGTCGGCGTGCAGCAGGGCATCCCATTCGCGGCCCCAGACGACCTTGATGACGTTCCAGCCGGCACCGCGGAAGAAGGACTCCAGCTCCTGGATGATCTTGCCGTTGCCGCGGACCGGGCCGTCGAGGCGCTGCAGGTTGCAGTTCACCACGAAGGTCAGGTTGTCCAGGCCCTCGTTGGCGGCGACCTGGATCAGGCCGCGCGATTCGGGCTCGTCCATCTCACCGTCACCGAGGAACGCCCACACGTGCTGATCGGAGGTGTCCCTGATACCGCGATCGTGCAGGTAGTGGTTGAACCGGGCCTGGTAGATGGCGTTCATCGGGCCCAGGCCCATCGACACCGTGGGGAACTCCCAGAAGTCGGGCATCAGCCGCGGATGCGGGTACGAGGGCAGCCCGCCGCCGGGATGCGAATGTTCCTGGCGGAAGCCGTCGAGCTGGTCGGTGCTCAGCCGGCCCTCGAGGAAGGCGCGGGCGTACACGCCGGGGGAGGCATGACCCTGGATGAAGATCTGATCGCCACCACCGGGATGGGACTTGCCGCGGAAGAAGTGGTTGAAGCCCACCTCGTACAGCGATGCCGAGGAGGCATACGTCGAAATATGGCCGCCGACACCGACTCCCGGGCGCTGCGCCCGGTGCACCATGATGGCCGCGTTCCACCGGATCCAGGCCCGGTAGCGACGCTCGACGTCCTCGTCACCGGGGAACCAGGGCTCCAACTCGGTCGGGATGGTGTTCACGTAATCGGTGGACGTCAACGCCGGGATGGCGACACGCTGCTCGCTGGCACGTTCCAGCAGGCGCAACAACAGATACCGCGCGCGGGCCGGGCCGGACCGCTCAACCAACTGGTCGAACGACTCCAACCACTCGCCGGTCTCTTCGGAATCGATATCGGGCAGATATGAGGCGACGCCCTCGCGGATCACACGGACCCGGTCGGGTTCGCCTGCAGTGCCAGAGTTTTGAGCCAGGTCTTGGCGCGCGAACTCGGTGGTCAACTACGGCTCCTCGGTTGAAGATGCTTCTCGTGGTGCTTGTGGCACCCTCCATCGTGCTCCTATCCTGCCCGATGCGCCCGAGCGGGGTCGGCTCGCGGAATGATCCGGCGATCCGGGGCGCGAACCGGTAAGTTCGATCACGATGCTGACCAGTTGGCGGGGCTGTCCTGCACCGACGCGGCTGCGCATCGCCGCGCTCGCCGTCGGCGGTCCGGCCGGCCTGGCGATGATCGTCGTGGGCTGCAGCAGCGTCGTCCCCGGCACCGCCACCGTCGACACGGCCGACGCCCCGCTGTATCAAGCCTCGGTATCGGCATCGATCGCCGAATCGGCGGCCAGCTCCAGCGCCCGTGAGTCCGAACGGCAGGCCTCGATCACCCAGGAAGCCGTGCACAGCTCGTGCGAGGCGCTCAGCTCCAGCAGTGCCGACGCCATCACCGCGGTCAACGGCTACGTCGACGCCTACAACTCCAGTGCCGATGTGGCGGGATCGGCGGGACCGGCCATCGATTCCCTGCGGGGCAGCGCCGACCTGGTGGCGGGCAGCCTGTCGGACCCGCTGAGCCCGGAACTACGTGATGCGCTCGACCAGTGGGTGGACGCCGCGCGGGCCGTGGCCACCGCGATCGCCGACGATATCGGCCCGAGCCCGTTCAACGATGCGATCAACCGGCTGAACGACTCGCGGACCCTGGCATTGGACCTCTGTGATGCCGCATATTGACAACATGGGTCCGAACTTGCGCCCAGGAGCACGGGTGAGGGGACACGACGTGCGACGATAGGCGTCACACGAAGTTCGCAGGCGTACTCAAACTAACAGGAGGAGGACAGAAGGTGGTCGCGGCGGGGAAGGAATCTGACCCCAATTACGCCCGCAGACTGGGCATCGAGAAAGACCAGGTTGTCCAGGAGTTGGGGTGGGACGAGGACACCGACGACGACATCCGGGCCGATATCGAGGACGCCTGCGGTGGCGAAATGCTCGACGAGGACGCCGATGAGGTGGTCGACGTGGTGCTGCTGTGGTGGCGCGATGACGACGGTGACCTGGTGGACCGGCTGATGGATGCCATCGCGCCGCTGGCCGATGACGGCGTCATCTGGGTGGTGACACCCAAGACCGGCAAGCCCGGCCACGTCCAGCCCGCCGAGATCGCGGAGTCCGCGCCCACCGCGGGTCTGATGCAGACCTCCTCGGCCAATCTCGGCAACTGGATCGCCAGCAGATTGGTGCAGCCGAAGTCCAAGGCCGCCGGCAGGCGGTAGTGGCGCAAGCCGGCCTGCCCGTCGGGGTCCCCGCACCGGACTTCACCCTCAAGGATCACCACGGTCGCCCCGTCACGCTGTCGGCGTTGCGACCGCGTCATGTCCTGCTGGTGTTCTTCCCGTTGGCGTTCACCCCGATCTGTCTGGGTGAGCTCGGCGAGATCCGCGACCGCCTCGCCGATTATCAGAACGATGACACTGCGGTGCTCGCCGTTTCGGTGGGTCCGCCACCCACACACAAGATCTGGGCCGCCGAGAACGGCTTCACCTTTCCCGTACTGGCCGATTTCTGGCCGCACGGCGTCGTGGCGCAGGCCTATGGGGTCTTCAACGCCGACACCGGCTATTCCAACCGCGGGACGTTCGCCATCGACTCGGCCGGCATCATCCGGTTCGCCGAGATGAAGGATCCCGGCGTACCGCGCGATCAGGCGGACTGGCGGCGGGCCCTGGCGGCCATTCGCGGTGGGTGAGATTTCACCGCACGCGGGCACGACGTGTAAGTTGCCTGCGACGGGGCGCGTAGCTCAGTGGTAGAGCTCTGGTTTTACACACCAGCGGTCGGCGGTTCGATACCGTCCGCGCCCACCGACACAGCGCAATGGGCGGGCCCGAAGAATTCGGACCCGCCCATGCGTGTGTTGTACGTCAGTCGTTCGGACCCTCGACGGTCTGCTGCGGGGCCGTCACGGGCGGGGTGAAGACGCCACCGCCGGGGTTCACCGACTTCTCGGTCGGGGTCAGCGAGACCTCCGTCGTGGTGGTGGTCGGGGTGGTCTCTTCGGGTTCGTCGCCCTCGGTGCTGCAGGCCGCGGTGAAGCCGATCATCGCGATGATGGCAGCACCGCCCACCGCTGCCGAAATCCGACGACGAGCCAGACGCTGTGTTGCCATTTCGGGTCCTTCTTTCGTTCTCAAGACGGTGTTGAAAACTGTAACGCGGTGACTGCTTTCGCATATTCCGCGAACCGCGGCTGATCTTACGTCACAGCGCCCGATCATGACGGCCACAACCGGCCCTTCTCGGTAGGTGGCGCTGGTCAGTCAGGCCTACGGTTCGAAGGTCTGCTGCGGGGCCGTCACGGGCGGAGTGAAGATTTCTCCGTCTCCGTTTCCATCTTCGCTCGTGGCGACCTTCGCCGAACCCGGCGCGATCCCTTCCGCCTGACCGATGCCGGGGGCGGCAGTCAAGCCGACTGCGGCGACGACAGCGGCACCTCCGAGCGCTGCAAGGATTCGGCCGCGAGTCAACTGCTGTGTTGTCATGCTTTGAGTTCCTTCTCTTCGTTCAATAGCGTGTCGCGCAGTCCAACCAGGCGATCGCTTCAGTTATTCCTGCCAAGGACGGTGTGCAGGAACACATCTGATCCAGGGCATCGCACTGGGGGTAACCCCCCCGCGATGTTTCGGGTTTCCTGGCTGTCCGGCGGCCGTGTGGTGCCCGACGATATAGGGGTACATCGGGACTTCCAAAAGTGTTGGCGGAGAGCGGTTCTTCGATCCGACGGACATTCGGGAGTCGCACGGTGATCACCGAACGGCGCGTTTTCGCCCGACAGAGCGTGGCAGAGCGTGTCGTCTCAGCCCGAAGGGACGTGGAAATGACCAGTTTCAGAAACCGTGCGGCCATCCTTGCTCTCGCCGCCGCGGCACTCGTGTCGGCCCCGACTGCGTCTGCGGCGCCGTCGGGGCCGGCCTCGGCGGCCGAAACCGTTGCGGATCTGCGCGCACAGGGCTACAGCGTGCAGGTCAACGGGACGCGGAACGGTCCGCTGTCCAATTGCTCGGTGGAAGCCGTGCGTGGGCCGTACTCGGACCGACCGGGTGAAACCGTCTACGTCGACCTGTCCTGCCCCGCGGAGTACATGTACTGAGGCTTCACGGCCCGAGCAACACCGCGACCTCGTTACGGCGCCGGAACGGCAGCGTCCACGGCGGGTCGTAGAACCAGGCGACCGGATCACCCTCGACGGTGACGTCGCTGCCCTGCAGTTCGCGCAGCAGCTCGGCCGACTTGGCCGCGACCGCCGCGCGGTCACGGTCACCGGAGAACGTCAGCACCGCGTAGCGGGCTGCGGGCACCTCCACCACGGTGATCGAGGAGTCCGACGGCTCGGGCAAGGTGTCCAGGGACCACTTGGATGGCATGTAGAACCGGATCACCGAGCCACTGTCGGTGCCGGACTGGGCGACCGGGGCCGTCATCGCGATCTTGTCCGCACGATCGTTGCCGCCGAAGATGTAGCCGGCAAGTCGCCGGAATCCGGCGCTACGCGCATCCTGCCCGTCACCGGTCACGGCGGTCTGGGCGGCGATGCGGGGTCCGTAGCGCCGGATCTCGGCCCGGCCGATGCGTCCCTCACACAAGTAGAACGGTTCCTCGGTGCCCGCGCGGATTCCGAAGATCCCGCCGAGACCCTCGACGATCTGGGTGATCCTTGTCAACATGCCGATGGGGATACCCGTTCACGACATCGTTCAGTCGTTGTAGTGGATCGTCTGGGGTGCGGTCACCGGCGGCGTGAACGTGTACCCGTCGGAATTGTCGGCGCTCACCTCGCTGATCGACAGAGGTTCGCCCGGCCCGGCGGCCGCCGCGGCGACCGCCACGGGCAGCGCCGGTGTCAGTGCGATGGCGACGGTGGCAATGGTGAAGACGAGCTTGTTCATGACTTCTCCTGGTGCAGTGGGTAACTGACTTACAGTTCTCACCGTATGGCCGTCCCCGCGTCGCGGCGACTGACGCATAGAGATTTCAAAACCTTTGCGATGGAGAAGAATTCGACATTCTATGGATCAGATATGAACATGCTGACACCGCGCCGTGGGTGCGGATACTGGAAGTGGAAGCCGCCGTCGGTGTGCGCGTCGAGCACCGGGTCGGTGCCGATGAGTCTGCCATCGGCGATGGCGATAGCCATATGGTTCAGTTTCGCGAAAGTCATGGCGCCGCCTGCTTTTGATGTGTATCAGACCACGCGCTTGCCGCGCCTGGCCCGGCTGCGCATGTCACGCAGATACAGCTCATAGCCCAGCAGGTACACCTCGCGCGGGACCACCCGGTCGGTGAGCCGCAACGCCTTGATCAACAGGGCGAAGGCCCGCTGCTGGCCGGCCGACCACCGAAGCTGCATCAGGTCGCGGAATTCCGGCGGCAGGAATCCGGTGGTGGCGAACAAGTTCAGCGGCCCGGCGAGTTGGCGCAGCGGTGTGGGCAGGAAGACCAGCGCCGCGACACCGTGCAGATGCCTGCGGACGGGTTCGTCGATGCGCAGTTCCTCCAACGACCGCTTCCAGTACTCGTCGAACGCCGCCCGGTCAGCCGGCCACATCTCGGGGCGCACCTGCAGTGTGGTGCCCAACCGCATGGCGTCGCGGTACACCGCGTCGGCCGACTCGTCGTCCAGTGGGCCGTAGAGGAACTCGTGCTGATCGATGTAATACCGGTACAGGCAGGCCGCCACCCACAACTGCAGCCGCGGATCGAAGGCGTGATAGCGCACCGGACTATCGGCCCGCGACCTGACCTGCCGATGCGCCGTGTCGACCGCGGAGCGGATCAGTGCGCGGTCGGAGTCGGTGCCGATGGTGGCCGCGGCCAGGTACGTGCCGGTGGTGCGGGCCCGCTTGAAGGGATGTTTGTAGACGTTGCCGCTGTCGACCGGGCTCTCCAGCACGCCATAGCCGACACCCGGCGCGGCCAGCTGCATGATGACGTTGGCTGCCGGCGCGAGGGCGGCCGCGGGGTTGACCAGATCGGCGACGCGGCGCGGGTGACGCGGTGGGCCGAGCCTCATGCGTGCCTCATGCACCCGAGTACACCACGTTGTGAGACGCTGCCCGACGTGTTTGCGCACCGAGGTTCCGCCCGCGCCGCCGGTCTGGCCGTCGGCTACTTGGCCGATCTGATCTTCACCGATCCGCAGCGCGGGCATCCGGTGGCGCTGTTCGGGACGGCGGCGGCCGCATTCGAGCGACGTAGCTACGCCGATGACCGTACTGCGGGTGTGGTGCACACCGCGGCGCTGCTGGGCGGGCTGGGTGCCCTCGGACTTCTCGCCGAGCGGGCGGCCGCCCGGCGCGGACCGCTGTGGACGGCGGCCGCGACCGCGGCCAGCACCTATGTGGTGGTGGGCGGCACATCGCTGGCCCGCACCGGCGGCGCGCTGGCCGACATGCTGGACCGCGACGATGTCGACGGGGCCCGGGCACTGCTGCCATCGCTGTGCGGGCGCGACCCGGCCGCACTGGACGCCGACGGGCTGGCCCGCGCGGCGCTGGAATCGGTGGCGGAGAACACCTCCGATGCCCAGGTGGCGCCGATCCTGTGGGGAGCGATCGCCGGGATCCCCGGATTACTGGTGTATCGCGGTGCCAACACACTGGACGCGATGATCGGGCACAGGTCGCCGCGCTATGAACGGTTCGGTTGGGCGGCAGCGCGCTTCGACGATGTGCTGAACTATCCGGGGGCGCGGGCCACCGGCGCCATCGTGGTCGCGGTTTCGCGTGCGCCGGGCGCGGCCTGGCGGGCGTGGCGTCGCGATGCGGCCAAGCATCCCAGTCCCAATGCCGGTGTGGCCGAGGCCTCTTTCGCCGGGGCGCTGGGCGTGACGCTCGGTGGACCGACCCAGTACGCGCACCGGCTGGAGATGCGTCCGACACTCGGGGACGGGCCGGCTCCCAGTGCTGCGGATCTGCGCCGCGGGGGCACGCTGTCGCGGCTGGTGCAGGCCGGGGCCACCGCGCTCGCGGTCAGCGTCGCTTGCCGTACCGGTCGGCGAGCTTCTGTTCGGTAGATATCGGGGCCTGCTCGACCGGTGCGTCCGCTTTCAGGCCTCCGGCCGCGGTGCTGGCTTGGCGGCCTCCGGCCGCGGCCGCCTTCTCGCGTCGCCGGATGCGCACCTCGGCGACGATGAAGTAGCCCACCCCGATCGGGGCGATGATGCCGAAGGCGATCCACTGGATGCCGTAGGACAGGAACGGCCCGGCGTCGAGCACCGGCAGCGGTATCGGGGTCAGCACACCCGGCTGATCCTCCACCAACTGCAGATAGGACCCGGTCAGCGGGATCCCGGTGAGCTCCGAGATCTGCCCGGGATTGATGGTGTAGACCTGCTGGGCGCCCTCGGCGACGAACGGATCCTTGCCGGGGAACAGGCCTTCGCCGTCGCGCAACCGGGCGGTGATGGTGACGGTTTCGGTGGGTGCTCCGGCGATCGGCGGCACGGCGGTGCCCTGTTCGGGTTTGACGTAGCCACGGTTGACCAGCACCGTGGGCCCGCCGTCGACGTCGAAGGGCACCAGCACCTCGTAGGCGGGCGCACCGTCGACCGATCGCAGCCGGGCCAGCACCTGGGCGTCGGGCAGATAGTGGCCGGTGGCCGTCACGCGCTGCCACTGGTGTTCGTGCGAGGACGAATCCTGTTGCGGCAGCAGCGTCGTCAGCGGCACCGGGTCGGTCTTCAACGACGCCGCGATCTGCGCGTTCTCGCGCGAGGTGGTGGTGTTCTTGCCCAGTTGCCACGGGGCCAGCACGGTGAAACACAGCCAGGCGAATGCCGCGACCACGACGTAGAGCGCCAGCCACTGGGGCCGGAACAGGAATCCCCACCGCCTCATGAGTGCGCCAGCCGTTCGTCGACCCAGCTGTGCAATCCCGGCAGTGCGGCCTCGATGACGCCGAACACCGCCTCGAAGTCGGCGGGTCCGCCGTAATAGGGGTCCTCGACATCCAGCGGGTGCGCCCCCGAGCGCGGATCGAATGCCCGCAGCATCCGCAGCCGCTCCGGCGGTACGCCCATATCGGAGAGGAACCGCGCATGGTTGCGTCCCATCGCCACGACCATATCGGCGGCCAGATGGTCATCGCTGAGCTGCGCGGCGCGGTGTGTGGTCGGGTAGCCGTGGGCCAGCAGGACCGCGTTGGTGCGCCGGTCGGCACCGTCGCCGGCATGCCATCCGCCGGTGCCGGCGCTGGTCACCCGCACCCGCTCGGACAGACCACGGCCCTGGATCTGGTGGGCGAACATCTTCTCGGCCATCGGGGAGCGGCAGATGTTGCCCGAACAGACGAATGTCACATGCAGTCCGGATGTGTCAGACACCCAGCACCTCCCGCAGGTCGGCCATCGTCGCCACCCGGCGCAGCGGTTCCGGGGCGCCGGGGCCGTCGAAGTCGGCGCGGCCGTAGCCCCAGTCCACCACCACGGTCTCGATGCCGTGCACCGCCGCACCCTCGACGTCATGGGAGCGATCCCCGATCATCAGCATCCGCTCGGGCAGCGGGGACAGCTGCTCCAGGGCGTGCGCGACAACCTCGGACTTGAGCGCCCGGGTGCCGTCCGGGCTGGCACCGGCGATGACCTCGAAGTGTCCGTCCAGACCGAAGTGGGTCAGGATGCGCTGCGCGGTCGGCTGCGCCTTGGAGGTCGCCACGGCCAGCCTGACCTCGGCGCGTTCCAGGTCGGCCAGCAGCTCGGGAATGCCGTCGAACACGCGGTTCATCGACCAGCCGCGGGTGGTGTAGTCGGCTCGGTAGGCGGCCATGGCGTCGTCGACGCGGTCGCCCAAGCCCATCGAGCTCAGCGTGTGGTGCATCGGCGGCCCGACGATCCGGCCCGCCAGGTCGCCGTCGGGGATCGGGGCGCCGACCTCGGTCAGGGCGTGCCGGAAGCTGGCCACGATGCCGTCCGCGGAGTCCGTGAGGGTGCCGTCGAGGTCGAACAGCACCAGCTGTGGAGTGCGGGTCTCGGTGGCGGGCACGGTATCGGTCACGCTCCCATTGTCGCCGATGTACCTGTGCAGCAGGGCGGCGCACTAGTGTCGTGCTGTGGCAGCTGAGGTCAGGCGCGGGGCGCGGTATCACGGTGATCAGGCCGTGGCGCCCGGCATGCTGGACTTCGCGGTCAACGTGCGCGCCGGCGGACCGCCCCCGTGGCTGGTCGAGCGGCTGGCCCTCCGGCTGACCGACCTGGGCAGCTACCCCACGTCGACCGACACGACGCGGGCCGTCGAGGCGGTGGCGGCCCGGCACGGCCGCCGACGCGACGAGGTGCTGCTGCTGGCCGGCGGGGCGGAGGGTTTCGCGCTGCTGCCGAACCTGGCACCGCGGCTGGCCGCCCTGCTCGCGCCGTCGTTCACCGAGCCGGAGGCGGTGCTGTCGGCGGCCGGAGTGGCACTGACCCACGTCGTGCTCGATGAGCCCTTCGACCTGTCCGGCGCGGTGCTGCCCGAGGAGGCCGACCTGGTGGTGATGGGCAACCCGACGAACCCGACGTCGGTGCTGCACCCCGCCGATGACATCCTGGCGCTGCGGCGTCCGGGTCGCATCATCGTCGTCGACGAGGCGTTCGCCGACGCGGTACCCGGCGAGCCGGAGTCACTGGCCGGTCGGTCACTGCCCGATGTGCTGGTGCTGCGCAGCCTGACCAAGACCTGGTCGGTTGCCGGCCTGCGGGTGGGGTATGCACTGGGCGCGCCCGACGTGCTGGCCCGGCTGGCGGCACGGCGCGCGCACTGGCCGCTGGGCACGCTGCAGCTGGAGGCCGTCGCGGCGTGCTGCACGGCCGAGGCGGTTGCCGAGGCGCAGGCGGGGGCACACCGACTGGCCGCGCTGCGAGCCGAGATGGTGGCCGGGATGCGCTCGGCCGGCCTGGACGTGGTCGACGGTCGTGCGCCGTTCGTCCTGTTCCGGACCGGTGATGCGGAATTGGTGCGAAAGCACCTGGAAGTCAAGGGGATTGCGGTGCGTCGTTGTGACACTTTCGTCGGCTTGGGCGGGCAGTACCTGCGTGTCGCGGTGCGCCCGGAGTGGCCGGCGCTGGTGGCGGCGCTGACGGAGGCCGGCCGATGAGTGTGTCGCTGGCCGATGTGATCGAGGTGCTGGAGACCGCGTATCCGCCCGCCTTGGCCCAGGATTGGGATTCCGTCGGGCTGGTGTGCGGTGACCCGTCGGAGCCGGTGGCCTCGGTGACGGTGGCAGTGGATGCCACCGATGCGGTGGCCGCGGAGGTGCCCGAGGGCGGCCTGTTGCTGGCACACCATCCGCTGCTGTTGCGTGGCGTGGACACGGTGGCCGCGTCGACGCCCAAGGGTGCGCTCATCCACCGCCTGATCCGGGGCGGTCGGTCGTTGTTCACCGCACACACCAACGCCGACTCGGCCGCGCCCGGGGTGTCCGATGCGCTGGCCGAGACCCTGGGGTTGGCGGTCGAGGATGTGCTGTCCCCGGTGCCGTCCGGGCCGGATCTGGACAAGTGGGTGGTCTTCGTGCCCGCCGATCACGCCGAGCCGCTGCGGGAGGCGATGTTCGTCGCCGGGGCCGGGCAGATCGGGGATTACTCGTGTTGCAGCTGGACGGTGTCGGGTACCGGGCAGTTCCTCCCGCAGGATGGCGCGAATCCGACCATCGGCGAGGTGGGGGCCGTCGAGCGCGTCGCCGAGGACCGGATCGAGATGATTGCCCCGGCACGGCTACGCGCGCGGGTGCTCGCCGCACTGCGCGCCGCCCACCCGTACGAGGAGCCGGCCTTCGATGTGTTCGCCCTGGCCGCACTGCCGGCCGGCGTCGGCATCGGGCGCATCTGCTCGCTGCCGGAACCGGAACCGCTGTCGGCGTTCGTTTCTCGGGTACACGGCGCGCTGCCGGTGACCACCTGGGGAGTCCGGGCGGCCGGTGACGCCGAGGCGATGGTTTCGCGGGTGGCCGTCTGCGGCGGGTCGGGAGATTCCCTGCTGGGCACGGTGGCCCGCGCCGGCGTGCAGGCATATGTCACCGCCGACCTGCGCCATCATCCGGCCGACGAGCACGGCCGGGTCTCTGATGTCGCGCTGGTCGACGTCGCACATTGGGCCAGCGAGTTCCCCTGGTGCCATCAGGCGGCGACGTTGCTCAGCGACCGCTTCGGCACAGAACTACCGGTGCGGGTCAGTACCGTGCGCACCGATCCATGGAATATCGATGGAGGACGTCAATCATGAAAGCCGCAGTCAGCCAACAGCGTTCACTGTTGGACCTGGTCGAGCTCGATGCCGAGATGCGTCGCATCGAGCACCGCGCCGCCAATCTGGCCGAGCAGCAGGAATTCGAGCGGGTGCGCAGCGAGCACCGCGTCGCCAACGACCAGTTGGCGGTGGTGGGCATCGCGCTGGAGGATCTCGACGGCCAGGTCGCCAAGCTGGAGGGTGAGATCGACTCGGTGCGCCAGCGCGAGGACCGCGACCGCGCTCTGCTCGACGGCGGCACCGTGAACGCCAAGCAGCTCAGCGAACTGCAGCATGAACTGGAGACGCTGGAGCGCCGCCAGGCGTCACTGGAGGATTCGCTGCTGGAGATCATGGAGCGCCGGGAAGAGCTGCAGCGCAAGCAGTCCGAGGATCTGGGGCGGATCGACACCCTGCAGAACGAACTGTCGGCGGCCCAGCTGGCGCGCGATGCGGCACTGGCGGACATCGACCACATCCGACAGGTCTCCGGCACCCGCCGCACCGAGCTGGTCTCGCAGCTGGACGCCGACCTGGTGGCGCTGTACGAGAAGCAGCGCGCCGGTGGTGGCGCCGGTGCCGGACTGCTGCAGGGCAGGCGATGTGGCGCGTGCCGCATCGAGATCGATCGCGGCGAGATCGCCCGGATCACCGCCGCCGCCGACGACGATGTCGTGCGCTGCCCCGAATGCGGAGCGATCCTGTTGCGGTTCACACGGTGAAGGTCATCGTCGAGGCCGACGGCGGGTCCCGCGGGAACCCGGGGCCGGCCGGGTACGGGGCGGTGGTGTTCAGCGCCGACCGCGCAGCGGTGCTCGCGCAGCGGCAGGAGTCGATCGGCCGGGCGACCAACAACGTCGCCGAATACCGCGGTCTGATCGCCGGTTTGGCCGCCGCGGCGGAGGTGGGCGCCACCGAGGTCGCGGTGTACATGGATTCCAAACTCGTGGTGGAACAGATGGCCGGCCGGTGGCGCGTCAAACACCCCGATCTGTTGGAACTCAACCGGGAGGCGGCGCAGTCGGCCCGCCGGTTCGATCGCGTGGAGTACGACTGGATTCCGCGCGCGCAGAATTCGCATGCCGATC
Organism: Mycobacterium sp. NPDC003323; assembly: GCF_053589535.1. Lineage (NCBI taxonomy): Bacteria > Bacillati > Actinomycetota > Actinomycetes > Mycobacteriales > Mycobacteriaceae > Mycobacterium > Mycobacterium sp. NPDC003323. Next base: position 58,099 of record NZ_JBSFSB010000020.1, read on the forward strand.
GGCTGGCCAACGAGGCCATGGACGCGGCCGCCGAGGGTGCGCCGGTGCCGGCCTCCTCGCCGGGCTGGAGTGGTGCCCGCGGCGAGCCCACCCGGCTGTTGCTGTTGCGGCACGGGCAGACCGAGCTCTCGGTCGAGCGCCGCTACTCGGGCCGGGGCAATCCGCCGCTGACCGAACTGGGTCGCAGCCAGGCCGCCGCCGCGGCGCGCTTCCTGGGCGCCGAGAGCGGGATCGCGGCCGTGCTGTCCTCACCGCTGCAGCGTGCCCAGGAGACGGCCGCGGCCGCGGCCAAGGAACTCGGCCTCGATGTCGAGGTCGACGAGGGGCTGATCGAGACCGATTTCGGCTCCTGGGAGGGGCTGACGTTCAACGAAGCAGCGCAACAGGATCCGGATCTGCACGGCCGGTGGTTGCGGGACACCGGCGTCACGCCGCCGGGTGGTGAGAGCTTCGATGCGGTCGCCGAGCGTGTGCGTGACGTGCGCAACCGCATCGTCGCCGCCCACGCGGGTTCGACGGTGCTGGTGGTATCGCATGTGACGCCGATCAAGACGCTGCTGCGGCTGGCGTTGGACGGCAGCGCGGGCATCCTGTACCGGCTGCACCTGGATCTGGCGTCGCTGAGCATCGCCGAGTTCTACCCGGATGGACTGGCCTCGGTGCGACTGGTCAACCAGACGTCGCACCTGTAGTCAGTTCGAGTGCAGGTGCAGGCGTTCGCCATGGACGTCGAAGATCATGATGGCTTCGACCGGCCCGTCCACCGTGCCGAACCAGTGCGGGGTCCACGTCGAGAACTCCACGGCCTCACCGGGTTCGATGGTGAAGTCACGCTCGCCGAGGATGAGTCGCAGACGTCCTGACAGGATGTACATCCACTCCTGCCCCTCGTGGGTGGGCAGGTCAGCCGGGGGCGTGTTGCGCTTGGGACTGATCCGCACCTTGAAGGTGTGCCGGCCGCCGACGGCGCCCTGCCGGGTCAGCGGCCAATAGGTCACACCATGTCGGGTGTGCGAACTGCTGCGCACCCGGGGATCCTCGGACTCGGGTTCGCGCATCAGTTCGTCGGTGCTGACGGCCAGGGCACCGGCCAGGCGCGGCAGGTGGTCCAGGGCCAGTCGGCGCTTACCGGATTCCAGCCGGCTCAGCGTGGAGACGTCGATGCTGGCCCGGGCGGCCACATCCTGCAGGGTGAGTCCCTGTTGGGTGCGCAGGTCCCGTAGCCGTTTGCGGACGATGTCGTCGACGCTCTTTGCCTCCATGGCAAACCAGCTTGGCATTTCTGGCGCGCATCGGCAAGCTCGATGGCATGGATACCGAATGGGATTGCGTAGTTGTCGGTGCCGGCGCCGCCGGCCTGAGCGCGGCACTGGTGCTCGGCCGGGCCCGGCGGTCGACGCTCGTCGTCGACGAGGGTGAGCAGAGCAACCTCGCCGCGCACGGAATCGGCGGACTGCTGGGCCAGGACGGCCGCCCGCCTGCCCAGCTGTACGCCGACGGACGCACCGAGATGCAGAAGTACCCGAGCGTGCAGTTCCGCACGGCTCGGGTGACCATGGTGAAACCCGACGGTGCCGGTTTCGTGGTGGAGTCCTCCGACGGCAGCCGCGAACGTGCCCGCCGGATCCTGCTGGCCACCGGGATGCAATACCGCCCACCGCAGATCCCCGGCCTGGATGCACTGTGGGGCGGTTCGGTGTTCCACTGCCCGTTCTGCCATGGCTGGGAGGTCCGTGACCAACCGCTCGCGGTGCTCGCCGACGGGGATCGCGCGGTGCACATGGCCCTGATGTTGCGCGGGTGGAGCGACGATATCGTCCTGCTGACCAACGGCGGACCGGCGCCGGACAGCGATCTGCTGGCCGGGATCCCTACCGACGAGCGCGCCGTCACCGAATTCCATTCCGAGGACGGCGAATTGCGTGAGATCCGGTTCGCGACCGGTGAACCTCTGGCCAGGCGCGGTGCACTGGTGGCCGCGACGTTGCACCAGCGCTCGCATCTGGCCGCTCACCTCGGCGTGGCGTTCGCCCCGCCCACCCCGGTGGCCGCCGATGCGATCGTGGTGGACCAGTTCCAGCGCACTACGGTGCCGGGGGTGTTCGCCGCCGGTGATGTCAGCGTGGCGATGCCGCAGGTGGCGGCGGCCGTCGCCGGCGGTTCGATGGCTGCGGCCGCCGTGGTGCAGAGCCTGCTGGCCGATGACGTGGGCCTGCCGGTTCCGCCGTGGCCGGTCCCGGACACCCAGCAGCACTGGAATGACCACTACGGCCAGCGGGACCGGATCTGGAGCGGCAAGGTCAACGCGCGGATGGCCGAGGTGGCGGCCGAATTGGCACCGGGCCGAGCGCTCGACCTGGGTTGCGGTGAGGGTGCCGATGCGATGTGGCTGGCCGAACGGGGATGGTCGGTGGTGGCCACCGACGTGTCCGATGTCGCACTACAGCGCGCCGCCCAGGATGCCGGTGAATTGTTGAGTCGCATCGACTTTCAGCACTGCGATCTGGAGCAGGGCTTCCCGGAGGGGCAGTTCGATCTGGTGTCGGCGCAGTTCCTGCACTCCAAGCTGCCGATGGATCGGGTGCGGGTGCTGCGCCGGGCGGCCGAGGCGGTGGCGCCCGGGGGAGTGCTGCTGATCGTCGACCATGGCGATGCGCCCCCGTGGTCGAATCACCATCACGTGCACTTCCCGCCCGCCGAGGAGGTCGTCGCCGGGCTGGAGCTCGGCGCGGACTGGGAGCGAGTGCGGGTGGAGGCGGTGACCCGCGAGGCCATCGGGCCCGACGGGCAGCCGGGTCACCTGACCGACAACGTGATGGTGTTGCGGCGGCGCGGACGCGCGTATTACGGGTGAGGCAACGATCGACCGGTTCGCGCGCACTTTCCTTGAGGCAACGAACTGCGCCCGCCGCATCCGCGATGTCCTTACCGCGACTCTGCAGCCGACTTGATCAGCGTCTTTCACGTTAGTCACCGGCACCGAAGAGTGCTGGTCGTGTCGGTGGGGCCATTTACTATAGAACACATGTTCGAGAGGTGTGATCGCGACACGCTGGCAGGGATGAGTGACGAAGCGCTCATCACCGCCGTCGCGGCTGCCACCCGGTCCGAGGCGGCCGCGGCCGCGCAACGGCTGGCGTTGGTCGCCGAGGTCACTGCCCGGCACTGCGATGACGAGGACGACGCAACGGCCGTGCAGCTGGTGGACGGGTGGGCGTTGGCCAAGGCCGCCGTCAGCGCCGCCTGCAACCTGAACCCGCATGCTGCGCACAAGCAGATGCGCATTGGTCAAAGCCTGCGCGAGCGCCTGCCTCGCACCGCTGCAGTGTTCGCCGCCGGGTCGGTGTCGGCGCGGGTGATCGATGCGATCACCTGGCGCACCCGACTGGTCGTCGATGCGGATGCGTTGGCGTTGATCGACGCTGCGATCGCGTCCAGCGCCCCCGAATACGGGGCGCTGTCGGAAAACGGGCTGATCAAAGCCGTCGACTGTTGGGTGCACAAGTTCGACCCGTGCGCGGTGATCCGGACCAAGGCCGCCGCGACGGATCGCTACATCGAATTCGGTGACTCCAGCGACCCCGACGGCATCGTGTCGTTCTGGGGACGGATGCGGGCCACCGACGCCAAAATCAGCGAAGCCCGCCTCAACGAACTGGCCGGCACCGTGTGCGATGACGATCCGCGCACCACACGGGAACGCCGCGCCGATGCCGTGGCCGCAGTGATGGCCGACGCGGATATCCAGAGGCTGACCTGCCTGTGCGGTAACCCCGACTGTGCCGGCTCGGGTAAAGACCCACGCGCATCTGCGGTCAATATCTACGTGCTGGCCAATGAACTGCCCGACGCCGGACACGGCGCCGAACCGACCTCGAGGCCCGGGCCGACACTGCCGGGCACATCTGCGGACCAGGAATCGGGACAGCCGCCCGAGGACACCGAGACGGGCGAGGAACCGAGCCCCGAACCCGAGCCGAACGCCGAGCCGCAGCCCCCGGCGGCACCCGCCGCAACGACACCGGCCGCGAAAACCTCGGCCAAATCTCCCGGCCTCGGCGCCGGCATCACCCTCGACGGCGCCATCATCCCGGCCCACCTCCTCGCCGAACTCGTCGCCACCGGCGCCGCAGTCCGACCTCTGGCCAACCCGGCCGAACTCGGCTCCGAGCCGCGTTACCGGCCCTCGGCCGCGCTTGCGGCGTTCGTGCGCATGTACGCCATGACATGCAGCTACCCCGGGTGCAGCCGCCCCGCCCACCGCTGTGACCTCGATCATGTCGTTGCCTGGCCGGCCGGGGCCACCCACCCAGGCAATCTGCGGCCACTGTGCCGCGAACACCATCTGCTCAAAACGATGCCCACCGGCTGGATGCCCACCGCCCACCCCGACGGCCGCACCACCTGGACAGCCCCCACCGGGCACCGCTACACGACGACGCCTTTGGCCGCGATCCTGTTCCCGCACAACACGATCGATGTCCCGATACCGCCGGTCCGGCACATCAGCCTGATCGACGACTGCGACAACAAACCGGTCCTGCCGCGACGGCAACGCACCCGAAAACAGGACCGCGAATACCGCATCAACGCCGAACGCACCCGCAACTCGGTAGAACTGGCACTCGAGCAGGCCCGCGGCCAACCTCCGCCCACGTACCCGGCGCCCCGAACAGCCCGCGCCGGCGGCTACTTCGACGAGACCACCGCCTACACCGACAGCGACCCGCCACCCTTCTGATCTGACCGCCGCTACCTTCGGACGGCGCGCTGAGGGTACGGTGATCTGCGCGGACGAGTTGGCCGGGCGGCCGCGGACCTCGGGAACACCGGGGTTCGAGGAAAGTCCGGACTTCACAGAGCAGGGTGATTGCTAACGGCAATCCGGGGCAACCCGCGGGAAAGTGCCACAGAGAACAGACAGCCGCCCGCAAGGGCGGTAAGGGTGAAACGGTGCGGTAAGAGCGCACCAGCATCCCGGGTGACCGGGATGGCTAGGCAAACCCCACCCGAAGCAAGGCCAAGAAGGCCGCAACCTGGTTGCGGTCGCGCAAGCGTTCGAGGGCTGCTCGCCCGAGCTTGCGGGTAGGCCGCTTGAGGCACCCGGCGACGGTGTGTCCAGATGGATGGTCGCCGCCCCACCGGTCACACCGGCGGGGGACAGAATCCGGCTTACAGGCCAGCTCGTCCGCCCTGCTCTACTTCATCGCCTTCTTCAGGGCCTTGAGGGCATCGTCGATACCGTCCTCGGCCTCGCGCGCCACCTCGGCCTCGCGCTGATAGAGCACCCCGTAGGTGAAGGTGTCCTCGCCGGCGGCATGCGCCGCGTCGGCCTCCTCGAGCAGATGGGTGCGGCTGACCACGCTGTCCTGATGATCGCCGAGCAGGCTCTGGATGGTCTTGGCGCTGTCGGCCACCTTGCTGTCCCCGGTGGCCGAGGCGGTGTAGCGAAGACGCTTGGCGCGCTTGCGGATCCGGTGCAGGGACTCGTCGGTGCCGTCCTCGTCGGCCGCCTTGGCCGCCTTGCGGACCTTCTTGTAAGCCGCCGCCACGCTGGAAGCGGCGGATTCGGCACCGGACTTCTCACCGGTCTCCGACGGCGCGGCCACCAGTTCGTCGAGCGCGTCGAGCAGCCGGAAGTACCGCTCCGAACGCATCGCCAACACCGACCGGCGCCAGCCCACGGCATAGCGCGCCTTGGCGCCGTCGACCAGTCGCGCCCGTACCGGTCCGCGCACCAATTCCGGTGCCAGCCCGTCGAGCGCCTTCTCGTACTTCTCGGCCAGCACCTCGGCGTCGCGGGCCACGCCGAGGATGCCGGCCAGCATCTTCAACTCTTCCAAGATCCAGGCGTCCTTGGGCAGACCGAACGATTCATCGGCGAGCAGGCTGCGGATCTTGCGCGTCGTCACCCGCATCTGATGCACCGAATCCCAGGCGTCGGAGCGCACGGCGCGGTCCCACACCAGCAGTTCGGCGACGTTCTCGGCCACCGCTCGGCGCACCGGATCCGACGTCTCGACCGCGGCCGCGGCGGCGGGTTCACCGGTGGCCAGCACCCGTGCCAGCTTCGACCCATGTCCGGCCGCCACCGCACCGGCATCCAGCAGTCGGTTCGACAGCCGGTCCAACAGGTCGGGAGCGCGCTCGCCGTCACCGGTGAGTTCCAACTCCCACTCACGCCAGGTCAGCGGCTCGCTGTCGGGACGCAGCGCCGCCGCGGACACCTGGTCGTCGCAGAATTCGGCGACCGGCGAGTCATCGGCACCGAACAGCAGCGACACCGTCCGGTGCGTGGTGATCCGGGCGACCGCGGACAGCGGCCGGTCGCGCACGATCGCGGCCACCACGTCACGGATCTCCTCAGGCACCGAATCCTCCAGCGGAGCCCGCACCTCGGTCCGCGCATCGGGTCCGGCCGGCAGCTTCACGTGCCAGCCGGCATCGGCACCGCCGGTCCGCCGGCGCAGCGTGATCTTGTTGGCGGACAGATCGTAGTTGGGGGTGTCGTAGTACACCGCCTCCAGAACCTGGGTGGGCGCGTGCTGAACCCTCGACACCAGCGCAAGTCCCTCGAAGGAGGGGGAGACCGTGGTCCCCACGACGTCGAACTTCCGCTCAACCTCGGTGTGGCGCGACGTCTTTGGTTTGTCAGCAGGCATGTTCACCCTTGTTCGATGTGACACTGGTTCCAAGCTGTGAACAGCGTGCCACATCCAGGTGAACAACCCCGGGCCCCAGACCGCCCAAACCGGGGTGCGTGTTACACATCACGACCACGGCGTAATACGGTGTGCGCCATGACCGCTTTCGAGACGCTGAAGTTCACCCGGACCGGTTCGATCGTCGACATCGTCCTGGATCGGCCCGATGCCGCCAACGGTATGAACGCGGCGATGACCCACGAACTCGCCGTCGCCGCCTCGCTGTGCGACACCGCCGAGACCAAGGTGGTCACCCTGACCGGCGCGGGCCGGTTCTTCTGTGCGGGCGGTGACCTCAAGGCGATGGCCGCCGCCGACGACCCGGGTGCCTTCGTCAAGGGGATCGCCAACGACCTGCACCGCGCGATGTCGACGTTCGCTCGGATGGACGCGGTGCTGATCACCGCGGTCAACGGTGTCGCCGCCGGCGCGGGCTTCTCCCTGGGCGTCTCCGGCGACCTCGTGCTGGCCGCCGAATCGGCGTCGTTCACCATGGCCTACACCAAGGCCGGCTTGAGCCCCGACGGGGGCGCCAGCTACGTGCTGCCGCGCCTGATCGGGCTGCGGCGCACCCAGGACCTGATGATCACCAACCGGGTGATCAAGGCCGCCGAGGCGTTGGACTGGGGTCTGGTCACCGCCGTCGTTCCCGACGCCGAGCTGGCCGACCAGTTGGCTCAGCTGGCCCAGCAGGTGGCCGCGGGTGCCAAGGGCTCCAACTCGGCGGTCAAGCAACTGCTCGTGACCAGCTATTCAGCCGGTTACGAGGCGCAGCTGGAACACGAGGCCCGCCATATCGCCGCGAACGCCTCGTCCGCCGATGGTAGAGAAGGCGTCGCGGCGTTCCTGGGGAAACGAGCGCCGGCGTTCGGCGGAGCCGAACAAAAGGCCTGAGCGGCTAGTAGGAGTGCTCCTCGGCGGGGAACACCCCGCCGGCCACCTCATCGGCGTACTGGACCGCGGCGCGATGCAGCTCGGTGCCGATATCGGCGAACCGCTTCACGAATTTGGCGGTCTTGCCCGAGGTCAGCCCGGCCATGTCCTGCCACACCAGCACCTGGGCGTCGCAGTTGGGCCCCGCACCGATGCCGATGGTGGGGATGGTCAGCTTGCCGGTGATCTGCGTCGCCAGCTCGGCGGGCACCATCTCCAGCACCACGGCCACCGCGCCGGCCTCGGCCACCGCAATCGCATCATGGATGGTCTGGTCGCCGGCGTCGCCGCGGCCCTGCACCCGGAACCCGCCGAGCCCGTTCACGCTCTGCGGGGTGAACCCGATATGCGCGATCACCGGGATGCCGGCCTGGGTCAGCGCGGCGATCTGCGGGGCCACCCGCTCGCCACCCTCCAGCTTCACCGCGTGCGCACCGGTCTCCTTCATGAACCGGGTCGCCGTCTCCAACGCCTGATCGACGCCGCGCTCGTAACTGCCGAACGGCAAATCGGCCACCACCAGGGCATGCGCGGCGCCGCGAACGACGGCGCTGACCAACGGGATCAGTTCCTCGATGGTGACCCGCACGGTCGTGTCGTAGCCGTAGACGACGTTGGCGGCCGAGTCACCGACCAACAGCACCGGAATTCCGGCGTCGTCGAAGATGCGCGCGGTGGAGTAGTCGTAGGCGGTGAGCATCGACCACTTGTGGCCTTCGGACTTCCACTTCTGCAGGTGATGGGTGCGTACCTTGGTCCGGGTCGCCGGGGTATTCGTGGCACCATAAACGGACTGCTCAGACATCTGTGTCCTCAATATGTGGTTGTCGGGTAGATCCTCGTGGCCGCTGGGCGGTCCCCGGGTCTTCTGACGTACTCGAGTCTGCCACCGAAGGCATACCCGGGTGAACGCCCTGTTGAGTGGATTTGCTCACACCCGGACCCACCGGCCCTACCATCGGCTGCATGCAACGGCTCAGCGGACTCGACGCCAGCTTCCTGTACCTCGAGACGGCCGCGCAGCCGCTGCATGTTTGCTCGATCCTGGAACTGGACACCTCCACCGTGCCCGGCGGCTACACCTTCGACCGGTTGCGCGACGAACTGGGCATGCGGATCAAGGCCCTGCCGCAGTTCCGCGAGAAGCTCGCCGACAGCCGCCTGAACCTGGACCACCCGGTGTGGGTCGAGGACGAGGACTTCGACGTCCAGCGGCACCTGCACCGCATCGGCCTGCCCGCACCGGGCGGCCGGGTCGAACTGTCCGAGATCTGCGGACACATCGCGTCGTTACCGCTGGATCGCAGCCGGCCACTGTGGGAAATGTGGGTCATCGAGAACGTTGCGGGCACCGACGCGCACTCGGGTGGACGACTGGCCCTGCTGACCAAGGTCCATCACGCCGCCGTCGACGGGGTCACCGGTGCGAACCTGATGTCGGCGCTGTGCACCACCGAACCCGACGCGCCGCCACCGGACCCGGTGGCCGGGGTGGGCGGCGCCACCGAACTGGAGATCGCGATCACCGGGGCGGTCAAGTTCGTCACCCGCCCGCTGAGACTGGCCAATGTGCTGCCCTCGACGGTGTCGACCGTCGTCGACACCGCGCGCCGGGCGACCAAGGGCCTGACCATGGCGGCCCCGTTCGCCGCGCCCAAGACCGCGTTCAACGCGAATGTGACTGGGCACCGCAACATTTCGTTCGCCGAGCTCGACCTCGATGATGTCAAGACGGTCAAGGACCGGTTCGGGGTGAAGGTCAACGATGTGGTGATGGCACTGGTCTCCGGTGTGCTGCGCAGGTTTCTACTCGACCGCGACGAGCTGCCCGAGTCGTCGTTGGTGGCGATGATCCCGGTGTCGGTGCACGACAAGTCCGATCGGCCGGGACGCAATCAGGTCTCGGGGATGTTCTCCTCGCTGCACACCAACATCGCCGACCCCGCCGAGCGGCTGATCGCGATCGCCGAGGCGAATTCGGTGGCCAAGCAACACAGCTCGGCCATCGGGGCGACCCTGCTGCAGGACTGGACGCAGTTCGCCGCGCCCGCGGTGTTCGGGGTGGCCATGCGGGTGTACGCCCGTAGCAAGCTCTCGGCCGCCGCGCCGGTGCACAACCTGGTGGTGTCGAACGTTCCCGGCCCGCAGGTGCCGCTGTACCTGTTGGGCTGTGAGGTCAAGGCCATGTATCCACTCGGGCCGATCTTCCACGGCTCCGGCCTGAACATCACCGTGATGTCGCTGCGCGGCAAACTGGACGTCGGCATCATCTCCTGCCCGGAACTGCTGCCCGACCTGTGGGAGATGGCCGACGACTTCAGCCTCGAACTCGACGAGTTGCTGAACGCGCCCAGGTAGCCTCACCTGCCGCGATATCGACGCATGGCAGCATGGTCTGCCATGAACCTCACGCGCGGGATTCTCGCGGCCTCCATGACGGTGCTGCTGGTCTCCGGATGCAGCAATGTCGTCGACGGCCGTGCCGTGCTGTCCGCACCCCGTCCGGGCACGCCCGTGCAGTGGGCGCCGTGCGAGGCCGGCGCGGGGGAGTCGCAGATCCCCACCGGCGCCGAATGCGGGATGCTTTCGGTGCCCGTCGATTACGACAACCCCGACGGTGACGTCGCACAGATCGCCATGCTGCGCATCAAGGCGACCGGTGAGAAGGTCGGCTCGCTGTTCGTCAATCCGGGCGGGCCCGGCGAGTCCGGCGTCAAGGCCGCGGCCTCCCTGGTCGGCAGCCTGCCACCGGCGGTGCGGGAGCGGTTCGACCTGGTCGGCTTCGATCCGCGCGGTGTCGCGGCGTCCAAACCGGCACTGTGGTGCAACTCCGATGAGGACAACGACCGGCTGCGCGCCGACCCGGTGGTCGAGTACACCGACGAGGGCGTGGCCCATATCGAGTCCGAAACGCAGGCGTTCGTCGACCGCTGCGTGGAGAAGATGGGCGAGGAGTTCCTGGCCAATATCGGAACCGAGAACGTGGCAAGGGATCTCGACGCCATGCGCGAGGCCGTCGGCGACGAGAAGCTGACCTATCTGGGCTTCTCCTATGGCACCCGGATCGGGGCCACCTACGCCGAGTTGTTCGGCGGTGACAAGGTGCGCGCCATGATCCTCGACGGCGCCGTGGACCCCAACGCCGACCCGCTGGAGGCAGACCTGCGGCAGGCGAAGGCATTTCAGACTGCCTTCGACGATTACGCCGCCGACTGCGCCCAGGACCCGGACTGCCCGCTGGGCACCGATCCGGCCAAGGCGACCGATGTGTACAAGTCAATGGTCGAGCCCCTGGTCGAGAACCCCGCCGAGACCCGGGACCCGCGCGGCCTGAGCTATGGCGACGCCCTCGTGGGCACCATCCTGCCGCTGTACTCACCGAACCTGTGGCGCCACCTCACCGATGCGCTCACCGAACTACGCGCCGGCCGCGGTGACACCATGCTGGCCCTGTCCGACCTGTACATGGGTCGAGATGCCAACGGGCACTACAACAATTCGACGGACGCCCGGATCGCGGTCAACTGCGTCGACGAACCGCCGGTCACCGATCGAGAGGCGATCATCGAACAGGACCGCCAGGCCCGCGAGGTCGCCCCGTTCATGAGCTACGGCGATTTCACCGGCAACGCGCCCCTGGGCACGTGTGCGTTCTGGCCGGTGCCGCCGACCTCAGAGCCGCACGAGCTGAGCGTCGAGAACATGCCGCCGACGCTGGTGGTCTCGACCACCAACGACCCGGCGACCCCGTATCAGGCCGGTGTCGACCTGGCCCGCCAGCTCGGTGGCACGCTGCTGACCTACGAGGGCACCCAGCACACCGTCGTCTTCCAGGGCAACGAATGCGTCGACGACATCTCGGCCGAGTACCTGATCGACGTCGTCGTCCCGCCCGAGGGCACCCGCTGCTAGACCACCACCGCTGAAGGTCACGGCTGCGTCACCGTCTGATCTCCGCGCCGGTTCGTGCTCGGAGACGACGCGCGGCGCGTGCGAGCATGACCGACATGTGGCTGGCGGGCAGACTTTTCGCGATGCTGCTGGCCCTGCTGGTGGTGGCCGGCCTGCCGGCGATTCCGGCGCAGGCGGCCGTGGTGTGGGGCAACTGCGCACAATTCCTCGGTGACCGACCGGTGATCGGGACGGCGCAATGCGCCACCGTCGCCGTCGACGGCGCCCAACTGGCCGTCATCCGGGTCCCGGCATCGGGTCAGCGCATCGGCGCACTGCTGGTCAACCCGGGCGGGCCGGGCGCCTCGGCCGTCGACACCGTCGCTGATATGGGGACCGCCCTGGCCGACACCGAACTGGGCAGGCGCTTCGATCTGGTGGGCTTCGACCCGCGCGGTGTCGGGCACTCGACCCCGCAACTGCGCTGCCGCACCGATGCCGAGTTCGACGCCTATCGGCGCGAACCGATGGCCGACTACAGCCCCGCCGGGATCGCCCACATCGAGGGTCTGCACCGCTGGTTCGCGCAGGCCTGCCTGGACAAGATGGGGCCGCAGTTCCTGGCCGACCTCGGCACCGTGACGGCCGCGAGCGATATGGACGCGGTGCGCGCGGCGCTGGGTGATGAGCAGCTGAACTATCTCGGGTTCTCCTATGGCACCGAGCTGGGGACCGCCTACGCCGAGCGCTATCCGGAGCGGGTGCGGGCCATGGTGCTCGACGGCGCGCTGGACCCCGCGGCCGACCCGATCGACGAGAACATCGCGCAGCTGGCCGGCTTCCAGGCCGCATTCGACGAATACGCGACGGACTGCGCGCGGTCGGCCGACTGCCCGTTGGGGACCGACCCCGCCCTGTTCGTCACCCGCTATCACGAACTGATCGACCCGCTGGTGCAGCGTCCCGGCGCCACCTCCGACCCGCGCGGGCTCAGCTATGCCGATGCGATCACCGGGACCGCCAACGCGCTCTACTCGAAGCGGTACTGGCCCTATCTGACCAGCGGGCTGCTCGGCCTGCGCCGCGGCACCGACGCCGGTGACCTGTTGATGCTCGCCGATGACTACCTCAACCGCGACGCGGCCGGCCGCTACACCAATCAGCAGGATGCGTTCACCGCGATTCGATGTCTCGACGCGCAATACCCGACCGACCCTGCCGTGTGGGCCGAGGCCGACCGACGCGTCCGGGCCGCCGCCCCGTTCCTGGAGTACGGCACCTTCACGGGGCAGGCGCCCCGCGATATCTGCGCGCTGTGGCCGGTGCCCGCCTCCGGTCACGCCCGCGCCGCCGTGTCACCGGGGCCGGGCAAGGTGATCGTGGTGTCGACCACCCGCGACCCCGCCACCCCGTATCAAGCCGGGGTGAATCTGGCCCAGCAGTTGCAGGCCCCGCTGGTGACGTTCGACGGCAGCCAGCACACCGTGGTGTTCAACGGTGACGCCTGCGTCGACACCGCGGTACTGGCGTTTTTCACCGACCTGGCGCAGCCGGCGCCGGGTCTGCGGTGCTGACGGATTCGGCGCATCGCGGACTCGGCCGCGTAACACAGATTTAACAGCCGGTACCTAGGCTTCCAGCATGGACCGCCAGAAGGAATTTGTGCTGCGCACGCTGGAGGAACGCGATATCCGGTTCGTCCGGTTGTGGTTCACCGATGTGCTCGGGTACCTGAAGTCGGTCGCGATCGCGCCCGCCGAACTCGAGGGTGCGTTCGAAGAGGGCATCGGGTTCGACGGTTCGTCAATCGAGGGCTTCGCCCGGGTGTCGGAAGCGGACATGGTCGCCCGGCCCGATCCGTCCACCTTCCAGGTGCTGCCGTGGTCGGACAGCGCGGGCCGGCACCACTCGGCGCGGATGTTCTGCGATATCACCATGCCCGACGGTTCCCCGTCGTGGGCGGACTCGCGGCATGTGCTGCGCCGCCAGCTCGCCAAGGCCAGCGACCTCGGGTTCTCCTGCTACGTGCACCCCGAGATCGAGTTCTTCCTGCTCAAGCCCGGCCCCGATGACGGCACGCCGCCGATCCCGGCCGACAACGGCGGTTATTTCGATCAGGCCGTGCACGATTCGGCCCCGAACTTCCGCAGGCACGCCATCGACGCCCTGGAGCAGATGGGCATCTCGGTGGAGTTCAGCCACCACGAGGGTGCGCCCGGGCAGCAGGAGATCGACCTGCGCTACGCCGACGCGCTGTCGATGGCCGACAACGTGATGACCTTCCGCTACCTGGTCAAGGAGGTGGCCCTCGGTGACGGCGTGCGCGCGTCGTTCATGCCCAAGCCGTTCGCCGAGCATCCCGGATCGGCGATGCACACCCACATGAGCCTGTTCGAGGGTGAGACCAATGCCTTCCACAGCCCCGATGACCCGCTGCAGCTGTCCGACGTCGGCAAGTCGTTCATCGCGGGCATCCTGGAGCATGCCAACGAGATCAGCGCCGTCACCAATCAGTGGGTGAACTCCTACAAGCGACTGGTGCACGGCGGCGAGGCGCCGACGGCCGCGTCCTGGGGTGCGGCCAACCGCTCGGCGCTGGTCCGGGTGCCGATGTACACCCCGCACAAGGTGTCCTCGCGACGCGTCGAGGTGCGCAGCCCCGACTCGGCGTGCAACCCGTATCTGACGTTCGCGGTGCTGCTGGCCGCCGGTCTGCGCGGTATCGAGAAGAACTACGTGCTGGGCCCGCAGGCCGAGGACAACGTCTGGATCCTGACGCCGGAGGAACGGCGCGCCATGGGCTACAAGGAACTGCCCGGCAGCCTCGGCGTGGCGCTGACCGAGATGGAGACCTCCGAACTGGTCGCAGAAGCGTTGGGGGAGCACGTCTTCGACTACTTCTTGCGCAACAAGCGCACCGAGTGGGAGAACTACCGCAGCACCGTCACCCCGTTCGAGTTGAAGAACTACCTGTCGCTGTAGCTTGAGAGGGTGCCCAAACCAGCGACGCAACGACCGAAGTTGCCCGGTGTCGGCCGGCTGGGTCTCGTCGAGCTGACCGCCCGCGCGGACCTGGACCGGCTCGGCTGGAACACCGACGACCATGTCGAACTGCTGTGGTCGCTGTCGCGCGCACCCGACGCCGATGCCGCGCTGCGCACCATGGTCCGGCTGGCCGACGCGCTCGAAGGCGACTGGGACGAACTGAATCGGGCACTGCTCGAGGACAAGTCGCTGCGCGGCCGGCTGTTCGCGGTGCTGGGCGGTTCACTGGCCCTGGGTGATCATCTGGTGGCGCGCCCGCTCTCCTGGCGCCTGCTCGCCGGCCGGGTCGCGTTGCCGTCCGCCGAGCAGCTGCGCGAGACATTCATCGCCCAAGCCCGCGCGATCACCGACCTGCGTCTCGCCGGCCTGGAGCTCAAGACGCTGTACCGCGATCACCTGTTGGTGTTGGCCGCCCTGGATCTGGCGCCGACGGTGGAGAACGAACCGGTGCTGCAGTTCAGCACCGTCGGTGAGCACCTGTCCGACCTGGCCGATGCCGCCCTGGCCGCCGCGCTGACCATCGCCGAGAAGACGGTCTGCGGCGATGACACCCCCGCACCGGTGATCGCCGTGATCGCCATGGGCAAATGTGGTGCCCGCGAACTGAATTACGTCAGCGATGTGGATGTCATCTTCGTCGTCGAGAACGCCGACGCGATCACCACCCGAGTGGCCGGGGAGATGATGCGGTTCGCCGGGGAGACCTTCTTCGAGGTCGACGCCGCGCTGCGACCGGAAGGCAAACAGGGCCAACTGGTCCGCACGCTGGAATCCCATATCGCCTACTACGAACGGTGGGCCAAGACCTGGGAATTCCAGGCACTGCTGAAGGCGCGCCCGGCGGCGGGGGATCCCGAACTCGGGGCGCGCTATATCGAGGCGTTGATGCCGATGGTGTGGACCGCCTGTGAGCGCGCGGATTTCGTCCCCGACGTGCAGGCGATGCGCCGTCGGGTGGTGGAACTGGTGCCGGCCGGGGTGCGCGAACGCGAGATCAAACTGGGCACCGGCGGCCTGCGCGACGTCGAATTCGCGGTGCAGCTCCTGCAATTGGTGCACGGACGCACCGATGACTCGTTACATGTCGCCTCGACCGTCGACGCACTGGCCGCACTGGGCAGCGGTGGTTACGTCGGTCGCGACGACGCCGCCAACCTGACCGCCTCCTATGAGTTCCTGCGGCTGCTGGAGCACCGGCTGCAGCTGCAGCGGCTCAAGCGCACCCATATGTTGCCCGAGCCCGATGACGAGGAGTCGCTGCGCTGGCTGGCCCGCGCCGCGCACATGCGTCCCGATGGCCAGCACGACGCGCTCGGCGTGCTGCGCAACGAACTCAAACGCCAGAACCACCGGGTGTCCCGCCTGCACGCCAAGCTCTTCTACCAGCCGCTGCTGGAATCGGTTGGCACGCCGGGTATCTCGGACGTGATGTCGACCGAGTCGGCGGAACGTCAGCTGGCCGCGCTCGGCTATGAGGGCCCGCAGAGCGCGCTGACCCACCTCGCCGCGCTGACCGCCGAGAACGGCCGGCGCGGCCGGGTGCAGCAGGTGTTGTTGCCGACGCTGCTGGAATGGTTGTCCGATACCCCCGATCCGGACGCCGGTCTGCTGTCCTACCGTCGGATCAGCGAGGAACTCGGCGAGATGCGTTGGTATCTGTCGACCCTGCGCGACGAGGGGGCGGTCGCCAAACGACTCATGCGGGTGCTGGGCACCTCGGCCTACATTCCCGAACTGTTGATGCGGGCGCCGGAGGTGATCAAGCTCTACGCCGACGGACCGTCGGGACCCAAGCTGCTCGATGCCGATCCCGACACCGTCGGACGTGCCCTGGTCGCCTCGGCCGCCCGCTACCAGGATCCGGCCCGCGCCATCGCCGCGGCGCGCACGCTGCGCCGTCACGAGTTGGCGCGGGTGGCCTCGGCCGATCTCCTCGGCATGCTCGAGGTGACCGATGTCTGCCGGGCGTTGACCTCCATCTGGGTGGCGGTGCTGCAGGCCGCACTCGATGTGGTGATCCGCGACAAATCCCCCGAGGGCGGCCCGCCGGCGAAGATCGCGGTCATCGGCATGGGCCGGCTCGGCGGCGGTGAGCTCGGCTACGGCTCCGACGCCGACGTCATGTTCGTCTGCGAGCCCGCCAACGGCGCCGAGGAATCGGCGGCGGTCAAATGGGCGGTGTCGATCGCCGAGCAGGTGCGCGCGCTGCTCGGAACACCCAGTGCCGATCCACCTTTGGAGGTCGACACCGGATTGCGGCCGGAGGGTCGCAACGGTCCGCTGGTGCGGACGCTGGCCTCCTATGAGGCGTACTACTCGCAATGGGCGCAGCCCTGGGAGATCCAGGCGCTGCTGCGCGCGCATCGGGTGGCCGGCGATCTGGAACTCGGTGAACGGTTCCTGCTGCTGGCCGACAAGACCCGGTACCCGGCCGGCGGGGTGTCCGCCGAGGCGGTGCAGGAGATCCGCCGGGTCAAGGCGCGTGTCGATGCCGAGCGGCTGCCGCGCGGGGCCGATCCGAACACCCACACCAAGCTCGGCCGCGGCGGGCTGGCCGATATCGAGTGGACGGTGCAGCTGATGCAGCTGCGCCATGCCCACGAGATCCCGGCGCTGCACAACACCTCCACGCTGGCCACCCTCGACGCCATCGGTGCCGCCGAGCTGCTGGCCGAAGGTGATATCGCGCAGTTGCGCGAGGCCTGGCTGACCGCGACCCGAGCCCGCAATGCGCTGGTGCTGGTGCGCGGAAAGGCCACCGACCAGCTGCCGGGTCCGGGCCGTCAGCTCAACGCCGTAGCGGCCGCGGCCGGTTGGCCCAACGGCGATGGCGGCGAGTTCCTGGACAACTACCTGCGGGTCACGCGTCGAGCGAAGACCGTGGTGCGCAACGTTTTCGGAGGTTAGACATGCAGCCCTTCGCCGAGATCAGCGCCGACGAGCATGACCGTCAACGGGCGCTGTACGAGCCGCTGACGGCCGCGGTCCGCAAACTCGTCGATGTCAGCATCCGGACCGGTGCCGACGCCGAGACCGTCCGCCGCGCCCAGGCGGCCATCGAGGCCGTCACCGAGGCGCTGGAACGAGAGCAGCACGACGGCCCGCGAACCGTGCGGCACGCGGTCACAGGGCGGCCGATCACCTGGGCCGACCCGGCGATCGGGCTGCGCAATGCGATCGCGCCGCCGCTGACCATCGAGCACACCGACGACGGGCGGTGCTGGACGGAATTCACCCTCGGTGCGCCGTACGAGGGGCCGCCGGGCCGGGTGCACGGCGGCATCTGTGCGCTGGTGCTCGACCACATTCTCGGCGAGGTCGCCAGCGAGGGGCTGGTCAAACCTCGGTTCACCGGCACACTCACGCTGAAATACCTGCGCGGCACCCCGCTCGGTCCGCTGCGCGCGGAGGCCTGGGTGGATCGCACCGAGGGGATCAAGGCCTTCGCCCGCGGTCAGATCCTGGATGCCGAGGGCGTGACGGTGGAGGCCGAGGGCATCTTCATCATGCCGGCCTGGGCGCGGCCGGCGGTCTGAGTCAGGCCCGGCGTCTGATGACGCGCTCCAGCGCGATCGACCCGCCACCGATGAACACCAGCAGCAGGAACGCGAAGCAGTAGAGCACCGTGAGCTCACCGCCGTTGTCGATGGGCCACAGGGCCTTCGGCTGATGTGCGGTGAAGTAGGCGTAGGCCATCTCGCCGGAGGCGATGAACGCCGCGATGCGGGTGAACAGACCGGTCAGGATCAGCAGGCCGAGCACCAGTTCCAGGACGCCGGCGTACCAGTACGGCCAGGTGCCGACGGGCACGGTGCCGCTCTCCGTGGCGGTGGGGAAGCCGAAGAGCTTCTGGGTGCCGTGCACGGTGAACAGCAGTCCGAAGACGATCCGGAAGGCCGAGAGCACGACGGGCGCGAACTTCGAGAGCGTGGTGTCCATATCGGTCGATACCATGATCAGATAATAGGACTGCGGTCCGCTTAGTGGCTAGTGCTCGGTGTCCGACCTCGCAGCCGGTCCAGGGAGTACGGGCCGGCGCCGGTGAACACCAGCAGGAAGAACACGAAACAGAACAGGATGGGTTCCAGCCCGCCGTTGCCGCCGTACTCGGGCGGCACGATCGGCCACAGACCCATCGGTTGGTGCTGCCAGAAGTAGGCGACGGCCATCGTGCCGGAGGCGAGGAACGCCGCGGGGCGGGTGAACAAGCCGACCATGATCAGCAGTCCTGCCACCAGTTCGATGAGCCCCGCATACCAACCGGGCCAGGATCCGGTGGGCATCGCCATCGCGATCGGCCAGCCGAACATCTTGGAGGTACCGAACGCGGTGAACAGGAAGCCGAAAACGATTCGGACAAGGCTCAGCACCGCCGGTGCCGCCGCGTTGAGGCGATCGGACAGATTGATCATGTCTGAGGACCCTACCCAGTCCATGAGACAGGTGCCGACTTACGAACAAGAGCCGAGCAGACGCAAAAGTGCCCCAAATCCGAAGATTTGGGGCACTTTTGTTGGGGGTACCTCCCGCTTGCGGGGGACTGCTCGCGACGGATTACACGTCGTAGTACAGGCTGAACTCGTACGGGTGAGGGCGGATCTGGATCGGCATGATCTCGTTCTCCCGCTTGTAGGAGATCCAGGTTTCGATCAGATCCTCGGTGAACACGCCACCCTCGGTGAGGTATTCGTGATCCTCTTCGAGCTTGTCGATCACCGCCGACAGCTGGGTCGGGGCCTGCGGGATGTTGGCGGCCTCGTCCGGCGGCAGCTCGTAGAGGTCCTTGTCGACCGGGGCCAGCGGCTCGATCTTCTTCTTGATGCCGTCGATACCGGCCATCAGCATGGCCGCGAACGCCAGGTACGGGTTGCCCGAGCTGTCCGGGCAACGGAACTCCAGGCGCTTGGCCTTGGGGTTGTTGCCGGTGATCGGGATGCGCACACAGGCCGAGCGGTTGCGCTGGCTGTAGACCAGGTTGATCGGCGCCTCGTAGCCCGGGACCAGGCGCTTGTAGGAGTTCACCGTCGGGTTCGTGAACGCCAGCAGCGACGGGGCGTGGTGCAGGATGCCGCCGATGTAGTGACGGGCCATGTCCGACAGGCCGGCGTAACCGGACTCGTCGTGGAACAGCGGCTTGCCGTCCTTCCACAGCGACTGGTGGGCGTGCATGCCCGACCCGTTGTCACCGAACAGCGGCTTCGGCATGAAGGTGACGGTCTTGCCGTTCTTCCATGCGGTGTTCTTGATGATGTACTTGAACAGCAGCACGTCATCGGCCGCGGCCAGCAGCGTGTCGAACTTGTAGTTGATCTCGGCCTGGCCGGCGGTACCGACCTCGTGGTGGCCGCGCTCCAGGGTGAACCCGGCGTTGATCAGGTTGGTGGCCATCTCATCGCGCAGGTCGACATAGTGGTCATACGGCGCGACGGGGAAGTAGCCGCCCTTGGGGCGGACCTTGTACCCGCGGTTGGGGGAGCCGTCGGCCTCGTAGGGCTCGCCGCTGTTCCACCAGCCCGACTCCGAGTCGACCTCGTAGAAGGTGCCGTTGATCTTCGAGTCGAAGCTCACCGAGTCGAAGATGTAGAACTCGGCCTCGGCGCCGAAGTAGCAGGTGTCGGCGATGCCGGTGCTGATCAGGTAGTTCTCCGCCTTGCGGGCGACGTTGCGCGGGTCGCGCGAGTAGGCCTCACGGGTGAACGGATCGTGCACGAAGAAGTTCATGTTCAGCGTCTTCGCGGCACGGAACGGGTCGATACGCGCGGTGGCGGGATCGGGCAGCAGCATCATGTCCGACTCGTGGATCGACTGGAAGCCGCGCACCGAGGAGCCGTCGAAGGCCAGGCCGTCCTCGAACACGCTCTCGTCGAACGCATCCGCCGGGATCGAGAAGTGCTGGACGACACCGGGCAGATCGCAGAAACGGATGTCGACGTATTCGACGTTCTCGTCCTTGATCAGCTTGAAGATGTCGTCGGAGGTCTTTTCTGCCACTACAAGTTCTCCTTTTCTGGTGACCCGCGCGTTGACGCTATGGACACCATGTTGCACGGTCGTCAACCATATGTTGCGTAGAAGTTACGCAATGCCCCCGTCCTATGCTGGGGGCCATGGCCCGCGGAATCTCATCCTGGTTGTCCGGACCGGAACCCTCGAATTCAGGGGCCCCCAACGACGAGTACCCAGGACACCGCTTGGGGCTGCCACAGAGCGGTTCAGGTTCGATCGCAGGGTTCGGTCGACGGCTTGGCGCGATTCTGGTGGACTGGCTCGTCGCGGTCGGACTCGCTGCCCTGCTCGTTGCGATCGGCCTCGGCCCGATTTACGACCTGCAGACAACCCAGTTCGTGCTGTGGTTCGTGCTCGGCGTGGCTGCGGTACGACTATTCGGATTCACACCAGGTCAGTTCGCGCTCGGGCTGACGGTGGCGTCGGTCGACAACCGCGAGCATGTGGGACTTGGCCGTGCCCTTGTCCGCAACTTGCTGATCGTCCTGGTGATTCCCGCCCTGTTCACCGATTCCGACCAGCGCAGCCTGCACGACCTGGCGACCAAGACGGCGGTCGTGCGGCGCTAACCGGTCTCGTGCCGGATCCGGCCGTTCATCATCGTCATGGTGATGTTCGCGGTGTGGATGTCGTGCGGATCGATCTCGAAGATGTTGCGGTCCAGAGTGATCAGATCGGCGCGCTTGCCGACCTCCACCGAGCCGACCCGGTCGTCGAGCCGGATCTGATACGCCGCGCCGAGGGTGTTGGCGTGCACGGCCTGCCCGACGGTCAGCTTCTCTTCGGCCGGTGTGAGCACCGCGGCATCCGCCGACCCGATCAGCTGCCGGGTCACCCCGATCTGGATCGAGTCCAGCGGCTTGTAAGTGGAGAAGTACCCGGCCGCCGGCCAATCGGTGCCCAGTGAGATGTGACCACCGGAGCCCAGCACAGCCTGCGGCCGGTAGAGCAGATCCTTGCGCGGCGCCCCGTAGCGGGCTCCCATGTTCTCGATGGTGTCCGGGTCGGCGGACATCCAGTTCGCCGAGAACTGCGCGGTGACCCCCAATTCCGCGAAGCGTGGCGCGTCGACGTCCTCGACGTACACCAGGTGCGCGATGGTGTGGCGCCGGTCGCGCGGCGGGTTGGCCGCGATGGCACGTTCGATGGCGTCCAGCCCCACCCGGACGGTCCGTTCACCGCAGGCGTGGATGTGCACGTCGACACCCGCGGCGTCGGCATCGCCGACGAGCCGGTGCCACTGCTCCTCGGTGAATGGGGAGGCGCCCGTCGATTCGGGCTTGTCGGCGTAGGGCTCGATGAGCCAGGCGGTGTAACCGCCCTGAGTGCCGTCGCCGATGATCTTCACGACGCTTACCGACACCAGCTCTCCGGTGACCTCGTCACGCACCGCAGCGAACTTCTCGACGGTGCCCTCGATCGGGGTGGTGCGCACCGAGTAGGACGCGACCACCCGGAACGGCAGTTGATCGCGCCGCTCGAGGTCGGTGTAGAGCCGCAGGATCGCGGCCTGGTCGTCGCCGATGGGCGGCACCCCCGCATCGAAGACGGAGGTGATGCCGGCCGCCGACGCCTTGGGCAGCCAGCCCTGCACAAGGGCGCCCATGGTCTCGGGCGAGATCGGCTCGACGGCATCGACCAGGCCGAGCACGGCGTTGACCTCCAGGACGTAACCCGTCGGCTCGCCGTTCTCATCGCGGGCGTAGTAGCTGAATCCGGGTACCGGGTCCGGGGTGTCGCGGCCGACGCCGGCCATCTCCAGCGCCGTGCTGTTGGCCCACAGGCTGTGCCCGTCGATGGCGAAGAAGAACCCGGGCCGGTCGGGCAGCACCCGGTCAAGGTCCGCGCGGGTGGGGCCCTGCGGGCCGAACATGTCGACGCGCCAACCGAATCCCCGCACGGCGCCGGTCGGGTTGGCCTTGGCGTAGGCATCGATGGCGTCCAGCGCCTCGGTCAGCGTCGGGACCTGCAGGTCGACGCCGGAGGTCAGGAACGCGCCGAGGAAGGGGTGGGTGTGGCCCTCGACGAAACCGGGCATCAGCAGCCTGCCGCCCAGGTCGATCACCCGGGTGTCGGGCCCGGCCAGCGCCGTGGCCCCGGCGTCGTCACCGACGTAGCTGATGGTGTCGCCGGTGACGGCCACCGCCTGGGCCCACGGCGTGGGGCCGGCGACGGTGTATACGCGGCCGTTGTGAAAGACGAAGTCGGCCGTGGTGCCCGGGACCGGGGGCGTCGTTTCCGATGATGAGCAGGCGGCCGATGTCCCGGTCGCCGCGACGGCCAGGGTGACCGTGGCGGCGCGCAGCACCGTGCGGCGACTCGGCTTCAGCGCGGCGAAATGCGGGGCCCAGTCGCATGCGGTGCACATGCGAGCAATCTAGGCCAATATTTGCGCCGACGACTATTTACGTCGGACGGTGCGTCCGACGCCGCGCATCTTGGCCTGGGTGGGCAGCGGACCCTTCGGCATGGCGGCCGGGCCGATCTTGGAGCCCAGTGCCACCAGCCTGGACTCGAGTGCGTCCATCTGCTTGACGGTGATGTTGGCCGGCAGCTTGCCCAGATGCCGTTCCAGTTTGGCCAGCGGCACCTCGCCCTCGCCGTTGCCGACCACGAAGTCATAGATCGGCACATCGCCGACCAGCCGTGCGGTCTTCTTCTTCTCCTGTGCCAGAAGCGGTTTCACCCGGTTGGCCGAGCCCTCGCCGACCAGGATCACGCCCGGGCGGCCGAGCACCCGGTGCACCGCGTCGAAGTGGCCGGTGGCCGCGACACCCGGGGTGACCCGCCAGCGTCCCCGCAGATTGTCCAGCGCCCACGCGGCGGCACCGGTCTGGCCCTCGGCCTTGCGGTACACCGACTTCTGGGCGCGACGGCCGAAGATGATGAAGGCGACCAGCGCGCCCAGGATGATGCCGAGCGGGATCAGCATGTACATGGTGAAACCGCCGGCCAGCACGCCGAGCGCGATCGAGGCGCCGACGATCAGGACGAACGCCCCGATCATGTACGGCAGCAGCCGCTTGTCCTCTTTGCGCTGGATCTGGAAGGCCTGCCACAGCTGACTACGACGCTGCTTGGATGCGGCCTTACGAGCGGCCTTCGCCTCGGCTTTGGCAGCCTTGGTCTGGGCGGGGGTACGCGATTTCGCCATTCGACAAGTTTACGATGCGCCGGCGGCGGCTCTGACCCGTGCGGCCTCGGCGTACAGCTTGCCGGCGCGGTAGGAGGAACGCACCAACGGTCCGGCCAGTACCCCGAGG